>JBDRRP010000160.1:0-2595 GCA_043825735.1 Pseudomonadota bacterium | reverse complement strand
GGCGCATGGAGCGTGATGGGCGGTTCCCGAAACGCATTCAATTAGGCGCCAATAGCGTTGGGTGGTTCGCCGATGAAATCGACGGCTGGATGGCATCCCGTGGCGCCGAGCGCGCGACATCATAGGCGCGAGGATAGAGACCGCCATTGACTCAAGGCTGGATAAAACTCCACCGGAAACTGCTGGAATCGAGAGTGTTCGCCAATGAGGCGCTTCTCAAGGTTTGGGTTTGGTGCCTTCTGAGGGCGAATCACTCACCCCGGTGGGTGCCAGTTCGAACCGGGCGCGGTGAGACAGAAATCGAAATTATGCCCGGTCAATTTATCTACGGTAGAAAGGCCGCCGCGAAGATGCTTCGCATGAAACCCACGGCTGTCAACGATCGGATGATGAAATTAAAAACACTCGGAAATGTCGTCATCCAACCCGGCACCCATTACTCTATTGTTTCAATAGTAAATTGGGATGCTTACCAGGGCATAGAAGAAAAACCCGACACCCAACCCGACACCCAACCGACACCCAACCGACAACCAACCGACACAAACAAGAATGATAAGAATGTTGGAAAAGAAAAACCTACTGCATCGCGTGATAAAAATCACGCTCAGCATGAAGTTGATGAACCTGTTTTCTGGACATTGCCCACCAACAACTGCAAGCCGTTTCCCGTGGCAGTCGCATACCTCAGCCAGTTGTGTGAACTGTACCCAGCCGTTGACGTTAAAAACGAGATCCGCGCCATGGCCGGGTGGCTCGACGCCAACCCCAAAAACCGGAAGACCGCCGGCGGCATGAAGCGGTTCATTACCAACTGGCTGAAGAAGCAACAGGACCGCGCGCCAAGGGTACCGGGTGAGCACCAGGCCACCACCACCGACAACCACCACGGGATGCGTGTCCTATGACGACGATGCCGCACGACACCGAAACCGAGCGCCGAGTCCTTCACGGGTGTTTCACTGCCGACGACGCCGTTGAGACCGCCGTGGGCATCCTGCGGGCCGAAGACTTCTACAGCGAGCGCCACCAGGCCATCTACCGCGCGATTCTGGAAAACTTCGAAGTGGGGCAGACCGTTGACGCTGCCACCATCGCAGAACGCCTTGACGGCGACATGGGGCGGCCTGGGGTGTCATACGCGGCCACCATCGCGGAAATCTTAGACTTTACACCGGGACCGGGCCAGGGCAGCGGCGAGCACCTATGCCGGATAGTTGCCGACAGGGCAGCACTGCGGCGGCTGGCCGAGCACGGCAACGCAATTTTCAAACGAGCGACGGCGCCGGGCGCGGACGTGACCGTGGTTGCGGAGTTTGTACGGCAGGCCATCGACAGCACCGAGACCGCCGGCAGAGAGTGCCCAGCGGTTTTGATTTCAGAGGTGGCCGGCGATGCCTTTGACGAAATTGAACAGAGGGTTGCCAACCAGGGGCGACTTCTCGGAGTACCGACAGGTTTTCTCCGACTGGACCGGGTGCTTTTAGGGTTTCAGGCCGGTGATTTAATCATCATCGCGGCCCGGCCATCCATGGGCAAGACGGCACTTATGCTTTCAATGGTCATGGCAGCGGCGAATGAATCAACGCCGGTATGTTTCTCGCTCGAAATGGATAAGCGGCAACTCTATTTCAGGATGCTTTCGGCAATCTCCGGTGTTTTTCTCCAGGGCATTCGGTCCGGGGGATTGTCGCGCGGGGACATGGACCGAGTGACTGCGGCGGCCGGCCGGATCCATGACATGCAGATTGTGGTTGATGACTCATCCGGTTTGACGGTCTCGGAGATCCGGCGCCGGTTGCGGCAGATCCGCCGCAAGCATGGTCGACTCGGGCCGGTTTTCATCGACTACCTGCAGTTGATGAGGACCGACCGCCGGCGCGGTGAGCGGCACGACCTGGAGATCGGCGACATATCCGCCGGGCTGAAGGCCATCGCCAAAGACTTTCAGGTGCCCGTTATCGTGCTGTCACAGCTCAACAGGAAGCTGGAGGACCGCACCGAGAAACGGCCGAAACTATCAGACCTGCGCGAATCTGGCGCGTTAGAGCAAGATGCTGACATCGTGCTTTTCCCATATCGGCCTGAAGTCTACATCGAACCAAAGTATGACGATCAGGGGCTTATGACAGACAAATTTTCAAAGGTGCGCGGCACGGCTGAATTGATAATTTCGAAGCACCGAAACGGGCCTACCGGGATGATACCGCTTGTCTGGATCGAGGATCGAGCATGCTTTCAGGAGGTGGCCAGGTGACGTGGAAATTCCGAAAACGGATGCCGCGACCAGACCGTGAACAGTCCGGCGCTTTCATCCAAGTGGACCCGACAACCGGACGGATTGACGGGATCTATATCATATCGCCTGACGACCAGGCACAGGCCGTCATCGCCGGCACGCTGGCGCGGATCACCCGGCCGGGCGCCTGGGGATGGGTGCAGCGGCTTTTCCGTTGAAATGCCCCGGATGCGGCGGCAGGCTGCCGGTGATCGAAACGCGGCAGGAGCGGCGACATGAAGTCATCCGGCGGCGGAAGTGCCCAAATTGCGGATATTTGGCAAGGCAAGACAGTTCCATTATCGGAAATAAACTCA
>JBDRRP010000159.1:0-71166 GCA_043825735.1 Pseudomonadota bacterium | reverse complement strand
TGACGACAGAACCCCGGATGAGGTCTACTACGGTCTGCCTCACCCTTACTCTGAGGCGGCCTGATGCCTCTATATTTTATTCTTCTGGCTCTTAGCTTAACGAACCCATCCGGCTGTCCAAGCTTTGGGGTCCACCCCAGCATAGTGGCAAATATTCTGCAGTCTACCTTATGGGATTACCGACATGACAAATTCAAATACTATCATTTCGACGAAACCATTGATTAAGGAAATGACCTTCAAAGTAAATTCTAACAGTGGTGAAACCATAGCCACGTTACGGGCACCAGCGGATGGATTGACGGCAGCGGTAATCGAAAAAATAGTCAGTGGCAAGGAATATCGGAGATTCCCTGAGCATTTTCGGGACCCGATGGTGATTATAGATGTTGGCGCTAACGCTGGAGCCGCAATCATTTTCTTTAAACTGAAGTTTCCACAGGCAAAAATCTATGGATTTGAGCCTTCCCCAGACATATGGACTTACCTTAAACACAACACTCATAGTTTCCCGGATATCGATGTTTACCCTTTCGGTTTGCTCGCAGAAAACGGCAGCGCAAACTTCTACCCCGGAATCCGGTCAACAGTAGAGAGCTCTACGATACCCCACGCCGGTACCGTTAGCCAGCCAGTGGAGGCGCACTTCAGACGCGCATCGACGGTATTTGAAGAACTGTCCATAAAGCAAATTTCAATATTAAAGATCGACACGGAAGGCGCCGAAGTCGAGATACTGACGGATCTCCAGTCTTGGTTGCCCGAAATTGAACTCATTTTTATCGAGTTCCACTCCGAAGAGGATCGACTGGCCATTGACCAATTGCTGACACCGTTTTTCATCCTTTTCGATTTTTCAATGGACTGCAGCCATAGAGGGTTAATGACCTATCTCTCTAAGCGGAAAGCAAGCGCGGTCGCCAGCATTGAGAGGTCAAGAATCTGCCGTTCTTAAATTTGACAGTCCTGTAAAAAGTCCGCATCTCTCGCGAAGTCGCAGAGATCGCAACGTTAAAGAATCGATATTAAAAATGCTTTTCTTGGCGCATATCGAAAACTGAATTACTATGGTGGCACACGCCCCCCCCACCACCGGAAAACAGGAAAAGGAAACCATGCCGGATCTTAAATCGCTGTGCGGCGAAAAACTGCATACCCGGAAAATCGCCATCAACACCTACGAAGCCCCAGACAAATCCATTGTTGTCGAAGGGATCCTGAAAGACGACCGGCTGCGGGAGACGCACACCATGACCGGCCAGATCCGCCCGCCGGATCGCGTTCACCACATGATCGTACGGCTTCGGGTCGAAGGCCCGCCGTTGACCATCACGGCCGTGGAAGTCGAGATGCCCGTAGCCCCGATGGCCGAATGCCAAAAGACCCTGCAAATGCTGGCACCGGTGACCGGGATGCAGCTGACTGCCGGATTCACGGCGGCGGTGAAGACAAAGATCGGCGGTCCCAAAGGGTGCGCACACCTCACCGCGCTCATCCTGGCCATGGCTCCCGCGGCGGTCCAGGGCTTCTGGAGCATGACCGCCACCCGCCCCATCGATCCGGTTGCCAGCCAGGGGCTCATGCTGCAATTCCTTGCCGATACCTGTTACGTCTGGCGCAGTGATGGCGAGCAGATAACCGCTTTGAAAAATGACCGGTAGTCGCCGATGGGAAGTCGTGTGGGACATCCTTATGGGATCGCGGAGAATCATTGATCGCATTCGTGCGATATGCGATAGTTAGCCGGCTTCAATCGTGCAAAACGCATAGATGTATGACAACCAACTGATAATATTATGGAACACAGCGTCAACCCTCCAGTGCAAGATGTCGTTCTGGACTCCATCAACGAAGGGGTGTTCACGGTGGACAAGAACTGGCGGATATCTTCCTTCAACCGGGCGGCCGAGAAAATCACCGGCATTTCCAGGGACGATGCCATGGGCAAGTCCTGCCGCGATATTTTCCAGGCGAACGTTTGCGAGTTCAACTGCGCCCTCCAGCGGACCTTCGAAACCGGGCGCCCCATGGTGAATGCCACGGCCTTTATCGTGAACCGGCAGGACAAGCGGGTGCCCATCCGTCTGTCCACCGCCATTTTGGAAAACGACAAGGGCGAAATAATCGGTGGCGTCGAGACCTTTCAGGATCTCAGCCAGGTGGAGCAGCTGCGAAAGCAGCTTCACCGCAGCTACACCTTCGAGGACATCGTGGGGCGAAGCCCCGCCATGATGCGGCTGTTCGACGTGCTGCCGCAGATTGCCGAGAGCAGCAGCAACGTGCTGATCGAGGGGCCCAGCGGGACCGGCAAGGAATTGTTCGCCAGGGCCATCCACAATCTGTCGCCGCGCAGGGGCAACCCCTTTGTGGCTGTCAACTGCGCTGCACTCCCGGACACCCTGCTGGAAAGCGAACTCTTCGGGCACAAGGCCGGTGCGTTCACCGACGCCCGACACGACAAGGCCGGCCGTTTCGTCAGGGCCGAGAAGGGGACCATTTTCCTCGATGAAATCGGCGACGTCTCACCGGCCATGCAGGTGCGTCTGCTCCGGGTACTCCAGGATCGACGGATAGAGCCGCTGGGCGCCGAAACGGCCATTCAGACCGATGTCCGCGTGCTGGCCGCGACCAACAAGAACCTGGCTGAGCTGACCCGCAACGGCCGCTTCAGGGATGATCTTTACTACCGCATTCGCGTGGTGCACATCACGCTGCCAAGTCTGCGCGAACGCCGGGAAGACATTCTCCTCCTCGTGGAGCATTTGGTTGCCAAGTTCAACCATCTCATGGGCAAGGAGATCGCCGGCGTTTCCATGGAAGTGATGGCGCGCCTGCTGGAGCACGATTTCCCCGGAAACGTCCGGGAGCTGGAAAACATCATCGAGCAGGCATTCGTTCTGTGCCGGGGTGAGCTCATCGACATGCGGCATCTTCCCCAGGAGATGCGCACCAGTCATGGCGCCCCCGTCGACACCCTGTCATCCTTAAGCCTGCGCGCCATGGAAAAAGTCATGATCACGGAAATCCTCAAACGCCACGGGGGGAACCGTAAACATACCGCAGAGGAACTGGACATCCATCCGAGCACGCTGTTTCGAAAGATCCGCTCACTCGGCATTGTGGTCCCGGATACCGACGGCCGGGGAAAGAAAAGATAATCGTGCATGATGCACGGTTATAATCATGTTCCGGTCTTACGCAACCGCCACCAACGAGATGGCCCGTGGCCCACAACCCACCGCAATAACACCCCAAACACTGCCGCCGCCGAATTTTCCCCCCGTACGCAGCCAATGAAACGGATTTGGCATGCATGATGCTCACTATTTTTGGCAGTGCATCACCCGACCCACGTCTGCAGGAGCATCATGGCGGCAACGTATCACCATTTATTCGGCCCTGTACCATCGCGCCGGTTCGGTCGCTCGCTGGGCGTCGATCTGACGCCTCACAAGACCTGCTCGCAAGATTGCGTGTTCTGCCAGTTGGGGCCCACCCGAATGAAGACGCTCACCCGAGGGGCGTTCGTTCCCACCGAGGACGTGCGGCGAGAATTGACACGCTGGTGTCGCTCGGGCGACTGGGCCAAGTACATCACCCTCTCCGGCTCGGGGGAACCCACGCTGCACAAGGGATTCGGCGAGGTGCTGGATCACATCCGCATGACGGCCAAAGTGCCGGCCGTGCTGCTGACCAACGGTTCCCTGCTCGGGTTGGCGGCGGTGCGCGAAGCAGCGCGCCGGGCGGATATTGTGAAGGTATCCTTGAGCGCCTGGAACCAGGCGTCTTACGAGCATGTCAACCGACCCCATCCGAGCCTGGAGTTCGACCGCGTGGTCGCGGGTATTCTCCAATTCAGGGCGTCCTACTCCGGCCAGCTGTGGCTGGAAGTATTCCTCGTCAAGGGATTAAACACCGTTGCCGACGACGTGGCACGAATCGCCGCCATCGCCGACCGGGTGCGGCCGGACCGCATCCACCTCAACACGGTCGATCGGCCGCCGGCCTTGGCAGGCACCCTCGCGCTGTCCGAAGGGGAGATGAAGCCGTTGGCAGCGCTTTTCCACCCGAAGGCGGAGATTCCCAGCGTCGCACCCCACACGGGCGGATGGGCCTCGCCGGCGCTAAAGGGTGCCATTGCGGCCATGGTCGGCAGACGCCCGTGCACGTCCGAGCAGATCGCCGATGTGTTCAGTGCCAACACCGTGGAAGTCGTGAAGATCCTGTCAGAGATGGTCCGGGCCGGCAGTGTGAGCGTACAATCGCTGAACGGTCGGCGTTATTTCGTACATACCCAAGCCTCAGATCCTTTAAAGGATCGGTAACAAAGGGAGCAACCCCGGAGGCAAACAGCGTGACGCCGGCACGTCCGGTCGATACCCTAACCCGAACAAAAGCGGAGTGAATAATGACCGGAAACAGCAAACGCAGTGGCGCCGGCGGCGGATCAGGCGCCGGACGGGGTGGCAGGCAATCCGGAGGAGGCCGAGGCGGCGGCGGCAAAGGCGCAGGAACGTGTATCTGCCCCAGCTGCGGGGAGACGGCGCCCCACACGCTCGGCGTGCCCTGTTATGAGAAGAAGTGCCCGAAATGCGGTACAGCGATGATCCGCCAGTGAAGGAGAACCATCTGCATGAAACTTACCGATTTGCTGCCACCCGACGCGTGGCAGAAATTTGAAGCGGAGCTATTCGACCATTTTTTTCTGAACTGCACCGTCTACAACGACAGCGGAATCGGGATCACCGGCAAGCCCAACTGGTGCAATGCCCTGTGCCCTGAAATCAAGTCCAACCCGAATTCCCTGGCGACCATCTGTGCAGCCGGAAACCAGTTTTTCATGGCCGAGGCCCGCAACACCGGCAAGCCGGTGATCGACGCCTGCGATGCCGGCATGCTGAAAATCGCCGTCCCGGTTGTCGTCGCCGGCGCGTTCCTGGGTACGGCGGGAGGGTGCGGCCGTCTACCCGAGGGTGGCAAGGTCGACACCTTCATCATCCAGAAGACGACCGGTCTCGATGAATCGGCCATCACGGCGCTGAGCGGCGGGCTCAAACCCATGACGCCGTCGGAGGCGCTCACGGTGGCCCGCTACATCGAAAAGCGCCTCGGCGAGATTGTCACCAGCTATCAGGAAACATGATGAAACTGAACGCGATGGTTTTAGACGAAAATTCCGACGTGGACTGGATATCATTTGAAAGATCCCTCGCCGGCCGGTTCGGGGTCAATGCCGTCACCTTCCGTGGTGACGGCGGCCGCCGGACGCCCGATGACGGCGCCGCGGCCAATGACATCTGCCGCCTGATCCGCAGTGACGCCGTCGGTTTCGAGATGATTTGTGGCAAGGTTCAGCGCATTATGAACCAGTCTGCGCGAATCAAGAAACGGGGGGTGGCCGAAGAATGCCTGGCCGGCATGTTCAAAATCGTCTTCCCGGTGATGGTCGCCGATGCCGTGGACGGTTTTGTCAGTGTCTGCGGCCGGCCGTATTACTCCTTGGACCGCATTTACACCGAGGCCATCGCCCGCACCATCGGTGAAGACGAAGCCCGGATCCGCGGCCTGCTTGCCACGCTGGTCCCCATCGACGCGCGAACCATCAAGGCCATCAGCCGCCACATCGCGGCCCCCGTGCGTTGAAAGATTAAGCCCTGAAGATTCTCTGACGAATGTCGCCTCCACCATTTTGAAATCCCTGCACTCATATTAGCCTACACCATTGACAATTGCCCGCTGAGCACCCTAATTTTGGATCTGTGGATCAAGCGGTATCTGTTGGCCTCAGAAAGAGCGTGCCGCATGTGCCGCTGAATTGGCAAAATAGACAGCAATAGCCCAATCCGACGGATCGGCCCGAATACAGGGGAAAAACAGTTGAAAAAATTCGCCCTCGTGCTTGTTTTATTGTTTGTCCTGCCGGCCACGGCCTCAGCCAAAAAAGTCATCATCACCGCCGTGGACTGGTACCCTTACATGTCGCGGAACATGGAGGGCAACGGGTTTGCCTGCGAGGTGGTCACCTACGCCTTTCTGGCCGTGGGCTATGAGACCGAGTATATTTTCACAACCTGGGAAGACAGCCGGGATAAGGTTGTAGGCGGCCTGGTGACCGGAATGATCGGATATGCCGACGCCCCCGAGAAGGCGACGGTTCTCCGGTTCTCAGAGCCCATCGCCGTTTCCAAGGAAGTGTTCTTCTACAAGCGTCGCGCTTCCGGAGACATCAGTTTCAAAAATCTCGAAGATTTGAAAGGCCAACGCATCGGTGCGATCCGGGGGAGCTACTCCCTGCCGGAATTCAAGAAAGCGGGCCTTGAACTCGATCTTTCCAGCGACGCCACCTTTGCCTTTAAAAAGCTCTACATCGATATGGTGGACCTGGTGCCCGAAAACTCCTTCGTCGGCTGGGCCATCATCAACCGGCTCTACCCCGACGAGGTGTACAAGTTCACCGAGACCACCCGCTCGCTTTCCGAGCACCCGGTGCACCTGGTCATGGCCGCATCAAACCCACATTCCCAGAGTGTTCTTGCCGACTTCAACCGGGGCCTGGAAACCCTTCACGCCCAAGGGATCTACGTGAACCTGCTCAAAAAATACATCAAGGAAGTCAAGATCAAGACGCCCAAACAACCTTATTGAGAACACCCGCCACCGGCCGGTGCACCCGATTCAGTGCAGCATGCCCTGGAAACAGGGCACTGCAGTCGGTGCCACACCCTGAAATCCCACTTGCGGATCTTCCTTCGAAGCTGCCTCTAAATTTCATAAAACCCATAATATCGGTTTGTTATAGTGTTTTTGGCCCTTCGACGCTTGTTCCGCTCGAATCGATTACGTCTCCAGGCATGAAGATTGCGATAGGGTAAAGCCATCGCCGCCTCAACAGGCTGTAAACCCAAAGATGGAGGATACCCCATGAGCGAGACATTCCAGGAGCAACCGCCGCCGTTCAAGATTCACAATCGCACCGGATCGGTGAACGTCACCTTCACGCCCACCCATTTTGACGGGGAGACCTTTACCTCCCAGAAAGGGGAAGTCAGGATACTGAAAAAGGGCTACCTCATGATCGAAATGGCCAACGCCTCCGGCCCCGGCGAAAATCGGAGCAAGACCGTTTACGACTGGGCTGGTAAGGTCGCGATGAAACTCTCCGATCCGGACATTCACCAGATACTCGCCGGGCTTCGGGGTGAGCCCTGCCAGATCGTCCACGACCCGAACAAAGCCCGCGCAGAGGGGGGAGACGAAGGCACGCTTCCCAAAAGCTGCCTGCAGGTGAGCAAGGGCGAGCGTTTCGGCTGGTTCATGACCATGAGCCGGGGTGAGCGAAAAGCCAAGTGCCCGCTCAACGACAGCGACGCCGCCACCTTGCGCCTGCTGCTGGAGCGCGCCGTCATCAGGATCTTCGGCTGGTAGGCTTTTGGGGAGCATCTCCCAAAGGATTGGTCGATGAATAGGGGCCGAGGGTCCAAGGGGTCGAGTGAAAAACAGCAAAAAAAAGCGAAATTCGTCTACGGACGGCAAGGCTTTGGAACATCTGAATTGATTGTGCGTTCTGATATCACCGATAGCATGCTGCTGGGATCGGCTGCCGGACGCAAGAGTACTGAATAGCGCCCAATGCCGTCACTTGAACCATTGGACCCTTTTTATAGCCATTGTCAAAAATACGTTCCGTTTGCACAATACCTCCTCGTGCGCATCGAATTCGCTATCGGGATCGGTATCGACCGCAGAAAACATCGATTTCGATCCCGATTTCGATCCCGACCCCGGAAGGATCTTGGAGATCGGCAGGACCCGGCTATCTCAGGCACTGAAACACGCCCAGGCACCACTGGCAGTCGCAGCAGGGGATGGTGTTGGTGTAGCAGTCCACTTCGAATTGCTTTGAATCCACCAGATCGCACGGCGCCAGCGAGCAGTTGGAGCACAGCGGGTACTCGTAGCGACGCACCGCCCTGCGGAAATCGCCGTAGTCGGGGGCGTTCCAGATATCGATAAAGGGGCGCTCACACAGATTGCCGAAGCTCACGGGGGTGACATGCTTTTGCCAGTCGGCCACGTGGCAGCGGTATCGGTGCCAGAGGAAAAAACACGGATGGACATCTCCGGTCCAGGAGATAAAAGCGCTGGCATTTTCCATAAACTCGCAGCGTTTTTCTCCCCGGGGGGCGGCCGCCGGCAGCGACAGTGACACACCGACTTCGGTCGCCACCCGCTCCGCATCGGCGAACACCCGGCTCACCTGCGCTGAAAGATCCGGATCCCTGCCCAGCAGGCGCCGAAGATGGAAGAAGATTCCAGCATCGGCCGCATCGGCGATCATTCGGTCGACAAAATCCACCACGCGCGCCTCCTCGGGAGATTTTGAGTACTTCCACCGGATTGAAAAATAGTCGCTGATGTCGATGCCGCCAGCGGCGGCTTTTCTGCGGTGGTCTTCGAAATAGGCCACGGCCGCATCGGTGTCCTGCGCGAAGGCAACCTGGCTCTGGATGGCCGCGTCATAGGCGATCATGTGGGTGGCGATAAAAAAATCGGCGCCGTGAGCGGCTGCCCAGCGGACCGTATCGGGAAGCGCTTCCAGGTTATCGCGTCGCAACACCATTTCCACGCCGATGCTGATCGGACGCGTCGCGGCCTTTCGGGCGGCGCCGATGGCGGCAAAAGCCGCCGCCACACCCTCGATCTCTCCCCCGGCCCGCACCTGCCGGTACAAGGCCGGCGAAACCGCATCGACGGAAAAGCAAAACCGGTCGGCGCCGGCCGTCACCAGGGACCGCGCCCGCTCGGGCGTCAAAAGAATCCCGTTGGTCTGAAACCCGATGCTGGCGGTTTCCGGCATCCGCGCTCTCGCCGCCCGGATGAAGGCATCGAGATCCGGGTGGAGCAGCGGCTCGCCGATACCGTTGAGCAACAGCCGCTCGACCGCCGGCAGGATCGGCAGCACGGCGTCGAAAACCGCCGGCGCCATGTCCCCTTCGGCAATACCGCCGCCGTCGGCGTGCTTGACGCACATACGGCAGCGCAGGTTGCACCGGGTGGTCACCTCCACATGAAGGGTGCCGGGCAGCGGATCCATCTCCGGATTGGGCGGACTTGCGGCCGATCCGGGCAAGGGCGCGGTCTTCTCCGGTCGTCGTCGATCATCCATGGATCAGGCCGGCTCCGGAAACCAGTGCGTGGTCTTGCGGCAGATGCGCACGAGCATCAGCATCACCGGCACCTCGATGAGCACCCCCACCACCGTGGCCAGGGCGGCACCGGAGGAGAGCCCGAAGAGCATCGTTGACGTGGCGATGGCCACTTCGAAATGATTGGAGGCGCCGATCATGGCCGCCGGGGCCGCGTCCGCGTAGTTTAGCTTGAGCATTCTGGCCAGCGCGTATCCCAGTGCGAAGATCAGCACGGTCTGGATGAACAGCGGCACGGCGATCCAGACGATGGTCAGCGGGTTGGCGACGATGACCTCACCCTTGAAGGAAAACAGCAGCACCAGCGTGAGCAGCAGCGCGATGATGGTGATCGGGGTGAGCACGTGCAGGAATTTTTCCTTGAACCAGGTCTCCCCCTTGGCGCCGATGATCCAGCGCCGTGATAAATAGCCGGCGGCCAGGGGCAGCGCCACATAGATGCCGATCGACAAAAGCAGGGCCTGCCAGGGAACCGGCAGCCGTCCCACGCCCAGCAGAAACCCGCCCAGCACCCCATAGAGCACCAGCATGGTGAGGCTGTTGATCGCCACCATGACCAGGGTGAGCCCGTCGTTGCCCCGGGCCAGGTATCCCCAGACCAGCACCATGGCCGTGCACGGGGCGATCCCCAGAAGGATGCAGCCGGCCAGATAGCTGCGCCACAGGGGCACCTGGAGCACTTTCACCCCGTCCAACAGCACCACCGTGCCGGCGCCGTGCGTCGCCCCCACGGCCAGATCCAGTCCGAAGGGCATTTTCACGTGGTCCACGGCCTCCGGGCCGATGAACCCGTAAAACAGCGTGCCCAGAAAAAACACGGCGATGGCGTACATGGTAAAGGGTTTTACCGCCCAGTTGACAAACAGGGTCAGCAATACAGGTTTGCCGCTCTTGCCGGCTTTGATCACCTCGGCAAAGTCGATCTTCACCATGATGGGGTACATCATGAAAAACAGGCACACGGCGATGGGGATGCTCACCACCGGCGCCCCGTTCACCGTGATGGCCATGGCGTCCAGGGTCTTGGCCACGTCCGGCGCCACTTTTCCCAACAGAATCCCGGCCACGATGCAGAGTACCACCCACATCGAAAGGTAGCGCTCGAACACGCTGGTCATTTTCCGTTCGTCAGCAGTAGAATTCACCATGCCCCGATTCACTCCTTTTCCATGACAGCCGTTAACGATTCGGGCAGCCCGGCCACAAACCGGCGGATCTCGTCGCGCACCCGCCGGTAGTAGACCAGGGCTTCTTCTTCGGTCTTTGCATCACGCGCCAGGGCCGGGGGATCGTCGAACCCCTTGTGGATGATGCGCGCCCTGCCGCGAAACAGCGGGCAGCGCTCATGGGCGCTGCCGCAGACGGTAACCACCGCATCCCAGTCGCGATCGACAAAGGCATCCACCAGCTTGGACCGGTGCCCGGAAATGTCGACGCCGGCCTCGGCCATGACCTTGACTGCCAGCGGATTCAGGCCATGGGTCTCCACCCCGGCGGAAGCCACCTCGAGGGTATCGCTTTTCAGGTGGCGGGCCCAGCCTTCGGCCATCTGGCTGCGGCAGGAATTGCCGGTGCACAAAAACAGTATTTTGAGTCGTGTCTTCATCGTCATCCTGATCTATTTGCCAGAGTTTCTCCTGTCACAGACACCCGAGCCGGCCTGCCGGCTGCAAAGCACTTCCGGGTCGATTTGGAGAATCTCCGCCAGTCGCCGGCTGTCTTCCAAGTACTGCCGGCATCCTTTGAACGATTGCAGCACCCAGCCTATAGCCGCATCGGTCTGCACGGTCGCATCGGCACGGGCCAGGCGATAATACATCCATCGGCCTTGCTTTCGGCTTTCGATCAAGCGCGCATTCCGGAGAATCGACAAATGCTTTGAAACCGTCGACGGCGCAAACCCCAGCAGTTCGATGAGTTGGCACACGCACAACTCCCGGTCTATCAAGGCGCCTAAAATCCGAATCCGGTTTTCATCGGCCAGGGCTTTGGTGGTTCTGATAAGCTCACGCATGGTATCCAAGCCTATAATTCGCCAAATAACGAAATAGATGTTTAGGCCATATCATCGCCGTTGTCAATCTGTATCCCAGGCCAATGGATTCGACCGGAATACTGCCACCAGGGTTCCAGTAAACGCTGAGAATTCTAGATGTTGTCGCATCGGGCCAGATACAAGTGCCATTCCCGATATGACAAATGGTGTCGACAGCCCCGCCACCCGACATCAAGGCATCTTTGCCTGTCGGCACCAATGCATCGCCGCCATTTGCAACGGATCCCACGGACTGGACAGCGGCGGGGTATAGGATAGGTCCAGATCGCACAGCCCCGACACCTGCATGGCGTGATACAGTGCGGTGGCAACGATGTCGACCCGCTTGGAGACCTCCGATTCCCGATGGCCAACCATTTGGGCGCCGAGCAACCGGCCGGTGGTTTGATCCCCGGTCAGACGGATGTGCAATTCCTTGGCACCTGGATAATACACTTTATGGTCCCAGGAGGTCAGGGACACGGTCAACGGATCAAAACCGGCTTCGGCCGCTTCGATCTCCCGTAGGCCGGTTCTTGCGGCCACCTGGTCGAAGACCTTGACGACCTGGGTTCCCATACTGCCCTGAAATTCACAGGATCCCCCCAGCATGTTTTCCCCGGCCACACGGCCCTGCTTGTGGGCCGTGGTGCCCAGCGGCATGTAAACATGGCGTTCGAGCATGCGGTGCCAGGTCTTGACGCAATCACCGGCCGCCCATATATCCGTCACTTCCGTGGCCATGCGCCTGTCCACTTGGATGGCATTTCCGACCCCGAGGCCGATGCCGGCGGATTGGGCCAGATCGGTCGAAGGGCGGGCGCCGGCCGCCACCAGCACTATGTCCGCCGCCACGGTGTCACCGGCAGCCGTTTGCACCGACAGTTCATTTTCATTTCGCGAGATCCGCTGAACCGCCTGCCCGGTGATCACCCGCACCCCCTTGGATTGAAGCTCGGCCCTGATCAATGCGCCAAGTTCCGGGTCCAGTGTCGTCAATACCTCGGGAGCGAATTCCAGCAGGGTGACCGCCATCCCCTTGTGGGTCAGGGCGTCGGCCATTTCCAGGCCGATATAGCCGCCGCCGATGACCACGGCCCGCTTGGGGCGCTCCTTCTCCATAAACCGTTTGACCGCGAAGCTGTCATCCATCCAGCGCAGGAAAAAGACACCGGGACTTTCCAGGCCTTCGATGGGCGGTCTGGCCGATTCCGCACCGGTAGCGATCAGCAGCTTGTCGTAACCGATCCGGCGATTGTTTCCATCCGATGAACGGACCTGCACCTGCTTGGTCTTCGGATCGATGGCCAGCGCCCTGTGGTCGAGCAACAAATCGATGCCGTGCCGTGTGATCTCTTCAGCGGTACGGTGGGCCAAAGTACGCCAATCAGCCACTTCGCCGCTCAGGTAAAACGGCAGCCCGCAGATGCTAAAGTTGGGGTATGCGTCGGCCACCATCACGGTGACCGCGGCCTTCGGGTCGATCTCTTTGATACGCAGCGCCGCGCTGATGCCGGCGTCGCTGCCGCCGATGACGAGAAGCGGGATCATTTCAATTATCTCCTTTTAAGGCCTGCTTTTTCTTCCGGTATCCATATCCACCAGGGTGGGAAAAATTATGCGCCGCCGTGTTATTTCCTTGGTTAACCGGTCGAAGCCCTGGGGGGATGTTGCAGCCGCCCGAACAGGACGCGTACGGTCAAAAAAACGGATACGGCCAGAAACCCAACGTCGCGGGTTATGGTGAAAATATCGGCGGGGCCGGCAGTGGTTTCCGTGGAAAAACAGCCGCAGTGAGCGTCCAGCCCACGGATCCGGTTGAACACCAGGGCACCGATAAAGACGGCCATCAGCGCGGTGCTCAGCAGTGTCGCGCCCGGCAGCCAGAACCCGGCCACGAGGCAGATGCCCAACAGCAGCTCCAGCCAGGGCAATGTCAAGGCCGCCAGATTGACGGCCCCATCGGGCAGGATCTGGTAGTTGTACACGGCCTCGGCAAATGCTGCGGGATGCAGGATCTTGTCGTAGCTGGCATACAGGAAGACGGCCCCCAGCAGCAGACGCAGCCCATGAAACGCGAGAGCCTGCGTCCATGACGTGTTTGTTTCGAGTTGCAAATCGCTTCTTCCGCCGTCCGGTGCAGGGCATGGCGCGCCGTTGCAGGCCATTTCGCAAAGCAACGCCCCGTTGCCGCACGCCGCGGTTTCGAACTGCAGCACCGGATGATCGATGCGAAACCGGTGAAACAGCTCATGCTTGATGCTTTCGGCAATCTTTTCGGTACGGCTCACCGGCTGATCGGGTACCACCACATGGCACGAGAACGCGGTGCTGGCCGATGAGACCTGCCAGGCATGCAGGTAGTGCACGCCGAGAACCCCGGGCAGTCCGTCCAGAAAGCTTCGCACCTTTTCCAGATCCAGGTGGCCGGGGGTGGCATTCATTAAGACCGCGGTGGATTCCCTGAGCAGAGTCCACCCGTTTTTCAGAATGAACGCCACGATGAGCACCGAGAGCAGCGGGTCGAGCCAGTACCAGGGATAAAACATCAGTATAACGCCGTTGATCAGGACCACCACCGAAGTGAGCAGATCGCCCACCATGTGCAGAAAAGCGCCGCGCACGTTCAGGCTGTGGGCCGCATCGCGGTGCAGCAGCCAGGCCGACAGGCCGTTGCCGACGACACCGACCCCGGCCAGCACCATGACCAGCACGCCGTTGACCGGCTGGGGATTCGCGAAACGGTGAACGGCATGGTACAGGATCACACCCGAAGCGCCGGCAAGGAGTGCGACATTGATCAGTGCGGCCATGATTTCGGCCCTGCGGTAACCGAAAGTATTGAACACCGTGGCGCCCCTGCGGCCGATGCGAAAGGCGATGTAGGAAATCAGCAGTGCCGTGAAATCACTGAAGTTATGTATGGCGTCCGAGATCAGGGCCACGCTGCCGGCCATCACCCCCCCGATGATCTGGGCCGTCGGGATGATCAGATTCAGTGCCAGCGTGGCCAACAGCCGCAGGCCGCTGGTGTCCTGCAGCGGTGGCCCGTGATGGTGACCCGCGCAGCCATGGACGCCGTTTTTCTCTTCATGCATGTCACTTTCGCAGTGGTTTTTTCTATCATGTCCGCCTGCTTTCATGCACTGCTCTTCACTCATGGCTTCACCCCTGCCTATCCGTCGGCAGACCGGCCTGTCGCCACAGGCTCCAGCCGTTGACCAGCACGCGGACGTTTTCAAATGCCATCTCTTTGAGAAAAAGGGCCAGCTCATGGCTCAAATCGCAGCTTTCCCCGTCGCAATAGGTGATGATCACGGATGCGCCGTCCAGCCGCTCGGCCAGCTCCATGAAATAGCGGTCGGCCTCCTGCCAGGGCAGGCTCACCGCGCCCTGGATATGTCCCTCGGCATACTGGTTTTGCGGCCGTGCATCCAGGAACAGGGCCGCTTGCCGCTCGAACAGGCCGGCGGCTTCCTCAAGACCGATGACCAGGCTTTCGCCGGCGGCATCGGCAAAGCGCGCCTGCGCCGACCAGTCCCCAACAAGCGGAAGGCCGTCGCTGCGCCAATGGTTCGAGGAGACGGCGATCAGGGCCGCGGCAATTATCAGCAGCGGCAGTTGCCATAAGGCTTGCTTCAGGTTTTGTTTAAAAATGGTATTCACATTATTCCTTAAAGACAAAAGCGCGATCCCCCCGCCCGTCATCTCACCGACTTGTCGAGCATCCTGGCGGGCTCTGCGGAAAAGAATGAACGTCCAACATCGAACGCTGAACGCTGAACATCGAATGAAAAACCCTTGCCCATCGTTGCTTGCCTTTTGCTTTTCCCATTCATCATTCGGCGTTGGAGGTTCGATGTTCAACGTTGGTCTTGTGCTGTTACCGTTACTTGCCAGATTGCAATAGCGCCTGACAAGTTAGCGCATATGGGGTCATCCCCTCCCGCAATCGGCAAAGATGCCCCCCGTCGGTTGTGTTCACCGATCACGGGCGGGGATAAACCCCGCACCCTACACTCGATTTGGTGATCCCCGGTGCCGGCGTCGTTATGGTGACGCGCAATTGCATGCAGACGAAAATCACTTCTTCTCATTGACCATTTTTATGAAGTAAAGCGCATCGTCGCCGCGCAGGTTTTCCGCCAGCCCGATCAGGCCGTCGGCCAGGTAGCGGGCATCGAATCCCCGGGTCCGCAGAAAGACCATGGCGATGGTGGCGCGGTCCTTGTGCGGGCAGGCCGTGACGATGATCTTGTCCCGGGGCAACTCACCCAGTCGACGGGGCAGTTCGCTCAGGGGGATCCTGAGACCGAAACCGGCGCCCCAGGCCTGCTGCTCCTCGGCAAAACGGATGTCGACGAGCACGGCCTTGCCGTCCTCAATCCAGTCGATCAACTGTTCGCTGCTGGCCTTCATCTCCTTTCGCGATGCGTAGGTGTAGCCGAGCAGGTAGTTTTCCAGGCTCAGATGTTCACCAGCCCATGCCACATAAACCGGCATGATGATTGAAAGCGCCGTGAACAGTGCCGCGTATCGTATCATGTGCGCGGGTTTCATCGATTGGACCTCCGGTTCTCTGTCTTTATTGGATGACGCCGGTAATGAAAATGGGGATCGTGGGGCGCAGGTCGCTGTCGGTGACCAGATAAAGGACATCCGCATACCGGCCCTTTTCCTTCTGGGTGTTGGTCACGCGAATCAGGCACCGGCCGCTTTCCGCCGTACAGCGCTGGACCCACTCGTAGCGGATCGACCGGCCGTTTTTGGCCAGGAGTTTTTCGATGGTCACCGGGTGATCGGTCCGCTTCGTGATCACCACGTCCGCGGTGAGTGTCTGGTCCGCACCGCCGATCAGGCGAATCCGCTCGGGCTGGATATCGAGCAGTTTTTCCACCCGGCCTATCATGGAGATGCTGATCCAGGGACGGCCCGGATCGTTGGTCTGAATGCGCACGGTCTGGCGAAGGCTCTGCCCGCCGTAACCGGTGGTGTTGACCTTGACATCGATACGCCCCTCCTGCCCGGGAGGGATCTGCCGCAACGGGGTCACGGCGGTGCACCCTCACCCGTGTTCGATCTTGAGGATGTGCAGCGGCCCGGTCCCCTTGTTGGCGATGACAAATTCGTGGGACACCGTGGTCCCATCGATCACTGTACCAAACTCGTGGCGCGTTTCCGCTACCACCAGAACGGGGCGACCGGCGGCTGCCGATCCGGCCCACGCAAGCGTGGCCACGCCCCACAAAACGGCCAGGCATCCAAAAACCATTTTATTTTTCAGCATTATCGTCTCATCCCCTGGAACGGTTGACATCGATCATTTAAAATCGTTTTTTTCCGCTTTGGCCACCGGCTTGCTGGGCCGTAAAAAATTGAGCATAGAAGAGATACCCTGAAACACATAGAAACGACAGGTCCCGCAGCACGGTGAATATCCCGGCCCCCTTCTCGGTGGGCTGCGTCGAAAAGCAGCCGCAGGTTACATCGAGCCCCCGTGCCAGATTGAACAACAGCACGAGGAAAAAGGTGAATCGATGGGCCAGCCACCCCTTGAACAGCGGGCCCGTGTCACACCGAGGGCATCCGGCCGTATTACACCGCCCGGGGGTGCCAAAGAGGGTCTTGCTCGTCACCGGCAATGGCGCCAAGATAGGCATCCAGCGCCATCCTGCCCTCCGCGGAAAGTTCCGGGCACTGCCCGCTGTCTCGGATACCGTCGGCCAGTTTCGTGGCAAACACCATGCACGTTGGATCCCCGCACTCCCGGCAATTGGTTTTGGGAAGGAGTTTTAATATGATGGGCATCTGAGGACGCGGCGCGCCTTTATAACGCGGAGCAATGTGGTCCCGGTTTTCCCAGGCCGTGTTGATCTCCCGCTTTAACCACTCAATGATTTTTTCAGCCTCGGCAGCATCTTTGAGCGCGTTGACGGCGATTTTCCGGCCGTGAACGGTGATCAGTTTGCCGTGGGCCTTGAAGGTCACCGACGGCGGATCGGTGATGTATTCGAAGCCGCCCAACTCGGCATTGAGATAGGGCAGGGCCTCTGAGACATCCTGATCGAGGTGGGCGAAGCAGTGCACGCCCATGGCGCCGGGCATGCACTCGGAGTTGAAAATTTCCAGGCGGTACGATGACAAAAGCATGCCCACGCCTCCCTTCAGTATTGTCAACCGGCCGTCGCCAGAATGGGCTGGAGGATGAAATAGACCCCCAGCAGCGCGATGACGATACCGGCGACGCGCCGGAACCACATTCCGGCCCCCTGCCAGGCGCTGTTTTCGGTAATTTTGCGGACCAGGGCCGTACTGCTGCCGGCCAGGGCGATGGGCAGGCAGTGGCCCAGCGCGAACAGCAGCATCATCACCGATCCCTCGAACACCTTCTGCTGCACGGTGACGATGGCCAGAATCGGCGCGATGAAACCGAAAGTACAGGACCCCGATAAAATGCCATAGGCCAGCCCGAGACCGAAAGCGCCGTGGATGCCGCGCAGCTTGAGCCGGTACAGCAGGGACCCTGACATGGCGCAGGCCTGAACCCCGAGCATGCCCAGCGCCACCCAGATGAGCACGCCGCCGACGATTACCTGCCACCATGAGCCCACATCCCCCAGCATACGGCCCAGCAGCGTGCAAGCAATGCCCACGGCGGCGATAGTGATGAACAGCCCCGTGGTGAAGGCCCCGGCGTACCATACGGCCTTGCGGGGATTGACGGCGTTTTCCTGACCGCCCACATACGCCACGATCAGCGGAATCGAAGCCAGATGGCACGGGCTGAAAAGGACGCTGACAATCCCCCAAAGGAAGCAGCCCGCGGCGGCGAAGGCTGTCCCACCGGTCATCCATTCATTAATCGTCAAAAACAGGCTGTCGAGCATATCCGGCCCTTCTCCCTCAGGAGGTGACGCCCAATTGGGTCAGGGCCTTTTTAATCTTCTCTTCGCTCAGAAAACCGGAGTGGCGAAACACCTCACGGCCGTCGGCGTCGAAGAATATCTGGGTCGGAATGGATTGGATTTTAAATCGGTAGGCCTGCTCGTTGTTTTCCCAGACATCGATGAACACAATGGCCGCCCGCCCGCTGTATTCCTTTTCCAGCTTGACCAGAATCGGCGCCATCATCTTGCACGGGATGCATTTCTTGGCTCCCAGATCGATCATGGTTACCATGCCGGGGACCGGGAGCTTGTCGAATCCGGCAGTCATTTCCGGTTCCGCTGAAACCATTGCGGTCAGCATCACCAGCGATGCCAGCACCGACGCCACCGCCTTGGCCACGGTGATGGTTATCCGCAACACGCGCCCCCCCCTTCCGCCGGAGATTTCGCGGCCTGGGAGTTTCCTGTGACGCACCGTCGGACAGCCTCTTTGACTGCTTTGAGATCGGCTGCCTTCAAATTGAATTCCTTGTTCTTTTCGATCCCGAGATCGGTAAGGACAAGGTACTGCCCCAGGGGGACGCTCGCCGCTTCGAGAATGGCTTTGGCGCAACCCACCTGGCAGCCGTCGATGGCCACCATGGCTGGCACGTCTTTGGCCGATTGGACAAACCCGGAAAGCCGCCCACCGATACCGGCCAGGCAAAACATTTTGCCGAATCCTTCCTGGGTCAGCTCAACAGCGGCCTGATTGGCCAGTTGCCCCGTATTGGAACCACCCGAGCAGGACAGAATCATGACATTTTTTCCGGCCGCACAACAATCGTTTCCCATCACACTGCCTCCATAGCTTTAAATCAAATAATGAGATTGAACAGGTATCCCACCACGAGAATCCCGATGGTGACAATGCCAATGAAGGCCCCGATCAACTGGGGTTTTAGCACCTTTCGCAGGATGATCATCTCCGGCAGGCTCAGGGCGATGACGCTCATCATGAACGCCAGCACCGTGCCCAGCGCGGCCCCCTTTCCGAGCAGGGCCTCCACGACCGGAATGATGCCGGCGGCGTTGGAGTACATGGGCACCCCGATGCCCACCGCCGCGGGCACCGCCCACCAGGCGCCCTTTCCCATAATGGACGCCATGAATCCTTCCGGAACGTAGCCATGGATTCCGGCCCCTACGGCGATCCCCAGAAGGACGTAGATCCACACCTTGCCCAGGATGTCTTTCACCGCGTCCCAGCCGGCAACGATGCGGTCATGCCACGAGAGACGCATTTCCGGAATGGCGGCCGCGTTCACGTTCATCTGCGTGACCCAGTCCTCGACGTAGCGCTCCAGATGAAGCCGGCCGATGGTCCAGCCGGCGCCGATGGCGATAACCAGCCCGGTGCCCATGTAGATGGCGGCGATCTTCCACCCCAGCAGCCCGTAAAGCAGCCCCACGGCGATTTCGTTCACCAGAGGCGCGGCGATCAGAAAGGAGAAGGTAACCCCCAGCGGAACCCCGGCGGTGACAAAGCCGATGAACAGCGGCACCGCCGAGCAGGAGCAAAACGGGGTCACGATGCCCAGCATGGCGGCCATGACGTTGCCCACGAACTCGCTTTTGCCAGAGAGCACGTCGCGGGTGCGCTCGGGGGTGAAAAACGTGCGGATGATCCCCACCCCGAACACCACCAGCACCAGGAGCATCATCACCTTGGGCGTATCGTAGAGGAAAAACTCGACGGCGTGTGCCAGGCGCGTGTCGTGGGGGATCTGCAGCAGGGAATAGGTCAGATACCGGGATGCGCCCAAAAGCTGGCCGTAAATGAGCCACCAGAGCGCGGCTGCGCCTACTCCCAGAAAGGAATAACGCCACAGGGCGCCGCGACTGTCGGCCGCTTCAGCGCGGGGCGTGACGCCGCAGGCGCAGGATATGGATTTGTTTTGATTATTCATGGATCGCTTTCTGTTGCCAAAATCAATTATTTGGAAAGCCAGGCCTTGACCTCGTCTTTCTTGGGAACCTTGCCGACGATTTTCACTTCACCGTCAATCACCACGGCAGGCGTTCCGAACACGCCGTAGCCGGCGATCTGCATCATGTCGGTTACCTTTTCCACGGTGGCGGCCACGCCGGCTTCGGCGACGGCCTCGTTGACGATTTTCTCTGTCTGGTGACATTTTGCACAACCGGGTCCCAACACTTTGATCTCCATCACAGGCTCCTTTCACCCATCAGCGGAAATGATCCCCAATCGTAAACTGGAGTTGTTGGATCGCGACTTTGAGATATACACGGCATCAGTTCTTGTTGAGAATCTCGTAACGGTCCAAAATTGTTGCTTTGTTCATAATTCTCGAAATCTCAGGGTCATCATTCAGCCAATGGCGCAAATTTCCAAGAAGATTGGCAGCAAATGGGCTGTCCCTGCCATCGGCCAAGGCGTAGTTAACCCACAGCCCGTCTTTCCTTGAGACGACCAAACCGGCGTCTTCCAATATTTTCAAATGCTTGCTCGTGGTTGACTGGGCAATCCCCAGCGCGGTCTGGATCTCGCAAACGCACAGAGACTTTTGCTCGAGCATTTTCAGGATTTTAACCCGCGTGGGGTCTCCGGTCGCCTTCATGACTCTGAGAAACTGTTTCATCGTCGCCTCACTGATTTTATATATCGCATTATAGGAATATAATGCGACCTGTCAACCATTTTTACCGCCATGAATCGACTTAGGGATGGTTCAACCACGCCGGCGCCCCCTTCCGGGATTGACAAACCGGAAGCACTCTGGCAAATTCGCGCTCCTTATGAATGAATATGCCTACCATACGCCGCACACGGGAAGCACCGATGGGCCGGACCGGGCAGCCTCATGCCTTCGGCCTTCCGGCGTTCTGTCGCGGCGTCTGTTGACACCCCCGTGATCGAACCATCCGCCGTTGACCGGATGGTTCGACTTTCGCCATAAACACCCATCGATTGTAAAAAAACCAATTGGACCTTCATCGGACTGCCCCGCCTGCGGCGGGCGACCCGATCACGAGACGACAATGACCCATCAAATACAGCCAATCCACCGGCAGGAAATCGACCGGCGTCGCACTTTCGGCATCATCAGCCATCCGGATGCCGGAAAAACCACCCTTACCGAAAAACTGCTGCTGTTCGGCGGCGCTATTCAGATGGCCGGGTCTGTCAAAGCCCGCAAGGCCCGACGCCACGCCACCAGCGATTGGATGGCCGTAGAACAGGCGCGCGGGATTTCGGTGACCAGCTCGGTGATGCAGTTCACCTACAACGACTGTATCATCAACCTGCTGGACACGCCGGGCCATGAGGACTTTTCCGAAGACACCTACCGGGTGCTGACCGCCGTGGACAGCGCGGTGATGGTGATCGACAGCGTCAAGGGGGTGGAAGCCCAGACCCGCCGATTGATGGGGGTCTGCCGGATGCGCAACACGCCGATTCTGACCTTTGTCAACAAACTCGACCGCGAGGGGATGACGCCGCTGGAGGTCCTTTCCGACATCGAAGAAAGCCTCCAGATCGAATGCGCGCCGCTGACCTGGCCCATCGGCATGGGAAAGCGCTTCAAAGGCACTTACAACCTACACAACAAAACGCTGACGCTGTTCACCCCCGGCCAGGAACGGATCACCGATAACACTGTGACCATCGGTAATCTATCGGATCCTATGCTCGATAAAATGCTGGGCCGGCAGGCTGACGAGTTGCGAGAGGACGTGGCGCTGCTGGAAGGGGCGGCCAACCCGTTTGATCTGGACGACTTTCTCAAGGGCAGTCAGACCCCGGTGTTTTTCGGCAGCGCCATCAACAACTTCGGAGTCCGGGAGTTGCTCGACACCTTCGTGGAAATCGCCCCGGCGCCGTTGCCAAGGCCCACCACTACCCGCACCGTTGCACCCGATGAAACGGCCTTCTCGGGCTTTGTATTTAAAATCCAGGCCAACATGGACCCGGCGCACCGGGACCGGATCGCTTTTCTGCGCGTCTGTTCAGGGCGTTTTCAGCGAGGGATGCGGGTGCGCCATCACCGCATCGGCAAAGACATCCTCATCGCCAATCCGATCATCTTCATGGCCCGAGAGCGCGCCGCCGTTGAAGAGGCCTGGCCCGGCGATATAATCGGAATCCACAACCACGGGACCATCCGGATCGGTGACACATTTACGGAAAAGGAACCGCTGACCTTCACCGGAGTCCCCAATTTCGCCCCCGAACACTTCATGCGGGTCCGTCTCAGGTCTCCGCTCAAGAGCAAGCAGCTCAATAAAGGATTACTCCAACTGGTCGAGGAGGGCGCGGTGCAGTCGTTTCGCCCTGTAAAGGGCGGCGAGTGGATCCTCGGGGCGGTGGGGGTATTGCAGTTCGAGGTGACCATGGAGCGCCTCAAGTCCGAGTACGGGGTAGACGCCGTATATGAACCGGTGGGGTTCAACGCCGCACGGTGGATCAGCTGCGATACCCCAAAAGTCATGGCCGCCTTCGAAAAGGCGCACCCAGAAAAGCTGGCGCACGACGGTGAGGGGCGCCTGACCTGCCTGGCCGCCAGCGAATGGCAGCTCAAATGGATGGCCGAAGACTTTCCGCAGATCCTGTTTCACAACACCCGCGAGTGCCAGTGACCGAAAGCGGCCATCGCCAGCGCTGGGGAAGGAATAGTAATGTCGGTCAAAATGCGCTAAAGTAGAGACACGGATCCCCGGCCGGAACATTCTCCACGCAGCGGGACCGCAGCAAGGACACGGCCCGACATGGAAAAACTCTCGCCACCACCCTATGACGACTACATCCGGGCGCTCACCGACATCAGCCGCGCCATCACGAGCGAGCTCTACCTTGAAGACCTGCTGAAACTGATCGTCATGGTGACGGCCCGAGTGACCGGTGTGGATATCTGCTCGCTGTGGCTCATCGATGAAAGCACCGATCCGCCGAAGATACGGCTCAAGGCCACTCAGGCCATCGATCCGGAGTACGTCAAGGACCGATCGCTGGATCTTTCCGAAGGCGTGGTGGGCTATGTCGCCACCCACAAGAAACCCCTGACCATCCTGCACGTGCTCAAAAGCCGCCGGTTCAAGGAAAAGGAGATGGCGCGCCGCCTCGGACTGGTCTCCATGGTGGGCGTGCCGCTCAAACTCCAAAGCGAGAAAGTCATCGGCGTGCTCAACTGCTTTACTTCAGAGCCCCACCAGTTCTCCGCGACCGATATCAACCTGCTCACCGCCGTGGCCAACCAGGCGGCCGTCGCCATTCTCAACACCGAGCTCATGGTCAAAACGGCCGTCATCCAGGAGGAACTTGAGACCCGAAAGCGCATCGAGCGCGCCAAGGAAATCCTCATGCAGCGACGGGACTTGACCGGTGAGGCCGCTTACCGGTGGATGCAAAAACGCAGCATGGATACCCGCAAAACCATGCGGGAAATCGCCGAGGCCATCCTGCTCTCCGAAGACCTCTACCGCGAGTAAATGAGGCCGCAAACAGCGCGGCCCCATTTACCTTGAAACCCGTCAGCCGAGAGGCGCACCCGGCACCTTTCCCGCCTGCCGTCACACCCCATCGCCGCCCATGGAAAAATCCGACTTTTCACGGGATCATAAAATTTCATATATACTTAATTCCTTATCTATTAGTTAATTTATACTTGACGTCAAACGTCATTTGTTTTAGTGATTCTGTTCGTAGTGAGGTGTCCGGCGTACAATGGCGTATCCGGCGATCCCATCCGTTAGAGAGACAATGACGTCTGCTCATGAGGGCAGGCGTTTTTTTATGCCCGCCCGCTGGCCAGTAACACTTAATTCCATTTCAAAAGGGGGCAATATGCGGTTTTCAAAATCTAACGACGCGCTGGGCACCACCAATCGCGGCAATCCGACAGAAGCAGGCCTGTGCACCCTGTGCCGTGCCGACTGCCAGGGCAAGTGTGAAACCTGGCTTTCCAGCATGGTGGGGCGCAAACTGCTCTATCCGCGCAGCTTCGGCATCATCACGGCCGGCGCCGACAATACCACCCACGTGGGGGTTTCCTACAACTCCCTGAGAATCCAGGGTTACGCCTATGGCGCCCACGGCATCCCGGCCGGGCTTTCCAACGATCCAGACGACTGCATCTTTCCCAATGTGAGCCTGGAATCGGAATTCGGCAACGAGATCAAGACAAAGGTGCGCATCCCCTTGATGACCGGCGCTCTGGGATCCACTTTCGTGGCTGAGAAATACTGGGACGGATTCGCCGTTGGTGGCGCGCTGGCAGGCATCCCGGTCGTCATCGGCGAAAACGTGGTGGGCGTGGACCGCAATTCACAGATCAGCGCCGGCACCGAGCGCAAGGGGAAAATCAAAAGCGCCCCCGAACTGCAGCGCCGCATCGACGGCTATCTGCGCTACTACGACGGCTACGGCGCCATCATCGTCCAGCTCAACGTCGAAGACACCCGCAACGGTGTGGCTGAATTTGTGGCCGAAAAATACGGCAACAAGGTGATCATCGAACTCAAATGGGGCCAGGGCGCCAAAGACATCGGCGGCGAGATTCAGGTCACCAGCATCGACTATGCCCAGTTTCTGAAAAACCGCGGCTACGTGGTCGACCCGGATCCGACGGTCCCTGAAGTGCAGAGAGCCTTTGAAGCGGGCGCCATCAAGTCATTTGCCCGCCACAGCCGGCTGGGCGGCACGAACCTTGCCAGCGTCGAAAAAGTCCGCGAAGATTTTATGAGCAGCGTGGAATACCTGCGCAGCCTCGGGTTCAAGCGCATCTCCCTGAAGACCGGATCCTACGGTATGGAAGAGCTGGCCATGGCCATCAAGTTCGCATCCGATGCCAAGCTCGACCTGCTCACCATGGACGGTTCGGGCGGCGGCACAGGCATGAGCCCCTGGAACATGATGCAAAGCTGGGGGGTTCCCTCCATCACCCTGCACTCCAAAGCCTATGAGTATGCGTCCATCCTGGCGGCCAAGGGCCAAAAAGTCGTTGACATGTCCTTTGCCGGCGGATTCGCTCTGGAAGACAGCATCTACAAGGGAATCGCCCTTGGCGCCCCGTTCACAAAAATGATCTGTATGGGACGTGCCGTCATGATCCCGGGCTTTTTGGGCGCCAACATCGAAGGGGCCCTGCACCCCGAGCGCCGCTCGGCCGTCAGCGGCAACTGGAACGATCTGCCAAAATCGGTCAGCGGCGGCAGCGCCCAGGAAATCTTCGCCGGGTACTTTGATGTGGAAAAGAAGGTCGGCAAAGACGAGATGAAAAACATTCCCTACGGCGCCATCGCCTTTTGCACCCTGATGGACAAACTCTCCTGCGGCCTCCAGCAGCTTCTGGCCGGCGCGCGAAAGTTCGCCGTCAACCAGCTCACCCGGGACGATATCTTCGCCGGCAACTATGAGACGGCGAGGGAAACCGGCATTGCACACATGGCCGATTCCAATGACGACAGCGCCAAGGCGATCCTGAACAGTTAGGCCCATAACGCTGCATTTTACCCGACCGCCATCCGGCCAGCGTGCCGGATGGCGGTTTTTGTTTCAGTTCAAGGCCTTCGACGAGTGCAGATCTTCGGCGCTATTTGGCGCGGGCGATGTTGATCCAGAATAACTTTGCGGAGGACTTTTGCATGTTTTTCCACTGGGAAGGAACATCGTCGGTGAGGTGCACCATATCGCCGGCGGCAATGACGGTCGTCTGGTTTTTGATGGTAAACTGAATCTTCCCGCCGATGACAAATCCGATCTCTTCCCCCTTGTGGTTGAAGAAATGGCTGGGAAGCACGGCGCCCGGTTCGATATCGATGAGGTAGGCGGCCAGATGCAAATCAGAATCGGGCGCCGTGAGCAGACGGCCACTGATGGACTGCTTGGGCAGACCGTGGAACACCGCGTCGGTGCCGCCATCGGCGTGAAACACGCGACGTTTGGCTTCAGCGGGACGCCCGGAAAAGAGGCTTCCAGCGTCCACCGAGAGGGTTTCTGCAATCTTGAACAATGCCGGCAGCGAGGGGTAGATCGTGTTGCTTTCGATCTGGGAAATCGTGCTCGGGGTCACGCCCACCCACTTGGCCAGATCCTTCTGAGAGATCCCCTGGCCGGTGCGGATCTCTTTAAGACGGCTTCCCACATCGATCTTCCCGGAGGCTTTCTTTTCGGTCTCGAAATGCACCTGAAGATCGTCGCTCCAGAAAAGATGGGGCTTGTGCAGAACGCTGGTCAGGCGGTTTTCGGCCTTCAGCACGGTCAGCAGCGAGCGGCCTCGCCGAAGCGACAGGTCGATGGCCACCTGGGCGATCTGGTTGATATTGGCCTTGAGCCTGTCGGAATGGGCCTTTTTTTCCATGACCCAATAGGCGATCGTGTCAAGTTCATAAAGCTTGGGGCATGAACGGGAATAAAACCGCAGCAACTGATCCTCACCGCCCCAAAGTTCCTGCATGCCGGTAAGACTTTCGAACACCAGCCGCACATCATCGGTCATGGTCTGGTGAAGACCGTATATGGCGTCCATCACGTGATCGGGATTGGCGGGCTCGGTCACCTTGACGATATGGGAAAGCCGCTCATCGGCCTTGTTTTCATAGAACCGGCTGAACACTGCCGACCCGTCCCCCTTCCCATAGGTAAAGCAGTCCAGAATGGTCAGGTACGCACTTTCGGACAGAGACCCGAGTTTTTCCATCAGGTTCTTGGGTGATCTGTCGAAGCTCACGTAGATGATGGATTTTGCCGCGGCCTGGGACGAGCGCAGGAAATTTTGCCAGAACATGGCCGACAGGCTCCCGGCGTCATCGTACCAAACCACGTTGTCACCGATGAAAAGCCCACCCAGGATTTCATCGAGGGCCGCGATGCCGGATGTGACATAATCTTTATGCTCAGGCATGGATCGATGTCGCTTTCTGCCGCTGATGCGTGGCATGGTGGACGATGTTGCGGCTCAAGCACGGCCGTTGGCTGTGTGGCCTGGCCGCGGCTTTTCCAGTTCCCCTTATAAACCACACCGTATACCGGACACAAGCGGCAACGCCGGTGTGCGGATTTGTTTATCTTGCCGGAGCCAACATTGCGACGCAGACGCGTCGAAAGCTTCATTTTTCTTGTACGTGAGCACGTTTTTGGTGTGGGGTGGTGGGGATAAAAAACGGGCCGGGTTGCCCCGGCCCGCCAGGAGGGAGGTGGAGGGTTGCTGAACCGGCAGCGGCTGCCGGCGTAAAGGATTTACTGGCCGATACCGAAACGATCCGAGCCTCCGGCCCAGGTTTCCGGCATACCATTCTCAACCGCGCCGGGGCTCACGATGAACCTCAGATCGGCGCCGGTAATCATCAGTCCCGGGACCTCGTCACCAGCAGCCGCCAGCGCAGAGGTTTCGTCAGGGGAATAGGGGGTGGCCAGATAGCGCGCCTCGACGGCGTTAAAAAGGCCGACGACCTCGGCGTCGGGCACCGGCGTGCGCACACCGTAATGGTCGGCTTGCAGAAAAGCCATGTCTCCGGAAGAAATCAGCAACCCGGCAACGGGTTCCTGGGCGGCAGCGGTGTTAACGGCAAACAGGCCGGCCACGGCCAGGGCGATCAGTGTCACGGTAATGGTACGGGGAAATGCCTTCATGGTAGATTCCTTTCTTAAATTTATTATTTTTTAATTTTGTAATTCGATAACTTTTAAAGTCTTCGGCCAAAATTTTTTACCTTCCGGCATTCTTCATAGGCATTCCTCCAGTTTCTTTATATAATAATTTCATAAGTATCGAATCGAATTCTCAAAAAAAATCCTAGATCTCCAGCAAGGCTTTCACTTCGTCCAGGGTTTCCCGGTTCGCCCAGGCCACAACGAATTTCCCGCGGCGCTCGGTCTGAATGAGATCGGCGTTGCTGAGTTCCTTGAGGTGATGGGAAACGGTAGGCGCCCCGATATTATGTTTTTCCATAATCTTATGAACAAAGCAGCATTCGTCGCAGCCGGCCTCGAAATTGCTCTCGTCGTTGCGGGCGATCTCCAGATAGAGCTCCAGCCGCTTCTGGTGTGAGAGCGCCTTGAGTATTTTACTGAGCCGTGCCGTATCCATTTGCATCACGCTTTCTCATTTCGATAATTCTTGAAATGTAAAATATCCAACGCACGCTCCCCTGTCAAGCACTTTTTTAATTTTCTCAAGAAATTCTTCATGACAGCCGATAATCAGGGTAAGCCCTTTCAGGTTGCGGTCGCCGGGAAGGGCCCAACCTCTAAAAATGAAACCCTGGAGCCACGGCTCCGGGGTTTCATTTTTCCGAGATCATTTTCAAAAGCCGGTCCACCTCCTGCTCGGACAGGTGCCGCCACTGCCCCTGAGGCAGGGCGCCAAGCCCGATGTGGGCCACCCTCACCCGGTGCAGGGTCTTCACCCGGTGGCCCACAGTCCCCACCATGCGCCGGATCTGACGGTTTCGGCCCTCCAGCAGGACAATTCGGAACCGCCGGTCGGAAACGCGTCGGACCGTGGCCGGACGGGTCCGGCGCCCCTGGATGGTCAGCCCCGATGCCATTTGCGCCAGGGCCTCATCGGAGATGGGGGCGGCCACGCAGACATCGTACTCCTTTTCGTGGTCGAAGGATGGATGGGAGAGCCCGTGATGGATGCGTCCGTCATCGGTGAGCAGCAGCAACCCGGTGGAGGCCTTGTCCAGCCTTCCCACCGGAAAAAGCCGGGTGCGCAGCCCCACCAGATCGGTAACGAGTTTCTCGCCCGGCTGGCTGCAGGAGGTGACGTATCCGGGAGGCTTGTTCAGGGCGATGTAAATGCGCGTGTCGGCGATGCCCACGGGTCGACCGTCAAGCACCACCCGATCGGCGGCCGGATCGACGCGGCTGCCCAGTTCGCGGACCACGACGCCGTTGACGGCCACCCGCCCCTCGAGGATCCACTGCTCCCCCTGGCGCCTGGAGCACTGCCCTGCATGGGAGAGAAATTTTTGAAGCCGCATGCTCAATTTGACTTTACTCACTAATGAAAATATGAACCACGAAGACCACGAACTGCACGAAGGAAAACCAAAATACGCATATCCAGGACGCTCAAGCTACTGCCGGAAGCCAGTGCAATCGAAAAAATAATATCACCACAGAGTCACAGAGAACACGGAGAAACTCAAAAAGCAGTTGGTTTTAATTATAAAATCTCCGTCTCCTCCGTGACTCCGTGGTGATCAAAAACATCACGGGTTATAAAATACCGACCCTGCTACTTGGCTCTTGACCATAACCAAAATCCGGATTTCAATTGACACAGGCCCCGATTGTTGTCAAATTTGCCTCGCCGTAAGCACCGACAACCATCAACTGTTCCGGATGACTGCCATGAACCGCGCCGCCACGCTACTCGCTGCCCTGCCATCGTGCCCATCTTGCGGTGGACCGCTTCGTGTCCGCCAGACCTGAACCCGGGTCATGCTCCGCTGCCGGGCCTGCAGCGACGACTACTCTCTGGAAGCCTTCTCAGATGAGATGGAAGACATCTTCGATGTGGTATTCGCCAGCGTCCGATGCGATCGGTTATAAACCCCATGGTGCTGGACAGCCTCTTTCCGGTATTCGCTCTCATCGTTCTGGGGGCAGTGCTAAAGCGGCTGTCACTGACGACCGACGCCTTCCTTAAGACTTCCGATCGTCTTATCTACTACATTTTCTTCCCCCTCATGCTCTTTTGGAAAATCGGCGGCGCCAAGACCTCAGAGGGAATTCCTTGGGCGTTTATCGCCGCCATCATTGGCGCCCTATGCCTTATCTTCCTTATCAGCGCCGCAGCCATTCCACTGTTACGAATTACGGCCTTCCAGGCCGGCACCTTTTCACAGAGCTGCTACCGGTTCAACACCTACATCGGCATGGCCATCATCCTCAATGCCATGGGCGAGGCCGGGGTGCGGGACTTCGGCATTCTGGTAGGATTCGCTATTCCACTGATCAATGTCATGGCCGTATCCACGCTGATCTGGTATTCAGGCACCCAGTATGCCGTGCCCGAAAGGATCCGCATGACGCTGCGGGCCGTGGCGGCCAATCCCCTGATCCTGGCCTGCCTGGCCGGCATTATCACCGCCCGGTTCCTTGATGGATTCCCCCGATTCATCGAAAACACCTTCCGGCTTGGCGCCATGGTGGCGCTGCCCATGGCATTGCTATCCATCGGCGGGGCGCTGCGATTTGAAACAGCCAGGGGACACCTGCAGGTATCGTGTATCGGTGCGGCAATAAAGCTGGCGTTGTTTCCGTTCATCGGCTACGTTTGCATGCGCGTGGCCGGCGTATCCGCCGAATTGATCCAGACCGGGATGCTGTTTCTGGCCTTGCCTGCCTCGACGTCCATTTACGTGCTCTCAGGGCAGCTCAACAGTGACACGCAACTGGCCTCGGCCACCATCGTCACCTCTACTGTTCTGTCGTTTTTTTCCCTGTCGGTCGTGCTGGTGGTGTTTTTTTAGCAATGAGCGATATTAACGAAAAAAAATTTCAGATCATCATCGAATATGACGGCACCGCCTACCATGGATGGCAGCGCCAAGCCGAGGACCGGACGATCCAGGCGCAGATCGAAACCGCCCTGGCCACCATGGTAGGCTCTCCGGTCACCCTCATGGGCTCCGGGCGTACTGACGCCGGCGTCCATGCCCTGGCCCAGAGCGCGCATTTTTCATGCATCACCCGCATCGGACCGGAAGCCTTCAAAAAAGGGCTCAACAGCCTCCTTCCGCCCGATATCGTCATTCACGCGTGCCGCCAGGTGCCGCCCGCCTTTCACGCACGCTTCGACGCCGCAGGAAAAACCTATCGCTACCGCATCCGAAACCACCCTGACCCATGCGCTGTCGGCTGCCAGTATTCGTGGCACATTCGCAGCCCGCTGTCGGTGGATGCCATGAACGCCGGCGCCCGGCATATTCTGGGCACCCATGATTTCAAGGCCTTCGAGGGGGCGGGCAGCCCGCGCAGCGACACCCGGCGCACCATTTTTTCGGCCGAGTGGACTGCCGCGCCTGATCATGAGATCGTTTTCACCATCTCGGGCAACGGTTTTTTACGCTTCATGGTGCGCAATCTGGTGGGCGCGCTCACAGCCGTCGGACAGGGAAAGCTCGCGCCGGAGGCCATCGAAGCGCTTCTGGCCGGCGAAGACCGCCGCCAGGCGCCGCCCACGGCCCCGCCCCACGGGCTGTTTCTGGTCAAAGTGGATTACGGAAGCGAACGATCGCAAAAAATCAATTCAGATGACAGAGGACAGATGGCAGACGACAGAAAAACCGATGAAGATTTCGGGACGCTCTATGGGATCACGTGTCCCGAAGCGGACGATAGGCGCTAGTAAAAAAAGGGTTGTCTATACCAGCGGGGTCATTACCGTTGTGGTAACAGCCAGAACATCATCCCCCCGCGGCCGCCTGTTTCAATTCCTGGATGCGCTGGTTGTAATAGGCGATCACGTCGCGGCGGCTCAGCATACCGATGAGCACGCCGGCGTCTTCTTCGCTCACCACGGGCAGGCTGTCGATGTTTCGAGTGGTAAATTTCTGCATCACGGCGTTTAAGTCCTGATTGGGCGTGGTCACGATGATGTCCGTCGTGGCGATATCCTTGACCACTACGAGATCTTCGATCTCGGGGGCAAACAGCACGCCGCGGATGTCGGTGCTGGAAAATATCCCGGACAGCCGCCCGGTGTCGTCCATCACCGGGAAGTAATGCTGTTTGGTCTCGGCGAAATATTTTTTAAACGCCAGAAACGCCATCCCCTCCGGAATCAGCTCCACCTTCTTGACCTTTGCCATGAGATCTTTTACGCGGATCGCCTGCAGGATGTCCACGAAGAACTCCCCGGAGTGGGCGGGCGAGTTGATGCGGCTCTTAACCTGGTTGTGAAAAATGGTCCAGCGTCGGGCCGCCAGAAAGGATACCGAGCAGACCGCCAGGCTCGGCAACAGCAGGTGGTAGGAATTGGTCATCTCGCTGATGAAGATGATGGTGGAAATGGGACAATTGGAAACGGCCGTGAAAAAGCCGGCCATCCCCACGACCACGAAGGCCCCGGGCTCGGTCACCACCGAGGGTATCCACTCGTGAAACAACCGGCCCACGACCCCGCCCATGGCGCCGCCAATGACGATTGACGGGCCGAACACGCCGCCGCTGCCGCCGGAGCCGATTGAAAAGGACGTGGTGAAAATTTTACCGATGGCCAGCGCCAGAAGAAACATAATGGGCAACTGGTCGTTAATGGCCTGCTGGGCGTAGCCGTAGCCGAAAGCAAGACACTGGGGCAGGAAGAACCCGATAATGCCAGTACACAATCCGCCGATGGCCGGTTTGATGTGGTTGGGAATGTTCCAGCGGTGAAACAGCGCCGCCACCCCGTAAAAGGATTTGATGTAGAGCACGCCCGTGGCCACCAGCACCAGGGCCAGCACGAGGAAGGGGCCCAGCTCGAGGGGGTTTCTGAAGACAAAATCGGGGGATTCGAAAAGGCTCCCCCAACCGAACACCAGACAGAACACGCAGTAGGCCACCACCGATGAAATGCCGGCGGGGATAATGACCTCCGACTCGAATTCGGGATCCCGGTAAAGCACCTCCGCGGCAAAGAGCGCACCGGCCAGAGGGGCCCGGAAAATGCTGCCGACACCGGCACCGATGCCGGCCGCCATCATGATGCGCCGATCCCGGTCCGAGAGCTTCAGCCGGGTGGCGAGAAACGATCCGAATCCGGCCCCGATCTGAGCGATGGGGCCTTCCCGACCGCCGCTGCCGCCGGTGGTGAGGGTGATCGCCGAGGCCAGGGTTTTGATGATGGGCACCCGGCCCCGGATAAAGCCCCCCTTGTTGTGAAAAGCGTCGATGGCCGCGTCCGTGCCGTGGCCCTCGGCTTCGGGGGCGAACGTGTACACCAGCCAGCCGCTGAAAATACCACCCACAGCGGGCAAAATCAGCAGCACCCAGCGGCTTAGCGGAACAGTGGTGGGCGGAAAAATGTGGTGTTCGCCGGCCGGGGCCGGCGGACGGTAGCCGGCCAGCATGTCCATGAAATAGTGGCTGCCCACCAGGCAAAGGTAGTGAAAGACGATGGAGCCCAGTCCGGCAATGAGGCCGATGAGCACAAAATACACCGCCCACTTGCCCGCATGGGTCAGGTTGGCGGAGACGTTGGCCTCTTTCAGCCGGTGAAATCGCGTTTTATTCTGCGCTGGCACCGCCATTTTAGTCAGTGTCCGTCACTTCCAGCGCCCCACCGCTCAGGTGCCCTGACCGGTGAGATCGCAGATGCCCCGGTGGATGATATCGAACAATTCTTCCACGTCAGCCTCATCGATGCAGGAAAAGGCCACCCGAAGGTTGCGCTCCCCCAGTGCGATCAACCCCACACCGTAGTTATCGAGCAGATGGACGCGAAGGGTCTCGGCATCAACCGTTTTTAACCGCAGGCACATGAAATAACCGGAATTAAACGGATAGGCCTCCCAGGCATCGGCATAGGCCGGATTGGCCAGCACTGCCTTCACGCGATCGGCGCGTGCTTTGAGAAGCCCGAACTTGGACTGCTGCTCCTCAGAATACGCGGGGGACTGCATGGACTTGAGAACAATGGATTGGCCCAGGTGCGATGCGTTGGAAATGGTGCCCCGGATGCTGCCGGCCGTTTTCCGCTCCAAGGCGTCGTAAGCGGCCGCAGCGTCGCCGACCATGGGGCACCCGTAGGTGATGAACCCGACGCGCAGTCCCCAGACATAGTTTTCCTTGGTGGCACCGTCCAGTTTGACTGCCAAAAGCCGCGGGTGGGCGTCGCACAGGCGGGCAAACAGGGATTCCTGAAGGGTCGTGGGATCATAGAACAGACCGAAATAGGCGTCGTCGAAAACCGCCAGAACCCGCGTGCCCTGCCCGGCCACAGCGGTGAGGATCTCAGCGATGCGCCGCCCCTCGGCCTCGGTGGCGGTATAGCCGGAGGGATTCTGGGGAAAATTCAGCAGAACAGCGATTTTCTCGTTGGCAGCCGCCTCTTTTTTCACCGCTGCTTCGAAGGCCTCGAGATTGAATCCACCGGCGGCCGTAAACAGCTCGTAGTGACTGATGCGGACCCCGCGTCGCAGCCCCAGGATCAGGTTGTAGTTGCCCCACATCATTTCCGGCAGGATCACCACATCCCCGGGATCGAGCCAGACTTCGCCGAAGGTGCTGATCCCGTGGGTGATGCCGTTGGTGACCACCGGCAGACTGACGCTTTTCCCGGCCAGAGACGGGTTTTTGCGGTAAAGGGCTTCCTTCCAGGTTTTTCGCAGCTCCGGAATGCCAAATGACGGCGCATATGTCAGCGAGTCGCGGGGCGCAATGCCGCTGATGTGGCAGGCGACGCTGTCAAACCGCATGGTGTGCCCTTGCTCTTTGGCGATGCCGATGGTGGCGTTTATCTTATGGGCGCGCACCTTGGCTTCGGCACTCTGGCTGAGGATCCCTTTGGGGAAAAACAGGGCTTTTCCCGTCGCCGACAACAGGCTCATCAGCTCCGGGTTGCCGGCTTCGATGACGGCATTGAGTTCTTTGGCAATCGGATTCATCCACATTCCTCCAAAATCAGGGCGACACGGCGGTCGGCGACTGGGCACTCCGCCGTGAAACGGTACGATACCAGATGTCAAACTTTGCTTTTTAACGGTGAGCGAGAAAAATTGTCAAGAAAAAACGATAGATAGCGCGCATCCGCAGGCCACGCGACCCGTCGACGGCAACTGATGCTACAGCGGCCACCGTCCATCAAGGTGTGCCGGGCGGTCCACAAAAAAACCCCGCCGGCGCGGTGCCGGCAGGGTTTGAATGGGCACCTGAATCGATCATTTTTTCTTTGCTGCGCGCTTGCTGGCCTTCAACGGGTTGATCTTGTGTGCTTTGGCCAGGGCTTCTTCTTTCACATGGGTCGCCATGTTGCAGGCCCCGTTTTTCCAGCGGACCGACGGCTCCGGGCAGGCCGTGCAATACCACTTTGAAGAATACTCTTCGGTGCGGCTGCATCCCTGGCAACTCTCCACCACCTCGAAACACAGGCCGCCGTTGTAGGAGCAGCCGGAAGATTTCATGAAATTACAGTCCTTGCCTGGGCGAATCGTGGTGCAAATCATTGGAACGTCCTCCAAATTTTGTATCGGTCAAATAAAAAGGCCTGGGGGGTGTCCCCGGCCCCTTCCTGACAGGATTTTTGTCCGGGGCACTATTAGTCTCGAAAAACCTTCCTGTCAACACTTTTTTAACCATTCCGGGCCTTTTTCCGGCCGCCAAAACGGTGCTTGATTTTTAACAGGCAAATTGACAAGTTAAGCCAAAGTGTCATGATATTAACGCACGCTCGGCGATCCGGCAACCGTTTCGGGCACCGTGACTGCTGACCAGATATCCCCCGGTGATATACACCCTAGCGTGTGACACGCATTCCAGCAGCGTGCGGCCGTCGCACGACCCTGGCGACTACAAAACAAAAGCAAGTTCAGTGCCAGTTGGTATTATAGGGAAAATATACTTATGAGTATCGCCGAAGCCATCGACGTCCTGAAAACAGAGGCCGCCGGCATTCTGGACCTCATTCCCCGCATCGATCACCGGTTTGAAGAAATGATCGAGATGATCTGCCAGTCCAAGGGTCGGCTCATCGTCAGCGGTATCGGCAAATCCGGCATCGTTGCCCGGAAAATCGTCGCCACACTGAACAGCACCGGAACCCGGTCCATCTTTTTGCACCCGGTGGAAGCCATGCACGGGGACCTGGGGATGGTGAGCGCCGATGATGTCTTTCTGGCCATTTCCAACAGTGGAGAGACCGACGAACTCAACCTCCTGGTGCCGAGCATCCGCAGTATCGGATGCCATGTGGTCTCCTTTACCGGAAACATGAACTCGACGCTGGCCGGCCACAGTGATATCGTCATCGACACCGGGGTCAAGAAAGAGGCCTGCCCGCTGGGTCTGGCCCCCACGGCGAGCACGACGGCGCAGCTCGCCATGGGTGACGCGCTGGCCGTGGTGCTGATCAACCGCAAGCATTTCAAGTCGAGCGACTTCAAGAAGTACCACCCCAGCGGCGTCCTGGGTCAACGCTTAAGCGCCAGCGTCGCTCAACTGATGCTCACCGGCGCAGTGATTCCGACAGTGGCTTCCGGAAGCACCATCATGGAAGCCATCAAAGAAATCGATCGTATGGAAATCGGTGTGGTGATGGTGGTGGACCTGGATGATCGGTTGCTGGGGATTCTCACCGACGGCGACATTCGCCGACTGCTGGCGCGGGGCACGGGGCGCTTTGACACCGCCATCGACACGGTCATGACCCGCACGCCGCGAACCATTTCCCCTGGATCGCCCGCCTACGACGCCCTGAACCTCATGGAGCAGCACCAGATCACGGTGCTGCCGGTCACCGACGATGACGGCCGGGCAGTGGGCGTGCTGCATCTGCACGATATCCTGGGCAAGGGGGAATTCAGCTTCAACGGGCCAAACGAATAGAAGACCCGGCGCATGCCGGCGCGCGACAGGAGGCACCATCATGAACTTTGAGGAAATCAACCACGGCGATACCGCCATCGGGTCCCTGGGTGAGCCGAAAATCACCTCTCCCCTGGTGAAGGACGCCAGCATCGGCGACACCCCCTTTTTCGTGTCAGACTCGGAACAGGTTCTCGTGGACCTGTCCCCGGACCGGATCACCCGGATGGTGACCGACGGCATCGCGCTGCCGGCATTCGAACTGGCCGGACCGCGCCAGCGCATTTACTTTGACCCCAGTAAACTCAGGGCCGCACTCGTCACCTGCGGCGGATTGTGCCCCGGACTCAACGACATCATCCGGGCCATCGTTTTGGAGCTTTACTACCACTACGGCGTGCGCAATATCTACGGCATCCGCTATGGACTCCAGGGGTTTATTCCGGATTACGGGCATGACGTCCTGGACCTGGAGCCCGCCACGGTATCCAACATCCTCAATATGGGCGGAACCATCCTGGGCTCCAGCCGTGGCCCCCAGGACATCGATGAGATTGTGGACAGTCTCGAACGCATGAGCATCGGCGTTCTTTTCATGATCGGCGGCGACGGCACCCTCATGGCGGCGGCCCGTATTGCCGATGCCATCACCGAACGGCGCCTGAAAACGAGCGTCATCGGCATTCCCAAAACAATCGACAACGATATCTTCATGGTGTCGCGTTCGTTCGGTTTCGACACGGCCGTCGATGTCGCCACCGAAACGATCCGCGGGGCCCACAACGAGGCGCAGGGCTATCCCAACGGTGTGGGGCTGATCAAACTCATGGGGCGGCACTCGGGATTTATCGCCGCCACCGCCACCCTTGCCCAGCAGGACGTGAACTTCGTGTTGATCCCGGAAATCGATTTCGACCTCAACGGCCCCAATGGACTTTTGAGCAAGCTGGAAAAACGGCTGGCCGAGCGCAGGCATGCGGTGATCGTCGTTGCAGAAGGGGCCGGCCAGAAGTATTTCGAAACGGGAGAATCGGAGACCGACGCCTCGGGCAACATCCGCCTGAAAGACATCGGTCTGTTTCTAAAAAATGAGATCACCCGCTATTTCGCCAATAAGGGGATGGAGCTCTCACTGAAGTACATCGACCCCAGCTATCTCATCCGCAGCCTGCCGGCCAACGCCAACGACAGCGTCTTCTGCGGGTTTCTGGGCCGGGATGCGGTGCACGCCGGAATCACCGGCAAGACCCGCATGCTGGTAAGCCACTGGAACAACCATTTCGTACATATCCCCATGTCACTGTCCAGTGGCCGGCGCAAACAGGTGGAACCCAATGGGAAATTGTGGAAAACCGTACAGGACTCCACCGGGCAGGGATCGCTGATCAATGCCCCTGCCGGCAGCTGACCGTTTTAAGGAAACACCCATTTATCGCGCAGAGACGCAGGGCCGCAGAGGAAACCAAAAAGAATACTTCTCGCGCAAAGGCACTCCAAAGACGCAGAGGCGCAAAGAAAATCAAAACCAGAATCTCGTCGCACTATCGTGCGAAAAACCGGTTCAAGCTTACCGCGGCAAGAAACTTTGGGTCATATCCGGCAAAGACGGAAAAATTCATGGTTTTCTCTGCGCCTCTGCGTCTCTGCGCGAGACGTGTTTTTGTGGCGCCGGCAGCAGGTCGGCGATGACGGCAGCGTGACGGGCGGCCGCGCCGCGGTTGGCATGAACCACGCGAAGCGCTGCGGCCCCCATGCGCTGGATGGCCTCCGGAGATGAGAGCAGATCGGCCACCGCCTGCCCGAGCTGTCGGCTGTCGGCCACTGGGCGCCCCCCGCCGCCGTCGGTCAGCGCCGCCGATTCCGCCAGGAAATCATCCATATAGGGGCCATAGAGAACGGGTTTTCCCAGCGCCGCCGCTTCAAGAACGTTTTGTCCGCCCTTGGGGACCAGGCTGCCGCCGCAAAATACCACGTGAGCCAGTTGATAAACGCTATTGAGCTCTCCCACCGAATCCAGGATGATGAGCGGGGCGCGCCGCGCCGCGCCGCCCGGGCGCAGATCGGATCGCAGCTGGCAGAAGATCTGCCGCTGCCGGGCAAGCGCGACGATGTCCGCCGCCCGCTGAACATGCCGCGGCGCCAGGATAAGCGTCAATCCGGGATGGCGCCGGCGCGCCGCCATGAAGGCCTCCAGCACCATGGCGTCTTCGCCGCTGCGCGTACTGCCGGCCACCCAGACCGGGGTGTCATCGGTCAGGTTGAAAAGGCGCCGAAACGCTTCGGGATCAATGCCCACCGGCCCGCGGCGGTCTCCGGCATCGAATTTGGCGTTGCCATTGACCCGGATGCGCCCGCCGTCGGCGCCCATGGCACGGATCCGACGGGCATCGCCATCGGAAATCATGCTGAATGCGTCCACATGATCCAGGACGGAGGTCATGAGGCAGCGGGCCCGAAGATAACCGCGAAACGAGCCCTGACTGATGCGCCCGTTCACCAGCGCCGTCCGAATGCCCGCCTGACGGGCCGTCACCAGCCAGCAGGGCCACAATTCGGTCTCCACACACACCAGTACGTCAGGCCGGATATGCCGAAGCCCGCGGGCGACCACGGCACTGGCATCCAGCGGCGCCAGCACGCAGGGCACCCGCTCGGGAAGGCGCGCGCGCGCCACCGCCAGCCCCTGGGGCGTGGTGGTGGAAACCACCACGTCCGCATCCGATCGGATGTCGGCCAGCGCATCCAAAATCGCCATGGCCACAGATACTTCCCCCACCGATGCGGCGTGCAGCCACACCCGAGGCCCCCCCCGGGCAGGACGGAGGCTGTGAGGATAGCGCCCCAAACGCTGAGACAAATTCTGACGGTGCCGACCGGTGATATGGGCAAAGCCCCAGAAAACGGGAAACCCGATAAAAAATAACCCCGCGCTCACATGGCGGTATGCGGTATAGGCGACACTCACTGAGGGTGAGATTCCAAGGGGGCGACAGCCGGTGAGGCTTCTCCGCCGGTGGTATCAACCGCCGCCGGCACTGGGGTGATTTCTTCCAGACGGCTTCCCCGAATGGTCAGTAAAAAAGGTTGTTTGCGCACTTCTCCGTTGTAATCGAAGGCGGTAACGCCGGTAGCACCCTCAAAATCGGCCGTCTTGAGCAGCGCATCGCGGATACCGATTTTACTATGCACCGATGGGCGGGTCACCGTCTCCAGCAGCAGCTTGGCAGAATCGTAGCTGATGGCCTCGATAAATCCGGGCGTTTCACCGTAGATACTCGTATAGGCGGCCACAAATCGCCGCACCGCCGGTCGCTGGCTGTTCGGGAAAAAACCGTCGGGAAAAATGGCGCCCTGCACAGTGCCACGGCTCATTTTGACAAGCTCATCGGAGTTCCACAGGTTGGTCCCCAGAAGGACAGGACCGGACGCGTCGTAATAGGCCAGCTGCGGGATGATGAGACCGGCGGTGCGCGGGGCGTCCGGGATGAACACCGCTTCAAAGTCGACAATGGAGACAGGCTCCTGCACTTTGTTCCGGTTCGCGGTCTCCCACAGCAAAGACGGCGCCATGGCGTCAGCAGGATCAGGCGACGGCGGATAGAAGTCAGCCGGCAGAGGACCGTACAGCCCGATGAGCGCGCCGCCATAGTCGGCAAACGGCAGCCGGTCCGCACCTGTAGACAGCACCGGCCGTAAGGCCTGTGCCAGTTTCGCATCGGCAATATGATCCAGCCCCACGGTCTTTTTGACGGCGTCGGCAAAATCGGTCTGATCCCCGTCATAGGCAACCACCGCCGCCACCGTTGCCCCCTGGTGGATGACTTCGTCCCAGAAGAGGTTCATGAAGGTTTTGCCGTAATTGTCCGTAGGGTAAAGGATGGCAAATCGCCGGACCCCCAACGTGGTGACGGCGTGGGTCACCAGTGCCTCGGTCTGCATTTGGGGCGTAATAAAGTTGCGAAAAACAAAATCACCCCGGTTGGTCACCCCATCTCGCTGGGTCAAGGTGATCATCGGCATGCCGATGGACTGGGCCACCGCCGCCGCGGCCTCAGCCGTCGCAATGGGGCCGACAATGGCGGCAACCCCGGCGTTGGCCAGTTCGGCAACGGCCGCCGCCGCGCGGCCGTCATCGCTGCCCGTGTCTCTGACGAGTATCTCCACCATGGGGTGTCCGACGGCGGCCTCCGCCATGGCCAGTTCAATGCCGTTGAGGGCCTTTTGGCCGAACACCTGATAGGCCCCGCTCAGCGGCAACAGGCAACCGATAGTCGTGCGACGGTAGATCAGGGAGCGGCCGAGATCGCTGACCATCTGCATCATGGCGGGATCGGAGATCTGGAGCAAAAGGGCTTCAAAAACATCCCGATCCAGCAAACGAAGCGCCGAGGCGAGCCGCTGGCGCAACGCGATGCGGGCAGGCTCATCAGCCTGCGGGTAAGCCCGTACATAGGCCAAGACCGCTTCGGTGGGTGCCTCCAAGGCCATGTAGGCATCTCCGGCCAGCATGTAGGCACGAAAGCGCAGGTCGCCTTCGGTGACGACCGCGAGCGCCGGCGCCAGCTGCGTGATGACCGCGTCAAAACGGCCCTCATCATAATAAGAGGCCAACACTGCGACCCAGGCTTCCTGGAGAAGATGATGACTGGGATGGTTTGCGATAACGGTTTCGTAGGCCTTTCTGGAACGGGCACTGTCCCCCATCGCCCGATAGGCGGCACCGATTTTCATCCATGCGACCGGCACCATGTCATTGGTCGGATAACCACCGATGAAGGTATCGTAAGCCTCAACGGCACCGGCGTAGTCCTTTTGATCGAATCGCTTTTCGGCTTCGGTCAACAGGTGATCGGCAGCAGGCAGGATTTGTCTTTCAGCCGCTGCGGGCGCCGGCGCAGGGGCCACCGTCACCTTCTGGGCACAGGCCGGAAGGAGGGCCGCCGCCGCCAGCAGAAGCCAGAGATATGGTTTGAGCGACATGAGAATAAACGACCGCCTACAGAGCAGACGGCTTTGGTTTGAGGCCGAAGACCGTGATCAATAGTGGCGCCGGCAACGAGCGTTTACGTTTCGCCCCTGGATAGCGCTATCGGTCCCGGTGAAACAAACCCTACCCTGGAGCGCTTACGGGCAGGCCTACTCTACACCAGTGCAGGGGTTTGTCAATCGGTTTACAAGTAAGGGTTAATTGATTACTATAGCGCTAATTGGGGCGTCGCGCTGCCCCCGACACCACCGGCAACGAACATGTCATACCAACGCATTGCCATAGACACTCGAAAACAGGAGGACACCATGGCCACCGCATCCAAAGATTTCCAGGCGGCGCTGTCTGTCGGCAGACCGCCCAACATCGTTAGCTGTTTTCCCAACTCCCAGGCCCTCATCGTCAGTGGGAAAATAATCGATCTGGCCATGCTGGCCAAAGGAAACGCCGTCGTCATGGCCGCCAACGGACGCAGCACGTTTGTCATCCGAGGCGCCCTGGCCGCCGCCCAGCGGGCCAATTCCTGTCTGATCATCGAAATCGCCCGATCCGAAGGCGGCGCCAGCGCCTACTGCGCCGTCAACTACTGGAACATGGCCCGCATCGTGGACGCCCTGTGCAATGAAATGGGCATCACCATCCCGGTTGCCATCCACGCGGATCACTACGGCATCAAGAAACCCAAAGATGTGGCGCCGGCGCTGGTGGAAATCCCCACCATGTTCGATGCCGGCATCACGTCCATCGCCATCGATGCGAGCCACATGCCCGACGATCAGAACCTGCTGGCCAGCATTCAATTGAATGCCGTCATTCCCGCATGGTCCGGCCTTGAGACAGAAGTCGGCGAAATCAAAGGAAAAGAGGGGCTCAGCACCGTCGACGAGGCGCTTTTTCTCATCCAGGGCCTCAATGCCAACGGCATTTTCCCCAACTGGATCGCACTCAACAACGGTACCACCCACGGTATCGAAGAAAGCGGTCAGGGCATCCAGGTGGATCTGACCCGCCAGATCCACGAGGCCATCTCACCGTATCGCGTGTCCGGAGCCCAGCACGGCACATCGGGCAACAGCTCCGAGCGCCTGCGGCAGATCGCGCAGCAGACCCGGACCACGAAAGCCAACGTTGCCACTGCCCTGCAGATGATCAGCTGGGGCCTGGAAGTCAACGACTACGGCAACGCACGGCTGGACGAGGGTGGCAATTTCGTCAAAGTGACCGGGGAGGGGGTGTCAGAGGAGATGTGGGCCGAGATGACCGCCTACGGCCGGGACAAGGGCTACAAGGCCGGTGATTTCAAAAAACTCAACCTGCCCTTTGAAAACAAGCTGCTGGGGCAGCCGTCGGCTATCCGGGCCCGCATGGCCAAACGCGTCGAAGATTTTGTCTACAGGATGCTCACTGACGTGCTCAACGCCCGGGACACCGCGCCGCTGGCCATTGAAACCATATTGAAGGCCCGCTCCTATGACCCTGGGCCCAAAGCCGAACGGCTTGAGGACCCGGCGCAGTGGACCCCGGAGGCCATCGCTGCCAAGGCCGTCGGCATGACCTCCCACAAAGGGCCGGCCGGAAATTTTGACGATTGACCACTGACGGCGTCAAGCGCTATTGCCCGTTTTGCGCAGTCCCCCTGACGCAACGATTCTGGGAGGGGCGCGAGCGGCTGTATTGCAACGCCTGCAATCATCCGCTTTATGAGAATCCGGTACCGGCCTCCTGCCTGGTGGTGGTGGATGACCGGAACCGGGTTCTTTTAGTCAAACGGTGCGTAGCGCCCAAAATCGGCTGGTGGTGCCTGCCGGGGGGGTTTATGGAGCTGTACGAAACCCCGGAAGCCGCCGCACTGCGCGAGCTCAAGGAGGAAACCGGGCTCGATGGTCGCATCGAGGGCCTTATGGGCGTTATGGCCACCCCCAACAAACAGTATCACACCGTTTTAATGATCGCCTACCGGGTGCGCCGCTTCGAGGGCACCCCCCGACCCGGAGATGACGCGGCGGCGGTGGCATGGTTTTTCCCGGATCGTCTGCCGCCCATCGCCTTTTCCAGCCACGCGCATTTCATCGACGCCCACTATCGCGGGGGCGCTGGCCTTACCGTCTGAATTTATTGTTTTTTACCGCTCTATTCGCAAGATCTCCCCGTGGGGGCGCAAACCGCGCTACACATTTTTTCACTTTTTTTTCTAAAGTCCTGGCGCCCTTGTCCGATAAGAAGGTCAGGGGAGAAACGACTATGGTAGTCACAAGTTACCAGATACAAAACGTCATCGCCGACTATAGCAAGCGGATTGGACGCAACCGCCAGCCACGAACCGGCAAGGCCGAGGACCCGCGCGCACCGCGGGACAAACTCAGCCTCTCGGTGGAGGGCAAGCGGGAAGCGGTCATCGACCGCGTGGCCGCCAACATCATCGATCGCATCACGCGCTATGGCCCGCAAGAAGATGTGGACCACCAGATCGTAGACCAGTTGCGCGATGAGATCCAACGCGACGGCAAACAGATCGACGGCAGCGCATTGGAGTTCGTGTTCAACGTTGTCGACGGCACCCGAGCCAAACAAACCAACACGCTCAGTGCGAAGGATTCAAGCAGCATGCTTCGCCGCCTGGAGCAGTTGGCAAAACAAACGGTCGACCAGAACATGGCCCGACCTCGCCCGGACAGAAACGATGTGCTTGGCCTGTCCGGAGACCTCATAGAAAGGGGGGAATAACCATGATAGACGCCATCGGCGAAGCGACTGTCCAGCAGACAGCGCGGGTAGAGCACAACCAGACGGAAAACCAGAAGTCCGTTGCGGCAAACGAGACCCAACGGGTGAGCGCAGAACGCCCTGTAGAGAAGGCTGCAGACGGTGAAGGCGCTAAAAACAAAAATCCGGAAGATCAATCCAGAACCCGGTACGCCATCGATCAAAACCGGCTGATTCTCGAACAGTACGGGAAAAACGGCGAGTTGATTATGCAACTGCCGCCTGTCCACTCAGAAAACGTGTAAAGGGCGATAACGACCGCCGCCCTTTCGGGTTTTCTCTGCGCCGGTGCGGTTTCGGGCACGCACCGCGACGGTTCCCCCTTGCCGGCCAATCGACAGATTCGGCCGATTTTTCCCCAGCGACCGGCCTTTCCCCATCATCGATTCCTCCAGCATCATGCCCATCGACAGGACGGGTGTTTCGGATCGTTCTCTTTTTTGATGCATCCCTGAAAAGTCGGTTTTTTCTTTTTTCCGCTTCTCTATGAAGCTCCAGTAACCCCATATTGCCGCAAAACGCGCCGCTCTTCGAAATCGCTATCGGGATCGGTATCGCTATCGGTATCGGGTGTTGGTGTTGGCAATTATTTTATCCCTGATCCGCCATTTGCCGCCACCGTGGCAACAGCAACCGCCGATTTCGATCCCGATAGCGATTTCGATAACACCCGTCAGCCACGGGGCGCCCTTGGCGGGCAGGGTCATTCATGCCGTGTGTCCGGGCGCCGATGGACCGGGCCACCGGACAACTGGAGCTTCATAGAGAACCGCATTGTGTTTTTTGTCATCCCGGACGAGTGAAGCGAGATCCGGGATCCAGTGATTTCAAGCATTTCTGGACCCCGGCGGTCGCCGGGGTAACGGCAAAAGAAACACCCATTTATCGCGCAGAGACGCAGGGACGCACAGGAAACCAAAAACGCTTGTGCAGAACGCCTCGACAAAGCAATGGGGCGTGTGATGAAAAGGCGTCGCAGGCATCCGCTTTTCGGCCCCACCGTCTTCTAATGATCGCTATCAGCACCCGGCCGGCGCAGCGTGATCGGACCCGGCGCAACGAAATGGTGGCATGAACGACGGTCAAATCCTTTATCCCTGCGCCGTATGCATAATGCTCCAGTAGGTCTCATCCCACAGTGATGTTGAATCATGGAGGGCACGGAGATTTTATAATTCATATCTCCCGCAGAGGCGCAGGGAAAATCACTCGCGCAATTCAATTTCCCGCAGTTCTCTGCGTCTCCGCGCCTCTGCGCGAGATATATTCTTTTTGGGTTAAAAAACCCCCATGTGCTCCGTGAACTTCGCAGTGATATGATTTTTCCCGATTGCAATGGCATCCGGTTGTGGCTTGAGCTTCCTGGATAAGCGGTAGGACTTATTCAAAATCCTATAGTCAAGAGCATGGACGGTCAATGTGGCGTCACAATAGAAAACGGCCCGTTTCTTCAGGAACGGGCCGTCTCATTCACACCGCCAATTCAATCCCCGTCGACCGCGACCTCCCGCTTCGCTGTTTCCCAGAGCGCCTCGAGCCGCTCCCGGGGCACAGTGCCCAGGGTGTCACCGTTTTCCTGCAGGCGGCGCTCCATGAAGCGGAAACGTTTTTCGAACTTCGCCGTTGACGCGGCCACGGCAGACTCGGGGTGAAAACCGGCAAACCGGGCCACATTGACCAGGGTAAACAGGATATCGCCAAATTCCATGGCCAAATGCGCCGGCCGCTCGGCGCCGTCCGCCAGCCGATTGGCCTCGTCCTTAAATTCGCCCCATTCCTCATCCACTTTGGCCATGACACCGCCGATATCATCCCAGTCGAATCCGGCTTCACCGGCACGCCGTGAAACCCGGTAGGCCCTGAGCAGCGCCGGAAGCCCGGAGGGTATCGCATCCAGAATGGATGCCTCCGCGACACCGGCTTTTTCTTCCTTTTTGATCTCGTTCCACTGGCGACGGACCGCATCCGGCGTCTCGGCATGGCTGTCGCCGAAGACATGGGGGTGGCGCCGGGTCATCTTTTCAACGTTTCGGGCCACGGCCTCGTCAAACGTAAATCGCCCCTCTTTTGTGTAGCAGCGGCAAATAAACAGCAACAGGAACAGAACGTCGCCAAACTCTTCGCAAACTGCGGCCGGATCGCCGGCGGTAATGGCCTCGGCCAGTTCAAACACTTCCTCCGCCAGATAGACGGCCATTGAACGCGCGGTCTGTTTCCGGTCCCAGGAACAGCCGTCCTCTCCCCGCAGGACATCGATGAGATCGAAGATGGGGGCCACACTGCCGGAGCCAGGCATTATCGGCCGCCCTTCCATGATGCTTTCAAGGCATCCATTTTGCCGGAAAAAGTGCGTTTCATCTCCGGAGACACCATTTTTGCAATGTTTTCTGAAACATGGGTCACATACGGGGCCAGCAGCGATTCGCGAACCAGTGCCGCATTTTTCGGCAGAAACGTCGTCAACGCCACCAGAATCACCGACGCCACGAGAATGGCCTTGGTCAGGCCGAACAGCGCGCCCGATAGTCGATCAGCCCACCCCATGTAGGCAATGCTCAATAGGTATTTGAGCACCACACCGATCATGCTGATAATGATAAACACCAGGCAAAAGAGAATGAGAAAACTCACGATGTTCAGATAGGCGGTATCGGACATCCACCGGGACAAAAGACGGGCCACCAGCGGGTAATAGGTGTAAGCGGCATAGTATCCCGAGAGTACCCCGATGATGGACGCCACTTCCTTGACCAATCCCCGAAATATGCCGCGGATGAGGCTGAATCCCAAGATAACGGCAAAAATGATGTCCAGTGCGTTCATGGCCCTCCCAAAACTCCGGGTAAAGATAAAAATATACTGTTATTCAAAATAGATGCATGCCCGCAACATGGCGTTCGCTGACTAACAGAGGCCCCATGTGGAGTCAAGGTGTTTTTCGGTTGACGGGACCTGCGGCGCTGTTTGCATTCATTTTCCCGAATGTGATAGAGAGGACGGGGTGAGGCAACGGGGTGGCACGGCACCAGCCCATCATGGACACGCCATGCAGCCAGTTAAACAGACCGCCGAAGTAATGGCCTCACAGCGAGCCGGCGGCAGATGAACATCTACTGCGCAAAAAAATGCGAATGACCGCCATGGATACTGAACAAGCCGAGCCAGCACATCGGCTCACGTTTTCCGACCTTGAACTGGCTCGCCAGCTGTTCGGAGAACGCAACGCCCATTTGCACCGCATCTCTGATGCCCTCGATATCCGCATCAACGCACGGGGCACGGTCGTCACCCTCACCGGCGACGACATCAACACCGCCCTGGCCCGCAACCTGCTCGAACAGCTCTACGGCCTTTTGAAGGAGCGCTACCCGGTCTATCCTAAGGACGTGGACCATGCCATTCAGGTCCTGAGCGCCGACCACCGCGCCCGATTGAAAGATATCTTCCTGGATACCGTGTACATTACTTCCAAAAAGCGGATCATCACCCCCAAAAGCGTCAACCAGAAGGCGTATATCGACGCCATGCGCGGGTGCGACATGGTGTTCGGCATCGGACCGGCGGGCACAGGCAAAACATACCTGGCCATGGCCATGGCCGTATCGGCACTGTCCAAGGGCAAGGTCAGCCGTATTATCCTGGCCCGGCCGGCCGTCGAAGCTGGAGAAGTACTTGGGTTTCTCCCCGGAGACATCGCCGAGAAAGTGAACCCCTACCTGAGACCGCTCTACGACGCGCTTCACGACATGATGCCCTTTGAAAAAGCCGCGGGAATGATGAGCCAGGGTGCCATTGAAGTCGCCCCCCTGGCCTTCATGCGGGGACGAACCCTCAACGACGCCTTCATCATTTTAGATGAAGCGCAGAACACTACCAGCGAACAGATGAAGATGTTTTTGACGCGTATCGGCTTCAACTCAAAGACGGTGATCACCGGCGACATCACCCAGACCGATCTGCCCACCAACAAAGTCTCGGGTCTCATGGAGGCCATGACGATTCTCAAAGACATCAGCGACATCCAGTTCGTCTTCTTTTCAAAGATCGATGTGGTACGGCATCGCCTGGTCCAGGACATTATCCATGCCTACGATGCCCACGACGCCGCGAAAAACGCCCCCGGCAACGTCAAAGACACGAAACCGCGCGCCTCGTCATGAAATTTAATCGAAATATAGCAGGCAACCCGCTGTTCACCAGTGCACGCGACGCCGTACCGCTGATCGTGCTGATCACCGTCGTGGTGGCCATCACCCTGATCCTTTATCCGAATCTGGTGATCACCCCCCACGTGTATCAGCCCGGAGATGTGGTCCAGCGGGACATCAAGGCGAAAAAGGACTTTCTGGTCCATGACGAGGCGGAAACCGAAGCCCGGCGCCAGGCGGCCGGACTGGCGGTTCATACGGTATACGACTACGACGATACCATGACCCGCCGCATCGTCGGCAAGGTGCAGAAAGCCTTTCAGCTCGTCCGCAACGTCTACGATGCGGGAGCGCTGCCGACAGAGACGCCGGAGCCGTCCAGACAGAGCGCGAGCAGCCCTGAGGCCGCAATGGCAGTGCCAGCGACTGCGGTGCCGCCGGCAGTGGAGGCAATGGTTCGGCAAAAGAAATCGGAATTTGAAAATACCCTAGGCATCGACATCACCAACGGCGCCTATCGCACGCTGGAAAAGGACCGCTTTTCTCCTGAAATCGAGGCTTTCATCAGCCGCATCCTAACGGAAATCCTGGAAAACGGTGTTGTCGCCAACAAGGAATACCTGCTCCAGGAATCAGACCAAGGCGTCATCCTGAGAAACATCACCACCAAGCATGAAACCATGGAGTACAGTCTGCGGCCGATCTTCGGGCTCGACCAGGCAAAGACCATGGTTCGCATCGTGGGCCAGCCCCTGCTCAAGGATCAGAATTACGCCCTTCGAAACCTGATTGTGGATATCACCCAGCGCCTTATCCAGCCCAACATCACCATCAACAAAAGCGAAACCAAGGAGCGCCGTGCAGCCGCGGCAGCGGCCATAAAGCCCATTTTATACCAGATCAAGGCGGGGGAAATGCTGCTGCGCGAAGGCGAGCGGGTCACCGAAGCGGACCTGGCCAAGCTCAAGATGGCAAGGGCCTCGGCCCAGGAGCACTCCCTGCCGGGCAGCGGCCTTGGGGCGGCCTCCATCGTCACGTTTCTGCTGCTCGGCATGTACATCCCCAACAGCCAGCCCCGCAGCCGGCTGCGGCGTCACCTGAACCGCAACGTCATCTTCTTAGGGGCCATCCTGGTCACGTTTCTGCTGCTGGCACGACTGGTGGCCCTGTTCACCGGCACCATCGCCACCAACCCCCAGTACCCGGTGACGGTCACCTCCCTTTACTGGGGAATACCCCTGGGCAGCGGGGCGATGATCGTGTGCCTCTTTCTGGGTCTGGAAATCGCCATCCCCTTTTCCGTGGTCCTTGCCGTCGGCACGGCCGCCATTTTCCAAAACCAGTTCGGCATCCTGCTCTATTTTCTGGTGAGCAATATCATGGCCGCCTACTGGCTCCAGAACTGCCGTGAAAGAAAAGTCTTCATCAAAGCGGGACTCAAACTGGCGGTGCTCAACCTTGTCCTGGTAACGGCCGTGGACGCCTATCTCTCCGAGATGGGGGATCTGAAGCTTTTCTGGGACTGGAGCTTTGCCTTTCTGGGGGGAATCATGGCCGGGATCATCACCGCCGGCCTGGCGCCCATCGTGGAAATCGCTTTCGACTACACCACCGACATCAAGCTCATGGAACTGGCCAATCTGGACCGGCCCATTTTAAAACGGCTGATGATCGAGGCCCCGGGCACCTACCACCACTCCATGGTGGTGGGCTCGCTGGTGGAGGCCGCGGCCAGCGAGATCGGGGCCAACCCGCTGCTGGCCAAAGTCTGCGGCTACTACCACGATATCGGGAAAATCAACAAACCGTTGTATTTCATCGAAAACCAGTCCGACGGAAAAAACAAGCACGACAAACTGGCCCCGTCCATGAGCAAGCGGATCCTCATCGCCCATGTCAAAGACGGCGTCGACTTCGCCCGCCAGCACAAGCTCGGCCAGCTCATCACGGATGTTGTCCAGCAGTCCCACGGCACCAGTGTGATCAGCTTTTTTTACAACAAGGCCCTCAAGAGTCAGGGCGAAGAAACCGTCAACATGAACGACTACCGGTATCCGGGCCCAAAGCCCCAGACGCGCGAAGCCGGCCTGGTGATGCTCGCCGATGTGGTGGAAGCCGCCTCACGCACGCTGGACGACCCCACGCCGGCGCGCATCCAGGGGTTGGTGCAAAAACTCATCAATAAGATCTTTTCAGACGGGGAGATGGACGAATGTGAGCTGACGCTCAAAGACCTGCACAATATCGCCAAAAGTTTCATCAAGATCCTCACCGGCATCCATCACCACCGCATCGAATACCCTGAGAAAACACCTCAGAAGAACGGGAAATCCACCAATGGCCATTCTGATCGACAACCGCCAGCAACGCCACCCGATCGACACGAAGACAGTGGAGAAAACGGCGATAGCCATCTTAAACGCCTTGGGATGTCCTGATGCGGAGCTGTCCATTGTATTGGTGGATGACCCTGACATTCAGGCGCTGAACCTTCAGTACCGCGGCAAGAACAGCCCCACCAACGTTCTGGCGTTTGCCATGCGTGACGGCGACTTCGGCGATGTGACCCCCACGCTGCTCGGCGATGTGGTGATGTCACTGGACACGCTGCAGAGAGAAGCGCAAGCGGCCGGTCAGCCCGTGGCCGAGCGCATGACCGAGCTGCTCATCCACGGCATCTTGCATCTGTTGGGATTCGATCATGAGGCCAGCGAGGCCGATGCGGCCTTCATGGAAGACAAGAGCCGTGAACTGCTGGCGATGGTCAGCGCCGGCTAAATCAACAGGAAACCACCATGGCACAACTGGCGATCAATCTGTCTTCGGCCACCATCCTCAGGCAGGCCAATCGGGTCACCACACCGGATCCGGTCCATCTGGCCGTGGCGGCGGAATTGGGCGGCGCCGACGCCGTTAGTCTTCATGTCCGGGAGAAGCGCGATCTGGTCACCGACCGTGATGTCAAAACGCTGCGCCAGATCCTCACCGTCCCCCTGTTTCTGAGGATGGCGCCCACTCTGCAGATGACCGGCCTGGCGCTGGACGTCAAACCCGATTTGGTCGTTCTGGTGGCCGAGAAGCCGCAGACACTGGCGATCAACGGCGGCATCGACCTGATCGTCTACCGGGACGCGGTGGCCGAAACCATTACGGCGCTTCAGGCCAGCGGGTTGACGGTATGCCTGTCGGTGGCACCGGACCCCGAACAGGTCAAGATCGCCCACCGGCTCAACGCCACCGCAGTGGAAATCTATACCGGCGACTTTGCCATGGCGACATCGAGCGCCCGTGAGCGTCTGGCTGGTGCCATTGCCGACACGGTGTCCTACGCAGCTAAACTCAAACTCGACATTCACGTCGGGGGCGCTCTGGACGCTCCGGCGCTCAAGCGCCTGAGCGCACTGCCGAAAATCGACTGGTTCAGTATCGGTCACAACGTGGTCGCACGCGCCCTGCTGACCGGAATGCACACCGCCGTCAAAGATTTCCAGCATCTGGCAGCGCGTTGCCCCGCAGGCGCACAACCCTTTTGAATGTCGCATTCTCCGCCCGCACAGCGGACACCGAAGACCGGCCGCCCCTTTAGGAGACAACATGATTCTGGTTACCGCCGAAGAAATGCAGCGGATGGATCACGAAACCATTCACGCCTTCGGTCTCCCCGGCCGGGTGTTGATGGAAAGCGCCGGCCGGGGCGCTGCGCGGGTGTTGCAGAACTTTTTCAAAAACATTCCGGCCATGGACATCGCCGTGGCCGCCGGCAGGGGGAACAACGGCGGTGACGGCTTTGTTATCGCCCGCTGCCTGGCCCAGCAGGGTGTGCGGGTCACCGTCTACCTCATGAGCGCCCCGTCGGCCATTTCCGGAGATGCGGCCGCCAATCTTGACCTTCTCTCGCCGCTGGGTGTCCCCGTCGTCTCACTGCCGGACGCTGCCGCCGTTGCGGGCCGCCGGCAGGAGATGCTCCGACACGCGCTCTGGGTCGACGCACTGCTGGGCACCGGCCTCAATGCAGATGTCCGTGGGCACACGCGCGACATGATCGCGCTCATCAATGACAGCGGCCGGCCGGTTTTCGCCGTGGATATCCCCTCCGGCGTGAACGCCGACACGGGGCAAATCTGCGGAATCGCTGTATCGGCGGCGGCTACCGCCACCTTTGCCTTCGCTAAAATCGGCCACCGACAATACCCGGGCGCCGCTCGCTGCGGCCACTTGGAAATCATCGACATCGGTATCCCCCCCCACATCGCCCGGGCCGTGGGCCCGCGGCAGTTTCAGATCACCCCGGCACTGGTGGCCGGCCACATGACCCGCCGGCCGCCCGACGCCCACAAAGGCACCACCGGGCATCTGTTGGTCATCGCCGGTAGTCCCGGAAAAACCGGCGCCGCCGCCATGTGCGTCAATGCGGCGCTCAGAAGCGGGGCGGGGCTGGTGACCGCCGGCGTTCCGTCCGGAATCCTGCCTGCCATGGAGGTGCTCTCCGTGGAAGGCATGGCCGCGGCCCTGCCACAGACCGATGACGGCCTGATCGACGAGCGCGCCGCCGCCCTTATCGATCACCTTTTGGTGGGAAAACGCGCTGTGGCCGTGGGCCCCGGCCTTGGTACGAGCGCCGGCGCGCTGGCCGTGGTTCACCATATCGTGACCCGCAGCACCGTGCCCGTGGTGGTGGATGCCGACGGCCTCACGGCGCTTTCCCGTCAACCCAGCGCGCTGGCCCACCGGCAGGCACCGGTGATTCTGACGCCCCACCCCGGGGAGATGGCGCGGCTGTGCAGCATGTCCACCGCCGCCGTCCAGGCAGATCGCATGGCCGTATCCCGCAAGTTTGCTGTCGACAACGATGTGACGCTCGTCCTCAAAGGCGCCCGCACGCTGGTTGCCGCCCCGGACGGCCGCGTCTATCTGAACCCCACGGGCAACCCGGGCATGGCCACCGGCGGCATGGGGGACATTCTCACAGGCATGATTGCCGGGCTCATCGTCCAGGGGCTTTCACCGGTTGAAGCTGCCATCGCCGGCACCTATCTGCACGGGGCCGCCGCCGACCATCTGTCTCAAAACATCGGACCGGCAGGATACCTGGCCACAGACATTCTGGGGGCCATTGCCGGCCGGATGGCCGCAGTGATGTCATGCCGGTGACCATCGTCTGCCCGGACGCCGACGACACTTTTCAATTGGGCCGGCGGATCGGTGCCGCCTGCCGCCGCCCCGTGGTCATTGCCCTGAGCGGCGATCTGGGGAGTGGCAAGACCACGCTGGTGCAGGGTCTTGCCAAGGGCCTTGGCGTGCCGGCCGGCTACCGGGTCACCAGTCCGTCCTATACCCTGGTCAACGAGTACCCCGGACGCATCGGCCTGGCACATGCCGATCTTTACCGGCTCGCCGGAGAGACGGCGCTCGAAGACATCGGTCTGGAGGAGCTGCTCAGCGGGGCGGCGGTCCTTGCGGTTGAATGGCCCGAGCGCCTGCACCCGGACGCCCTTTCCGATTGTCTGAGACTTCATCTGGCCATTTGCGAAGACGACGGGCGAGAGATCACCCTGACTGCCTATGGACTTGAACCGCACAATTTGTTAGAAGCGGTCTCCAAAAATTTAATTTGAGGAGCATACCCATGGGGCTCATCGTTCAAAAGTTCGGCGGCACATCGGTCGCCAATATCGAGCGCATTCGAAACGTTGCCAATCGGGTCATCCGGTACCGCAAGCAGGGACACGACATCGTGGTGGTCCTGTCGGCCATGAGCGGCGTGACCGACACCCTGATCTCCATGGCCCACCAGGTCACTGACGCGCCGGACAAGCGCGAGCTGGACGTATTGCTGGCCACCGGCGAGCAGACCACCTCGGCCCTGTTGGCCATGATGCTCAAGTCCATGGGGTTTCCGGCGGTCTCGCTGCTGGGTTTCCAGGCCGAGGTCCACACGGACTGCGCCTTCGGAAACGCCCGCATTGTGGACATCGGCACCGACCGGATTCAGCAGCACATCGCCGCCGGCAACGTGGTCGTCGTGGCCGGCTTTCAGGGATGCGATCCCAGGGGGGACATCACCACCCTGGGCCGAGGGGGATCGGACACATCGGCCGTCGCCATCGCAGCCGCCATGAAAGCCGACGTCTGCGAGATCTTTACCGACGTGGACGGCATATACACCACCGATCCCAACATCTGCGACAAGGCCCGCAAGATCAGAAAAATCTCCTATGAGGAAACCCTGGAGATGGCCAGTCTCGGAGCCAAAGTCCTGCAGATCCGCTCTGTGGAGTTCGCAAAGAAATATAACGTAAAGGTACACGTGAGATCATCGTTCAACGACGAGGAGGGAACCATGGTAATGAATGAAGATGCCGACATGGAACGTCTGGTGGTGTCCGCCGTCACCTGCGACAAGAAGGAAGCCCGGATCACCATGGCCAAAGTGCCGGATCAACCGGGCGTAGCGGCAAAGATCTTCACCCCTCTGGCCGATGCGGGTATCGTTGTGGACATGATCATTCAGACCTCACCCACCGACGGTCGCAACGATATCACCTTCACCGTGCCGCGCACCGAATTCAAGCGCGCCATGGAACTGTCGACTGAAGTAGCCGCCAACCTCCATGCCGAAGGCGTCCTGGGCAAGGAGGACATCGCCAAAGTGTCTGTCATCGGCGTGGGAATGAGAAACCATTCCGGGGTGGCGGCCAAGATGTTCAGCACCCTGGCCGCCGACAACATCAACATCCGCCTCATCAGCACGTCGGAAATCCGCATTTCCTGCGTTATCGACGAAAAATACGCCGAGCTCGCCGTACGGGTGCTGCACAATGCCTTCGGTCTTGAACATCCCAACGGCGGGCAAACGCTCTGATGGCTGTTTGAAAAGCCCGAGACCACCACAGAGGACACAGAGCGCGCAGAGAGGCGCGTCTTTAATTTCTCGAAGTTTTCTCTGCGCTGTGGTTCAAAATCACTTTTACGCTTATCCAGAATGCTCCAGTGGCTGGTACGATAGTAACAACGCGAGCCCAGCGTAAGGCTCAATACTCAACACGCAATGTTCAATTCTCAATGATGATGAAACAGTAAAAAAGCAATTTTCTCGCAAAGACGCAAAGCGCGCCAAGAAAAACGTTTTTAATATTAATTTTTTAGCTTTGCGATCTCTGCGGCTTTGCGAGAGATTCGGTCTTTTTATGGGACCATCAACATTGAGCCGTTGTAATTACAGCGCTTCTGCGATTTCCCGGGCCACCCGCCGGGCGGCGGCGACCGGATCGGGGGCATTGCGGATGGGCCGACCGATCACCAGGTAGTCGGCGCCGCAGCGCACCGCTTCGGCCGGCGTGACCACGCGACGCTGGTCGTCAGCCCCCACCCCTTCCCAGGCCGGCCGGATCCCCGGCGTCACGGCCGTAAATCCATTACCCCACACGGCCTTCAGACGCGCGACCTCCATTCCTGAGCACACGATACCCGCACAGCCGGCGGCGATGGCCATGCCGGCGCGATGGCACACCAGAGCGAAGATATCGGTATCGTAAGGCGGCCCGAATCCGGCCCCCTTGAGGTCGGCGGCACCGGTGCTGGTAAGCACCGTGACCCCCAGCACCCCGAGCCGCCCGGCGGCACCGGCAACAGCGGCCTCGAGCAACCGCTTGTCTTCACCACAGTGAACGGTGAGATAGTCCACCCCAATGGCTGCGGCCGCCGCCGCCGCCCGCTCGACGGTCTTGGGGATATCGTGAAGCTTGAGGTCCAGAAAAATACGTCTGGCCCCGGCCGAGCGCACCTGCTGCACCACTGCGGGACCCGAGCGCACGAAGAGCTCCAGCCCGATCTTGAACATCCCCACGACACCGGCCAGATCGGCGGTGAGCCGGCAGGCCTCCTGCGCGGTGGCCACGTCCAGGGGAAACGTGATGTAGTCGCTTGGCATTTTCATATGTTTCATCCCCGCAGACCTCTGAATAGATGAAGAGGACTCACTGCATTAAAATAAAATTCTACTGATCCGCGAAACCCAGACATAACCTCAAAGACCACCGTTCCCCGCAAGGTATTGATCACCACGGAGCCACGGAGGGCACGGAGAAAACAAAACACAATTGGTTTTGATGAAAAACCTCCGTGTTCTCCGTGGCTCCGTGGTTAAAAATCCGCCACCTGCCTGCTGACACCCCTGGAGCTAAACGGTTTCCTGGCCGTAATGCCGACGCACCCACTCCCGGTATTCCCCGCTCTGGACCCGCGCCACCCAGTCCGCGTGATCCATGTACCAGCGGATGGTCTTTTCCAGACCGGTGTCGAAGGATTCGACCGGCGCCCATCCCAGTTCGGCTTTGATCTTGGTAAAATCAATGGCATAGCGCCGGTCATGGCCCGGGCGGTCGGTGACAAAGGAGATGAGCCGGCGCCGCGACCCCAGTGCGGCATCCGGCGCCACGGTGTCGATGAGATCGCAGATCGTCTCCACCACGGCAAGGTTTTTCTTCTCGCAGTCTCCGCCCACGTTGTAGGTCTCGCCGTCGCAGCCGTGCCGGAGAATGGCCCAGATGGCGCGGCAGTGGTCGGTCACATAGAGCCAGTCGCGCACGTTGCACCCATCGCCGTAAACAGGCAGCGTCTTTCCCGCCTGGGCGTTGAGCACCATGAGGGGAATCAGTTTTTCCGGAAACTGATAAGGGCCGTAATTGTTGGAACAATTGGAGACGGTGACGGGCAGTCCGTAGGTGTGGTGGTAAGCATGAACGAGGTGATCCGATGCCGCCTTGGATGCCGAGTAAGGGCTCCTGGGCTGGTAGGGTGTTTCTTCCGTAAAATACCCGGTGGCACCGAGGCTGCCGTATACTTCGTCGGTGCTCACATGATGAAAACGCCGGATCCGGTTCAAGCGCGCCCGGGCCGCCTCCAGCAGGGTGAAGGTCCCGGTGATGTTGGTGCGGATGAAGGCATCGGGACCGGCGATGGAGCGATCCACGTGAGACTCTGCGGCAAAGTGGCACACCGTGTCCACACCGGAGGCATCGAACACCCGCGCCATGGTCTCTCGATCACAGATATCAGCCTTTTCGAAACGGTAGCGCCCAGGAAAGGTTTCGGCGATGTCGGTAAGATTTTCGGGGTTTCCCGCGTAGGTGAGCGCATCCACGTTCACAACGGCGCCGTCGTAATCGGTCTCTTCAAAGAGAAACCGGATGAAGTTGGCGCCGATAAACCCGCAGCCACCGGTAACCAGTATCGATTTCATGTCGTCCTCCGGGAAAAAGATGAATGGCTCCTGCATACCCGATCTGAAGAAACGGTTAAAGAGGGAATTATTGAAGGCTTAGCATTGTTCATTTAGGTTATTACCATGGCTGTCAATGGATATCGCCATTGTCATAATACATTCCCTTTGCACAACACCTCCTGATGAACATCGAAATCGAAATCGCTATCGGCCGTGGAAAACATCGATTTCGATCCCGAGAGGATCTTGAAGATGAAACGGGACATTATTCCGATAAACACTCTAAGCCAGCGCAATGGAAGTAAACCCCTCCCCGACAGCGCACAGGCGACCGCCGGCTGGAAAGTATACATCGCGTGTTGACAGCAGCTCGCACAACTGGTATGACCTCTTACCACTATGAGATCAGTCAACACCGCACCCAGCATCAGGCGATTCCGGCACCCCGCCGCATATGCCGAGGACCACATCATTACCGGGATTCTGGAGGGGACGTACGCGCCCGGCACGGACCTGCCCGCCGAACGGGCGCTGTCCGAGGCCATGGGCATCACCCGCCCCACACTGCGTGAGGCCCTCCAGCGGCTCGGCCGCGAAGGATGGGTGCATATCCGGCACGGCAAACCCACCCGGGTCGCCGACTTCTGGGATACGGGCGGCTTCGGGCTTCTGGGAACCCTGGCCCGATACGGGAAGCACCTGCCGGAGCGGTTCATTACCGACCTGCTCGAATTCAGGGCCGTTTTCCTGCCGCCGGCCGCTGCCGCGGCCGCCCGCAACGCCCCGGACGAACTGCGCCGAATGTTAGGCGAAGCGCCGGCCCCGGGCCACGCGCCGGAGCGATGGGTCGACTTCGACTGGCGCCTGCAGCGAAGCCTGTGCCAACTGTCGAAAAACCCGCTGTTTCTTCTCATCATCAACGACTTCAAAGACCTATATTTCCAACTGGCACCGGCGTATTTCGCCACCACCGACGCGCGGCTGGCATCGTCATCTTTTTATCACCGCCTGGAGGCTGCCCTGACCTGGGACCCGGAGGATACGGCCAGCGTTGTCTCGGCCGCCATGAACGAAAGCATCCGCATCTGGCAACGCATGGAGGCCGGGTTTGTCCCGGCCAACGGCCGATGAATCCGCTGGGCGACATACCGGGCCACTGGGAGCTCATCGTCATCGGCGGCGGCATCACCGGCGCCGGTGTCTTTGATGAAGCGGTCCGGCGCGGCTGGCGCACCCTGCTGTTGGAACGCCGCGATTTCGCCTGGGGCACATCCAGTCGAAGTTCAAAACTGGTCCACGGCGGGTTGCGCTACCTCAAGCAGGGGCAGCTCGGGCTCATGCGCCAGGCCGTCAAGGAACGGGAATATCTGCTTGAGACCATCCCGGATCTGGTCAGTCCCATCCATTTTACGGTGCCCGTGTTCAAGGACATCGGCCCGGGACGACTCGCCCTGGAGACCGGCCTTTCCATCTACGACATGGTGGCCGGCCGCTGGCAGCACCGCTATCTGGACCTTGCCGAGACCCAAGCCCGTCTTCCCGGTCTGCGTGCGGAGGCGCTCATGGGCGCCTTCACTTTTACCGATGCCCAGACCGATGATGCGCGGCTTGTCCTGCATCTCATCGGCGAGGGACTGCGTGCGGGCGGCAGCGCGCTGAATTATACCATGGTCGAACGGATCCGCCGCGACCACCGGGGGGATGTCACCGGTATCGTGGCCATGGACAGCGAAACCGGCCATCGCCGGACGCTCACCGCCGCCGGCGTCATCAACGCTACCGGTGTGTGGGCAGAGACCATCCACCCGGCGCCGGTCAAAAACGGCCACATTCGCCCCTTGCGAGGCAGCCACCTGATCTTTCCCAGCCGGTTGATTCCCCTGAGCACGGCTCTCAGTTTTGTCCACCCGTCCGACCACCGGTCCATGTTCATCATCCCCTGGGAAGGCGCCACTCTGGTCGGGACGACGGATGTGGACCACCACGGGGATCTATCCACCGAACCCACCGTGAGTATCGAAGAAGCCCGCTACCTGCTCAATGGCGTCCGGTTTATTTTTCCGGGTCTGAGGATCGAGACGGAAGACGCCCTGTCATCCTTTGCCGGCGTGCGTCCGGTGCTCAGCCACGGCGGCCGGGCACCGTCCGATGAATCCCGCGAGCACCGGGTCTGGGCCGAACACCGCCTGGTGACCGTCACCGGCGGCAAACTGACCACCTTTCGACGACTGGCGGCAGATGCCCTGGCCAAAGCCGCGCACGACCTGCCGCCCGAAACCCCCGACGCGCCGGCGCCGGCTGCCGAGGCGCCCCCTGAGGCAATATCGGTCGACACGGCCCATCTGCGCCGTCTGGTGGCACGGTTCGGGTTCAAGGCCGCGCGCCGGATGGCGGATACCCACCGCGAGCTTCTCGCACCGGTGCCCGGCACCGCGACCCTGTGGGCAGAGCTGGCCCTGGCCGCTGAAACCGAACAGATCCGGCATCTGGACGATCTTCTGTTGCGCCGGGTGCGCATCGGTCTGCTGCTGCCCGACGGCGCACGCGGACACCTGCGCCAAATCAAAGCCGTCTGTCAGAGCCGGTTGGGATGGAATGATGAGCGGTGGCTGCAGGAAACGGCTGCGTACACTGCACTCTGGAACCGGGCGTATGCCCCGCCGACATGACATGGTGGCGATCATGCATAATTCGCTTGTGAATGGGCAGGAACAGATCGGACACATGAAATTAGTCGTTGCGGATTGAGGGAGGGGATAAACCCCTCCCCTACAAAACAACTCAAACCCCAGTCGGAGCATATAGCCATTGTCATAAATACGTTCCGTTTGCACAACAACGCCGTGTGAACATCGAAATCGAAATCGCTATCGGTATCGCTATCGGTATCGGGTGTTGGTGTTGGTGTTGGTGTTGGTGTTGGCAATTATTTTGTCCCTGGTTCGCCAGTTGCCGCCACCGTGGCAACGGCAACCGCCGATTGCGATTTTGATCCCGATAGCGATTTCGATAACACCCGTCAACCACGGGGCGCCCTTGGCGGGCAGGCTCATTCATGCCGCGTGTCCGGGCGCCGATGGACCGGGCCACCGGACAGCTGGAGCTTCATAGAGAACCGAAAAATTTAATAGTTTGGAAATGTCACACCTTCAGGAGATACCCCATGACAGACCACCAGTGGACGACGGCACCACCGAAGGCGGGCTCCTACCGATCCATTTTCAAATGGGGGGCCCCCGAGCGTTTCAGTCATCCGGGTCGACGGCTCATGGACTATCTATCGACGGCCCTTGCCCTGGATGCCCGGGACAAGACCCGCCCCCGGGCGACCGGAGAGCAACCGGTAGCGGCCCAGATGCCCTCACGCCTTTCCAAAGAGCAGCTTGCCGCGCTCATCGACTTGGCCGGTGCCGCCAACGTGGATACGTCCACGTATGGCCGGCTGCGGCATTCCACCGGCAAGACCACTGAGGAGGCACTGACCTTGCGCGCCGGCGCCCTCGAGGGCTATCCGGTGGCCGACGCCGTGGTGCATCCCCGGCGCCGCCGTGATGTGGTGGCGCTGGTGCAATGGTGCCACCGGGAGCGTATCCCGCTCACAGTGTATGGCGGCGGCAGTTCCGTGTGCCTGGGTCTCCAGTGTCCGGCCGGCGGCATCATTCTGGTCATGCAGACCCACATGAATCGACTGGTGGCCCTCAACGAAGCCAACCGCACCGTGACGGTGGAAGCCGGTATGCTGGGCCCGGCCTATGAGCGCCTGCTCAACACCGCCCCCCGGAGCCTGGGCGCTGCCCACCCCTACACCGGCGGCCATTTCCCGCAGAGCTTCGAGCACTCGTCGGTGGGCGGGTGGGTGGCCACACTGGGCTCCGGCCAGCTGTCCTCCTACTACGGCGATGCCTGCGATCTGGTGGTGGGCCAGGATGTGGTGACCCCCGCCGGCGAAGTCGTTACATTGCCCTATCCGGGAACGGCCACCGGTCCCAAGGTCAACGACATCCTCACGGGCAGCGAGGGCGCTTTTGGCGTCGTGGTGGCCGTGACGATGAAGATCTTCCGCTACCGTCCGGAAACCAGAAAACGCTTCAGTTTCATCTTTCCCACATGGGCGTCGGCCGTGGCGGCCATGAGGGACATCTCTCAGGCCGAATGCGGCATGCCGGCGCTGCTGAGAATATCGGACCCCGAAGAAACCGATGTGGCCATGCACCACTACGGTCTGGCCGGCACGCCCGTCGATCGGTATCTCATAGCGCGAGGACTCAAACCCGGCAGCCGCTGCCTGTGCATCGGCCGCACCGAAGGCGAGCGCGGGTTCTCGCGCAACATCAACCGCGTGGTCCGGCGCATCGCACGCGGCCACGGCGGTGTTTTCACCACCGGGTACCCGGTGCGCCGGTGGGAGCACGGCCGTTTCAGCGATCCTTATATGCGCGAAGACTTGAATGATCTGGGCATCAGCATCGACACCCTGGAAACCGGTGTGGCCTGGGACCAGCTGGCGGCCGTCCACGAGCGGGTGCGGCGTTTTGTGAAAAATCGTCCTCATACCGTCTGCATGACGCACTGCTCCCACTTTTACGGCCAGGGGACCAACCTGTATTTCATCTTCATCGGCCGGTTTCGAGATCTGGCGGATTTTCGTGCCTTCCACCGTGGCATCGTCACCGAAATCGTCGCCGCCGGCGGCTCGCTGAGCCACCACCACGGGGTGGGAAAACTGCTGGCCCCATGGATGAAGGCGCATCTGGGCAGCGCCCAGATGGCGGTCCTGCAGACGCTGAAAACCCATTTCGACCCCCGCGGCATCATGAACCCCGGCGGCACCCTGGGGCTGCGGGACGGAAGGGGGGAGAACCACGAAGGACACGAAGATCACGAAGAAAAAGAATATTGAACCACGGAGTACACAGAGAACACGGAGGGTTTATAGTCAACGCTCACCGGAACGATCACCAAGGAAAATTATTATGTCCAGCCGACGGGATGCGCGGTGTTGGGAAATGATGGCGGCGCAGGTATCCGCTTTTTCGGTCTCGTCTTCTTCAAATGATCGCTGTCAGCACCCGGCCGCCACAGTATGATCGGACCCGGCGCAACGAAATGGCGGCATAAACTGCGGCGGCTGTCGACTGCTGAGGGTCAAATCCTTTATCCCTGCGGCGGCGGACGTGTTCAGCCGTTTTGGGTGACGGGGTCGAAAAAGCGGATACCTGCGGCGCCCGCGGCCTCCGGGGCACTATTTTCGGTGATGTTGCCGATGCAAAAAAACGCCTTCCTGAAAATTGATGAACCCGTAAAAAGTGTTTTTAAACCGCAGAGATCGCAGAGGGCCACAGAGAATACCATGAATTATTAATGATTTATCTCTGTGCTCTCTGCGTCCTCTGTGGTGATTTTAGACTTTTTACGGGTTTGTCAAAATTGGGTGTTGAACCTTTTGATGTGCTTCATATAGCATCCTTTGCTGCGCATTGCCTGCACGCCTCAAGGAGAACCGTCCATGAGCGACACCAAAGACCTGCTGCTGGCCATTGACAACGGTACCCAGAGCCTCAAGGCCCTGGTGTTCGATCCTGCCGGCAACATGGTAGCCGGAGAAAAAATCACCTTCACCCCGTACGTCTCGCCCCATCCCGGCTGGGCCGAACAGGATCCGGCGGTTTTCTGGAACGCCCTGTGCACCGCCTGCCAGGGATTGTGGCATCGCCGCGGCGTGGACAGGGCCCGTATCGCCGGCGTTGCCCTGACCACCCAGCGCAGCACCCTCATCAATGTGGACGCCGACGGCCGGCCCCTGCGGCCCGCCATCCTCTGGCTGGATCAGCGAAAAACCACGGGCCTGCCCTTTCTCAAGGGCCCCTGGGGTCTGCTGTTCAGAATGCTGGGCCTTGCCGGCACCATCGCCTATTTTCAAGCCGAGGCCGAGGCCAACTGGATCCGGACCCACCAGCCCGACATCTGGAAGGCCACCCACAAACTGCTCCTGCTCTCGGGCTACCTGACCCACCGGCTCACCGGGGGATTCCGCGACGCGCTCGGCTGCTGCGTGGCGTACCTTCCCTTCGACTACCGGCGCATGCAGTGGGCCGCCGCCTGGGACTGGAAATGGCAGGCCCTGCCCATGGACCCTTCCGTCCTTCCCGAGCTCGTCCCCCCCGGAGCGCCGTTGGGGGAGATCTCCCGCGAGGCATCGGCCGCCACGGGGATACCGGCCGGCCTTCCGCTCATCGCAGCGGCCGCCGACAAGGCCTGCGAGGTCATCGGCTCCGGAAGCCTGACCCCCGATGTCGGCTGCCTGAGCTACGGCACCACGGCCACCATCAACGTCACCCACAAAAAATACGTGGAAGCCGTGCCCCTGCTGCCCCCCTACCCGTCTGCCGTGCCGGGGCACCACACCCTTGAGGTGCAGATTTTCAGGGGCTACTGGATGGTGAGCTGGTTCAAGGAGGAATTCGGCCATCCGGAAATCGAAAAAGCCGCCCGGGAGGGTATGGAAGTCGAGGCGCTGTTCGACGATCTCATCGAAGACATCCCCCCCGGCGCCATGGGACTGATGCTCCAGCCCTACTGGTCACCGGGGCTCAAGCGCCCCGGGCCCGAAGCCAAGGGCAGCGTCATCGGATTTGGCGACGTGCACACCCGTGGCCACCTCTACCGTGCCATCCTGGAAGGGCTGGCCTACGCGCTGCGGGAAGGAAAAGAGCGCATCGAAAAAAAGACCCGCATTCCCATCCGGCGCCTGGTCGTCTCAGGCGGCGGCAGCCAGAGCCGTCACGCCATGCAGGTCACCGCCGACGTCTTCGGCCTGCCAACGGCGCGCCCGCATCTTTATGAAACCTCCGGACTCGGAGCGGCCATGGATCTGGCGGTGGGCCTGGGGATCCATCCCGATTTTACCGCTGCCGTCGCTGCCATGACCCGAATCAGTGAGACCATCGACCCGATCGCCGAAAACGTGCGCCTCTACGACGCCCTCTACCGGGATGTCTACCGCCGGCTCTACGACCGCCTGGCGCCCCTTTACAAGCGCATCCGGGACATCACCGGCTACCCGGGATGATCCACCGGCAAACTACGCCGGTGGATCATATACACGTTGAAATAATTCACTTTTCAATGATATAGGAAGGCGTCCTGGTTTGCTGCCGCCGCCGGCCACCGCGAGCCTTCCCGATCCTGATCACCGGTTATGAAGAAAGCTGGGTATCCATGCGCATGCTTCAACGACACCACGTCCCCTCGGGCAGTTATTTCGTGGGGCCGCACCGCCCCATCCTCCTTCAAGCCTTCCTGGGCACCTGCGTGGCTGTGGCCGTATTCGACCGAAAAGCCGGTGTCGGCGGCCTGAGCCACCTGCTGCTGCCGGAACCGGTTTCCCTGGAGAGCACCTTCCAGCGCGAAAAATACGCCTCGGTGGGGCTGCCGCTCTTCATCAACGCCCTTTATGCCGCCGGCGCGCAAAAAGAGGACCTCATCGCATGGGTGGGCGGCGGCGCCCTGGTGGGTCCGGTGAGCCAGCGGGATCTGGATCTGGATATCGGCGGCCGCACCGCCGAAATCGCACGGCAGCTTCTGGCCAGAGAAGGCATCAAAGTGGCGCATGCCGAGACCGGGGGCGTGTTTTCATGCTGCATGAGCCTCAACATGCAGAGCTGGGAGTGCCGCATCGACCCGGTCGGCGCAGACAAGGCAGGCAGCCATATCTCGATCCCCCCCCCCCATGAAAAAGAAATCAAGTCGAGCATCGAACGCCTGCAACCCATACCCCAAGTGGCGCTCAAAATCCTGCGCCTCATGGGAAATGACGAATTCGATGTCATCGGCATCGCCGACGAAGTCCGCCAGGACCAGGTCATCAGCGCCATGACCCTGAAGCTGTGCAATTCTGCCCTCTACGCCCGTCGCAACCCCATCGACAGCCTCGATCATGCCCTGATCTATCTGGGCAAGGATATCTTCCTGCGGCTGGTCATCTCCGCGGCTGTCAGCGGTTTGTTCGAAAACACCGGCTCCGGATATTCCCTGAGCAAGGGGGGGCTCTACCACCATGCCGTCGGCACCGCGCTGATCGCGGAAAAACTGGCCGGCGTCACCGGCCTGGTCGCGCCGGCCATCGCCTATACCGCAGGGCTCCTGCACGACATCGGAAAAGTCGTGCTGGACCAGTACGTGACATCCGCCTACCCCCTGCTCTACCGAAACGTCCATGAAGGCGACACCTCGTTTCAGGATATCGAACGGCAGCAATTTGGCGTGGACCATACGGATATCGGATGCACGCTTGGGCAGCTGTGGGGATTTCCCGACAGCCTCATGACCACCATCCGCCACCATCACTGCCCCGAAGCGGCGGATCGCCACACGAAACTGGTGCACATCGTCTACCTGGCCGATCTGCTCATGTCCCGCTTCAACACCGGCCTCGAGCTGGAACGGGTAAGCACGCAGGCACTCACCGAACGGCTCCATGTCATCGGGTTTTCTCCGGATCGGTTCCAGGAAATCGTGGAAATCATCCCAGACGGCGCCTTCACCTTTGAAACCGAACAAAATACAGAATAAGCAACCGGACGGCACCATGGATCACCACCGACAGACCTTGCTCAAACAGCTCCCCAGCGTGGATCAGATGCTGCTCTTTGCCGCTGGCGATGATGATCTGTCCGAGGTCCCCCGAAGCGTACTGGTGCGCTGCGTGCGGGCTGTCATCCAGGGTGCGCGCACGGCTATTCTGAACACCGGCACCGATGAGGCAGCGCCGACAGTGACGCCGGTAGCCCTTCATCAGCGGCTCAAGATGGAGACCGATGCCGCCATGGCCCTCAATCTGCGGCCCCTGGTCAACGCCACCGGCGTCGTCGTCCATACCAACCTGGGGCGCTCCCTGCTCGCGCCGTCGGCCCTGGCGCACCTGCAAGAGGTCGCCGTCAATTACTCGAATCTGGAATATGACCTCGCCGCTGGCCGCCGCGGCTCCCGCTATACGGCTGTGGACAGCCTTGTCTGCGAGCTCACCGGGGCCGAAGCGGCCATGGTGGTCAACAACAACGCCGCCGCCGTACTGCTGTGCCTGAACACGGTGGCGCGCGGCAAAGAAGTGGTGATTTCACGGGGAGAGCTGGTTGAAATCGGCGGGTCCTTCAGGATACCCGACGTTATGGAAAAAAGCGGCTGCACGCTCAAGGAAGTGGGCACGACCAACCGGACCCATCCCCGGGACTACGAAACGGCGGTCACCGACAAGACCGGTTTGCTGCTCAAGGTGCACACCAGCAATTTCAGCATCCAGGGTTTCACCAGCCAGGTGCCGCTGGCCGAGCTGGTGGATATCGGCCGGCGCCTCGGCGTCCCGGTGATGGAGGATCTGGGCAGCGGTACGCTGGTGGACTTTTCAGCCTACGGACTGGTCCGGGAGCCCACTGTTCAGGATTCTGTGGCCAGCGGCGCCGACCTTATCTCTTTCAGTGGAGACAAACTGCTGGGCGGTCCCCAGGCGGGCATTATCGTCGGCAAAACCGAGTGGATCGCACGTGTTCGCCAAAACCCGCTTACCCGCGCACTGCGCATCGACAAGCTCACCCTGGCGGCACTGGAAAGCACTCTGCGGCTCTACCGGGACGAGGCCACCGCTGTGGACCGCGTCCCCACCCTTCGGATGATCACCCTCGATGGCGCCATCATCCGGCAACAGGCCGAGACCCTCCAGACCCGCCTGAGCGCACTGGCGCCTGCCGGGCTGAGCGCGGCGCTGGTGGACGCCACATCACGGCCCGGCGGCGGCTCCCTGCCCACTCTGGAGCTGCCCACCACCTGCGTGGCCGTTACGATCAATGACCGATCGGCGGGTGCGATCGAGCGCGCCATGCGACGGCATCGGCCGCCGATCATCGGAAGAGTGGAAAACGACCGATTCCTCATGGACCTGCGAACCCTTCAAGAGGGTGATATGGAAATCATCTGCGCGGCATTCACCGACTTCGTGAGCGCCTGACAGGAAAGGCACCGGCTATGGATGCGTTGAAAAAGAACCGGAGCGACTGGACCACGGCGGATGCCTTTTTGCACCACCACCGCGCCCCCGGCCCCATTCCGACAACGGACCCTGAACCTGCCGTCGATGACGGTGCCTGGGGCCGGCGATTTCCCCAATTGCTCCGGGGGCGAGCGCTCACCGAGGCAATGACGGCACAGGCGGCGCGCGGGCCCTGCACCGCGGCCGCCCTGAGGGTGATCCCCGCCGCAGACCTCGCCATAGAAGACCCCGCGGCAGTGGATCCGGCCGTGGCTGCCGCAGATATCATCGATGGGCTCTGCCGGCAAACCGGCGGCATCTGGGGCGTCTGGCCCGACGGTACCCTGGGCTGCTGCCTGCCGGCGGCCGATCCGGCGGAGACCGCACGCCTTCTGGAGCCGCTGTCCATCGACCTGGTGCACCAGTGCCCGGGCACCACCCTGTTCGGCGGCATCGCCGCCCACCCCCTGCTGAACTACCCCCCGGCCGAGCTTGCCGCCAATGCCTTGAAAGCGCTGGCCCACGCCGCCTTTTTCGAGGGGGGTGCCGTGATCGCTCTGGATGCGATCTCTTTGAACATCAGCGGCGACCGCGCCTTCGAGGCCGACGACGTAACAACCGCCATGGCGGAGTACCAGAGGGCCCTGGAACTGGACAACGCCAATGCCAACGTGCTCAACAGCCTGGGTGCCTGCTACGGTCACGTGGGGGCGTACGAAAAAGGCATTCGATTTTTGGAAGCCGCCGTGGCAGCAGACCCCATGGAGTACATGGCGGTCTACAACATCGGCCTGACACGCCAGCTCATGGGTGACCGAAGCGGGGCCATGGCCCAGTTCACGGCCGCCGCCGCTTTGGCTCCGGAAGTCTTTGAAATCGCCTTCCAACTGGGCCGACTGCTTCTGGAAGCAGGCTCGCCCACAGAGGCCCTCGAGCACCTTGAAAAAGCGGTTCGCCTCAACCCGGGCAGTGGCAGCGCACAAAAACTGCTGGGCCAATGCCATGAAGCATTAGACCACTTGGAGCCGGCCATCGCGGCATATAAAAAAGCGGTCACCCAGAATCCCAACGATCCGGAAACGCTTTCGGCGCTGGGGTGCCTGTTCGACAAAAAAGGGGAAAACCCCGAGATTACCATCATTTTTTGCCAGCAAAGCGTGGATCTGGCGCCGGACAACGGCCTTTACCGGCTCCGGCTGGGTCAACTCTACCTGAAACAGGGCATGCTCGCCGAGGCACTGGAAACCTTCAAGGCCGCCGATCGATGCGGCGCAAAAGAGGCAGCGGCGCTGGTGGATGAAGTCCTTGAGCGGATGGATCAGGCCTCCCGAGAAATGCCGAATTAGCTGGGTATCGTTGAGGATGAAACCACGAAGATCACGAAGTCCACGAAGAAGGAATTAAAATCTTCGTGTTCTTCGTGGACTTCGTGGTTCAAAACGCGAAGACAACGTGGACCCTATCGTCCACCAACCAGAGGTAACCATTCATGAAGACCATCATCGAAGCCACACTGGCAGAAAGCATCGCCGTCAAACGCCAGTTCATTGCAGACAGCACGTCCACGATCATCAGCATCTCCCAGCGCATTGCCGATGCCATGGTCAGCGGGCACAAGGTGCTTCTCTTCGGCAACGGGGGCTCTGCGGCGGACGCCCAGCACATCGCCGCCGAATTCGTCAACCGTTTTGCCATCGAACGCCCCCCCCTGGCCGCCATCGCACTGACCACCGACACCTCGATCCTCACCAGCATCGGCAACGACTACAGCTTTGAAGAAATCTTCTCCAAGCAAATCCGCGCCCTGGGGCGAAAAGACGATGTGGCTGTGGGCATCAGCACCAGCGGCAACTCCCCCAACGTCATCGCCGCCATGACGGCCGCAGCTGAGATCGGGATGACCACCATCGGGTTTTCAGGCGCCCGGGGCCGGCTGCCGGAGGTCTCGGACATCTGCATGAAGGTCTCCTCGAAAACCACGGCCCGCATCCAGGAATGCCACATCCTGGCCGCCCACATCATCTGCGATCTCGTCGACCGGATACTGTTTCCCAAAGCGTATGTGGAGGGCGCGTCATGACACGTCCCATCCGCCCCGTTGACCTCGATGGCATTTCCACCTACGCCCTTGCCGATCGCGACAGCAAGGTGGCCAGGGGAGATTTTGCGAGGCACTGGACCGCGGGGGGGCGTTTTACCGATTTTATCGACACCCTGCCGAAAATCCTTGCCGGCAGCCAGCTTCGCGCCGTCATCGATGCCGTTGCCACCGCCGCACAGGCAGACCGCACAGTCATGGTGGGCATGGGCGCCCATGTTATCAAAGTGGGGCTCAACCCCATCCTCACCGATCTCATGCACCGCGGGGTGATTTCGTGCCTGGCCATGAACGGCGCGGGCATCATCCACGACGTGGAGTTGGCCATGACCGGCCGCACATCGGAGGACGTGGCCGCCGCCCTTGGCGACGGCGCCTTCGGTATGGCCCGGGAAACCGGTGAGTTTCTGGCCGCCGCCATCCAGCGGGCAAAGACCGACGCCCTCGGACTGGGCCGGGCAGTGGGCGCAGCCATCAACGCGAACGGGCTGCCCTTTGCCGGGGAGTCGCTCCTGGCCGCCGGGGCTGCGCTGGACATCCCGGTCACGGTCCACGTGGCCATGGGCACCGACATCATCCACATGCACCCCCAGTTCGATCCGGCCGCCGCCGGCGCCGCCTCCCATCTGGACTTTCGCATGTTTGCCGGCGCCGTGGCCACGCTGGAAAACGGCGTCTATCTCAATGTCGGCTCTGCGGTAATCCTGCCGGAGGTCTTTCTCAAAGCCCTCACGCTGGTGCGCAACCTCGGGCACACGGTGAATCGTTTCACGACGGTCAACCTCGATTTCATCCAGCACTACCGCCCCGCCACCAACGTGGTCCACCGCCCCACCCTGAGCGGCGGCCGAGGCTTCAGCCTCACCGGGCACCACGAAATCATGCTGCCGCTCATCGCCGCCGGGGTGATAGAAGCGCTGGGAACTGCCAGATGACGGAGGTCGGAGGTCGGAGGTCGGAAGTCGGAAGTCGGAGGTCGGAAGTCGGAAGTCGGAAGTCGGAGGTCGGAGGTCGGAGGTCGGAGGTCGGAAGTCGGAAGTCGGAAAAAGCAACTGCAATTGCAAAGCAAAGGAACCGCAGATGAACGCTGATTAAAATTAACGCAATTATCTACGAATTAAAGGCGTGGCACCGTTGCCCTGGCGCCGCCCGGTGCACGCTTTTTAGGGTAGATCAGCCCGTTATCGGTTATCCATTTTTCTTTCGTGTGTTTCGTGGTTTATGGTTCTTTTTTGGCGCAAGAAAAAGAGATAAGAACCTGTTTCTGGCTGTGGGGGCGCA
>JBDRRP010000158.1:0-87354 GCA_043825735.1 Pseudomonadota bacterium | reverse complement strand
CATGTCAATCAACAGCATTTCTTTAACGGCAGGCATGCGGCAGTCGCTTTTCAGCAGCCAGGAAACCAGCAAACTCATGGACAAAACGTCCAGCCGTTTGAGCTCCGGGCTCAGGGTCCAGTCCGCCCTGGACGATCCCATCAATTTCTTTGCCGCCCAGGGGCACCGTCAGCGGGCCACCGACCTTGGTCAGCGCAAGGATGAAATGGGCGAAGCGATTCAAACCATCAAGGCGGCCAACAACGGTATCGAGGCCATCACCGACCTCATCGCCTCGGCCAAGTCCACCGCCCAGTCCGCTCTGGCCATCGACGCCACGGCCACCACCACGGCCCAGGACTACAAAGACCGCAGCGCCCTGCTGGTGCAGTTTCAGACCCTGCGCAGCCAGATCGACGAACTGGCCCAGGATGCCGGTTACAAAGGCCTCAATTTCCTCCAGCAGTCCACCATGACGGTGGAGTTCGCCGAGAACGCCGGCGACGCCAACCTGAAAGTGATCGGCTTTGACGGCGATTCCGGCGGCCTGTCCATCGACTCGGCCTCCGGCATTTGGACCACCGACGCGCTGGTCACCGCGGCTATCGCCGACCTGGATACCGCCCGCTCGACCTTGCGCACCAAGAGCAAGGAGCTCTCAAACGCGCTGTCCACCATCACCACACGCCAGTCCTTCACAGAAAAAATGATCAACACCCTGGAAGAAGGCGCGGCCAATCTGGTCAACGCCGACATGAACGAGGAAGGCGCCAACATGCTGATGCTCCAGACCCGTCAGGCCCTGGGCACCTCTTCGCTGAGCATGGCCTCCCAGGCGGCGCAGTCAGTACTGAGACTGTTCTAATAATCAGACCATAACCGGTGCGACTCCGACGCGCGGCTCCTGGCCCGCGTCGGCCGCACCGGTCAAAGGATTGGGACCCTCTCATCGGCCCTGAGTGCCGCTCGGAAAAGGAGAAACCGATTGTATCCGAACCCGCTGAAAGCCTACCAGACCGTCAACAAGTCGACGATGCCCGGCAAAGAGACAGAGGCCGCCGTCCTCAATCAGGCCGCGGTCCGGCTTAAAAACAGCATCGGCAACTGGATGAACACCCCCGCGCAGCAGCGGCTGCTGGACGATGCCCTGAGATACAACCAGCGCATCTGGACCATATTCCAGGGGGAACTGGCCGATGAAGCCAACCCCCTGCCCAAGAAGCTAAAACGCGATCTGCTCCAGCTGAGTGCTTTCATCGACCGGCGCACCTTTGAGATCATGGCTTTTCCGGAGCCTGCAAAGGTGACCATTCTCATTGATATCAACAACAACATCGCCGCAGGCCTCCGCGCTACAGCGCCGGAGCCAGCCACCGATCACGGGGCGCGCGCCTCGGCAGTAGCCTAACGCGTTAGCGCAACGCCCATCCGTCAAGGGCTTTTCCCCCTATAAAAGCCAATGGCCCGCCGCAACTGCGTCGGGCCATTGGTTTTTTAATTCACCCGCATGCAACTTGACAAACTCGTAAAAAAACAATCCTCTCGCCAAGCGCAACAAGAAAAAATTATAATTTAATTTCTTCGATCAGTAATCTCGGCGAGGACTTTTTCGATTTCTTTCAGCTGACCGTCGACCCGATAGTGGTCCTCGATGAACCGCCGGTAGACGGCGGGTTGGTAGTCGTCTTCGAGGGTCATGCGGACCATGTCCCCCACCGTATTGAACAGCAGCTTTTCCGGGAAGAGCCTTCGGGCCCCCGGAAAATTATGGATCAGCGGTTTGATCCCCGCGGCCATGGCTTCGGCAATGCCGTAGCCGAAGGATTCGAAAACGCTCGTGCTCACCAGATAATGCTTGTCCGCCAGCCATTCATTCATATCTTCCACCCAGCCGTGGAAGAGCACATGCTCGGTCAATCCCATCTCGAGGATCATATGATCCACATAGAGCCGAAAACGCTCTTCCTGGTGGGTGCCGGCCACGTGGAGCCTGAAGCGCGGCTCCACATCGACCAGCGCGCGGATGCACTGCAGCAGCAACGACGGATTTTTCTTATGGTTGATATACCCGACCGATGCCATATCGTATCCCCGCTGCCGATTGCGGAAAGTGAACCGCGCCAAATTCACGCCGTTGTAGATGACATGTATGGGAACCCGACGCGCCAGGTCCGGCACCCGGGCCTCCACGATCTCGCGAACATGGGGGGCGACGAAGATGAGGGCGTCGACGTTTTCCCAGGTCACGCGGGACGGCACATCTCCGAAGGCCTCATAGCTGTGGAGCCGGCACACGATGCGGCACTGCTTGGGCAGCGCCGACGCCTTGACCACGGCGTCATCACACCACTCGAACCAGGCGATATCGCACCATTTCATCAGATCGGCCATTTCCCCCACACTGTTCCCCTCGAATATGCGGATCTCGTGGGTCCGCTTCAAGTGGCCCATAATATCGGAGAGAAAATGAGCGCCGGTGCGGCAGAATACGGCCAGCCGCTGCCGATGCGCCGACGTTTGCGCGCATTTTCCGGCTTTCGTTGCGGCGTCGCGGTCGCCGCCTGCCTGCTTGTCGCTCAACGGCACCGGTGAGGCCGGTTCGAGAATGCAAATCGGCTCCGGCGCCAGACCGGATACATGACGATGCCAGATCTGATGGAAACCGGCTTCCAGGTTGCGGGCGAAGCGCCGGGTGTCAAACAGCGGCGCGGTTTTCAGGTTTCGCGCCAGCTTCTCACGCACCACTCCCAGCGCGGGCGGGTCCGACGCCAATCTGGCTGCCAATGCCGTGAAGTCATCGAGCCCTTCGGTGACCAACTCGGGCAATCCCACGGCCGCCAGGATGCTTGCCGACATGTTTTCGGCGAACTGGCGCCCCCGGATCGTGATTACCGGAACACCGGCCCACAAGGCATCGCTGGTGGTGGCCGCCCCGCTGACCACCCGGGTGTCAAGCGCCAGATCGGCCAGTTTCAACCGTGACAGATGCTCGGGTTTGGGCACCTTTTTCGCAAATACCAGACGATCGGCGCTGATCCCGTGCAAGATCGCATGCCTCAGCAGGTTTTCCCTGGCAAGCGTCGTGGTCTCCAGGAGCCACAGCACGGCATCGGGAACCCGGTCGAGCACCGTCATCCACGCATGGAAAACCCTCGCATCGATTTTGTAGGTATGATTGAAACAGCACAGCACCGGGCCGTTTTCCGGCAGCCCCGCCTCCTGACGCGTCCAGGGCCGCTCGGAAACGGGTTGGCGGTGATCGTTGACCTGGTAACAGTGGGGCATGTAAATGGGATGTTCGCTGTAGTGGGCGGCCAGTGCTTCCGGCACCACGGTCCGGTCGCAGACGATGTAGTCGAAAAACGTCGCACCGCTGGTGCCGGCCAGTCCCAGATACCGGACCTGTATCGGCGACGGCCTGAGGGCGCAGATGGCCATGCGGTTTCCCTTGGTGTGGCCCATCAGGTCGATCAGGATATCGACGCCGTCGGCATGGATTCTTGCCGCGGCCTTGCCGTGATCCAGGGTCTCGATGTCGATAAACCGGTCGCAGCCGGCAGCGATCCGCCGCCGGTAGTCGCTGTTATCGTCGGCGCCGAAGGCGTAAGCGTGAACCCGGAACCGGCTGCGGTCGTGGAGTTCAAACAGGCTCGCCATCAGGTGGGCCATGGGATGGTTGCGGAAATTGGCCGACAGGTATCCGAGGGTAATCGGTTGCTCTGTCCGAGTACGGTGCGAATGGGAGAACTGCTTGCATGAACCTGAAACCAGTCGGGCCGCGCGATCGGCCCATGAGCGGGCAATGTGCAGTTGCCTATCCGGCGCCGCACCGCGGACCAGACTCACAAAAGGTTGTTCGGCCACGGGTTGGCCGGCTGAGAGCGCCCTGCCGGTCAGGGCATCGAGCCGCTGTTCCGCCGCCGTCAGCCGGTCCCAGTCGCAGACCCGCTGAAGCTGGTGCACCAGGTGGGCGCAGGCTTCGGCATAGCCGGGCCGCAGGGTGATGGCTTTTTGAAAATGCGCGATGGCGTCACCGGCCTGGCCGGTTTCCTGATAAGCCATGGCCAGATTGTTGTGGGCGACGGCAAATCCGGGGTCGATGGCGATGGCCCGGTGATAGCAGTCGGCAGCGGCGGCCATGTGACCGGCGTCCTGAAGCAGATTGCCCAGGTTATTGTGGGCTGCGGTGAGCGTGGGGTCGATCTCGAGCGCCTTCTGGTAGCGCGCTTTGGCGGCGTCTTTACGACCCAGATCGTGAAGCACCACCCCCAGGTGATTGTAGGCTTGAGCCTCCCCGGGGCGGCGGGCGATCACTTCTTCGAAAACCGATACCGCGGCTTCGAGCCGCCCTGAATCGTGTAGGGCGATGCCCAGATTGTGCCGCGCCTCTAAATATTCCGGCTCCAGGACCAGGGCACGTTTAAAACACTCGGCAGCCTCACCCCCATGGCCGGTCTCCAGAAGCAGTTCACCCATCTCGGCATGGGCCATTGCCGAACCGGCGTCAATGCTGATGACCTTTTGAAGGCAGCTCACCGCCCTGCCCGCCTCTCCCACCGAGCGGAGCAGTCGCCCCAGGTTGAACCATGCCTCCAGGTAGTCGGGCTTAAGTTCCAGTGCGCGATCAAAATGCTTCCGGGCCTGCGCCGGCACGGATTGGCCCATCAGCGCCATCCCCAGACTGTTGTGGTAAAGGGCCGTGTCGGGATAATGCCGGAGGGCCTGTTCGATGAGATCGACAGCGGCTTCGTACGCCTCGCGGTTAAGGTGGATCAACCCCAGCAGGTGCAGGGCGTCCCCGTGATCGGGCGCTGCGGCGAGGATCCGCCGGTAGCCTGCCGCTGCCCGGTCCAGATCGCCGCCTTGATGGCAGCTCACTGACTCCTGGAGCCAGTTGGCGATTTCGGTATCTGTGCCATCGCGTTGACGCGCCTTGTTCATATTGCTCCTTCCTTCGATGCCGAGCCGGCGGCCGAGGAGAAACCGGCTTGGCCGGAGGTCACCCTCTGGACCGGGTCTGCGGAACTTTCAGCTCGTAGCGCGTACTGCGCAAGGAGGACGGGATGGACCACGTCCAGGGGCATTTTCCCCCGCCCCTCCCGATAAACGGCCGCCAGCCGGGGATTGGACGAAAGCCGCCGCGAATGGACATAAAGCAGCAGGTTCTGACGCAGCCACCACAACACCGTTGTGTCTTCCCAGAGTCGCGGCCGAAACAGGTCAACGGGGACAAACCCGTGGCCCGCGAATTTCTCTGCCCAGCAGGAAGGCCATCGCTCGTTGACGTGTCCTGCGCCGCCCTGAAACGGGACAGCGGCGGAAAAAAGGACCACGTCCCCATGGCGGACCAGATCGGCCACAAATCCGTCGGCCCGGTCCGGGGCAAGATGCTCGGCCACCTCCATGGAAACCACCAGATCGTAGCGCCGTCCCAGATCGAAGGGTTTTTCCAGATCCCATGTCCCGACCCTGTCGGCCGCAATGCACAGCATGGCCGGATCGATCCAGGGGCCTTCTATCCCCTGAAGGTCCGTAACACCGGAACCCTCTAAAGCGGCCAGAAACGATCCGGTCCCGCATCCTACGTCGAGGGCCGAAACCGGTATGACGTACTCCCGGAGCACTCCTACGATCCGCTCGGCCGATCCCCTTCGCAGCCCCTCCTGGCGCTGGTGCTGGTCGCCGAGAAGCCTGCGGTACTGCGCGGCCCGGTCCTCAATTCGGGCCGTTGTCATGGCATTTCCCCTTCGATGTTAATGGGTCGGGGTGGCTCCTGCTGGTGGTGAATCTGCCACACCCGCTCAAACCCCGCCTCCAGGTACCGCACGAAGCGCGGCGTGTCGAACAATGGCATGCAGTCCCGGAGGCGCTCGATGTGATGCCTCAAGGCCGTTCTGGTCGCGTGATTGCACGCCAGAGACAAGGCCAGTTCCCGGAACGCCTCCAAGTCCCGGGCGACAAGTTCGGGGAGCCCCAGTGCGGTGAGCAGACTGGCGGAGACCCGGGAAGCGAAATGCCGCCCGGCCATGGCAACCACCGGCACGCCCACCCAGAGTGCGTCCGCCGTTGTGGTGTGTCCGTTGTAGACCCGCGTGTCCAGACACAGATCGGCCTGCCGCAGCCGAGCCAGATGCTGCGCTTTGGGCAGTTGCCCGGCAAAGATCAATCGCTCCGGCAACACCTGCTGGCGCGCCGCCTCCCTGCGCAGATTGGCCGCTGCCACCGCACCGCCGTCCGACAGCCAGAGCACGCTGCCCGGTACGTCTCGCAGGACCGACATCCAGCATCCAAACATCACCGGATCGATCTTGAAGGCCTGGTTGAAGGAGCAAAAGACGATGGCCGACTCGGGAAGGTCCAGGTCACTGCGCCGAGGGATGCACGAATCCACGGGCTGCTGATAGTCAGTGGGGTAGTAGCAGTGAGGCAGATAAATGGGCGCTTCGGAAAAATTCTCCCGCATCTGGGGTGGTGCCACCACTGCGTCGAGAAGAATGTAATCGAAGAAATCCGCACCGGTGGATCCGGGAAAACCGAGGTAGGCCATCTGCACAGGCGCAGGACGCAGGGCACTGATGCCCAGCCGGTGGTTGTAGGTATGCCCCTTGAGGTCCACGAGGATGTCGACCCCGTCCTCGCGGATCAACCGGGCCACCGCGGCGTCGTTTAGACCGACAATGTCCACGAAGCGGTCGGCGTCCGCTGCGATGCGCCGCCGGTACACGCTGCCGTCGTCGGCACCGTAGGAATAGACATGGATGCGAAACCGCCGGCGGTCGTGAAGCCCGAAGACACTGAGCATCTGATGGGCGGTGGCGGCGTTACGGAACCGGTCCGAAAGATAGCCAACGGTGATGATCCGCGCATCGCGCCGGCTGGGCCGAGGGGGCAGAGAAACCTTCGCTGCCGTCGCCCGGCGCTTTATATCGGCGGCCCAGGAGCGGGCGATGGCCAGATTGAGGGCCGGGTCATCGGTTCGGGCGATGCTTTTGAACGGCGATTCGGCCACCGGCCGACCCTGGGCCAGCGCCTGGCGGTTGAGCTGATCCAGACAGCGGCATCGCTGCCCCAGCGCATCCCAGTCGCAGGTCTTCATCTGTGCGTGGACCAGTTGGCTGAGAAATTTGGCGTTGTTCGGCGCGCGGCGGTGGGCATCGCGGTAGTGGATCAGCGCCGCTGACGTATCACCGGCCATTTCCCTGATCCGGCCCAAATTGAAGTGGGACTCCGGTAGCGCCGGCGCCAGCGTGACGGCATGGCCCAGATAATCACCGGCGGCCTGACAGCGCCCCTGGTCCAGCAGCAGCGCACCCAGATTGGCATGGGCGACAGCCAAAACAGGGATGGCGCCGGCCGCCGCATCCCCGTCGGCGATCACCGCCCGATAGTCGGCCTCGGCGATATCCGTTCGGCCGCGACGGTGGGCATCGATGCCCCGCGCCAGGCGCTCGGCGAGAACCTGTTCCGTAACGTCAGTCACGATACACTCCATTGAAACCGCATCCTGGGCCACGATGAGGTCGCAGCGCGAGCGCGCTCACAGGGCCTCCGGTTGTCCTGCCGTGCGCAGGGTCGTATCCGAGTCGTTGCCGATTGCAAACAGATCCCCCCATTCGGGTCATTTCATTGACGCTGCCCCGGTCCATGGAACCAGGGCCTGAAGTGGCAGAAATTTGGAGAACCATAGCGTTTTTTTCTAAATTTTCAGCATGTTGAAAACGATAACGGCATCTACCGGCAACGCGTTTGTTGCGGTTGCCGCGGGCATTTGGGCCAATACCCTGGAAAATAGCAATTGTTGTGCCTGCGAGTGCCTGGTGCAGTCGTTCCGGCAACCGGTGATCGCGGCGATCTCCAAAGTCACCACCGCCGGTCACTTCACGGCCTTCGGGTTCAGAGAAGCCCGGTAAACAGGACCGCTTCGAGACGCCGGGCCACCGCGCCCCAGGAAAACCGATCATGGATCCAGGCCGGCAGATGGTGGCGCACCCGGTCCCTCAGGTCGGCGTCGTCGACAATCTGCATCATGCGCGAGATGAGATGATCCAGATCGGGTACCAGAAACACGTTGGTCTCCACTGCGGACACCCGTTTTTGCTGAAGGCGGCTGTCGATGCCCAAAAAATAGTGCGGGTGGGCGAAATCGTCGGTAGGCCCGCCCCGGGAGCAGACGACCGGCAGGCCGCAGGCGGCAGCCTCCAGCGCCGGCAGGTTGAACCCTTCTGCCAGGTAGGGCGTCACGTAAGCGTCGGCCGCCTGGTAGAGCTGGGCCATGGCCTGAAACGACAGGGAACCGCCCAGATAAAAGATCCGGTCCAGTACGATCTGCTTTTCGCGTTCGGTCAGCGTGTCGGCCATCTCGGTCACCAGGCGCTGAGAGCCGTACAACGCGTCGCTGCCCTTGAGTACGAGCCGTACGTCCGGATACCGGCCCGCCAATGCGGCCAGGGCCCTGAGCATCAGCCGCAGCCCCTTGTTGCCTTTCATGGTGCCCACGCTCAGAAAGATGAAATACGGTGCCCACCCCAGCCGCTGCCGCAATGCGGCGCGCGGCGTGTCGTCCAGTGGGCGGTATATCTCCGGGTCGACCCCGTGGGGCACCACCGCAACGCGTTCGGCCGGTGCGCCGCTGCGGACAAAGCCCTGCTGCGACCACCGCGAGGGGGTGGTGATGACGGTGTCGGTTTCGGCCATCTGGCTGGCCAGAGTGCCGGGTCTGGCCAGCATGATATCGGTCACCGACAGCATCTCGGAGGTGCCGTAAACCACTGTCCGGTCGGCCCGGGCGGGGGTAAGATCGTAGGGGAACCCGATCCGGTAGAGCGCGGGCACGCAGCGATCCGGCGGCTCGGGAAGCTGTGCCAATACGGCCTCATCCGGCGCGGACCACAGACCGGAAATGCTTCGCCAGTGCCCCCCGTAAAAGGGCAGGTCCCGATGATACAGCCGCAGCTCCGGCTGCCGGCCAAGGGCCAGGAGCTGGAACTGGTTGACCACGGCATATGAGTGGGCGATGCCGCGCCAGCCTTCCACCACAAGTTCTTTCATCGTCCCCGCCCCCCGCCTGCCGGCGCCAGGGCGGCCGGCAACCGGCTGCGCCCGCTGGCCTGGCGGAGCCGATGCCGCGCAACGTCGATGGCCGATTGCCAGTATGACAGGCGCATCTTTGCCTGACCGGTCCGCCGTCGGGCGAGCTCCTGGTAGGCGTCCTGCAAAAACCCGGCGTCGAGGCGGTCCCAGTCGTCGACGGTGACGATGGGCAGCTCGTCAAAGCCCCGCAGCCGCGCATCGGCCGACACCAGCGGCACGACGCCCAGATAAAGGCATTCCCAGATCCGGTGACAGTCCAACCCGTTACCGGGGGGGCAGACACAAAAATGGTGGGCGGCCAGCTCGCCAAGGTAGTCTTCGTAGCCCAAACCCCCGGACACGGTGACCAGGGGATGATCGCTGAGCCGCTCGAAAACCGGCCGTCGCCGCTTCGGGTTGGTGCGCGCATCGAAGTTCATGTAGACGAACCCGGTTTTGGGAGCCCCCCGTACGGCCACCTTGTTGATCAGATCCGGCCTGCCGTGAGGCCACTGGGAATTGGCGACACCCAGCGGTAGACTGACCAGTTTCGGGTGATCCACAGCCACGTTCTGGGCAAACCATGTGAACAGCCGGTCATCGCCGAGCAAATCGGTGAACCGCGCGTCAACCGCATCGTCGCTGTTGTGGGTCACGAGAATAAACGGCCTATCGAGCCGGGGAAGAATCTGCGCTGCGAACGATGCCACCAGGTGGGTGTAGACGAAAATTATCTCGGCCGAAGCCACGGCGGCGATCTGCCCGGCATCATCCACTGCGAACGATCGCATATCGCCGCTAAACCGGCACCACCGGATCGGCAGCCGGGGTAGATTCTTGTGAAACCGGAGGATGGGATCGGTCAGGACCGATACATCCGTCAGCTGCTGAATCCGTTCCCCGGAGATCATCTCCGCAGCGTCGATCGGGGTGTTCATGAGAAACCTTTCCGCGAGCATCGGGGAAAAACTCGGCCACAACCACCTCGAACTGATCGACCGGCCGCCGTCACGAAGTGAACCGCTCCAAGGCCTTGCTGTGGATGTGCAGGGTGTTCACCCGCCATCGCCGCACGGCGTCCTCGGCCACCGGGTACCGCCGACTCCGGTCATCGGTTTCCCACCCGTACCGGCACCGGGAAGGGTCGAAGACGCTGGTCTCGTTGACGAACCCCGACGTGTCTTTCCCGCCGCTGTTTCTCGGGTCCACGCCCCCCAGGTACTGACCGATGGCCGCGGCATCGAAAACGCCGCCGAATGCCGCGAAATGGTTCCAGAAGGCAGCGGCCCCGCCCGGGCCGCTTCCGAGACGCTCCGCAATCAGATGGGGGCAACCCTCCGGCACGATGGGCAGGGTGTCCATGGCGCCGGCGCCGAAAGTGGCCCGGAACCCGGCCAGCAGGGCCATGTCGTTGGGCGTACGGTCCGTAGCGGCAAAAACGTCGACGATGAAAGCGGTGAGCCGGCCCAGCGACGCCCGGTCCCGGGCGTAGACGAATCCGGGCACGCACCGGCCCGGCGCATCGAAGGTGGCGGCCATGGCCGGGTAGCACCGGTCAAAGACCGGCGCCAGCACCGCCAGATCCGCGTAGAGCATCACGTCGTTTTCCAGATGGCACACATGGGTCAGCCCGGCCCACGCCATGAGGGTTTCCAGGTAGAAAAACCGCTCGGTGGTATGCAGCCAGAAACCGTCCCGGAAGCTGCGGTCCAGGGTGGCCACCGCGAGAAACCGGCGGTGCACGTCGGAGAGCCCCAGTTCTTCGCAGGCCACGGTGTTTAAGCCGTGGCCGGTGATTGCCACTGCCTCCTGCAGCGCAAGGGCCGGCGCCACCAGCCAGATCCCGCCAGCATTGAAGCGCCGCGCCTGGGCGACGGCGGTCAACAGGTGATCCGGCAGACGGGAGCCGATATGGACAAATACGATATGGGGCGCCGTCATGGGTCGACTCCTGGCGATAATCAGCGGGTCCGAATGTCTGCGGCAATGATCATGCAAGCACTGCGCCAGGAGCGGCCCCGCTTTCCTGATCCGCCTGGATCACTGACCAGATGCGATCATAGATGCCGCCCCAGTCGTGATGTTCGAGCACGTGGGCCCTCACCCCCCGACTGCGTTCGGCATATTCTTCTTCGGGCATGCCAATGGCCTTTCGGATGATCTCCCGGTTTTTGATCGGGTCCTGGGTGAGGTAAACGGCATAGGGGCAGGAAAAACCCGATTCCGGCGTGATCAGCGGCACCAGGCCCCGGAGGCAGTTTTCCAGGATGACCGTTGCCTGGGCATCGAAAGTACTGGTGTGGATATAAAAATCGAAATTTTCGATGAGAAATGCGTTGAGCTTCGGGTCGGAATTGGAGATTCGCCCCAGTGAATAAAACGGATACATTCTCTTTTTGCCGTACTCATCGATGCAGGCGGCCTGGGTCCATCCGGTTTCCTTCAGGCTCTGGGAGGCGACCATCAAGGTCGCGCCGATGCCGTCCAGGCTTTGACAAAGCAGGGGCAAATTCTTGTATTTGGCCAGGTTGCTGATGTGCAGAAAATTGCGCCGATTTTCGGTGCCGAAAACCGTCTTGAAGGGAAAATGCCGGCCGTCGCAACCGAGGTTCACCTGAACCAGTTTGTCTTTGACCGCGCCGTGGATGCTGTCACCTTCCAGTGCCCGGGTCCGCTGGATCCAGATGTCGCCGCAGATGGCAAAGATACGCCGTGCCGCGCTGAGTTGGGATTCAATGAACGGCGTGTGAAATTCAGGGGACATGATCGGCACCCATGGCATCATGATATAGGTGTTGGGATGGCAGGGGGCCGCCGGTGACAGGGCGTTGTCGCGCACCCAGTCGTCCTGCACCTGCCAGGTGTCGTCGCCGGGTCTCCAGGAAGCGTCCCAGGTGGGGTGCCCCAGCAGGATGTCTTTTTCCCGCTCGGTCACCCGGCCGCTGTTGAAACCGGCGACATGGACCGACGTCTTTTGTCCCAAATGCCTGCGGGCATACTTGACGATCTCGTTGTTGGCCGATTCGTAGCGCTCGTAGCAGCCTTTTTTGAATACATAGGGCGTCCAGAAAAAATGCAGCATGGTCGATCCCTCCCTGGGGCGCCGGTCACCGGATAGTGACATCAGCTCAGCAGTTCGGTGTATTGAATCACCTGCCGTTCATCTGCCTGGATCCGGTTCCACTCGTGGATGTCGTCGGTGACCTCCCGGTAGTCGTGCCAGATCTTGACAGGCCCGAAAAGGGACTTGTGCCACCGGGGCCGGAAATTCCAGTTGAGGGGCAGGACAAAAGGCAAAAAACCGGTGCGCTCCACGGCCAGGGCAAAACCGGCCTGGTCGTTGAGCGGCATGTGCGCCAGCCGGTCTTTCACGAAGATGGGGGTTGACGAATCCACGGCCGCCGCCAGCGCGCGCCAGGCATCGAACACCGGCCGGGCGGCGGCGGTAAAAAAGATCACGCCGGTATTGTACTCCACCAGGTCCCCTGACAGGCCGGTGTAGCGCCGGGCCCAGGGGCACTCACAAATGGCGCAGGCCATACCGTGGCGCACCGCCTTGTCGAAGCCGAAATCGAGTCGCCCCAGCACCACGGTATCGGCATCCAGAAAAAGGGTTTCCTCAAAAGGCGTCATGTCGAACATCGCGGCCTTCTCCAACAGGGTCGCTTCCGCGGGCAAGCGCACCACATGCACCGGCAGTTCCCCGTGGTGTCGGGCCGCCGAGTCCATGGCCCGCTGCAGGACCGCATCGGGCTTGTCTCCCCAGGTGATATACAAAATGCCGCGCCGGCTCATGGGATCTCCTTAACGGCCGTGTTCAACGCCCCGGCCAGTTTTTCCACAACGCCCGGCCAGTCCCCCGCACGCGCCTGCCGGAACAGGCGCATGGTCGGATACCAAGGGGAATCTTCCCGACTCCGCATCCAGCGCCAGTCGGGTACGAATGGCAGCAAGACCCACACCGGTTTACCCATGGCGCCGGCCAGGTGCGCCACGGCCGTGTCCACGGTGACCACCAGATCCAGGTTGGCGACGCACCCGGCGGTGTCGGCAAAATCAACGAACGCCGCTCCGAAGTTGTCGAACCGCAGGTTTTCGGGGATCCGGCATAGGTCACTTGCATGCGGTCCGTGCTGGAGCCCCACCCAGTGCACCGCGGCGGCCGCCAGTATCGGGGCCAGGACTTCCAGCGGCAGAGACCGATTGGCGTCGTTGGCGTGGGCCGCGTTGCCGGCCCAGACCAGCCCCGCGCGCAACCGACCGCGGGCCGGGATGCGGCCGTGCCAACTCTTTTGGAGCGGTTCAGGCGCCCACAGATAAGGGACCTCGGCCGGGATGGTGGTCTCCCGGGTATCGAAGATCAGCGGCAGACTCATGAGTGGTGCCACCAGGTCGCAATCGGCCGGTGGCAGCCGGTCGCCGGCAGGGGCCTCGAGCCGGTCGATGCCGGCCGCGTCCCGGAGCACGCCGTGCAGCACCGGCGCGGCCTCCAGCACCACGGCGCCGCCCAGGGCTTTCACCATAGGCAGGTACCGGACGAACTGCAGGGTATCGCCCAGGCCCTGCTCGTGACGCAGGCACAGGCGCCGTCCGTGAAAGGGACGACCGACCCACAGCTCCTGGTGGGCGCCCATGGGGTAGCGCCGGCGCCATGCCGGCTTTTTCATGCGCCATTGATAACCGGCCCAGCCGGCGGCGAAGCGGCCCTCCAGCAGATGGAGTTGGGCCAGGTTGAAGCGGGCGTCCGCATGATCTGGATTAAGGGTGATGGTCTTTTCGAATGCGGCGGCGGCATCTGCCAACCGGCCGCCCGCCATCCGCAACACGCCCAGGTTGTGCAGGGCGTCGGCATTGCCGCCGTCTTTCGCCAGAGCGTCTTCAAACACCTGTTCGGCTTCACCCGCCCGCCCGTCGGCGGCCAGGGCCACGCCCAGCGCCACCTGCAGCGACGCATCCTCCGGTGCCAGCGCAGTGCCCTCCCGGCAGGTTTTCACGGCGTCGCCGGTGCGGCCGCAAGTCCTGAACAGGCGGCTGAGGCCAAGCCGCGCGGCAGCGTCTGAAGGCGTCAGCGCCAGCAGCGATGCCAGCGGCGCGATGCCGGCTTCGGGGTGGTCCGAATCGGCAAGGACATCGGCCAGCGCCAGTGCCGCCGCCCGGTGACCCGGGCGGTTTGACAGCGCGATCTCGAAGTCTTCGACAGCGGGCCCGGAGCGCCCCAGTGCCGCCAGAATCCGCCCGCGGTTGACCCGGATATCGGCGTCGCCGGGGGCGCTCGCCACTGCGGCTTCGGCATGCCGGAGGGCATCGGCAATGCGCCCCTGCTGGTAGTGCGCAGCGGCCATGAGGTTCAGGGCGCGGGCATCCTGGGGATGCCGTTGCAGATGCGGCGTCAGTATCTCCCGCGCCTGATCGGCATTGCCGTCACGGAAAAGCCGGTAGGCCATCTGAACGGCATCACCGGCAGACGTTGCCTGGGCCGATGATGCGGGTTGTTGTTGCGCGAATCGGTTCAGCGCGTCGGCCACATGCGCCACCACCGGTTCCCAGTCGCCGTCCTCGCCCTGGCGGAACAGCCGCAGGCCGGGGTACCAGGACGAATCCTCACGGTCCAACTGCCAGCGCCAGTCCGGCCTTCGGGGCAGCAGGACCCAGACGGGCACTCCGAGCGCGCCGCCCAGATGGGCTGCGGCCGTATCCACGGTGATCACCAGATCCAGAGCGGCCATGGCCGCCGCGGTATCGGCAAAATCGGCAAAGGTATCTCCCAGGTTCGCTTCGAGAATTCCCGAGTCTGTCGCCGCCTCGGCCCCGGCCCCTTTCTGCAATCCGAACAGACGCACCCCGCCGATACCGGCCAGGGGCGCCAGGGCGGCAAGGGGAATTGACCGGCGACGGTCCTGCTCGTGGTTGGCACTGCCGGCCCAGACCAGCCCCACACGCAGCCCGGCGTCTCCCAGCACCGAACGCCAGCGGGAAACCCGCTGAGGATCCGGCGCAATATAGGGGATCGGCGCCGGGATGCTTTTTTCATCGGTACCGAAGATCCCGGCCAGACTCATGAGGGGCACCACCAGATCGCAGTCCACAGCCGGAGCGGGGCCCGTCGGACGCGCCACCAGTTCGTCCACCCCGTCGATCCCGGCCAGCAGCGGCATCAAGGGCGCGCGGGTCTCCAGTATCACCGTGCCGCCCAGGGCCTTCACCCTGGGCAGGTACCGGATGAACTGGATGGTGTCGCCAAACCCCTGTTCGTCGTGGACGTAGAGCCGCCGGCCCCTGAAAGACTCCCCCCGCCATCGGGGCCGGTCGTACCGGTGGGGGTGAATGTGGGTCCACTCGGGCCGCTCGAACCGGCTCTCGTAGGCGGCCCATCCCTGCTCGAAATCACCCAGCAGCAGCCGGGTCACGGCATGATTGAACCGCGCCGCCGTGAAATCAGGCCGCAGCGACAGGGCCCGCAGAAATGCGGCATCGCCTTCTGCAGGCCGTCCGGCGCCGCTCAGGGCCACCCCGAGGTTGTTGTGGGCTTCGGCAAAACTCGGCTTGAGGGCAACAGCCCGCCGGCAATGATCCACGGCATCTGCCATGCGGTCGCAGCGCTCCAGCAGGCTGCCCAGGTTGTTGTGGGTTTCAGCGTTGTCGGGCTCCACCACCAGGGCCCGGCGGTAGCAGTCCATGGCGCCGTCCAGATCACCCAGCGCCGTGCGCACCACCCCGAGGTTGTTCAGCGCCATGGCGAAATCCGGCCGCCGGAGCACGACTTCAGCATAAACCGCCTCGGCCTCGGAAAGCCGCCCCAAGGCCTTGAGAGCGCCACCGAGATTGTAGCGGATCTCTACGTCATCGGGGCGTCGCTGCAGGGCGCACCGGTAGCGCTCCTCCGCCGCCGCCCAGTCTCCTAAAGAGGAAAGGACGGCGGCCAGTCTGAAATGGGCCTCGGCCCAGTCCGGACGCAGTGTCGCGGCGGCCTCGAACCGCTCGGCCGCCTGCCGGTCTCTTCCCCGGGCACGCAAGGCCAGTCCCAGGTTGTAGTGCACCTCGGCAAAATCGGGATTCAGAAGGAGTGCTTTTTCAAATGCGGCCATGGCCCGGTCCGCATCGCCCGTAGCGGCCAGCGCCTGTCCTAGAGTGTTGTGAAGATCGGCCCGCTCCGGGGCGAGGGCCACGGCCCGACGGATCATTGAAAGGGCCCTGGGCCGGTCTCCGCAGCGGGCCGCCAGAGCGCACCCGATGGTTAGCGCATCGATGCACTCCGGCGACTCGGCCAGCACGCGGGCGCACAAATCCTCGGCTTCGGCCAGGCGTCCTTCTCCCAGTGCTTTTCCGGCCCGTGCCAATGTCGTCGACAGCGTGTCCATGTGGATCGGTGCCCGCTCCTTTCAGATGATGTCGCCCAGGAAGACGGACTTGAAGGTTTCCATCACCTTTTCCGGTGTATAGTCCGCCACCCGCTCCCGGTACCACCCCTGGGGAGCGCTTCGGCCAAACCCAGTGAGCAGGTCGAACAGCTCGGTAGGGTCACGGTAGATCAGACCCCGCTCGCCCAGCATGGCCAGGTGGTTTTGATCGATGCCCTCGCCGCAGGCGATCACCGGTTTGTCCCGCAGGAGAAATTCGGCGATGGCCAGCCCGAAGCTCTCCCCCTGGATCCGGGCATGGAGCATGGCGTCGCAGGTGTTGATGAAACCCGTCTTGGCCATGGGGTCCCAGGTCGGGTTGAGGTGGATGATGTTGGGCCGGGGCGCGCAGAACCGGTCGGTGTTCATGAACAGAAAATAGATGTCCGGGGCGGCGGCAGCCACCTTTTGCACGACGTCCCGGACAAAAGGAATATTGAACTGATCACGGCCGCCGTGACGGCCAAAGACCATTGCCGCGTCGGGAATGCCGAGCTCGCGCCGGAAGTGGTGGTCGGTCTCGGGCAGATGGACCATGTGCGGGACCCAGGGGTGCCGTCCGCCGTCCATCCGGCCGGCCAGCCACTGGGAAACGTAGGCATAGACGTCGCCGTGAGGCTCGCAGACCTGGAAGGCGGCGTGGACCAGGTTTTTGACGCCGGGCACCGTCCTGCCGTCATCGGCGCCCGCCTTGAGAAAGTAGAGCGCATCCAGCCCGCGGGCGGCCGCCATGTCCGCCACCTCGCCAAAATCACGGTAAAGCACTACCGGAAACGCCTGTCGGAACTTTTCCAGCCCCGAAAGATCGCCGCGGCCGTCGGCAATGATGACCGGGTCGGCTCCCAGCAGCTTGCGGCTGAAGAATGCGTAGTCGTACACGGCCACGTCGCTGCCCCGCAGGCCGAGCTGATTGGAGTGAAATCCGATGCGAAGCCCCTTTGCCGGGCGTATCGCGGCCGGCGCCCTGCCGGGCCGTGGTGCCGCCCCCCCCTCGGCCCACGCAGGCCGCCCGCCGAAGAAGACCAGTCCGGTGCCGGTGACGTGCCCCAGACGGGTCAAATCCTGCTTGGGCCTCGTGATATCCCCCCAGAAGGCTTTCATGGCCGCGTTGAGATGGATGTCGTCAAGCGCCAGCACTCCCCGGTACCCGCGCCGGTCCAGGTGATCGTAGATCTGCCGCTCCGAAGCCCCGTCATGGCCGATGTCCAGAAGGATCAACGAGGCGTTCAGCAAGCGGTCATCGGCGAGGACGTCCCCGATGACGAATTCGATGGTGTCCAGTGCCGTGCGGTCGTTGACCGAGAGGCGGTCTTCGATATCGTAGGACACCACCCGGTTGGCGTGGTGGTAGGCCAGCGCCAGAGCGGAGTATCCCCGGTAGGTGCCGATGTCGAACAGGGTCTGGCCCGAATACAGCGTACCCAGATAGGCCAGCAGCCGGTAGTGCTCCTTGAAATCGGTGTCGAGAAAATAAGCCAGGTCCCCGGTCGATGCCACATGCCGCGCCAACGGCGTCAGGTCGATACCGGCGATCCGCTGCTGCGTTAGGCCAGCGGCTATCGACGGCGATGGCTGTGTGCGGGTGTCTTCGCCCCATGCTATCAGCGGATCCACCGTGTCGAAATCGTACCCGTGAACAAAGTCCTTTCCGGAAAACGGCCCGCTGAATTCGGCTTCCACCAGCCGCTCCCAGTCCCGGTCCGTGTCGCGGCTGTGTCCCCAGGTGCGCACCTTCTGCAGCATCCGCGCCTTGTCCATCACCCAGCTGTAGTGGTGGAACATCGGCTTTCCGTCCAGGCCGGCAACACACCGGAGACCGTTTGGAAGACTTCTGAACGTGGCCCGTTCCCGTTCGTGAAAAATCCGGTTCACCGTGATGATCGGCCGGCGGATCAATGCCGGGCTGTCTTCGATCTGCCGGGCACGGAACCGCGGCTCGCGGAAGTACCAGTAGTTGGCAAAGTACAGATGGTCGACGCCGGCCAGATCGGCCCGGGCCAGAAACGCCGTGAACCGGTCGGTCTCGACGATCTCGTCGGCATCGAGAAATAGGACCCAGTCGCAGCCCTCGGGCAGGCGGGAAAGACCGACCCACCGGGCGTAATTGTGCCAGAACCGGGGCCGGAGCATTTGGGTGATGCTGTGGTGGTAATCGAAGCGGGTGAATTCGGCACCGGGGTTTTCATTCTCGGCCCGCCCGATGAGATCCATGTCTTCGGGCGTGTTGTCGAAGAGATGATCGGCGACGGGGACCACCACCGCGGCTGAAAACGGGGCCACGGCCCGGATGCAGGGACCGATAAACCGGTAGTCCAGGGAGCAAAAATTGATGATGGTGCCGATGGTGGTCATAAGCTCACGCGCTCCGCTGGGCCACGACGAGGTACTGGATCACCAGCATCTCCTCGAGGTGCCGGTCGGTGGGCGAGAACGGCCCCCCGCCCATGAGGATCACCAGATCCCGCAGGCGCCGGTGCATGTCGTGCTGCCGCCACAGATCCATAATCCCTTCGGCATTCGGATCGCACTTGGGTCGAATGTCGCAAATGGTGTATCCGGCCCCGGCGAGCATTTTCTCGATGCCCCCGCGGGTGAAAAACCGCAGGTGGCTTTGGTCCATGATTCCCCAGTCCAGGTAGTCGAAGCGCCCCTGCAGCAGGTCCGTCACGGTCCGGACGTTGCCGATGTTGGGTATGCTGGCCACCAGGGTCCCGTTCTTCTTGAGCACGGGGCGAAACCGAGCGAGCACGCCCCAGGGGTCTTTCAGATGCTCCAGAATGTCGGCACAGACCAGATGGTCGAAGGTTTCCGCGCAAAAGGGCGGCGAAATCGAATCCACATCCGCAGTGTGGACCCGGTCGTAGTACCGGGCCGCCTCCGCGGCCGCCCGGGGGTCCACTTCGATGCCCACCACCGGTCCGCTGCCGGCATCTTTGAGGGCCCGCCCGAGACCGCCTTCACCGCAGCCGATGTCGAGAAAGGACCGGCCCGCGATCGGGTCGACGAGCGCGGTCACTTCCAGCCGGGACTGGGCGTAGTAGCTGCGCGCTCGTAAGGGGGTTGCCAAAGCCGGCGTCATGGGCGCCCTGCCCCGCCGGCCGCGGGCGCCAGTTCGTCGGGCCGGCGCAGGCGGCCGCCGTCGAGCACCTCGCCGGCGGCGCGTCCTTCGGCCCGGTAGCGATTCAGCAGCGCCCGGGTTCGGCGGGCCTCGTCCAGGATCGCGCGGGCCTGCTGCGGCGAGGGGTCCTTTTCGTGGGCCATTTCCCCGAAAAGCGCGCCGGTGAGCCATTTGCGACCGAAATGCATCAGATCGTCCAGCTTGACGGCTTCGATGGCCAGATCGGTGATCTGTCCCGAGGCACCGTGCGCGTGGACGCCCCTGGCTGCGGCGATCCGCCAGATCTCCCATCCGCGGGAGCGGGCGGTGAAGGCGTAGTCGCTGTCGCTGCCGATAAAGGCCATACCGGCGTCCAGCAGCCCGATCTCCCGGACCATGCGCTTTCGCAGCATCATGCAGGCCCCGTTGGCCCAGCCGATGGATGCGTCCTGCCGGAACTCGGCCAGCCGTCCGGTCTGATGGCGGCCCGCCGGAAACGCCTCGAATCCGCCGGCCCAGATCACCGCATCCGGATCGTCGGCGGCGAGCTGGAGGGGCGCCCCGATGCCGCAGCGCGGATGGGCGTCCATGAATCGCACCATCTGTTCGACAGCGTCCGGGGCCAGGTACATGTCCTGGTTCAGGACCATCAGATAGTCGACGGGCCGGTCCAAAAACCGGGCCAGGCCCTCGTTGACCGCAGCGGTGAAGTAGATGTTGTCGTCGGTGTTGTCCCGCACGAAGATCTCAACCGGCCAGCTCTGGGCCTTGAGGGCGGCGAGGCATTTGTTGAGCTGGTCCTGCCGCTTGTAAAAAGGGATGATCACCGGCACCGGGGCCTGAAACCGCCCCGGTGTCCCGTTGCCGGGGGCGGTGTCTGACAGCCTGTCGACGCCCACGGCGGCGCTGCAGGCTCCGGGCGCCTTACCGGTCTCAAGACCCGGCAGCGGGGCGTCGAAGATAAAGGGGCTGGGAAAATGATCGCAGTGGGTCGCCCGGCCCGGTATGGGGGTGATCAGGGTGCGCCCGCGCTTCATCAGTTCGCAGAAGAGGTAAAAATCGGCGGGCACCGGCGCCTGGCAGTACCGGCGCAGGACCTCGGCGTCCCGGCGCAGCGTCCCGATGCGGGCGGCGAATGTCATGGTGGTGGAATTGGTGCGCTTCCAGTGGGAGGAGCGGGTGAGCAGCACCGTGGTGGCCTCACCGCCCTGTTTCACCAGCGGGTTGGGACTGGGATCCAAATACTTGTCCGGGTGGTCGTAGAGGCTGACGTAGTCGGCCCTTTCCAGCCCTTCGGCAAGAAAGGCGGTCGCCCCGGCCTGGTGCAGGTAGTCGTCTTCCACCAGATAGACCGTGTCGGTGTCGGATCGTTTGAGGGCCAGATCCAGAGCATAGAGAAAGCTTGCCGAATTGCCCAGAGCGGTCTCATGGATATCGCCAACGAGGCCCCTGAGAAAATCCAGCGTATCGGGGCGGCAGTTGTCCGCCACCACGGTGAGATTGCCGGTGCCGAAGACCTCAATAAAGTTCTCAAAGCACTGTCGCTTGGTAATCCGAGCGATCTTGGTCAGACCGTCGCGCAGATCGCAAATGCGATAAATGGTGTGCAGCATGGACCGCTCCTTTCCGGAACCGATCGTTGCAAAATCAAGGCCAGTTTCCTTCGACGGTAGCCGGAAATCGGCCGATCTTGGTTTGGATGACGCACTACACGCGGACGCGTCGGAAAACGACAACCGACTCGCCGCCGGCGTTCAGACGAACCCGGTCATAGGCATCGCGATCCAGGATATTTTCGACCAACGAATGTTTTCAAAATTCGATAGGCTGATCGCTTGCCAATACATAATCATGTATACTTTTTAAGCCATTATCAAAATTTGTCATTGGTTTAAAACCGGTAGTGGCAAACAATTTTTCAGAAGAACCGAATCTTCTTTCCACCTCAAAATCATAACGACTATTAGGTGCATTGATAAATGTAATTTTTGATTTTGATTCACAAACATCAACTATTTTTTCAGCAACTTGATTAATGCTGTATTCTTTTTCGCTTGAAACGTTATATATCTGACTACCCTTACTTTTTTTTGCAAGTAAAATTGTTGCATTCACCACATCATCTATATAAGTGAAGTCTCTGGTCTGATCTCCATTACCATACACGGTGATCGGCTTATTATTCATCGCTTGCTGAAAGAACCTCGGAATAACCATGCGATTATCCTGTTTCGGCCCATATACATTAAAGTATCTAATAGAAACGGATTCCAATTTCTTTTCTTCGTATAATGATGCGAGATAAATCTCATTATATCGCTTTGCTATAGAGTAACTTGATTTTGGGGATACATCATATTCTTCTTTCACTGCATCATATATGGCCGATTGTCCATAAACTCCGCTTGTCGATGCATAAACAATTTTTCTTACCCTATTTACAATGCAGGCATTTGCGATGTTAAGCATGCCAAGTGCTTCTGTTTCCATCGTTTCTACAGGATTGTCAGCAACGATATCAACACCTAAAACTGCAGCTAGATGAAATACTATATCAATATTTAAGCATGCATTTTCAACGGCAAGTTTATTTTTAATATCTATATTGTGAATCTGTATTTTTCGCTGAATATCACGATCAATTTTATTTCCTCTTCGGAAATTATCAATTACAGATACTTCATTGCCCATTTCAAAAAGTTTCCTTACCAATGAACTGCCGATAAATCCTGCGCCGCCTGTTACTAAAATCTTCATTATGGGCCCTTTCCTTAACTGGTGCCTAAGAACATTTTTTCATATGGGTTCTTGCCGAAAGAGATCTCCTCCCTCCGATGCGCTTTTCCTTGTTTTCACTAGGAATGGCTGCGGCACCACCGCCGCCACATGTCGCGATAGGCGGTTTCGAGGCGGCTGGTAAAGCCGGCACTGTCGGTCAGCGGGGACTTTTCCATGAGCGGGCGCAGGCCGGATCGCAAGGCAGCGCGCCGGGCCGGGTCACCGGCCAGGGCCGCGGCCTTTTTCATATAGTCCTCCCGGCTCCGGGCGACCAAATCGGACAGCCCCAGCCCCGTCAATATGCTGACACCGACCCTTGCGGCATGGGTCTTTCCTTCAAGGGCGACCACCGGAACCCCCATCCACAGCGCTTCACAGGTGGTGGTGGTGCCGTTGTAGGGAAAGGTGTCCAGGGCGATATCCACCTGATGATACAGGGAGAAGTGATCTCCTGCCGAGGGGAGAAAGCCGTGAAAGACCAGCCGGTCCCGACCGGTGCCGCAGGCGGCGAAAAGTCTCTCCACGTGTCGCTGCACAGAGGAATCGGACAAGGTTTTGAACTTCAGAAGCAGTCGAGAACCGGGTACTGCGGCGAGAATCCGCGACCAGAGCTCAGCAACATCGGCATTTAACTTGGCCAGGTTGTTGAAAGAACCGAAGGTGACACCTCCGGAGGCCGTGTGAAAGGGTGCACTCACCGGTGGTGCTGACACCGGCGGCGCGTAGCAGAGAAACCCTTCAGGCAGCCGGATCAGCGTTTCGCTGTGGAGGGCCTCGGTGTCGCCGGGCGGATCCGCCCAGGCGTCGGTGATGCGGTAGTCCATCTGCGGCAGTCCGGTGGTGTTGGGGTAGCCCAGATAGGTGACCTGGACCGGCGCCGGCCGCCGGGTGAATAGCGGCATGCGGTTGCCCGCCGTGTGCCCGGCCAGGTCCACCAGAATGTCGATGTGGTGGCGGCCGATCGTCTCGGCGACGCGATCGTCGGACAGGCCCGCCGTATCGACCCAGTCGCCGGCGAGCCCGCGCAGGGAGGCAGTGACCGCATCTGCCTTGCGCACATCGGAAAAACAGACGCTCTGAACCCGCGCAGGGTCATGTCCGGCCAGTACCGGTGTGATGAAGGTGGCCACCGGGTGCCGCCTAAAATCCGGCGACAGGTAGCCCACCCGCAGTGGCCGGTCCGGGTCCGGGGTGTTGGGGTGGCTGTCTATCACCCGGTGGGCCGGTGCGCCGTGAATCGCCGCCCATTGGCGATGCTCGCGGCTTACCGCCTCGGGCGGCGCCAACCGGGGGGGCAGATAGGCCAGGCAGTAGAGCAGGTTGGAATGCACGAAAGCGGTCTGCGGCGACTGGGCCAACGATCTGCGATACCAGTCGAGGCTCTCCTCTGCCCGGCCGCTGTACTTGAGGCACCGGGCCGTGTTGTTGAAGGACTCGGCGAAGTCTTTCTGGAGCTGCTGGGCCTTGCGGCAGCACGCCAGCGCCTCGCCGATGCGGCCGGTTTCGGCCAGCAGGATGCTCATGTTGTTGTAGACGGCGGCGAATTCCGGGTCCAGGGCGACGGCCTGCTGGTAGCAGGTCATGGCCTCGGCGTTTCTCCCCTCTTCCCGGTGGATCGATCCGAGATTGCACCAGGCCTTGGCATAGTCCGGCGCGATGTCGATGGCCCGTCGGTAGCACGCCGCCGCCGCCGGAAAGCTTCCCAGGTCCTTGAGGACATTGCCCAGGTTGAACTGGGCCTCCACTGAGTCAGGATGCCGCTTGGCGGCCTGCTGCAAGGCGCCATGGGCGTCCTCGAGACGGCCGGCCTCGCGGCTGGCGCGGCCCAGACAAAGAAGGGCCTCCAGGTAGTCGGGCGCACCCGCCAGGGCCCGCCGGCAGCATTCGACGGCCGCATCGTGTCGCCCCTGTGCCAGCAGCAGACCGGCCAGATTCACCAGCGCCCGGGGGTGGTCCGGCCGGCTTGCCAAAACGCGCCGGTAAGCGGCCTCGGCCGCCGCCGCGTCCCCGCGGTCGTTGAGAATGCCGGCCATGTTGTTGAGGGCCCCGGCATCGTCGGGGTTCAGGCCAAGGGTACGTTCATACCCGGCCATGGCCTCGTCAAGTCGTCCCTGGGACTGAAGCAGCACGGCCAGATTGTAGTGAGGATCCGGGTCGCTCGGGTCGAGCGCGACGGCACGCCGGTAACAGTCTTCGGCACGCGCCGCCTGCCCGTCCGCTTTCAAAACGTTGCCCAGGTTGTTGAGTACAATCTCGTTGCCCGGATCACAGCAGGCCGCCCGTTCCAGATGAACCAGAGCCGCCGTGATGTCACCGGTCTCCTGTTCGAGCACGCCCAGAAAATTGAGCGCGTCCACATGGTCGGGATGGTGCGAGAGCACCTGCCGGTAGCCCTCGCGGGCCGCCGCCGCCCGCCCTTGCCGGTGGGCTTCCAAAGCCCGGGCCAGCAGGGCGTCGCACGCGCGCGTGCTTTCCCTCGTTATCGGTGTTGGTCTTTTATTCATGGCCGCGTCCTTGGGTTTGTGGCACCGGGGCGGCGGGCGTCGATACGCGATCATGAATCACACCGCAGCGCGCCATCCCGGGTCCGGCCTTCAGCGCCAGCGCCCGCCGGATCTCCCTGATCACGGGCTGCCAGTCCCCAGGGGTTTTCTGGCGAAACAGCCGCATGGTGGGATACCAGGCCGTGGTCTCGCCGGTGCCGAGCCACCGCCAGTCCGGCGCATGGTGAAGCATCACCCAGACCGGTTTTCCCATGGCGCCGGCCAGGTGCGCCACGGCCGTATCCACCGTAACAATCATCTCAAGACGCGCGATGGCGCCGGCGGTATCGGCGAAATCGTTGAGCCCGGGTGCCAGATCGTGCACCCGATCTCCCAAAGCGGCCTTGCCGGCCGACTCGGCTGCCGCGCCTTTTTGCAGGGCGTAAAAGATGGCACCGGGGCAATCGACCAGGGGCCGCAGGAGATCGGGGGGACAGGCGCGGCGGGCGTTGTCCACAAAATCCGGGTTGCCCGACCAGACCAGCCCCACCGTGCATCGGCCCGGGGCGATTCGCGGTGGCACGGGCGACAGCGGCGCGTCGATGTAGGGGCCTTGCCAGGAGGCGACCGGCTCGGGACGGCCGAGCAGATGGGGCAGGCTCATCAGCGGGGCGTGCAGATCGAACGCCGGCAGGGACTCGCCGAAGGCCAGCACCCGGTCCACGCCGACCGCGCGCCGGGCCAGCGATTTCAGCCCGGGGTGGCAGCAGACCGTGACCCGCCCGGCTCGTGCGGCGGCAGCGGGCACATATCGCAGAAAATGAATGGCGTCGCCGACGCCCTGCTCGGCCCAGAGCAGCAAATGACGGTCCGGCGCCGGTCTGCCGTCCCACCACGGGCTCGCATCCTGGAATCCCGGCACCTCGAAACGCTTAAGCCGCCATTGGTACTCGGCGAACCCCTCTGCCCAGCGCCCCTGGGAAAGGAGCAGAACCGCCAGATTCCAGTGGGCCTCGGCGCAGCCGGCCCATCGCCGTGTCGTTTCCCGGTAGACGGCTTCGGCGTCGGCCGGGCGGCCGGCGCTCTTGAGGGCCATGCCCAGATTGAGGCGCGGTTCCTGCTTTTCCGGCGCCGCGGCGACAGCCCGGCGGTACCAGTGCACGGCGCCCCGTGCATCGCCGCAGCGCAGGCGCAGGTTTCCCAGGTTGTACAAGGCATCGGCATGACCCGGCACTGCTCGTATCAGGTCCAGATAGAGCGCTTCGGCCGCCTCACCGCGTCCCAGATCGGTGAGCGCCCGGGCGAGATTGAAGCGGATCTCGGTCCCCTGCGCCGACAGCGTCAGGGCCTTTCGCCAGTAGCGCACCGCGCCGGCCAGGTCTCCGGCGGCCAGGCAGCGTTTGGCCTGCGCGTCCGCATGCCCGGCGGCTTTCGGGTCGTCGTCGCCGCGCCGGAAAAGGGGGATTATCTGCGCCGGGGTGTTCATAGGGTGAGCGCGCCCAGCGCAGGAGCGGTCTTTTGCGGCAGCGCCCCTTCGGGAGGCGTCTGCTCACCAGTGCGGCCGCAGCCCGAAGCCGCTGCGCCGCTGGCCAGACGCCTTGCCAGATCCGGCTGCCCGGCGCCGGCAAGGCTCTCGATCAGAGTGGCGCACGACAGCGGCAGGCCTGGCCCCAAAAGGGATGATCCCAGCGACCGCAACGCCGGTATGCCCGTCTCCTGCCGGCCGGCGCAGCACAGCGCCGCCGCCAGGAGAAAGCGCCCTGCGAGATAATCGGGGTGACGGCCGATGGCGGCGGCAAGGATGTCGGCGGCCTCTGCCGCCGCCCCCAGGTGAAGCAGGCTGTTGGCCAGGTTGTAGGCGGCCTCCTTGAGCCCCGGGGCCAAGGCCAGCGCCCGCCGGGCGCAGTCCCGGGCTTCCCGGTAACGGCCGCGGTGCCAGTGGGCCGAGCTCAGATTCACCAGGTTTTCCGCCCGGTTCGGGTCGGCATCGGCCAGGCGCTGCCACAGGGCCACAGCATCGTCAAAGCGCTCCAGGTTCATGGCCTGAATCGCCAGTTCCCGCAGGGCCAGTGGATCACCGGCCATCTGGTCCACCTTGCCAAGGCCGATCTGAAAATAGGCCGCCCCTTTTTCGGAACTTTGCCGCAGATCGAGCTTTCCGTAATGATGAACCGGCACCGGACACTGGCGCACGCCAATGCCCGCCTGTTTCAGGGCCGGCTCCACCACCTCATGAACCGGATAGCAGAACCGCACCGCCTTCAGGTTTGGAAACAGCCGCACCTTCTCGCTGGGAAACCAGCCGTTGCCGGCTTCTTCCGCACGGTAGCGTCCGTCATTTGGGTGCCATCCCATCGCGTTCATCTGATAGATATAGTTGCGGGTCGTCAGGGCAAAGGCCACCATGCCCGTTTCGCTCCGGGATACCAGCTGCCGCAGGGCGTCATGGTCCCGGGCGCTGAGGGCCTCATCGGCGTCCATAATGAGAATCCACTGCCCGGTGGTCTGGTCCAGCCCGGCATTTCGCGCCGCAGCGAAATCCGCGTTCCAGGCAACGTTCACCACCCGCGCGCCGAACAGGCGTGCCACCTCGCAGGTCCGGTCAGTGGATCCGGTGTCCACCACCACCATCTCGTCCACCACCGGCGCCACGCTGTGAAGGCACCGGGCCAGTTGCGCCTGTTCGTCCTTGACGATCATGCAAAGGGTGATTTGCGGAATCCGGCCGGGAAGCTGAGTCGTCTTCAATTGCCGCTGGATGCTCAATGCCCCGTCCAGAAGTGCGTCGGAAGCACCGAGAACGGACAGGGCCGTCTTCACCACCGTCATGGCCCGCGCCAGCTCGCCGCGTTTGAGCAGTACGTCGATGTAAAGGCACGTGGTGCGCTCGATGGCCGGGTCCGCATCAAAGATGCGGCTAAACACCGGCTGTGCATGATCATAGGCGCCCACTGCCGTTACCGCTTCGTGGTAGGCGGTAGCGGCGTCGGTTCGCCAGGGGGTCGCTTCCAAACCCCGGGCCAGAAAATCCAGCGCGCCGACGGTGTCTCCGGTGCGCCACAGGAGCCTGCCTAGGCAGGTCATGGCCTCACCACAGGCAGGATCCCTGTCAATGGCCAGCTGCAGCAGACCGATGGCCTCAGCGGTTTTATCTGCCCGCGCAGCGAGCTGCCCTTTCACCAGAAGCCCAACCGCAGTGGCGGAGGGCACGCTCATGAGACGTTCGCTTGCCGCGGCGGCGCAATCCTGCTGATCGGTATCGGCCAAGGCCAGTGCCATTGACACATCGAAGCGCACATCACGGGCCGCTTCGGGCATTTGTTCCAACGCCTCCAGGGCGCCTGCCGGCTGCCCGAGATCGCGCATCACGTCGGATAGGGTCAAATACCCCTCGGGCGCATCCGGAAAGGACCCGATCAGCTTCAGTAGCAGGTCTACGGCGGCTTGCGTGTCGCCCCGCCGGTAGAGGGACTGCGCCTTCGTGAAATAGTGATCGATCATGGTCGATGCCTTTAGGCTGCCAGAGTGATTGAACGATCCGTGTCAGTGCCTTTGCCATCGACCGCCGCCGGCCGGGGGCACGCCAAAGGCGTCCCAAAACAGTGCAAGTCCCATGCCGCTTTTCGGGCATCCCGGCACCGTCAGCGCTTCGACATCAAATGGCAAAAGGGCCTGCGGCTGATGCCGCAGGCCCTCCGGGTTCTTCGTTCCTGAATCTTATAAATGCCAGGCCGCCCGGGGGCAGCTATATGGTGTTCATTCAGATATCGATGGCAGCTTATCGGCTGCCGGGTGATCGCGGCGGCGAAACCGCACCACTGCCCTCCCCTGACGACAATGCCGGCGCCAGCCATGCCATGGCCGCATCGTGGTCCTTGAAATATTTGATGTTGAAGCCGTCCGCCTTGGCCACAAGTTCGAAGTACTTCCGATAAGACTCCGCAGTACGGTACAAAAACGCAAACCGTGTCTGCTCCGGCACCTTCAGCTTCTTTAAGTAACTGATGAGGGTCAGGGCGCCCACCATGGGCTCGTCCGGGTCGACGGTCGCGCCGGTGATATCGATAAACACTTTCTGGTAGCTGGAACAGTGCAGTTCCGTGGCAACGAGCATGAGGATCTGTTCTCTCATTTCCTGGTTCAGAAAACCGGCAGCCGTCACCCTGATCAATGCGCTGTCATCGTCGCGTCGAACCTTCACGTCCATAGCCCCTCCCCCGGTTGCCGGTTCTTGGCCGGAAGCATCACCTTACGTCCGGCATCGACGAGGATCGACTCTGGCAGGCATCGGGCAATGGATCAATACTCGAAAACTACGTAGACATACGTAAGTAGTTGTTCAACCGGTCGGAATGAAAACAAAAAGAGGAGGCGCTGCCGGTATGGGCAACGCCTCTTTTTGTGGTGCAGGGGCCTGGCTGTCATCGAATCGGCCACAAAGCGGGGAGGAATCTCGCCGACGACCGGCCGATCACCGGCAGCGGATCCACCGCCATCGTGATGCGGCTGCCGGGATTATCATATCATCTGGCGACGGCCACGCGCTGCTGGCCGATCGCGTCAAGGCATTGACGAGCGTCCGCATGCCAAGGCTCTGCCTCGAGGACCCTGTCGAAAAAGTGTGCGGCATCGTCATAGCGCTCCAGAAGGCGGCAGATATGCCCCGTGCCCATGAGTGCTTCCACGTCGTAGGGATCGATTGCCAGCAGGTTGACGTAGATCTGAAGCGCCGCTTCATAGCGATTCATGGCCACGGCATAAAAATCGGCCAGGTTCTTCTGAAAAATCGTGTTCGTCGAATCCAGGGCTGCAGCACGTGTGTAGTGCACTTCGGCCCGGGCGACATCGTTTTGGCGGTGATGGAGAACGCCCAGATCGTTGTGGGCGGCCCCGTGGTCCGGATGCGCCGCCACCAGTCGCTCAAGGATTTCAACGGCACCGGCGGCGTCGCCTTTCTCGGCCAATTCCCGCGCCGCTGCCATCAGTCCATCGGCATCCACGGCCGGCTGGACATCTTGCCGTTTCAGGGCATCGAGAAGGTTTCTGACCTCGACATTCCAGGGCTCGGCTTCGAGTGCCCGTTGATAAAAGTGCTCGGCGTCTTCCGGCCGGTCCACGGCCATGCAGATCTGTCCGGTGGCCATCAGGGCTTCCACGTCATAGGGATCGGCGGCCAGCAGATTCACATAAATTTCCAGGGCCTCCTGGAAATTGTCCTGGGTGACGGCGCAGCAGTCGGCCAGGTTCTTTTGGAAAACAGTGCTCGACGGCTCCAGTGCCACGGCCTTCCGGTAATGGGCCAGGGCTTCATCCCAGCATTGCTGCCGCCCGTAGATCACCCCCAGATCGTTATGGGCAAGGGCGTGGCCCGGGTGGGCCGCGACCAGCGATGCCAAGGCCTGCGCAGCACCGGCCGTGTCGCCCGTCTCAGCCTTTTCGAGCGCCTCGCGGTAAATCGTTTCGGGATCAGTAATGATGTCCGCCTCCGGTTCGCCGCGGTGCCGGGCCAGGGCGTCGAGATACCTGCCGGCGTCAGCGTGCCAGGGCTCCGCCGCCAGCACCCGCTGGTAGAAATGGGCCGCATCGTCGAACCGTTCCACGGAAACGCAGATATGACCGGTGGTCATGAGGGTTTCCACGTCGTCGGGAGTCTCTCGCAGAACCGCAACGTAGATCTCCAGGGCACCGCGCACGTCGCCCTGTTTCACGTAAAGAAAATCGGCCAGGTTCTTTCGGAAGGTGACATTGCCCGGGGCGAGAGCCACCGCTCTCCGGAAATGGGCCAGAGCCAGCTCGTTGTCGCCTTGCTGGGTGTAAAGCACCCCCAGTTGGTTGTGAGCGTCGGCATGTTCCTGATGGTCTTCCGGAATCCGGTTCAGGCCGCTGACGGCGTCATCGACGCATGGGCTGTCAATCGGAGTTGAAATGCGCCGAAACGCGGCGTCGGTATCGTGATCGGCATGGGCGATGGCATGTTGTGCATTCATGGGATTTTTCTCCTGGCAGTGATGGTTTTCCGCAACCACGGCCGTGGGCGCGTGTTGTGAAGCATCGTCGATGGATGGTGCAGTGGCGGACCGGTGGTCCTCGGCCGGGACCGTCTGCGCAATGAACCGATAAAGCAGCCCTTCCAGCGCGTCCCATTCCCGCTCACGCGGGTAGCACGCCGCCGTGGCGGACCCGCCCGCCACCAGCCGCTGGTAAAGCGCCGCGTCACCCATGACCCGCCGCACCGCGCCGGCGATCGCCGCAGGCGCGCCGGTCGGTACCAGCAGGGCGTTCTCCTGGTGGCGGCAGTATTCCAGCGCGCCGGGGGTAGCCGTGCAGACCACAGCCGCCCCGGCAGCCATGGCTTCCATGGGCGGCAGTGGGCACGAATCGTAGTGAGAGGCGTAAATCAGAATATGGGCCGCACCGAAGATCTCGGTTTTTTTCCGGTCCGCCGGTTTGAAGTGAAACTCGCAGGGGTACCCCTTGAAAATGTCGGCGACGGTGTTGGACATGCGCACCACGCGAAACGCCGGCGCATCCTGGGCGAGAAGATCAAGGGCCTTTCTGATGTCACCGATCCCTTTGAAGCTCAGCGGCTCGACATCCGATCCCCGGGCGTCGGGGCCAACCACCAGAATCCGCCATGGCGGGGCCGGCTGCCGGTCCAGGGGCCTGAAAATGCTCTGGTCTCTGCAAGAGGGCAGCACGGCATCGGCACGCCGGCCGTAACGGTAACGTACCGTGGCCGCCAGGTTGAAGGAATTGGTCATAAACCGGATGCCGGGCAGCGCGTAGGATTCGGCACACAGACGGCGCATCCGCTCCCGCTCGGCCCGGGCTGCGGGGTCGTTGACCGGGGTATCGTCTCCGAAGACATACTGGTCGCCCTGGGCGAAATAGATCTTCACCGGGGCCTCGATCCGGGCCAGCTCCGGCGCGTTGAGAAAATAGGTGGCAATGACGACATCGCTGGGGGGCACGTGATCGGCCATGGGCGCTCCCGACGGGACCCGGATCAGATCGGCCTTGAACGCATACCAGGAAGGTCGCTCGGAGTAAGTGACGATGTGGACCCGGTGGCCCCGATCGGCAAGGGCGTTGGTCTGCCGGATCAAGGTCTGGTTACCGCCGGTCACCCCCAGAACGCTGTGGATCAGGTAGGTGATGGTAAGCCTTTCCCGATGCTGTTTAACTTGTACCTCGCCAGTGGTGTCGATCTCGGCCCGGGTACGGTCCTGGATGGTCTGCGCCGCCGCCGAAATCTCTTCCACCGTGTAAAGGGACGGATGATTCAAAACGATGCGGGCAAACAGGGCGTCGTGTTTTTTCCGTGCATCGGTGAGCATGGAATCGCCACGCTTACGGTAGTAAAACAGGGGCCGGGCAACACGCACCCCGGTCCATCCCTTTTCAATGCACCCGACCCAAAAATCCCAGTCTTCATACCCTGCCCGCATGCACGCATCGTAGCCGCCGACGTCTTCCCACGCCTGCCGGCGCACCAGTGAGCACACACAGCCGATGTTGTTTTTGTGAACCATGACCTCGGCATCGAAGGCCGGCAGGCGAAAGACCGTGTCCAGTTCGCCGAAGTGCTGAATGTCGGCGTAGGCAAATCCCGCTTCTGGAGCATGCGTCAGGGCCTTCACGCAGGTTTCCACAAAGGTCGGCGCGATGCGATCGTCGGCATCCAGAGGGAGCCAGTAGGTTCCCCGCGAGGTGGCCACACCGGCGTTTCTCGCGGCAGGCAAACCGGCGTTTTCCTGTTCTATGAGCCTGATCGACAGGTGGGGATGGCGCGCCATAAGCTTTCTGGCCGTCGCAGAGGTGTCGTCGGGGCTGCCGTCGTTGACGATGATCACTTCCAGCGCCGGATAGGTCTGCTCGGCCACGCTGGCCACGGCTTCGGCCAGATACCGGGCCTGATTGAAGCAGGGGATGATCACCGACACCATCGGGGCGTCCATGGAATCGTCACCGGGTTTGGCAGAGGCACCGGCACCGGATGGCTCCGTGTCGGCCGCAACCCGCGCCGCAGGCGCTGTGCGCTCCCTGCCGACCCGTTCGAAAATCGCTTCAAACCGATGCTGCCAGGTGTGCTCTGCCAGGGTGCGTTGAAAGGCGCTTCTGGCGATGGCTTCGCGCTCGGATTCATGGGCGAGAAAGTATCGGACCTTGTCCACCAGTTCCTCATCGGAGCGGAAAATGGCGATCTCACGATCCTCGGTGTAGTAGTCGGTGAGGTTTTCCGCGTCCGCGGAGAGCTGAAAACTGCCGGTGCCCGGAATTTCGAAATTTCTCCCCTTGATCTGTTGACCCGAATCGGCGGAGGCGTTGGAGAGGTTCAGATTGATTCGACTTCGTGAGAAGAGCCGTACCATTCGGTGAAAGGGAAGTCTGGAGCGGTTTTCCCAGCCGAAGCCGAATATTTCAGCAGCGATGCCGGCGGCGGCCAGCTTTGAGAGCACCTGCCGCCGGTTGCCGTGGGGCATGCCGACGAAGCTCAGGTCGATCTCCCGGGCCGCGTTGCAGGGAACGTACAGGTGGTGGTTGCAGGCCCACTGTGTCTTGATCATCCGGTCGGCCAGCCCGGCCGCCGCGTATTTTTCCACGGCGCTTTGGGCCGTGGTGCAGGAAAAGTGAAAATGGGGTGCCAGAAGCCGGCTGTAAGTGTCGAATTTCCAGTGGTCGTCGCAGAACCAATGAACGGTCCGGGTCCGCCCGCGCTCGCCGATGCGCGAGAAGACCTCCGGGCTCGGATCCCGGCTCGGGTCGAAGAGAACGGCGAAAAGAAAGGCGAAATCGGTTCCTGTCGCCAGATCCAAGAGCTCCTCGCTCATGGCTTCCCGGCCCAGGACGCTGCCGCGCTGCATGAAGTCGTAGTGGATCATTTCCCATCCGCGTTCCCGGCAGAAGCGCTGCAGGGAATCGTAAAAATTACGGTGCTCGTAGGAAAGCCCGCGAAAGCGGTCGCCATAGTCGTACTGCATGCCGATGTATAAGAGTTTCGGTGTCATGGCCGGGCCTCCGCAGACCGATACAGGCGCCCGGCATCGGCATGGTCCGGATTCAGCTCCAGGGCATCTTCGATATACTTACGCGCCTCAACCGGCTGGTGAGCCGCCACCAGGATTCGGGCCGCATTCATATAAAGATCCACGTTGCCCAGGTCGGCGTCGATGCGCCGGTCCAGATCCCCGAGTCGTTGACGCCATTGGGCCTTGACAGGCGTCCGCTGCTTATCGCGCGTCTTGGCGTGGTGCAGCCTCAGGTAGAGATCTTCATAGCGATCTACCACCGATTCCCAGGTCAGGTGCTCCCGGACCTGCCGGTGGCCGTCCCGTGCCAGGGAGGCCCGCAAATCCGGGTCGTCCAGCACCCGATTGGCCCTTTCGGCCATCTCTTCGGCAGCGCAGACCACGCCGCCTTTCATCTCGCCCACGTTGCCGCAGTCGGTGGAGACAAATGGGGTCCGGGCGGCCATGGCCTCGATAATCACCAGGGGCGCGGCCTCGATTCGCGAACCGAACAGGAAAAGGTCCGCCCCTTGAAATGCGGCGACCGTATCGGCCCGGGCAATGTTATGAAGAAATATCACCGGCGCCCCCTGGGCCAACTGCCGCAGCCGGGCCAACTCGGTGCCCTCCTTGCCGATGAAGACCATGGTGAAATCCGCGCGCCCCATGCGCCGCACGCAGTCGATGACCGTTTCCTGCCCCTTGCCGGGTAGATAGTTGGCCACGCACAGTCCGAGAAGCCGGGTGTTGATACCGTATTTTTCCCTGAAGTCGGTTTCGGGCGGCCGGTCGAATTCGTCTGCATCGACGCCGTTGAAAATGACGACACTGTTTTCAAATCCATGATCATCGGCAAAGGCGTGGTCCTGATAGCGGGCCGAGTGGTATACCGCCGCGTCGTAATGGGGAAGAAATTCGGGAATCACCCGTTGAAAATAATCGGCAAAAGAAGGCCAGCGCAGGTTGCGCGGGCCGTCCAGGGCCGAATAGCCGCAGGGGGCGATGACGTTGACCCGGCGCACTGCCGTAACGGGAACCGTTTCAAGGGCCAGATCCGTAGCCCACTGCTGGGCGGCGTAGTTCATCACCACGTCGGCATCACAGGTCAACAGAAATTGCCGGTACCGGTCCACGTCGGGTCCGGCGATGCGCCGGCCCATGGCGCCTTTGACGGCGAATCCTTCGATGTAAACACCGTTGAGCCGGTCCGTCCTCCGAGCGGCCAGCGCGGTGGTGGCCACGGTGACCCTGTGGCCGCGCCGGGCGAGACGCTCCGAGACCTGCTGAACCACCAGTTCGGCCCCGCCCAGGTGGGGATGGTAGTATTCGACGGTATGAACGATATTCAGCGACACTTTGGATTGGGCGTTGCAGCGCGCCGGACTCTCGGCAGGTGTGGCCTCGAGCGCTGCACCGGACGGACTCAGCAGGATCAGCTGGTCGGTCTTGTCGCCGGTCGTAAACCGCTCCGACTCCCGGACGGCAAATCCCCGGGCGTTGACGAAATCGCAAAAACGCTGCCGGGAATAGGTGTTGTGGTGCCAGGTGCCGTCGAAATCGATCCGGTCGTCATCATCGTCGGAAAGCGGGATGAAGAAATTGATGAAAACCTGGCCGCGGCAGACCCGCAGTATTTCATCGAGCAGCCATTTGTAGTGGATCTGGTGCTCGAAGACATGGCGCAGATAGACGATATCGAAGCTGTTGCTCTCAAAGGGGAGCTTGTAGCCGTCGATGAGATGGGCCGTAAGACGCTCAAAGTGCTTTTCCGCGTTTTCCACGAATGTTTTGGTGACATCGGCCCCGTGGTAGTCGATGCGGCCCGAATCGAGCAGCCCCTCTTTTTCCGCGGCCCGGTAGTCGATTCCCGATCCGAAACCGATCTCAAGGATTTTGACCGGCCCGGCCTCGGCCTGCGCCTCAAGAAACCGCCGCCAGGCGCGGCGCCCCGGATTATCGGCGTCCTGGTGAGCCCCCCAGAGTTCGTCGGAAGCCAGGAAATCGTCCACCTTGCGGTTTTTCATGAGCCGGTCCCAGTTAAAATGGTGGGTCGCGGTCTCGGGCCGGGGTGGATCTTGCCGCTGCGCCTGCGGGAAGGCCATCCGGCCCACTTGGATCGCCGGCGGGCCCTTTCCCCGGATAAAGGTCAGCAGGCGCGCTTCGTAGTCTTCGAACCGGTAGGTGCGCTCATACTCGGCCAGGGCGCGCCGGGAAATGGCTGGGTAGCCTGAACGAATGGCGGCAAGAGCTCCGGGAATCTGCAGACAGTCGTCCACGCAGAGGCCGGCGCCGGGATCGGCGATGGCCGCCCGGGTGCTCGGGTAGGCCTTGGCGATCACCGGCAGGCCGAAGCGCATGTAACCGGGAATTTTCCCCGAGGATTGACCGCAGGTGCGAAAGCCGATGGAGATATCATTGTACCAGGCGATGCCGACATCGCAGGAACGGATCACGTCATCGACATCTTCGATGCGGTCATAGACCCGGTCGGTCAAAATGACGTTCTCTACGTGCTGTTGCTCAAGCACGCGCTTCAGCTCCCGGGCGTAAGCCTGATCCGCGTATCCCTGGAAGAAAAGCACCCAGTCGGGCAACCCTGCGAAAACGGCGGCGATCTGCGCACAGGAGAACCACTCTGCAATGCCGCCCAGGTGCAAGGCGATGGACCGGTCGGCGGAGATGCCGTAGCGACGTCGGATCAGATCCGTTTTTCGCTCATCGGCCGGACCCCGGTAGGTCACCGGCAAAATGAATGTGGGCACCGTTTCGGCCAGCGCGTAATCGTCCCGAAAGAGACGCGCCTTCTCTTCGGACTGAATCATCAGGCCGGCCGCGGTGTGGATCAGGGTTCGTTCCTTTTTCCGGACCGCATCGGGATAGTCGAGTCCGGTGTGGTCGTAACTCATATAAAGCTCAAGACTGTAGTAGACCGGACGCGATCGGGGAAAAAGCTCCTTGCACATCACAAACCCGTGGGGGTCGACACCGATGAATGCGTCGTAGGTGTCGGCCAGGCGGCGGCGGGCGGCCCAATCACCGGGAATGCGGCTGTAATCGAGGACCCGCACCGTCTCCCGGGCAAGGACCGCATTGGTGGTGTGGCTCACATTCAGCAAATAGACATCCACCCGGCCGCTGCGCGCGAGCAGGTCGATCAGATTGATCAGCGACGGGCTGTTATCGATGCTGTACCCTGCTATAAAAACGCCGCTCGTCATGGAACCGGCCATGATATTCTCCTTGCAATGTCCTTGTCCGCGTTGATCCGGTCGAAGTATTCGGTGTATTTCCTGAAACCCGTCACCCCATCACCTCGCCAAGTGCCCGGCAGACCGTGTCGATCTGCGCCTCGTTCAAGGCCAGACCGCTGGGCAGATAAAAGCCGCGGCGGGCCAGGCGCTCTGCCACAGGATAGGATTCGCCACGAAACAGCCCCATTTTTTCAAAGACCGGCTGCTGGTGCATGGGCCAGAAAAAGGGCCGGGTCCCGATCTCTCGGGCGGCGAGCCGCGCCATGGCGTCTCCCGCGTCGATCTCAAGCCCGTCCTTTAAAACCACGCCGAACACCCAGTAGATGTTCTCGGCGGCATCAGTCCGATCGCACGGCAGCTGCAGCCCTTCAAGATCCGTGAGATTTTCGGCGTACCGACGCCCCGTTTCCCGCTTGCGCCGGACCGTATCGGAGAGCCGTTCCAGTTGGGCCAGCCCCACGGCCGCCTGAAGGTTGGTCATGCGGTAGTTCCACCCCAATTGCTCGTGTACGAATCGCTGCCTGGGCTGAAAGCACAGGTTGCGATACGATCTGGCCCGCTCGGCTAGCGCCGCATCGTCGGTGAGCACCATTCCCCCTTCGCCGGTGGTGATGTGTTTGTTTGGATAGAAGCTGAGGACGCTCACGTCGCCGAAGCTGCCGCAGGGCCTTCCCCGATAGGTCTGCCCCAGCACTTCTGCGGCATCTTCGATTACGGCAAGCCCGTATTTTTCGGCCAGAGCCAGCACCGGGTCCATGTCCACCGGCAGGCCGTAAATGTGCACCGCCATGACGGCCCGGGTCCGTGGTGTGATCTTTTCTTCGATCCGGGCGGCGTCCATGTTCCAGGTCACCGGGTCGGCGTCCACCAGCACCGGCACGGCACCGGCACGAACCACGGCCGCCGCGCAGGAGATGATGGTGAAGGCCGGCATGATCACTTCGTCACCGGGCCCGATCCCCAGGGTGGCCACGGCCACATCCAGTGCGGCCGAACCGCTGCTCACCGCCACGCCGAAACGCCGGTTGACGGCCCGGGCCGTGGCCTCTTCGAACTCGGCCACAAACGGCCCTTCCGAAGAAATCCAGCCGGTGTCGATGCAGCGGATCAGCAGCTCCTTTTCCCTCTGGCCCAAAACCGGTGTATTCACTGGTATCATCTCAACATTCCTTGAAGGTCTGCAGCGGCGATCGACGCCCCGGCCCCGCTCATTTCAGAAACAGCAGCGTCATCCCGGGAAGCCCGGTGGCGGCGGTGACGGTCGCGTACGGGCGCGATCCCTGTGCCAGGAATTTTCCGACGGCCGCATGGGGGTCGGTGCAGTAGTCGGATTCCGGCGCCTGGTAGAAAGTGTCGTGGACCAGCATGGCGGCCTCGGGAAAGGCCCCGGCAACGCCGCGAAGCTCGCGGGTCACGGACGACTCGCTGTGGTCTCCGTCGAGAAAAAACAGAAACGGCGGCTGGTGGGCCAGCTCGCGCCCCAGCGACAGGGCGGTGTCCAATCCGTCGCCCTGGTAGAGCCGGACCGATTCAAGGCCCAGCACCAGTCGGCCGCGCTGCTGGCCGGGGTGCTCCGCGTGGGAGACATGCTCCGGCAGATCGATGCTGTGGACCGTAGCGCAGAGCCCAAACCACTTGAGGGTCTCGTAAAAGATCCGTGCCGACTTTCCCACATTGGTCCCCCATTCGAAGATGTGCCGCGGCCGCAGCCGGCATACGGCAGCGCTCATCAGCAACAGCTCGTCGAGCGGAAACGGGTGGATGCCCACGACGGGCAGCAGCCGGCGCACCACGAATTCGGACAAGGCCCATTTGTTCACCTCGAATTCGGGGCAGTGTGCATTGACCAAGGGCTCGCCGTAGACACTGGCCGAGCCGCTGCGCGCGGTGGCCGCAGCGGCGCCGAACCGGCTTCTGACCGGGACGGGACCGCTCATATCGTCCGCCCTTCAAACTGCTCTTTGTCGTCATCTCCCGAATAGGGGCCTTGCTTGACTTCGATCATCTCCGTTTCTTCGAGCATGACGAATTCGTGTCCTCCGGAGACCAGTAAAACCACATCGCCCGATTTGAGGTTGCGGCTCTCCAGAAAGCGTTTTTTCTCGTCGTAGAAATTGACCAGCACCTTTCCCGACTTGATGATGAGCGTCTCCTGGGTGTAGCGCACATTTCGCGGCACGGCCTTGTGAACGTGCGGCAGAATCCGGTATCCTTTGGGCCGTCGCATTGAGGCCAATTGCTGGGAAAAGTTGTGGGGCGTGAAAAACTCGATCCCATCGCTTCGATACTCCGCGGAGATGATGATGGCGATCATCCGGTACTCGTCGAAGATCTGTTCGATATGGGGCTTGTTCATGGCCTCGGCCTCATTCGGTCCATGTATTGGGCCCGCTGGCTGTAGCCACAAGTGCATCCCGGGCATCGGCGCTCAACCATGGCACGCAGCCTGCGGCGCATCCGCTCGGAACCGATTAGAGCGGTCAGGTCGTCTTCAAGAAGGTTGCCAACGGGTTTCAAGGACATGCAGGCCGGGAAGAGATTGCCCCGGGGATCGAAGTAGATCGCCTCAAATCCCAGGGTGCACGGAATCCGCTTTTCCAGTTCCGGGTGCAGCAGATACTGACGGATGTATTCGATGTCCGGACGGCCCATGGCCATGAACTGGGAGAACCTGGCCAGCAGCGTCTCCAGCGACGCCACCAGCCGAGCCACGTCAGAGGGATCCGCAATGATCAGGTCCCTCGTGTCGATCCCCTTGAACAGGTATTTTCCGTTTTCCAAAATATTGGGAAACCACCGCGCCCCGACATCCTGGACGAAACTGACGATCGGCAACAGTTCGTCGAGGTTTTTCCGGGTCAGCGTGGTCAGGACCAGCAGATCCACACCGGTCCAGGCTAGGCGCCGGATGGTCTTTTCGACCCGTTCGGACCAATCCCGCCCCCGTATGGTGTGGTAGATTCCACCGAAACCGTCCAGGGAAATGTGAAAGCTGTTGGCCCCGGCGGCCAGTAGCCGCTCCTGGCGAGCCTCATCCAGCAGAAAACCGTTGGTACTCACCAGAATGGAGGTAAAACCGAGACGCCGTGCCTCGGCGATGAGTTCCGTCAGGTCGGGGCGCAGCAGTGGCTCACCGCCGACGAATTCCACAGCCGAAATACCGGCGTCGCGGATCCGGGACAGCGCCCGTTTCCAATGGTCCGTTTCTAGGCTCTTTTCTGCGGTGTTTTTCCAGGCATTGCAGGTGATGCATCGGCTGTTGCACTGATCGGTGATGTAGATAACGGCATTGGCCAGGGTCAGGGGCAATCGGTCGAGCTCCACCTCGCAGCCCTTCGGCGGGTTTGTCAGCAGGGCCATCCGCTGCTCCCCGTAGATCCGGTGAATTCGCCCGTAAAGTGCGTCGGCATGAGGCCGCACGTGACTCTCCCACGGCTCCCGGTCCAGAGCGCTTTCGGCACCCGCGATGTCTCCGATTTCCATGAAGCTCACAGCCCGGACGTAATCGGTGCCCGCCGGCTTCACGTCGCCCTGTTCCGCGAGTGAGAGCATTTTCAAGGCAAGGCGGTGAAGCCCGTTCTCCGCCAGCCACAGTCCGGCACGGTAATTTTCTGCGGCCCTCCGCCCCATCGCCCCAGACGGAAGGAGACCGCCCTCTCCTTTCGCGGCGCCGAAACCTGCCGGGGGTGTCATCACGGCGGGGGTCATGTAATCCGGCCGGCAAACGTGAGATAGGAACTCCGCGTCGGAAACCGCCTGGTGGATGTGATAGAGCCGGCCGTATTCATGAGCCAGGGCCATCGCCTCTTCGAGGTCGGCCGGAGCCGCCATGCTTTCCACCGCCTGAGGGTCAAAAAGCGCCGCCATGTAAGATTCCATCCCTTCCAGCAGGTCAGCGGAGAAATCGCAGTTTCGGGGCGGCCCTTGTTTTCGGATTCGGGTGAAAGAGGCCGAAATGCCTTCGTTGAACTGGCGCCGGCAAAAATAACCGGGAGTCAGGCGCGTTGCTGAAATGCAGTGTTCCACGGTGGCGCCCGGATGGTAACGGGCCCGGTAGCCGAGCTTGCGGATTTTTCGGGAAAGGCCCACTTCGCCGTCACCGCGGTAGCGGATCAGGTCCCGGGGAAGGGCGTCCGGGTGGAACCCCCCCGCCCGCATCAGCACCTCTTTTCGAACGGCGTAGTTGCACCCCCAGACAAAATCCGGATCGATGTCGCGCTCCCTATCGCCGAAATCGAGAAGGCTCAGTACCCCCATGCTCTTTCCCGACGGGGTCGTATACCAGAATCGTTGGAGCCAGGGCGGAGGTGTCCCGTGAAAACGGGGAAGAATCCTTCCGCCCACCAGCGCGACGTCGACCGCTTTGAAGGCGTCCCGTATCGCTTCGAGCCATCCGGGAGCGGCCACGGCGTCGTCATCAAGGTAGCATAGGATCTCGCCCTTGGCGGCGCGGGCCCCGGCATGACGGGCGTTGGCCAGTCCCGGTGCAGTCTCGCAGATGTAACGGACCCGGTCGCCCACGCGCCGGATCCAGTCCTTCACCAGATCGGAGGTCCGGTCGGTTGACCCGTTGTCTACAACGACGACCTCGTAAACGTCGGCGGCCAGGGTCTGGTGCAGGGCGCTTTCCAGGGCGGCCCCGAGTCGGTCGGCGCCGTTCCGGGTGGGAATGACCACCGAAAGCGCGATGGATGCCTCCTGAGCCGTATCGGAACCGGAAGCGGCCGGATCTACCGATGCGAAACCATAAAGGGTCAGCCCTGCACGATCGGCATGGTGTAGGAGAAATCGGGCTTCCATGCGCGCAAACCCCCTGCGACGCGCTTCATCCAAAATTTGCGGCCGAAGCCAGGCGATCCGACCATCCGGCTTTATCATTCGAAAGGCGTGCATGCTTTCGCGGAGCAGGTCCGCTTCCCGGGACGCCGCATCGAGCACCACCAGGTCCACGGTCCCGTAATACGCTGAAAAATCGAAGTCTTTCGAATTTTCTACCCGATGCAGGATCAAAACCGCTTCGTTTGCGGCGGCGGTCGGGCTCTGGACCGCCCTGTCTTTTCCCAGGCAGATCACCGTCGATGCCAGATCCCGGCAGAAACCGGGAGTTACGGCCTCGCGCCGGACGGCGATCTCAAATATCGTCTTCGGCCGGCGTCGTGCCACCTCGGCTTTCAGCACAGCCATGGCCGTATCCTCCGGCAATGCAGGCCAAGGGCCCAGGAGTTCGTCCCGGTCAAAGGAGTGTTGTGTTGTCACGGTCGCCTTTTCCATCAATCGCCTTTGCATCGGTGAGCCGCCTTCCGAGGCGGCAAGTTCAATCCGCCTACCGGCATCATTGCAATCTTTATGCCTGTGTTTTAAATATCGGAAATCCGCCATGAATAGCGGGCCGGCAGGAGAAAAACCCGCCATCGATGGGGTATCGGCTGGGAACCGGGGCAGGAAAGGGGCGGGGCGGAAGCTGGCGCTGCCACCCCTCGGATCGATGGAGCGCCACAGACTGGAGACCCGTGTAGGGGGGGTGTCAATTCATTGACAAATTCGGGGCCGCTGGTCGGGTCTCCGGAAAGTCACCCGGCGCACTGCTGTCAGGTCTTTTCCGGACCCGGGGCGCCGTAAACAGCCAGACTGGTTCCCTCGATATGGACCAAAGGAAACCGGTTGGCCACGGTCTGAAGGGCGCGCATCACCTCCGGAGCGTATTCGGCGTAGTCGTGCCAGAAGATGACCCCCTGCTCGCCGATAAGCCGGAAGGCGTTCATGCTGTCGTGAAGGACCGCATCGAAATGATGGGCCCCGTTGACGAAGACGAAATCTATCTGGCCGAAAAAGGGGCTGAAGTCGAAGGTCCGACTGTTCCCGTAGAGCTGCTCGATGCGCCGAGCGTGATCGGTGCTACGGAAGCAGATCCCCGGCTTTTCCGGGTAGACGTCGTGCTCCGGGTTCTCCACTTGGGGCGGAGTGTACTCTGGATGCCCTAGGGGCGGGAGATCCAGTGTATGGATCCGGGCGTTGCTGTTGGCGGCCAGCAAAAGTGTCGTAGCGCCCCGAAAGGTGCCGATTTCGAAGATTCTCTGGGGATTGCGCCACTGGACCATGGTGCACAAGGTGCGCAGTTCCGCCAGCCGCATGCTGCTGTCGGCGACGTTGTACCCGGCCAGGTTCACCGGCTGTCGGACCGCTTGGGGAAAAGCCTGGGGAAGCGGCATCGTTTCAACGCCAGTGGATTCCACGAGAACCTCTCTTTTGGGGTAAACACGGTCAGGTGGGATCAGCGTTTCCATCACTTGGCCGATGGTGGGAAAGTCATCGGTGTCGAATTGCTCTCTGGCAAAGGCGTCGGCCCTTTCCCGTAGCATCGCCGCGTAGGCCGGATCGCTGAAAAAGCGTTCCACGGCCTGCCAGAGCCCCTCGGCTGTCTTCACGAAGTCACCGGCTTCCAGCATCAAATGGGCGTGGCGGTAGGAATGGCTTCTTTGGAGCAGGAGCGGGTCGTTCCAGAAGAATATTACCGCCCTTCGCCGCCGCAGGGTGTAGATCAGAGCAGTGCCCGGATAGTTCAGAGCCACCACCAGGTCGGTCCGCTCCAGAGCGTCGGATAGAGGAAGATCCGAGGGGAGCACCCTCCGGGCCAGATCCTCCCCGGCCAGTTCGAACAAGGACCGGTCGTGGCGGCTCGGATGGGTTTTTACGGCCAGGTCCACTTTTCCAACAAGATGCGCCGGAGGGGTGGCGATGGCCTTCAAGGCCGCCATCTGGCTGCCAATCAGCGTAGTGTTGAAAAGGCAGGTGTCAAACTTGACCGGATTGGTCAGCACGAGAATCCGCCCTGCCTTTCCCCGGCTGAAGACCGCCCCGGTCCGGGTGGGGTATTCGTTCTCGGCGATAACCTCCCGGCAGGGACGGAGGCGACCGGCCGCGATGCCGGCCGCTTCGTAGACCCGGCGCGTCGGCACGCAGTTATAGAGCACGGTCCGGGCGTGGCAGTCCTGCTCCCTTGCCCCGAATCCGCCGTGAGGCAACGAAACCGTGGGGACATCCGCCCGGTCGGCGGCAAGAGCAGGCAGTTGGGCTTCGCTGTCGGACAGGCTGCTGGTAATCACCACCGCCGGTGGATAGGCCTGCCACAATGCCGACCACGACCGGTAATTGTTGGCCAGGACCGGCAGCCGGAAAACGCAGTAATATTCGAACTGAAATCGGGTCAGGGCCAGGGCCTCTCCCCAGGGCTGTCCTCCGGCGGAGGCAGTGGCCTTCAGGTATCCGGCAAAGAATCGTTTGCCAATATCCGGGTCCACGGCAGGCGCCAGAGCCGGGGTGAGGACTTCGGCCGGACAGGTCCGAGCCAAGGTCGCAGTTTCTGCCGGCGAAGGCCACAGGGCAACCACCGTCACCCGGCCGGGAAACCGGCGGCAGAGTTCCTGGATGACCGGGGTGAACCGGTGAAACTCGCCCGGATTCAGCGCTAAAACGATTTTCCCCGCGATCCGGTCCGGGGTGAAGGTTTCGGTCCCCTTCCGAAGCCGGTCCAAGTCAATGGCCGAAGAGAGGATGGCCGGCCAGGGGTCGTGGGCGGTTTCACGCACCGCCACCCGGTCACCCAGGGCCGCGCGCATCAGATGGCCGGGCACGTCCGAGCGCCCATAACCCAGGGCCGGGCGCAAGGGGTTGTTGAGAACGAGAGAGACTTTTTCCACGCCCCGCGTCCGACAGGCCCGGACCAGGGCGTCGGCCAGGGTCACGTCCCGCCAGTACCAGTTCAGGGCCTCCTTGTCGAAAACCGGCCAGCAGATACCGTCCGAGGAAAGGGCCTCCCGGGACGGTTCGAACCAGCGCGCTTCCCAGTCGTCAGCCGCCCATCGGGCGTTCAGGGTTTCCTCCGTGCCGAGCCATGCTTCGGGCAGCACAATGGAAAGTCCGGCTGCTTGTGCCGCATGCATTGCCTCGGCGTTGACCGGAAGCAGGGTGTCTCCGGCGCGCGCGTGCGCGTCAAGCAGTCCGGGCTTGAACTGCCGAAGGTCTTCTCCCCAAAAAAGAAATATCCGGTCATTGCTTGCCATGACATGCTCCGGCGCCGACAACTGCGCGGTGAACTCGCCCGGATCAGATCCGGGTGGCGATGAATTTCAACTGGGCTTCGCCGTATTTGACTTCGGCATAGGGCAGTCCGGCCGAGACCTGTTCGATCTGGTCGATGGCGACCCCGCGGGTCAACTGCCTGATTTGGGTAAAACCGTTTGCTTTGAGCATGGCCACCACTTCTGCTCTGGATTTCCATTCATAGGGGGCATAGAGGCAGTCCATGATCCAGTAAATCCGGCCGGAATTGATACCGAGCAGCAAGAGAAAATGCTGAAACAGCTGCCTGGGCACATCGGCGGTGGCCATCCGCAGGGCGTCGAGAAGTACTTCGAAAAGGCCGAAGCGTCCGTTGACGTATAGAAACAATTTTCCCGAAGGTTTCAGCACCCGGGCGAATTCCCGGATGCATCGCTCATAGTCGCGGGTGTGGTGAACCACGCCATTGGACCAGACCAGATCGACCGCGGCGTCTGGCAACGGCAGATCGAGCAGGCTGCCGCAAAGATAGTCGAGCCGGTGGCCGTAGGCGACCTTGGCGGCCTGTTTCCTGGCAAACGCGAGCCCCTTTCGGCCAAGATCGAGGCCGATGACCCGGGCCGCGCCGAACCGGGCAAGCGCGCAGGAGAACTTCCCGCTGCCGCACCCGGCATCCAGAACCACTTTGGACACGAACAGATTTTCCGGCGAAATGCTGTTTTTTTCCAGCCGCTGCCGCGTGAATTCATAAGACTGATCGAAATAGACGTCATCGGTCAGTTCGACCCAGACATCGCTGAAAAGCCCGGAGATCCGCTGCTCGAAATCTTCGGCGCCGGTCACCGCCGCCGGGGGGGGAAACGAGGCCATGCCGAGCCCGGAGGCAGCCGCCTGCTGAAGAAATCCGGTCGCCCGGGCGAAGACCTCGACAAACAGGGGAACGGGATCTTCGTCCCTTTCAAAGGCCTCGATATGCCACAGGAACAGATTCAGGGCGGTGAACATCTTCAGGGGCCAGAACATGCGATCGGTCAGTCGCTCGCAAATCCGGATATAGGCCGAAGCCGCATCGATGGCCAATGGGTCGACAAGGGGGGGCCGGGAGCCCGAATTCATCTGCATGGTGCTGCCTCGCAAGATCCTCGCAGGCTCCGGTCCGAAGTGATGCTGCGGAAATTTTCACCGGGTTTGCCAAACGGTGCCGGCCCGCCGGCCCCTTCCCCGCCGGCGCCGTAGACCGCCGCCACCTGCTGGTTGTTTTGTTTCACCACCGCATCGGGAAGGTTGTGAATGTCGATCTTATGCGATTCGAACTCTTCCATGAAGACGCGGATCAGCGCCTCGATCCGGGCTCCGGAAAGCTGGGGCATCTTCAGCGGCGAGTACTTGTAGACGTTCTGGTTCGGATCGAATCCGTCGTAAAAGCCTTCGGCCACGCACAGATCGTAAAGCTCGGTTCCCAGAAAGGGCGTAAAATAGGTAATAGCCACCGAGGGCGGATTGATCTTCCGGTTCAGTGCGATGGTCTGGCGCACGTCGGCTTCAGTTTCATAGGGAAGCCCGATCATGTAGTTGGCCGTGGTGCGAAAATTGTAAGCCCGGCACAGATCAAAGGTCTTCTGGATACGCTCCAGGGAGACGCGCTTTTTGATCACCTCCCGGCGGATGCGCGTCGAGCCGCTCTCCACCCCGATGGAGGCCGAGATGCACCCGGCATCGACGATGGCGGCCAGCTTTCGTTCGCTGAAGGACTCGGCGCTGGCCTGAATGATCCATGGAATGCCGACCTCGGCCTTGTACAACCGGCAGAATTCAACCAGCGTCTCATAAGGGACGCCGAAGAGAAAATCGGTGTCGCACATGGCCAGAAAGGTCAGGTTGTAAGCCGCTTTCTTCTCCTTGATCTCGGCCACGGCCCGCTCGGGGTCCTTGGTCCGGTGATAGCGGCGGGCCGTTTCCGGGCCGTAGGCGCAGCGTAGTTTTGGGGCCACGCAGAAGGTGCATGACTTGAAGCACCCGCGGCTCAACTCGAACGAGCCCCCGATCCAGACGTTGCCCTCATAGGGTTTGAGCAGCTGGCGCCGATCGAAATCGCGCCAGTCCTGAAAGGGGATGGCATTCATGTCGGCCAGCGGTCCGTGGGGATTGGCACGGGTCCTGCCGGCCGCATCCCGAAACATCAGATTGGGCAGGTCGGCAAAGGCCGCGGCGTCCTGAAAATGCGCCGCCACGCTGCGAACGAAGTCCTCTCCCTCGCCGTAGGCCACGTAATCCACGCAGGGGTGGTCCAGAATCATCTCCGGTTTCAGGGTCGGCAGAATCCCGCCGGCAATGATCGGCACATCGGGCCTGGCCCGCTTGCAGGCCCGCACCAGAATATCGAACAGCCAGTAGTGACGCTCCATCACCGAAACCAGGGTCAGGTCCGGATTGAATTCGTCCACGGCTGCGCGCATCCGCTCTGAAATGTTCACCGCCGGCAGATCGCCCATCAGTTCATCCAGGCGCGTTTTCTTGACCACGCCCCGTTTCTCCATCAACGTGTAGTCCAGGGACTCTTCGATTTTGAAAAAGGTGGTGTCAAAGACCCGCACGTTTACGCCGGCCTCCTTGAGGATGGCCGATAGAATGGACACTGCCAGAGGAATCCGCAGGGCTCCGCTGTTCGGGTAGACAAAGAGAACCCGCTCCAGGCGCTTTTTAGTCATATCAAACCTCACACTGCCATTTCCGGTTGGCCGGCCTGAACCGCCACCGGGCAAGGGCCGTCGTTGATGAAAGTGAACTGCGCATCGATCCTTTCAGATCCGCCGGAACACCGGCTCGGCCGGGGGACCGTCGAGGTAGTCTTCGGCCCGGTCACCTTTTCGGTAAATCTCCCCCATGACGCCCAGCACTTCCCGGTAGACCGATAAAATCCTTTCCACATAGGGGTCCGTGTGGGCGTAACTGACGTTGTGACAGCCTAGGGTGATCACGCCGCGGCGCACGCACTCCTGCTGAAACAGGGTCTTCACGGCCAAATCCGGCGTCTTTTCCAGATTGCGGAAAATCTGAACGCTTCTGGGCGGCGCGCCCACGGATTCGACGTATTCGCCCAGCCCGTTTTCCGCTGCGATGGCGTTGAACCCTTCGTGAAGTGTTTTCCCCTGCACCCAGATAAAGTCGATAACCGGGTTTTCCTGCAGATAGGTCAATGTCTCCAGGGCCACCGCCATGGACAGGCTCTCGTTGCCATAAGTGGTGGACCAGAAGGCATGGCCCAGGGCGAAACGGCTCATGAGATCGGCCCGGCCGGCCAGGGCCGATATGGGAAATCCGTTGGACATGCACTTGGCAAAAGTAGCCAGGTCCGGTGTGACGCCGAAATAGCCCTGGGCGCCTTTCAGTGCCCAGCGGAAACCCGTGACGATCTCGTCAAAAATCAGAAGCGCGCCGTTTCTATGGGTCAGGGTCTTGACCGCTTCAAGATACCCCGGATCGGGCCAGACCACGCTCATGGGCTCCATGATCACGCAGGCGATCTGACCGGGATGCCTATCGAAAAGGGCGCTCAGGGAGTCGATATCGTTGTAGACGAACTTGTGTGAGAACGGTGCCACCGCGTTGGGGATGCCGCCGTTTTGGTCCGTGGTGACGATGTACCAGTCCTGCCAGCCGTGGTAGCCGCACATGGCGATATGGTCCCGGCCGGTGACTTCCCGTGCCAGCCGGACGGCGGCGGTGGTGGCGTCCGCCCCGTTTTTGCCGAAACGCACCATCTCAGCGCACGGAATCATCTCCACCATCTTTTCCGCCAGTTCGACTTCCAGCCGGTGGGGCAGTGTGAAGAGCGGCCCCTTTTCGGCATATTTGGCCAGTGCCCCAAGGGTGCTCGGATGGGAGTATCCCAGAATCACGGGACAAAGTCCCATGGTCGTGTCGATGTAGACGTTTCCGTCCACGTCGATCAGCTCACACCCCCTTCCCTGCTCCACATAGGAAGGATAGCTTCCCCGGGCATAGGACAGCGGCGCCCGGCTGTAGCACGACGCGTAGCCGGGAAGGACTTTTTCAGCCCGGGCCAGATAGTCTCTGGAGCGCTTCAGGGATCGGTGGTCAGGCGGCATGGTGTAGACTCCGGTGTTCTTGATCGTCGGCTTCGAAAATATTGACGCCGTTTTTCCAGACGTTGCAACCGGCGCAGGGGGAAAGCGACGCCTCTTGACCGCTGCGCATTTTTTCCCGGTAGGTGCGGATCGGTCCGTCGACGAAAACCGCCTGAAGGGTATCGACGCGCAGGTCACCCACGATGTTTTCGCCGGAAAGATCGACACAGCACGGAGAGACGGTACCGTCCCAGTTGACGGCCAGGGCATACCAGGGCAGCGCGCAGGGATAGCGCTCCGCACTGCCGGCCGGGGCATCGACGCCGATCCCGCCGCCGGCGTTGTGAATAGGCTGCACCTGCACTTCATCCACCAGGGGGCGCCAGAAATCGCAAAATCCGTCAAGCTCCCCGGCGGTCAGGGGCATGTCGATGATCTTGGCCCGGACCCACGGTGTGGGCCGGCCGAGAGCGCGTTTGACGGCCATCAGTCTTCGGGTGTTCGCCGTAACGGTTTCAAGATCGCCGGCGCGCTTGACCCTGGCGAAGGTTTCCGGGGTCAGGGCGTCGATGCTCACGGTAAGATCATCGAGGCCGGCCTCGACCAGCGCCGCGGCCTTATCCTCGGTGAGGAGCTGACCGTTGGTGTTAAAGTGAACATGTTCCACGCCCCCCGAAGACTTGGCCATACGAACCATCTCGGCCAGATCCGGATGAAGCAGCGGCTCGCCGTCGTTGTGAAAGGTGAGCCACCGGATGGTCTTTTTACACCGGCGGATGTCGGCTAAAATGGCATCGAACAGATCGAGCGACATGAACCCCAGGGGCCGCCCCGAGCGGCGCCGGGAGCACATGACGCAATTGAAGTTGCAGTGATTGGTCGGCTCGATGTTGAGCATCTTGGGGTAGTCGTCCCCGCCCTGAAAAATGGCCTCCCGGGTAAAAAAAGTATATGACCCGGGCTTGAAGAAGGGGTAGTTCATGACAGGCTCTCCAGGGGCGCGGCATGATGGGCAAAGCGCGCCCCGTGCGCGGTAAAAATCTCCGGTAGCTGAGCGATGAGTTTGTGATCGCGCACGGCCCCGCCGTTTAGGGCGGTCACCTCCGGATGGGCGTCCAAAACGGCCAGGACCCGCTCGAATGCGTAGTTGGCCGGGTCCCTGATGTCCAGATGCGCCGCGAGGGCCTGCACGAAGTCCAGATCCGCCGGGGTGTCCACGGCCCAGCAAAGACCGGACAGATTCCGGCGCCAGGACACGTTGGCCAGGCTAAAGCGCTCCGGATGCATCCGCAGATACGGGGTGACGTGCTCACGCTCCTCGGCCCGGCGCGCCGCCTGCCATGCCCGGTCCAGGGCTTCCATGGTAAAGCACTCGGCGTCCAGCCCGTCGGGCAGGGTCGGCGCCAGGGAATTGCTGGCGTAATCGTAACCGCCGTCAGCGCGCACGCAGGCCACGGCATCCACCACCGCCGGATCGATCAGCGGCGAATCCGAGGTCACCCGGACCACGGTATCGGCCGCAAATGCCCGGGCGGCCGACCGGTACCGGTCCAGCACGTCGTCTTCCTCGCCACGGAAGCGGCCGATGTGAGGAAAGGATGTCTCAAGGTAATCCAGCAGAGGGTCGTCGGCCGGGTTGGTCGTGGTGGCGACGATGATGTTGTCGATATATTGGCACACCGTCAGCCGCGCCAGCACGTGACCGAGGATTTCAAGCCCTGCCACCGGGGCCAGTACCTTGCCTGGAAGCCGGGTCGAGGAGAGGCGTGCCTGGACGATGGCAACGCAATTTGACTGTTTTTTCATCATGTTGAGTAACACTTGATGCTTGAGTGCACACGGTTGTCTCAGCGCGAAACGGCAAAACTGCACCCAAGGAACAGCAAAATCCAGGCCGAAAATGGTGATGATCCCGCAAAAAGATTGTCTTCCCGCGTCCTGCATTGAACCGGGTCTCTGGAAAAGGCCGTCCGGACTGAAACCGCTCCAACAGACGCAGCCTCAGCCTTCATACTTGTAATCGTATTTCCCGAAGAAATCCTCGGTCCGTATCAAGCCTCCCCGGGGGATGAACCGGCGGGCGATGTGGGTAAGCACCCGGTGTTTTTCGTCCCAGGCCAGGCTGGCCTGTTTTTGGGTCTTGAAACGCTCGATCATGACGCTGGTCACCATCTCCCCCTTTTCGATATCCCGGGAAGCCGCGATGCCGAATCCGGTGTCCATTCTGGCGATGGCGCTTCGGAACAGGTCTCTGAGCCGGGACGGGTCCCGTGCGAATGCGGGATCGCCCATGGCCTTCTCTGCCAATGCCTCGGTCTCATCGGAATAGAGGATCATCTGAAAGAGCCAGGCGTAGTAGACATGGGCGTCGAAAGGCAGCGGTTCGGGCCGCCGGGCGTTCTGCAGCCCGTCGAGCCGGCTTCCCGGAAAAATGTGGGTCTGGCTCACCAGCACGTCTTCGCCCTTGGGAAGCCTTTTCAGAAACCGCACCCCGGCTTCCAGGGTCTCCAGGGTGTCGAAGGGGTTCCAGTGCATGATGTCGTAGTGGATGCCCACCCCGTTTCGAATCAGCATCCCGGCATATTCCACCAGGTCGTCATCGGTGGAGGTGCGGCCCATGATGGTCTTCCGAACCGATTCGCTGGCCGCCTGGATCCCCACGGTGGTCTTGTCCATGCCCGAGGCCTTGAGACGCTTGATGCGCGCCTCGTCGGTGAAATTGGGTTCGAGAAAGCAGATGAAGGGAACCCCGATCCGCCGGTCGTAGAGATCCATGAACCGGTCGAACCATTTTCTGGAGAACCCGAAGATGGAGTCCTTGAAATAGACCCGGCAGATGCCGAAGGCGGCCTTGGCGTGTTCCAGTTCGGCGATCACCGATTCGGGCGCGCGCAACCGGATCCCGGGCATGCCCCGGGTGCCGTAGTGCCGGTAGGTCCGGTTCCAGTGGCTGGCCATGCAGTAGGTGCAGGCGTTGGGGCAGCCCCGGGTGGTGAAGATGTCGTAGGTCTTGGTGTCGTAGCAGGCGGCGATGGGCGTTACGGCATCGTCCTCAATGAGAAATTTGTCCTCGGGCGACCAGTCCGGCCACAGGGCGTTGTCCAGATTCACCGGCGGCGCCAGGGTATTGTGGCGCAGCCGGCCATCTTCAATCCAGGCCACATTGGCAACCGTTGTGGGATCTTCTGCGACCACCAGGTCGGCCACCACCCGCTCACCTTCGCCCAGGCAGACGAAATCGAGAAATTCCAGAAATTTTTCCGGCTCGGCCGTGGGGCCGTAACCGCCGCCGATGTAGCGGGCCTGCGGCATCACCCGACGCAGCCGCTGCACCACGGCGCGCGCCATGCCACAAGTCGCCGTCCGGGCACTGACGCCCACCACGTCCGGCGCGATCTGCACCACCTGTGCCGCCAGAAGTCTCATCTCGGTCTCCGTGGCCGGGTTGATGTCTCCCATGGATCCCATGATCTTATCGTTGAACAGGTACTGGTAGAACCCGGCATCGCAGTTGAAGTCGTCGATAGCGGAAGACCGGTCGTCTTTTAAAAAGAACAGATAGGGTCGGTGACCCGCTGCCCGCAGGTGGGCGGAAAGGACCCGTGTGCTCAGGCAGATTCGGTCGTTGAAAGAGATCAGGACCACGGTTTTGAATTTGGACGTCACTGGTTTCATTTTTCTATGCCTTTTGGGACAATTTCCAGAAACTTGAAGGGAAACGGCAGTCCTGCCGTTTCGTATTTCCCGCCGATGCGCTGGATGTAATCGTCTTCGAACCATCGCGCCTGCCAGCCCCTTTGCGCGATGAAACCGCTCACCTCGTCGAGGCCGTAGATATTGTAATAGGTCCAGTTCTCAGAGCCAGGATTTTCGGGTACGTAGCGAATCTCGGTCGTCTCGGCAAAAAGGGACCGGATGACGATCACCTTGCGGGTCATGGCCATCATCTGGTCCAGATACCGGTGAAAGTTGGGAAAAACGTAAAAGAGTCCGAGGCAGATCAGGGCGTCAAAGCGATGAGGCGGCGAAAAATCCTCGAACCATCCGTGATGGAGCACTACGTTGTTGGCCCCTTCCCGCGCCAGGATCTCCTGCCCGTAGTCGACAAAAGCCGCCGAAGCATCGAGCCCGTGATAGGTTCCCACCAGATCGCCGATGTGATGGTGTAGGTAGCCCGATGCGCACCCCACGTCGAGGCAGTTGGCGACCGGGGCGTATTGTGCCAGAAGACGCCGGGTCTGAACGAAGCAGTCCAACGCGGTCTTTTTTTCGGTTCGTTCCCGGACCAGGTCGAAGTAGAGCGGATTGGTCTGATCGAGGGTTTGTTTCAAGAGCATTCCTTTATAAGTACTTCTCGTATGAGCTGGCAATAATTCCGTCTTCACGCCTGAGGCAAGGGATGCCTAAAAGCTTTGGATAAGCCCTTAGAGCGGCAGCTGAATATAGGGAATCAGGATAGTCCACAAGCGGTGTCCCATAATTCGGACACACAAGCCTTGGAATAACGGTTGGTGCCCCCTCATTTTTTTCGATCACCGTGATCGCCGTCGGATTTAGCGGGTTTTCAGTGAACGGAAACATGGCGTGCTTGACCACCTTCATACCCAGATCCGTTGCGTGTCTTACCAATCCGGTGCAATAGCCAAGTTTTTTCATCCTCTGGCGAGAGGCCTCGGTAGCCATTTCATAGCCAGGTTCCAGAAGAATAAGATACCGAGAGGTAATTCGAAAGAGTTCTGCAAGAATTGAGCGCTCCTTGCCCCCATTGGGCTCGATAGCGTGTGAGGTATAGACGATATCGAATGAGCTGTCAGCATAAGGCGCATGGCGTAACCTCGCAACGGAAAGGAATATGTTGTTGGGCCCATGACTATCCAACCATTTCCGACACGCAGCGATTCTTGACCAGGAGATGTCAAACCCATGCAAGTAGTCAGGCTGGACTTCAAATGAATTTTTTAGGAAAGACATGGTTTTCCCTTCCCCCACGCCAGCCTCTAATACGCTTTTTGGTATGGTGAGAGCTTCAATTTCCGAAGCCAGAGCCAGTCCGTAATCTCGTTTGAAGCTCCAGGTTTCAGGTTTCTGAAGCGTGGTGTCATAAGAACCCGTGCGGATGTCATAGGAAGTCTCGATGATCTCTTCGGTGTTCGAGATAGCGCCGGAGGCTTTCCGAAGCCACTCAATAACATTCTCGCCTCGCGAGTATGCCTCAAGTATTTCGTTTGGATGCATCTTTCTTTCCTTTTTGCCAGGTAAGCGAAGAGATTAAAATTCTGGATAAAAGACGACGGTGCCGGACTTGCCAACAGCTGCAAGCAGTGCCGCAACCACCGTTTCAACGCCGCCGTCCACTTCCTCGAGAGTGCTGTAGGCGCTGTGGACCAGCAGGCGGTCTCCTTGCCCTACGCCCAGATCGGTGAGTTTGGCTGTGATCGTTGCGGCTGTCAGGGTCATGATGCGCCTACCCGATCTGCGGTCCATAGATGGAAGACCGGCGTTGCCGACTCCAGTCGCCCAAACCCGTTTTTCCGGTAAAAGGCGATGGCGCCGGTGTTGCGGTGCTGGGTGGCCACGGTGCAGCCCCGGCCGGTGGCGATGCTCCAGGAAAGTGACGCCTGGAGCAGTGCCCGGCCAATCCCCCGGCCGGCGAAGGCGGGGGCAACCGCCACGATGTCTATAACGTTGACCGCATCGCCCGCGCTGGCCAAAACCGCACCGACGATACGCCCGTCGGCTTCGGCCAAAAAGGCGCGCCGGTCCGGGGAAAGGCGAAAATTTCTCAGGTATTCTGTCCACAGGGCGTCGGCGCGGTCTTTTCCGATGCGCGGATCCGTGTGAAACCGGGTCAGGGAAAAGGTCCGGCCCAGTTCCAGAAAGCCGGTCCGCGCCAGCGTGTCGGCCTCGCGGATCTTCACCCCGGCCACTGTCGCCGGAGCCGCGGCGGTCCCGTTGTGGCCCAGAGTCAGTTCGGTTTCGATGAATTTTCCACCCAACGCCTGAATGGCCTCGGTCAGGGCCGGCGGCGCTTGCGGCGGCACCTTGGCCCAGACCGCGCACCGGGGAAATTGGGCGGCCGCCATCATCAACGCCCCGGTGTCGACGGCACCGTCACAAACGCGGCAGTCGCCGGCAAAAAGCCGGTAACAGGGCAGGCCGAAAAACCGGCTGTCCCAATCGAGCCAGTCCAGGGCCAGGACCAGGGCGCCGGGAAGCTCCAGGAAAAGGTCGGTCTCCGGATAATCGCGCCAGGTCTCGGCGGTGACGCGCCGGCGCGGCTCAGTCATGGCAGACCTCCCAGTCGGTCAGGGTGACGGGCAGGTCGGCGGTTTTCATGATCAGGCGGCCCTCGCCCGGCTTTTCACCGATCTCGGCGCGCCAGACCCGAATTTTTTCTTCGCCGCGATAGAAGAATGCGCCCGGATACGGCCGGCTCAGGGCCCGGATCCAGTTGTAGACGTCCAGGGCCGACCGGTCGAAATCGATGAGCCCGTCTTCGGGTCGCCGCCGTGGATAGGCCGGGTAGCTGGCCGAGGGGTTGTGCCGGCGCGCTACGGTGCCGTCGGCGATGGCCGGCAGATGGGCAATCAGCATCCGCGCGCAGGCTTCGGCCGACTTGGCGTAAACCGTGGCGCAATCGTCGGCCAGGGTGATGTCGAAGGTTTCCTGGTCGATGATGTCGCCGCAGTCGGCACGGTGGTCGAGAAAGAAGAAGGTGGCGCCGGTCTTTTTTTCCCCGAGAATGATGGCCCAATTGACCGGGGCGTGCCCCCGGTATCGGGGAAGTAGTGAGGAGTGAAACCCCACGGTGCCGTGGGTGGCAACCGATAGGACCGCCTTTCCAAGCATCTGCTGCCACCCGCAGACGATGGTGACGTCCGGTGCCAGGGCGTACATGGCCGCGACGGTCTTCGGTGCGTTGATGTCTGTCGTGTCCAGCACGGCAGACCCGTTGGCCGCGGCCAGCGGGTGAAAATCGACATAGCCCGAAGTCTTCAAAGCCTGCCCCCGGTCCAGGGTCACCACCAGATCGACCCTGCCACCGGCCTCGTAAAACCGCTGAAGCACAGTGTATCCGATCTGCACGCATCCGACGAAAACGGTTTTCATGGCATCACCGGATCTTTCTCAGGAGCTGGAACGGCTCGGCATCGGCCAGCCCGACGGTCAGTCCCCAATAGCGGGCATGGCTCCGGAGGCCTTCGGGGCTGCGTGGATGGGGAAAAGGATGCCCTTCGGTGTCATAGGCGCCGAGGGCAGCGATCTTCCGGTCCAGGGTGTCGGTGATGTCCACGAACACGTTGGGCACAAAAACCGTCTCACGGCTCACGGCGTTCCACTCGGTCGACGACGGGACGTTGTAGCTGTAAAGACTGCGCACGCACTGTCCCGGATAAGGGCGGCAGGCCACCAGGGTGGCCTCGCAGGCAATACGGTGGTCCCGGTTGAGATCGCCGTGGTGGTGGGTGTAGACCGCCTCTGGACGAATCCGTTCCAGGTGCGCCTCGATGCACCGGGCGATGCGGGTCACCGGGACCGTTTCCATCCCCTGGTTGGGAAAGTCCTCCCGGATCACTGCGGCGCTGCCCAAAATCCGGTTGGCCTTTTCGGTGTTTTGCCGATGCGCGGCGGCGGTGGCTGCATCGTAGCGCCCCCCGCTGCCATCGGTGAGAATCAGCACATGGCATTGGGCGCCCTGCCGGCTTTCCCGGGCGATGAGGCCGCCGCAGCCGAGGACTTCGTCATCGGGATGGGCGGCAACGATGAGTATCGATGTCATGGGCGCACCTCCGCGGCCCGCGGTCTCAGCGCAGCCGTTTTCAAACGTCTTTTCATTACCTTTTCCTCCAGCGACGACACCAGTCGATCCAGCCGCGAGAGAAACCCTGCCGACCCGACCGGCAACACTGCCGGCGGCGGCATCTCGATGGGCGCCATCGACGCCCGGTATCCCAGGTATCGGGCCAATCCCTTCTCTGCAAAGGTGCGGCACCGGTGAATCTGGTGCTCGTAGCAGGCCACGAGGCTGCACGGGGTACCGGTGGCGACCAGTTCGTAGGCGGTCAGCCCTCCCGCGCCAAAGACATGGCGCGCGCCAAGAAATTCGCCGCACATGTCAGTGACATTGCGCTTGACGGTCAAACGGGCGCCCGCGCGCCCGGCCAGCACCTGCAGTTTGTCCAAATGGTCGTAGCCGGCCCCGACAATCGCTGTAAACGATGTCTCCGGTGGCGACTGAGGGATCAGCTCAGAAAGAATCCGGCCGGTCAGGTCGAATTCGTCGGCCCCGCCCATGGCCACCACAATGGGGCGTCGGTCAATCGCCGCCGGTTGCCAACGCCGGTGACCGGCGAGAAAATCAGGGGCCAGGAAAACGTACTCGGGGCCAAGAAAAAAATCGGTGCCGGGATAGTCCTTCGCTCGGTAGCGACCGGCGGCCTCCGTATCCCAGTTCACCACCAGATCGAGGCCTTTTGGAATCCAGCTGTAAAAATCGACGGCTCCGAGTACCGCATCGACACCGGAAAGATCGAAGGTGTCAAGCCGACGGTCGGTGATTTCAAAAAGCACTGCGTCGATGCCATGGTCGGCCGAGTACCTTGCAACGGCGCGCGTTTCTTGGGCCGTGGCGCTCTGGGCCGCAATCACCTGCACGTTGGCCACCTGCCGCCGTTCAAGCAGATCCCGTGCGACCCGGTGATCGCGTATCATAAAGTGGCATTCCCACCCGGCGGCGATCACCCGCGGATGACGGGAGAAGTGGATCAGACTCATGAGATCGCCGGTACCGATGGCGGGATAGGCATCTGCGCGCAGCAACATGCGAATCATAAGATGCACTCCCAGTCGAGCGGTGCTTCCTTTTCGATGTCTCTTTTGGCGCATATCGGGTGCTCGACAAACAAGGAGCGGTATTTGGGAGCCAACCCCGCACCCTTTTCTCCCCGGCGCAGCACCGCAAGGTCATCGGCGGTGATGATCTCTCCTTTAGCGATGGCGCGTTTGGCGAAGAGCTGATTGGAAACGAAATCGCGAAGGTATTTCTCTTGGCCGCCGACGCGTTTGGCGGTGCCGCCGTAGAGAATCGGATCGATCTGTGATGGATCGCCGCCGGCCAGCGCAACCTCGGCGGCACGCACCGCCGCCACCATGGCCGAAAGATCATCGGGATCCAAGGCGAAAAAATGGTCCGGCCCGGGCATGCGCCTGTCCAGCGTGATGTGTTTTTCGATGACGCACGCCCCGAGGGCGACCGCCAGCGCCGGTGCGGCCGTCGCCTCGGCGGTGTGGTCCGAATAGCCGATGCGCACCTGGGGGAAGGCCATCGCCAGCGTTCGGATCACACCCAGGTGACAGTTTTCCGGCCGTGTCGGGTACTCAAGTGAGCAGTGCAGCAGCGTGAGGTTGTCATGATGGCGAAAGACCGTATCCACCACGTCTTCGACCTCGCCAAGCCGGCTGCCGCCGGTGGAGACGATCAGCGGCACGCCGAAGGCGGCGCAGGCGTCGATCAGGGGCAGATGGGTCACCGAAGACGAAGAGATCTTCAAGGCCCCGACGCCACTTTCCACCAGAAACTGCGCATCGTCTTCGCTGAAGGCCGAGGCCAGAAAATCAATGCGTCTCTCCCGGCAGTATGCTTTCAACTCCGGAACCCATTCCCTGGGAAGCTCGTTGCGCTGCACGGCCTCAAAAATATCATACTGATACGCGCCGCCGGCGTCTTTCCATGAAAGTTTGCCGGCGGATTTCGGATACAGCCCTGCAGCGGTGAAAACCTGGAACTTTGCGGCATTGCATCCGGCATCGGCAGCGGTGTCGATGAGCCGGAGGCAGTTTTCGATGCGGCCGTTGAAATTGATGCCGATCTCAGCAATGATGGTGACCTGCTGCTGCATAGTGCTGTCGCTTTCCATTTGCGAAATACAACGATAGCGGATGTTCCGCTTTTGGATATTCTGGCAGTATTTGCCGCCGGCGGCCGCGCACAAACAGTTGCTCCCAGGCTTCAAATACGCGTTTGCGGTAAAAGGTCCGGTTGTACTTGCCGTGCTTTTCCAACCCGAACCACCGGTTGATGGGGGCACTGAACCCGCGCTTGTCGATGCGGTCGGCAATCGCCGCCGGGATGAATTCCCGCGCGATATCTTTTAAAACCGTCTTGGTAACACCATTTTTGATCTTGAATTCCGATGACATGCTGAATGCGTATTGAAGCAATCGGTGATCCAAAAACGGGGATCGATTCTCGACGCCGAATGCCATGCTCATCCGGTCGGACATTTGCAGCAGCACTTGCATGGTGGAGTAAACATCGGTGATCCCCATGGAATGGACGATATCCCCGTTCATTTTTGAAAAATAGGATCCGGCCAGGTGGGTGACGTAGTCCCGCACCTCATCCATGTGCTGGTTTTCGCATCGGCTGATGAGCTTTGCATACCGCTCTACAGGAGACCCATAGTAGCGATCGATAAGGTATGCGTATTGCGCCATGGCATCCATTTTGTGGATCTGCTCATCATGGTGCAGCAGCAGATAGCGGTGGTATCCTCCGAATGCTTCATCGGCACCGTCGCCGGTCATGACCACTTTCACGTGCCGACTGACCGCTTCCATCAGCATCCACCAGCTGAAGCTGGTCCACGTGCACGGGGTGTCCAGATGGTAGGCGATGTCTTTCTCGGTGCGCAGAAAGTCTTCCGGCGTGGGTTCGATGACGATCAGCTCCCTGCCGACCTTTTTCGCCACCAGCTGCGCATAGGCCAGCTCGTCGAAATCTTTTCCCAGATCGTAATGGCACGTAAACAGCACATCCGGTTTGGTGATGCAGGCCACCAGGGCGCTGTCGAGACCGCCACTGATCAGGACGCCGTAGGAATGGGCACAATTATTGGTGCGAAGCGTTACCGCATCATAGATCAACTCGGTCAGATCTTTTTTCACCCGCTGGTAATCAGCGGGCACGTCGATGAGATTGTCCCAGATTTTCCAGTAGCTGAGAATCGTTACCCGTCCATCCGCTATCCGGATAAACTCACCGGGTTCCAATGCAAAGATGTGCTTGAACAGCGTCTCTTTCCCGCAGGTGAATTCAAACGCCCAGTAGGAATACGCCTCGGTATTGAGTTCCGGTTCAACCACTTCGAGAAGACATTTCATCTCACTGGCAAAAGCGAAGAAGTCCCGCCCCTGGACATAATAGATCGGCTTTTCACCGACCTTGTCCCTTGCCACGATCACCTCATCGGCCACCCCGTCCCAAATGGCCAGGGCGTACATCCCGTTGAAATCCTTAAGGGCGTCTATCCCCTTTTCCCCATAGCTTCTCAGGGCGATCTCGGCATCCGACCGGGTTCTCAAGGGCATTTGGTTCTTCAGAGACCGCCGGATGTTCTCCGCATTGTATATTTCACCGTTGTAAACAATGCGCCGCTTTCCACCGGCATCCCCGATGGGGATTTCATGTTTGGCAGTATCGCAGATGCTCAGCCGGACCATACCCATGGTACAGGAGCCGTATTGCCCTATACCGATCTGGTCTGGCCCACGATAGGTGATGTGGTCCAGCATACGACGAACGATACCGCCGCTGTCGTATTCAACGTTGCTGGATATGAAACCTGCGATTCCACACATGATCGTGCATCTCTTCAGTTCGCTGAGTCACTCAGCCATTGACGTTGACCGTCCCGCTGCCGACATAGTGGTAGTGCGTGTGGCACGGGAACGCGAATCGCTGCCACAGACCGGTATTGTCGATCACCAGTCCCGGATGCCGGCATATCCGTTTTTCCATATCTTTTTGGTTCATCTCCCGGTAATGGCGGTGGGGCGTCATCAGCACGACGGCATCGCCGGCATCCAGCGGCCACGCCTCGGCCGGCTCGTCCAGGCGAAGGAGTTCAACGCCGGAAAGCAGCTCCCGAATGGTCGTGTTGGTAAAATAGGGGTCATGGACAAATACCCGCATCCGTCGCTTTATGAGTGCTTCGGCCAGCAGCAGCGATGGCGAATAGGCCAGGTTCCGGTTGTCGGCCTGGGGCGTGATTCCCAGGATGCCCACGCGTCTGACGCCCCGCCGTGCCAGGAAATCCGCATAGGAAAGGATGGACGACAGGTTGAACGCCTGAGCCTCCTTCATGATTGAAAGCAGCTCGTTGTAGTCCGATCCCCGGAACAGGTGTTCAACGCCCGTCATCACCTGTTCGCCACCGATGCCGATGGTCGGCCGGATCCGTCTGAGCTGGCAACTGCGGAGCACCGCCGCCGCGATACGCCGGATGTCATTTTCCGGGTAGGCAAAAGAGAGCTGATTGACAAACGCCGATACCAGGCAGTCGAAACTGCCAAGGGCGGCCTGGTAGAGTTCCGCGTCATGGTGGGATCCGATGCGGAAGGTGTCCACTTCCAGCCGGTCGAGAAACGCCTTGCCCCACTTCAGGGCGTCGTCATCGCCGCCAAGGGCCTGAATGGCGGGACGGTACAGGTAATCTTCGACCACCCAGTCCGAGCGAAATGCGCTGACGACACGCGCCCATCGGTTCACTTCGCCCAGGGCGTTGAGAAACAGCACCGTATCGCCGGGGATCGGCGCCGACATCAGCAGGATCAATATCGGTCGATCCTTCGATGCATGACGGCGCAGCACGCCGGCGATTTCGTGCCACACGCGGTGGCCGTTCTCGCCTTTGGCCGTGGTGTTCGGCAGCGCGACGATGTGCACGGAAATCTCTTTTTTCAGGACTTCTTCCGGAGAATCGCAGATCACAGCCTGCCGAAGATCCAGTGCCGGCACCGACCCGATTTCCGACCAGGCCATCTGGATCTCGCGCGGCGGATACAGCCCCTGTCGCAAGAGCGCCAGGTGATCGCCTTCCGGCGCCCACACATGGGTTTTCAGACCGAACCGGTGACATCGCAACAAGGTGGTGTAGCCCAGGTAGCCGATCCCCCACACGGCCACCTGCCCACAGGTATTCAATTGACTGATCATGGTCATGGCTTACGGTTCCATCCATTCGCCGATGGTGTCGCACACCCGCGACACCTGGTCATCTGTCATGTCCGGGAACATAGGCAGAGAAACGATCCGTTGAAAAATGCCGGTGGCCACCGGGAACCCGTCCGGGTCATGCCGGTTTCGATAGTGGGGATGCAGGTGGAGCGGCATATAGTGCACCCCGGTGCCGATTCGTCGGGCGTTGAGATCGCCCAGGAACCGGTCGCGGTCGATGTGCCCGGGCAGCATTCCCAGCAGAAGGTGATAGGTGTGAAAATGATCCGCGCGGTCTTCAAAAAAGCGCATCGACGTCAACCGGGAGCGATACAGCGCCGCGATCTCCCGCCGGCGGGCGTTCATCCGGTCCAGTTTTTTCAGCTGAACCAGACCGATCGCGGCGTGCAGACTGTCCATGTTGAATTTGTATCCCAGTTCGACGATTTCGTAATACCACGGCTCCCGCTGCGGATATTGTCGCCAGGCCTGCTTGTCGATGCCGAAATAACTCAACCGCCGAATGCGTTCGGCCAGGGCGGTATCGGCGGTGACCACCATTCCCCCTTCCCCGCAGGCCAGATTCTTGGTGGCGTAAAAACTGAACACCGTTACGGGGCCGAGGGAGCCGACCAACTCACCGTTGTACCGGGCGCCCATGGCATGCGCGGCGTCTTCGATGACATGCAGGCGGCGGCCCCGGGCCAGATCCATGAGCGGCGTCATATCGCAGGGGTAGCCGGCCATATGCACGGGGATTATCGCACGAGTGGCCGGGGTAACGAGCCGGGCGGCCTTCTCAATATCGATATTGAGCGTGCCGGCATCGATGTCGCAAAGCACCACCTCGGCGCCGGCCCATTCCACCACCTGGGCTGTCGCCGCAAAGGTCCAGGTCGGCACGATCACCTGGTCGCCGGGACCGATGCCCAGGGCCTTCAACGCCAGAAAAAGGCCGGCGGTGCAGGAATTGACAGCCACGGCAGACATGCCTGCACCCAGATAGCGGCACACCGCTTCCTCAAATTCAGTTACTTTGGGCCCTGTGGTCCACCATCCCGAACGAAGCACTTCCGCAACGGCAGCGATCTCGTCATCGGAAACGGACGGTTTGGCGAAAGGAATACGCTCTGGTTCAGGATTCATATGTTTCTCCCGTCATCTGGCTGCCGGGTACCGGATACCAGGAATCGCATCGGCTACAGACCCCATCGGTGACGTGCTGCGTCATGTGCTGACATCGCAGTTCATGGTAACTGCGGGAGTGCCAGATCTGCCGAATGGAAGATGTATTGGCATCGCCCAGCGGCGCGCCATTCCAGTCATGATTGCATCGCCCGACTTTTCCGTCAGAAAAGATGAGCATTTCATAAAACGGCATGGCACAGGCCACGCGCTGTGATCTGCTTGAGGTCAGCGAGCCAAATTGCCCATCAGCCGAATGCTCCTCGTAAATGCGGATGCGATCCACCCGGTCCGCCCAGATCGACCTGAACAGCGCCACATCCGTGTCGGGCGTCTCGGGCGTTCTCACCATTGAGGCCTGAGTCAGCACCCTTCCTCTATTGAGCTGAAGAAAACGGCGGATCTTGCGCTCGACATCCTGGTAGCGGGCCGGCGGGCGTGTGCGGTCGTAGGCCTCCGGGGCATCGAGGCTAAAGGAGACGAAGGAAAGCGATTTGATCATCAACTCTGAAACGGCATCATTCAACAGCGTGCCGTTGGTGGCAAGTTGGACGGTCGTAAATTTACCGCGAACATATTCAAGGCAGTCGCTGAACTGCGGGTGAAGCAGGCTCTCACCGCGGCGATGCAGCGTCAGAATGGTGTTAGGATCAGGCGCCAGTTCATCGATGATTTTGCAAAAAAGACCGAAATCAATAAACCGCGAGCCCGGTTCCAGAAATCGTCGGGGGCAGTAGGTACACCGCAGGTTACAGGCGCTGCTCAACTCGAGTTCACAGCGGGCGGGCATTGCCGGCAGGCTATAAGGAATTGATATATGGACTGGTTTTGTATTTTTCATTGCGAATAGGATGGACACTTCTCGCACCAAGACTTGTCGGTGAGCTCAAGTCGAGCGGCAACGAGGAATCTTCCCTGTAAGGTATTTTTTCCATGTTTGTTTCGCGCGTACTGAGGGATCATTGCTCACGCCCCATAACCATCGGATCATTCCGATTTGAAAGGATGAGTAGCAATTACCACGCCAACTCTAATCTTTATGAATTCTCAATAGATATGATGGGGAAAGGTTTGCTGTTGCGGGGAAAGTCAATTTATTGACAGATACGTGTCAGCCTCCGGAGGATGGGGCAAAAACACTTTTACGCTTATGCAGAATGCTCCAGTGGGTCTCTGCCCGATGTGATGTTGAACCACGGAGTTCTCAGCGTCTCCGCGCCTCTGCGCGAGAACGTCTTTTTGGGTTAAAAAACATCCGTGTGCTCCGTGAACGCCGCAGTGATGTGATTTTTCCCGATTCCAATGGCTCCCGGCTGTAGCTTGAGCTTCCTGGATAAGCGGTAAGGCTTTTTTGAGATAAGTTATAGGGGCTGTTTCTCTCAGCGCACTGCCGGTTCACGTCACCCCTGCGGGCGTCATGGCCGGGTGCCGGTCAAAAGTGACTCAAAGAAAGGAATGGTTTTACCGAGGCCCTGTTCGAGTGCGATGGCGGGCTCCCATCCCAGTATTTTCCGAGCCAGCGAAATATCGGGTTTGCGCTGCATCGGGTCGTCCTGGGGCAACGGATTGTGGACGATCCGGGACGCGCTGCCGGTGAGGCGGATGACGGTTTCGGCCAGCTCGAGAATGGTGAACTCGCCGGGGTTGCCCAGGTTGACGGGGCCGGTGATGGCATCTTCGGTGTTCATCAGGCGGATGAATCCCTCGATGAGATCGTCCACGTAGCAGAAGCTTCGGGTCTGTTGACCATTGCCGTATACGGAGATGGGCTCGCCCTTCAATGCCTGAACGATGAAATTGGAGACCACCCGGCCGTCGTTGGGGTGCATCCGGGGGCCGTAGGTGTTGAAAATGCGGCCCACCTTGATGCGTAGACCGTGCTGGCGGTGATAGTCGAAAAACAGGGTCTCGGCGCAGCGTTTGCCTTCGTCGTAGCAGGCCCTAAAGCCGATGGGGTTGACGTTTCCCCAATAGGATTCGGGCTGGGGGTGGACGCTGGGGTCGCCGTAGACCTCGCTGGTGGAGGCTTGAAAAATCTTGGCTTTGACGCGCTTGGCCAGCCCCAGCATGTTGATGGCGCCGTGGACACTGGTTTTGGTGGTCTGGACCGGGTCGTGCTGATAGTGGACCGGCGATGCCGGGCAGGCCAGGTTGTAGATCTCGTCGACCTCCACATAGAGGGGGAAAGTCACATCGTGGCGCATCACCTCGAAATTGGGCCGCCCCATAAGGTGGGCCACGTTGGTCTTGGTACCGGTGAAAAAGTTGTCTACGCACAGCACGTCGTGACCGTCACCCACCAGCCGCTCGCACAGGTGGGATCCCAAAAATCCGGCGCCGCCGGTCACGAGGATGCGTTTTTGAAGGTGCTGCATTGGATGTTCCTTTCCGTTCTGGACGGCCACTGATTTAGAAACAGCCCCTATTGAGCGGCATCTTTTTCCCCTGCAATCGGGAAAGTTTTTCCCTATTGCCAGGTCAGAACCATCCTGCCGCCATTTTGGCCTGCAGTGTAAAATATAATTATTTTATTATAAATACAATATGTTGAAGTTTTTACAAGCACAGATATGCCACGTTCGGGCGGCAGCAGTTTCGCCGCCCGAATGTGGCATGTGCATTGCATTATTTCCGGTTAAAAGCAATCCCGAGAACCCGGAACCCCTGGAGTCATGGATATGAAAATCAATTCCCCTGAGAACATTTTCAAGCAGATGCCCGGCCTTTCGCCAAAAAACAAACCGTGCCTTGACGGTCGGGCGTTTGCCGATGCCCTGGGACGGGCCCTCAATTCAGAGGCCGCCGCTCAGGTGCCAGCCGCCCCCGCATCGCCGGGCCCGGTCAGCATCAGCGGCGTCCAGTTCAGCAGCCTTCCCGTGTCCGCGCCGGTGAACGCCGTAGAAAAAGTGGACCGGCTCCTGGAGCTGATGGAAGGCTACCAGCAGCAGCTCGCCAATCCCCGGCAATCGCTGAAGTCCATTGCCCCTCAACTGGACCGGGTGGAAAAAGGCATGCAAGAGCTGGAGAAGACCATCCAGAAACTGAACGACGCCGACGGACTCAAATCCATCGCCCAGGAGGCGCTGGTCGCCGCAACCGCGGAAGTGTTCAAGTTCAATCGTGGCGATTACAATCCTGCCTGACGCCGCGCCCACCGATTAATCGCGCCATGCATCACTGATGGAGACAACATCGGCGTCATATTTCTGGCGCCGGTGGTTCTTGACAAACATGTAAAAAGTCTGAAATCACCACAGAGAACGCAGAGAGCGCAGAGATAATTTATTAATTATTCATAATATTCTCTGCGGTCCTCTGCGGTCCTCTGCGGCCTCTGTGGTTCAAAATCAATTTGTACCGGCTCATCGTTCTTCATGGGGACAACAATCGCCCAAAAACCGATCATCAACAGCCGCAGTGCACTGGTGTCTGCGTGCAAACCCGCTGCTGGCCGTTTTGGATACCAATGGGCTGCCGCCGGGCCACTGCTACAGGAATCCGGATCAGTGCCACGGTCCCCTCGCCTGGCGCAGAAGCCACCGCAATCGAGCCGCCCACCTGCCGGAGTCTTCCCAGGCTGCCGGAAAGCCCCAGACCGAATCGGCGCGTTCCTTCCTTCGAGGTATAGAAAGGGTCAAAAATCCGTCGGCCTGCGTGGTCGGGAATGCCGCGCCCCGTATCGCAGACAGCAATCTCCAATGCGGCTGCCGTGTGGGTGCACGCCACCGGCGTATCTCCACCGCGAGCAGTGGCGATAAGCGTCAATTCCCCGCCGCACGGCATGGCCTCTGCGGCATTTTTCACCACGGCGGCCATCACATGACAAAAATCTCCCGGCAGCATCTGCAGCGCGGGCACTGCAATGCCCAGGGACATGGTTACTTTCAGCGCCGGCTGATGTGAGGAAATGTTTCGCAGCACGCTGCGAAGAATCCTGGTGACGGTATCGGCCTTCGTTACGTCTTTTCCCCGGCGTCTGCGCGGGTCGCCCCCGGCAAAGGCGGCGATTTCCGCCATCAGCCGCCGGCCTTTGAGCACCAGTCGTCGCATGCTCGCGGCACGGCGCCGAACCGATACGTCCTGTATCTGTTCAGTGGCCGCCAGCAGGTGATCAAAAACAATGAGATATTCCAGCGATAGCTGCCGGCATGCCGTGTGAACGGCGTCCTTCTGTAGCGGACGGCGGCTCAGGGCCGCTGAAAGATGGTAAAATGGAAAGGATCGAAACCGTTCACGGGCATAGCCGATGATACCGACAGGCCGACTGTCGCTGGAGGTCTTAGCGACATAGGGCGGATCCGCAAACACCCCGCGCCCGCATAACCCCAGCAGATGAAAGGTGAGGTGGGCGCCGTATTGCACCATGTCTTCAATCTTCTTCAGTACCGCTTCCAGGGGCAAATTGTCTGGTGCGTCAAGGCGGCACAGCGCGCTCTGGCCAAGAACAGCCATGAGCAGGTCGTTGACATGCTGGGCAACCCCCCGAGAAAAACGCTCAATGGTATCGCGTCCGGCGTCGGCGCCCTCCTGGGGAGACTCCGCATCCGGGCTCACCGGCCACCGATGCTTGGATACGGCCTCAGCCGGCCTGTCACCGGCGACGGCGAAGTAAAACCGGACCCCCGGTATACGGCCATTGTGCCCGGAAACGGCAAGCGTGCCCTCAGTATTCTCAGTTCGCACCGCGGGCAGATTCTTCACCATCCACAGTCTGCTATTCTCACCGCCAGGTTGCTTTAGCGCGTTGCCCCACAGTCCCCTCATACGCGTGCCTCCTTTGCCTCAGCATCCAGGTCCATCCCTGCATCCACAAGCATCCGGCCATTTACGATTGGCGGGTGGTGGATTAGGCCGATCTCTACTGCCCTATAGAAATAGATCTCCGGCCAGTGGTAACAGCAATCATCGTGCCAGCCCTGGTAATGCGAACGCCCGGTTCATCAAGGGCCGCTCCCGGCACAGACCGATGAGGAACCAGCCGCTCCTCGGTTTCGCCGGAGACACGGTGGTGACGACAATCGACGCAAAACCAATTGATCACCACGTCCGCTTGGGCTATAACGATTGAAAAATCATTGGCTCGGTTTTTGCTGACAAATCGGCAGCACACTGCATCAGAGAACGCAGCCGATAAACACGCATAGCCTCCGGGTGAGCACCGAAATGAACAGACGCCGCTTTCTGAAGACCGTTTCCACCGTCGCCCTCGGCGCCGGTCTGGCCCCCACCACGGCCATGGCCGGCCTCCTGGTCACTGATCCCCCCCAGGGGCTGAGAGATGAAGAATCGTATCTTAAAGACTACCTTTTCAAGATGCGAAACTTCAACGCGCATCACGACGATGACATTTTTTTGTCGGCCGCCGACTTTGAAATCCTCAAAACCGCGCTCTCCCGCTTGAACCGCCTGCAGCGCACCGTCGGCCACGGCAACTTCTATCTGCTCAGTTTTGACAACGCCATCACCATCTCAAAAAACTACAGCCAGGTGGAACCCTTCACCGCCGAAGAGCTGGCGTTTCTGGAAAAAATCTTTTACGCAGACAGTGCCATCTACGGGTTTACCGGCGAAAAACCCCTAAAACATCTCACCGATGACATCCAGGTAGACAGGGTGATCCGGGACCCTGAAACGGGCAATTACCTTTACAAGGGCAATGCCCTCGAAACCTATCACCGGATCAAGAGCACCCTGGGCGACGAAGTGGTGCTCACCTCAGGTATCCGTAGCGTCATCAAGCAGTTCATGCTCTTTTTATCCAAAGCCTACGAGAGCGACGGCAACCTTTCCATGGCGTCACGCTCTCTGGCCCCGCCGGGATACAGTTTCCACGGCATCGGGGATTTCGATGTGGGCCAGGTAGGGTACGGAGCCGACAATTTCACCGAACGGTTCACGGAGACGGAAGTATTCAAGCATCTGGTGGATCTGGGGTATCTTCGCCTGCGCTATCACCAAGACAACACGCTGGGAGTCCGGTTCGAGCCATGGCATATCAAGGTGTGTTGAGCGTCAGATGGCGAACACTGGTGGGAATGCTCGCTCTCGCCGGCATGCTGCTGGCCCTTCCGCTGAGCGCCCACCCGCTGGAATTCAACCTCTACCAGCGCTGCGGCCAGGCCCCGGGCAAAACCGTTCTCATCGTGGGCGGCATCCAGGGAGACGAGCCCGGCGGATTCAACGCCGCCGCCCTGCTTCTGACCCATTACGCCTTCACCCGCGGCAACGTGTGGGTGGTCCCAAATCTCAATTTTCCCAGTATCATCAAACGATCCCGAGGGGTCTACGGGGATCTGAACCGAAAATTCGACCAAATCCCGCCGGCTGACCCCGAATATCGTACCATCCAACGGATCAAAAAAATCATCACTTCCGGAGAAGTTGATCTGGTACTCAACCTCCATGATGGGAGCGGTTTCCACCGGGAGCATCACATCGACGACCTGCGCAATCCCGATCGCTGGGGCCAGTCGGTCATCATCGACCGTGAGTCGATGGGACCCGGCGCCCTGGAAGACCTCACCGGCAACGCTGTGGCCGTGGTCGCACAGGCGAACCGCCGATTGATGGACAGTGAACACGTCTTTTCGGTCATGAATACCCAGACGCATCTGGGCAACATTGAAATGGCCAAGACCCTAACCTATTTCGCCGTCCAAAACGGCAAACCGGCTTACGGACTCGAGGTAAGCAAGTCCTTTCCCACCCACCTGAGGGCCTACTATCATCTCAGTCTGGTGGAGGCCTTCCTGGACATGGCCGGCATTGGCTACCAGCGGCAGATGCCACTGGCCCCGGAGCCGGTCCTCGAAGCCATCGACAACAACGTCCGGCTGTCCTTTCACGATCACCGGGTGGTGCTCACGGCCGACAATGCCCGGCGCAATCTGCGCTACTTCCCGCTGCGCAAGGACAGTGCCCTCGATTTCATCGCCAGCAACCCGCTGCTCACCGTCATCGCTACCGATGACACCATTTCCGTCCATCACGGCAACCGCGACCTCGTCCGCATCTCTCCGTCATACTATGACTACGATGACGATCTCCATCAGATCGACATGCTCGTGGACGGCCGCTTGGTGCGTGTCGGGTTCGGTGAAATCGTCGACGTGAAGACATCCTTCACCGTTGTGCCCATAGACGGATACCGCACAAACGTCATCGGCTTCACCCGCCACGGCGCCGACGACGAAGCCGGCATGGCCATTCGGCAAAGCGACATCATGAACCGCTATTCCATGGATCGATCCGGGTGGGTCTTCCGTGTTGAAGTGTACCGGGATCCCAAGTTCGCCGGTATGGTTCTGGTGAACTTCAACCCTCAGCAGCACCTCCCCTCAAACGGTTTCGGGTTCCCCGGCACCACCGCCATGTCACGCCCCACAGATGCCGCAGGCAAGCAATTGGCCGCCGCCAATCGTATACCGATCCGCCTCGTACTGAGATAGAAGACCCCTCGCCGGCATTGACGCCGGAGTCAATTCATTGACACTTTCTGCGCATCGCTGACACGCACACGCGCGTGGTGTAATACGGCCTATATGACCTATAGGACCTATCTGCTGCCAACGCGCGCGCGTGGCCCGGGATGCCCCCATCCGGCACTCATGAAACCAGTAGGCATGTTTCCTGCATTTCGATGTCTCAAACGACAGCGGTTATCAATCATACCATCACGACCGTCTGAGCACGGCACCACGGTTCAAGGCGCGGGGATCATCAATGAAGACACTATGCATGATGCTGACAATCGGTATGGCAACACTGATCGCGTGGGGAGGGCTGCCGCCGTCGACGGCTCGGGCAGACGCCTGGGCAGGTCGGGTAACCGCCAACGTCAACCTGCGCGCCGCTCCCGGCCTGCATGGCGCCGTCATCACGGGGCTGGCCCAGGGGACGATCGTCCAGGCACATGAAGAAACTGACGGGTGGGTCAAAGTCTCCTACGAAAACGACACGTTCGGCTACCAGGGATGGGTCTACGGCACGTATGTCCAACCCACAGAAGCCTTGTTGCCGGCACCCACGGCCCCCGCCCCTGCGCAACTCGCCTTGCCGCATCCACCGGAAGCCGTATCCGCGCCGCTCCTGCCCATCGCTTCGGCGAGCCGCCCCGTTGCCGCGCGAGCGACAACTCCGACAGTGGCTGCCCTGCCCCCGGCAGCGCCGGTGGAAGTCGCCGTCAAACAACAGGAAGCGCGCCTGCCCGCTCCGCCGGCCTCAGTGCTCTCCCTGCCCATCCCAAACACCGCTCGCGCTCAAGATACCGAATTGGAGCGGAAAGTGACGACTGCTGATCACGCCCCGGTGGCTGTTTTTTCCCGTCCTGCCGCTGCATCATCCGCGGCAACGGGCGGCCGAGGGGTCCTCGCCTGGCTGAGTCTGCTCTTACGATTGAGCACAGTGGCACTGGCCACGCTGTCGCTCTTCATGGCAAACCGGGCGCTGCAGACGGCGCGTGAGGCAAACAGCCGCAATGGACACTGATTAGCATTACCGCCCTCAGAAATGGTTACCACCACCGGGAAACATTGACAGCCCATGCCCAAAACCGATCCACATAAGGCCTTTTCCCCAGCAGATGATCTGCGCATCCTCTTCGTGGACGACGAGCCGGAAATTCTCCTCATCGTGGAAGCGTTCCTGCGCCGACAGGGGTTTTCCGTCACAGTCGCCGACTCCGGTGAAAAAGCCCTGGATATACTTGCCGCCGGACACTTTGACATCCTTTTTACGGATCTTCAGATGCCTGGTGTCAGTGGTTTGGAAGTACTCAAACGCGCCAAGGAAATCAGTCCACAGACGGAAGTGGTCATTCTCACAGGCTACGGCACCATCGATTCGGCCGTTGAAGCCCTCAAGCACGGCAGCTACGACTACATCCAGAAACCCATCGCCTTTGAGCGCCTCAAGCACCTGATTGACCGCATCGCCGAAGCCACGGCGCTGCGTAAAGAAAATGTACTCTATAAACAACGGCTCGACGAACGGTTCGGGTTCGGCGGTCTGGTGGGCGCGTCTCCGGGGATCCGGGCCATCTACCAGATCGTAGACCGCATCCGCCACAGCACCCCCACCGTGCTGATCCAAGGCGAAAGCGGAACGGGCAAGGAACTGGTGGCCAACGTCATCCACCAAAACAGCAGCAGGAAAACCAAAGCCTTTATTCCCGTCAACTGTGGCGCCATCGTGGGAAACCTGCTGGAGAGTGAACTCTTTGGCCATGTGAAAGGGGCCTTCACCGGCGCCATTAGAGATCACGACGGCCTCTTTCGCGCTGCAGACGGCGGCACCATCTTTCTCGATGAAGTCAGCGAGATCGATCCGGCGCTACAGGTGAAACTGCTGCGCGTCATCCAGGAGAAAACCATTCGTGCGGTGGGCGCCACCCAGGAGCATCTCGTTGATGTGCGCATCATCGCCGCCACAAACCGCTCCAGTGAAGAGCTGCTGCACAGTGGGATCATCCGGGAAGATCTGTACTACCGGCTCAATGTGGTCACGATTCAAATGCCGCCGCTACGCGCCATGCCCGGAGACATTCCGCTTCTGGTCGACCACTTCATCGATCGGTTCAACAATCGCTTCAACCGGACGATCCGTGGCATTTCCCAGGAAGCCATGGATGCCCTCCAGCGCTACCGCTGGCCGGGAAATGTGCGGCAGCTTGAAAATGCCGTAGAACGGGCCTTTGCCCTGGGTATCGACGATATTATCGATGCGGGTGACCTGCCCGCAGAACTGCTGGCCGGTGCCGACCCGTCCCTCCACAATGAAGGCTCTTTGAACATGCAGGAAAATGAAATCCGACTGATTCGGCGCGCCCTGGAACGGACCGGGGGCAACCGTGCCAAATCGGCCGATCTGCTTGGCGTGAATACCGCGACAGTGTACCGCAAGATTCAACGCTACGGGCTGTAGCGATGGCAATCGCCCACGCCTTCGACCTCCAATAGATGGTAGCCATGCCCGAATACGCCGCCCTCAATACGACCGAGTCCGTGGCCGATGCCTTTGCGTTTTTGAAAACCACCGGCACCCTGGTCCGGATGGTGAGCGAACGGGCCAAATTCGAGCGGCTCATCGTCGTCACGGATGTACGCAGCACGCTCACGGGCCGTATGGTGGTGCTCGACGTTCCGGAAGATCTCGAGTCCATCGTGTTTCCCAAAGAGTTGCCGTCGTTTCGATTCGAGTACACCGGCCCGGACGGTCTGAAATACATCTTCCGCTGCGAGCGCCCGGACCTTCGCCGCGACGGGCTGTGGATCGCCATGCCCGAGTTCATCGAAAGGATACAGCGGCGCAGCGACTACCGCGTCATTGCCCCCTTGGACTGCTGGCTCGCACTGATGGTCGATGATATGCCGATCCGCGCCAAAGTACTCGATATCAGCGTGGGCGGCGTCCGTTGCCACATGTCCATCGGCCGGTACGGACATACCGCCAGCATCATTCAGAAAGGGATGAAAATAGTGGGTCTGGACCTGCATATCCCCCGGGACGGGGACGTGACATCCGTGCATGTCCATACGGGCCGCATCGAATGGCTCACCCGGGACACCGAGGCCGGCCGGCTCATGGTGGCCATTTCCTTCCAGGAAATGGAGCGCATCGCCGCCAACCGCCTCACCCGGGAAATCTACCGCATCCAGCGCAACCTTCTGCGCCTGCGCCAGCCGCATCAATAGCCGTGGTATTGGCGCCCCTTATCACATCAATCTTCATTGGGCCGTGACGGCCTTACTTCAGCAGCTTGATAAAAACGGGCGTCAGAATCGCCAGGATAATGACAATCCCCGGCAATGAGAGGTAGGGGCGGTACCAGGGCAGGTCTAAAGCGCGGGCTTTTTTCAACTCTCCCAAAAAACTCTGGCCGACGACGGCGGAGGCCGCCAGTACGGCAGCATACTTTAAAATAAGCAGCATGGGTCTGTTCTTAATGTTTTTGCGGCATCGCCCGCCCCATTCTCCAAGGCACCTTCATTTAAGGGGCGAGGCAGCACGCCGGGTTTTATTTCGGTGCGAAGCGTCTCTATCATATTTTCCCGAAGGATGCCACCACCCGGTTGCAGTCATCGTCCGCTGATAAAATTGATGGCGCCGTAAAAAGTGTTTTTGAACCGCAGAGATCGCAGAGAGCCACAGAGAATACTTGGAATTATTAATGATTTATCTCTGCGCTCTCTGCGTCCTCTGAGGTGGTTTCCGACTTTTTACGGAGCCATCAAAATTGGGTGTTTAAATCGTGTCCGTCCGCAGGTGGATGGACACTAACCCGTCATCTGATACCGGCAGTCTTTCAATATTGACACGGCTCTCAAGACCTTGGATAGTGAGGCCACCCTATGGGGTGGCCGCAGTTTCTGGCATCGGCAAGATCCACGGATCGTTTAAACACCACCTGAATTTGACGGAAAAGGACATTCCATGAACGTTTGCGAGAATCTGGAACGCGCGGCCCTGTTTTTTCCGAAAAAACCGGCCATCCTCTTCGAAGGTCGCGAAATAAGCTATCGGCAGCTCAACACCCGGGCCAATCAACTGGCCAACGCCATGACGGCCAAAGGCATCCAAACCGGCGACCGGGTGGCGCTCTTTCTGCCGAACATTCCGGAATTCGCCATCGTCTACTATGCCGCACAAAAGATGGGCGCCATTGCCGTTTCCATCAACGCCATGCTCAAATCAGAAGAACTGAAGTTCATCCTGAACGATTCCGGTGCAGTGGCCATATTCACCACAGGGGAACTGCTGGCCAATCTGAAGGCGGAGGACTCCCCGGCCCTGAATCATGTCGTGATCTGTGAAGGCGACGGTCAGGGGAACCCCCTGCTGGCCGACTGGCTGGCGCCGGCAAAAGAGACCTTCCAGGCCCTCGACATGAACCCGCGGGATCCTGCCTCCCTGCTTTACACCTCCGGAACCACAGGTTTTCCCAAAGGGGCCACTCTGACCCACGGCAATGTCGTGTCCAACATGTGGGCCACCGCCCATCACGCTGGTTTCCGGCAACAGGACCGGCTCTCTCTCTTTCTGCCCCTTTTCCACGTCTTCGGGCAGGACTTTATCATGAACGGCGCCTTCACCGCCTGCGCCACCGTGTCTTTGTTCCGTCGGTTCGTCCCGGATCTGGTACTCGAGGCCATCTCAACCCAGGCCATCACCATGTTCTTTGCCGTACCCACCATTTACATCGGCCTGTTGAACACGGATCTCTCCAAGTACGATCTTTCCTCCATCCGGTATGAGTTTTCCGCCGCGGCCACTATGCCCAAGGAGATCTCCATCCAGTGGACCGAACGCTTCAAGCGGCGGGTCTACGAAGGCTACGGCCTGACCGAATGCTCCCCCTTTGCATGCTATAATCATGATTTTCGCCATAAATTCGGAAGCGTGGGCACACCCGTGGAAAACTTTGAAGTCCGCATCCTCGATGAAGCGGATCAGCCGGTGCCGGAAGGCGCCTGGGGCGAAATCTGCCTGCGCGGGCCCGGCGTTATGAAAGGGTACTGGAACCGGCCGGCGGAATCGGAAGCGGCCCTGCGCTCCGGATGGCTCCACACCGGAGACACCGGCCTTGTTGATGACGAGGGGTATGTCTACATCGTGGACCGCGTCAAGGACATGATCAACGTATCCGGGTTCAAAGTATGGCCTGCGGAGGTGGAGCAGCTCCTTTACACGCATCCGGACATCAAAGAGCTGGCGGTCTACGGGGTCCCCCATCCGGTCAAGGGCGAAATCGTCAAAGCCGCCGTCGTGCTCAAGACCGGCGCATCAGCCACGGAGGAGACGATCATGGCCTTCTGCCGGAAACATCTGGCCAATTACAAAATCCCGGAATCCGTGGATTTGGTGACCGAACTGCCCAAAAGCCCAACGGGCAAACTTCTGAAACGGGTGTTGCGCGACCGCGATACCGCCGGTTGATTGCCTGCCGCTATCCACTTGAAGGCCGTCGAGAGCCGCTTCCGGTCATACGGAACGGCCGGCGACGGCTTTATAGCCATTGTCATAATTACGTTCCGTTTGCACAACAACGCCGTGTGAAAATCGAAATCGAAATCGCTATCGGGATCGGGATCGGTATCGACCGCCGAAAACATCGATTTCGATCCCGACCCAGATAGGCGCTTGGGAATGAAACGGACACGCCCGCGGGGGGAAGTTGGTGTGACATCGTTCTTAACCATAGAATCAAGAAAAATTGAAATCCAGCGGCACAACAATGAAAGAAGTGATCGGCCATGGCTGATTTTTCTGCACGAAGGCCTTGGCTGCAGCGCCATGTGGAGAGATTTCCCCCGCCGGTTATCCCGGGAAGCCGGGTGCCCTGCCCTTGTGTATTCTCGATTCGGGTACGGCAATTCAGATCCCGCCCCGCTGCCCTGGAAGCTGAACTATATGCATAAAGAAGCGTTGAATATCCTGCCGAAAGTCATTGAGGCCGCCGATATCAAAGAATACATCCTCATCGGGCATTCCGACGGCGGGTCCATCGGTATCATCTTTTCCGGAAGCCCGGTCGCCAAAGGCCTCAAGGGCCTGATTACAGAAGCTGCCCATGTATTTTGCGAGCCGCTCAGTGTCGACAGTATTGCAAAGGCCAAAATCAGCTATGAACACCACGAGTTGAAAAAAGGGCTCGAAAAATACCATGGGCGCAATACGGACAATGCCTTTTACGGGTGGAACGGTGTCTGGCTGAATCCCCGGTTCATGCACTTCAATATTGAAAAATACCTAAAATCGATCAAGGTCCCCATGCTGGCTCTGCAAGGCCGTGATGACCAGTACGGCACCCCCAAACAGCTTGAATCCATCAAAACCCATGTGCCGCAAGCAACCACCTACCTGATCGATAACTGCCGCCACACGCCCCATTTTGAACAGCCGGAGATTACGATGGACAATATGGTTCGTTTTATCGAAACGCTCATCGCCTCGCATATGAAGTCCCTCAATCTTCATCGACGGACATAACCACCCGAAACCCGACCCGCGGGCTCCGGCGATCCGGTGAACCGAGACTGCGGATGGCGCACCGGCAGTACCAGTCTTCAGAGCCCCAATCGCCGCCCCGCAAGGCTTTCGCCAATCCTTTGTCGGGCCCCGCCGGATCTTTTGAAGGCGCTTTGGCATAGTAGTTTCGATCAAACCAGTCCGAACACCATTCGTGAACGTTGCCGTGCATGTCGAACAATCCCCAGTCATTGGGGGATAACTGTCCAACGGGATGCGTCGCATCGGCGCTGTTCTTTTTATACCATGCGAACTCGGCCAATCTCGATCGATCGTGGCCGAAGCAATAGGTGCTTTGTGAGCCCGCCCTGGCGGCATACTCCCATTGCGCCTCGGTCGGCAGCGCGTACGCGGTAGTATTTTCCCGTTGGTTCAGGCGGGCGATAAATTCGCAGGCATCCCCGTGAGAAACCATTTCCACAGGATGATCATTCCCGATGAACCGGCTGGGATTGCCGCCCATGACTTCCTGCCACTGGGCCTGGGTCACCGCATACATCCCCACGGCAAAGGGTCTTTCGAATGTCACCCGGTGCTTCGGCGATTCGTTCTCATCGGCCTGCTCAATAACCGAATCCCCGCCCATGACAAAAGTGCCTGTGGGCAGGGTGGCAAACGCCATGCCGAACCTTTTGGTGACCGTGCCGTTGATGTTCATGCGATCATGCGTTTTAAGGTTCCATTCTAGCTACGACACCTAACGCGTCTCCGGAAACAAACACCAACCGATACACCCATGAGTATCAAAAGCAACGCCACGCTGGCCAGTGGCACCAATCCCCCGAACTGAAGCGCCAGCCAGCCGACACCCACAAGCGGCACCAAGGCCCAGCGTACCGGTGCTCGCAGGCTTTCATGTTCGGAGATATAGTCGGCCACGGGGGGCGAGTAGGTGTAGTAGCGTTCCACAAATGCCCGACCTGCAGCATTCGTAAGCAGAAAGCGGTCGCGAAAATCGCGCAGAATCTGCACCTGGGGCGCCATATACGACCCATAGGCTGCCGTGGCTATAAAACAGTGACGGCCAGGAGGCGTGCCACCGGCAGTGCCAGTAGAGCCGCCTGTGCTCAGCGTCCCTGCCACAAATGAAGACATATGATCCAGCAATAGACCGAAAGTATAGGTCGTATACCCGGATTCGGGTACGTCATCCTGCGTCGCCAGAACAGTCCCTCCCGGCTGGTAGGCAATGCCGTCTTTCTCTCCACTGACACCGGCAGGCGTCAGCGATCCATTGGCCTCAATATAATAGATGACGGGGAGATCGCCACTGGGCATGGTCACATCCATCCGGATGGCTACGTTCTGGCTCAGTTCCAACTTCAGATCGGGGTTGCCCATGGTGAACACCACCGCGTTCGATCCGGCCGCCAGTTTCGCACTGAGATCATCACTGACAGGCACCTGTCGCGGCGGATTGATCGTTCCGGTATACGTGTTGCCGCTAACATCCGTTATTTCTGTACCCGGATCGAGTTTGGCTTCGATTTCCACGGTGCTCGAACTTACGGCGCTCGCCTCGTCTCTGTTGTCCGTCGAAAGCGTTAATTCCACAGGGACTATGCCATCGGCGGGCATGCCGACGCCATCGGTCGTCGACACGGGATCCACATCGGTGGCAGCCAGCACCACCGGTTCATAAATCTCGAAGCTGACCGCACTCACACCATTGGTCCCGCTCACATTGGTGACCTGAATACTGTAACTGCCCGCGGCAAGCGTGCCGGGTACCGTTGCTGTGATCTGAGTCGTGCTATTCACATGGAAGGAGGAAAGCGCTGTTGACACCCCGGTTCCCGAAAGCAGAGAAACGGCGGCACTTGCCGTACTGAAGTTTTTACCGGTAATGATGATGGACGTATCAGTGCCCCGCGGCCCTGTCACCGGCGAAACGCCGGTCACCTGAGGCAGCGGCGCCGCCGCCGCCGCCACCTTATAGGCAGCGGTGCTCAATGCAGACACACCGTTGTTATTGATCACCCTCAGGAGATAAGCCCCGACAGGAGCACCAGCGGGTATATCGACATAGATCTCCGTGTCACTGCCCGCTTTGCTGGTGGCATCGAAGACACCGGCCGAACCGATAAACCGGACCACATTGCTCCGGCCGAGAATGAAATTACTTCCACTGACTCCGAGTTCCCGTGCAATACCGTTATCGCCGCCCGTCGAACTGATACCGGTAATGGCGGGGCGTCCGTCAACCAAAGTCTGGGAGGCGACATTACCGATACCGGAAAGGTTGCCGGCCGTGTCCGTGGATCTGACCGCGAAATAGTAAGTCGTGCCCGTGGGAAGACGGCGGATCGTAAAGGCCTCCGGATCACCCGCAGTGGCCGGCGTAATACCGGCGTAAATCGGTGTCGCATTGTTCCACCACGCGGTCTTGTCGCCACCTGAGACCGCGGTCTTGGAATACCTGATGTCGTATTTTGTAACACCATTGGCGTCGCTCGGTGCCGTCCACGACAGGAGGACCGTGGTGGAGGCGGGATCCCCGGTGGCGGCCCCGAGAATGACGATATCCGGTTTGGTGGTATCCACCGTCCAAGTGTACTTGGTCGCGCTACCGGTAGTCTCACCGATTGCGCCGTCCTGCCAGTTGTCGTTGACACCCTGGGCATTCACATAGAGAATATGGACGCCGTCGGTCAAAATAACAGGAGCGCCCAAAGCAATCGGTTCCGCTGTCGTTCCAAAGGCCCACGTGGTACCACCGTCAATGCTGTATTTGTATCGATTTATCGCAACGCCGCCGGCGGCGCCGCTTACAGTGATATTCGTGGATGTGTTGTTGGTGATGCTTGCGGGCAGATTGGACAGGACTGCCGTCGGCCTGCCTGTATTGATGGTCCAGGATCTTGTCGCAGGCGAAGTTCTCCCCTGCCAGTTACCGGCGGCGTCGGCGAAATTGACATGGAGCTGATGCGCCCCCACCGCCAGGTTGCTGGCTTTGATATGTACCGATACCGGATACTTGGCGCTCCATCCACCGCCATCCAGCCGATATTCGTAAAATTTGACATCCTGTCCGCTGACGGTGACATCGAAGGCGGTCGTGCCTACGGTGCTCCCGTCCTGCGGCGCGCCCGTCAATGTTACGCCGGCCGGCGGCGTGGCATCCACGGTAAAGGATGCCGTGGAGGCATTCGATTCCGATTGCCAATTACCTGCTGAATCTTTGCCGATGACGTAAACCGTGTGATTGCCGTCGGAGAGATTGGTCAGGTCGAATTTCGTCCCTACCGGAATTTCAGCGGAGTAGCTGCCGCCACTATCCAGCTTCCAGCTGTAGGAAACGACATCGATCCCCCCGACGGTCACTGAAGCGTTTTTACCGATGCCCCCCGAAGGCGCCTTTACGAACTTCGCCACGGGCGGCGTCAGATCCAGGACAACGGTGAAAGTCGATTGGGCGGTACCCGTGTTCCCGGCTGCATCGATATGGGTAACCGACACCGTATGCGTCTGTTCTTCCACGCTTTGCGTCAATGCCAGTTTGTCGCCGGAGTTCTTGCTGACGACAGCACCGTCCACTTTCACGACCGTTGAGCCCGGATTGATTTCAGTGACAGAAAAAGTCAGCGTCGGGGTAAGAACGTCGAGGTGGCTGCCGTTGGCCGGTGACGTGATAGCGATGACGGGCTTGGTGGTATCCTGTACAACCACAGTCCGCGTTACCGCCGTCGCCGCATTCCCCGCGGCATCACTCACGTTATAGGTGACGGTATAACTCCCCACCGCATTGGCGTTGACGGGGTTCGTCGTGACGATTTTCGCGGTAATGTTGCCGTCGTAATTATCCGAAGCCGTCGCGCCGGCATCCGTATAGATCGAACTCAGTTCTACTGTAGTAGGGCTGCTGCCCGTCAGGGTAATGATCGGTTTGGTGGTATCGACGACATTGACCGTCCGTGTGACTTCCGTCGCCGAATTCCCTGCCGCATCCTTCACATTATAGGTGACGGTATAGGCCCCCACCACTTTGACGTTCACGGGATTTACCGTGACGATCTTCCCGGTGACGTCACCGTCATTGTTGTCCGAAGCCGTGGCACCGGCATCGGTATAAGCGGTTCCCACTTCCAAGGTCACCGGGCTGCTGCCCAACAAGGTGATGACCGGCGGAATCGTCTCGGCCACCTTTGGTGAGGAATAGTCCACGTTTCCAGTGACATCATTGCTCGGGTCGTTGTCGCCCCACCAGTTGTTGGTGGCAGAGACCTTTCCGGAAGCATCGTTTTTCAGCGCCACCGCTCCTGTGAGGGCACGTCCGTCATTAAACGTGTTCAGGTGAAGCGATATCGTACCTGCATCGGCCCCATCCTGGACCAGGACACCGTTCGCGGGGCATGCGGCCGAGAAATTGTTGAAGTAGAATTCGTTTCCGGTGACAACGGCATCGTGTGAGCCTTCCGGAAAACCCCATTGCGTTCCCCACAAAGCCAAACCGTAGGATGGACCACCGGTGTCCGGTGAAGCGCAATCAGGAGACGGACCCGTATCACGGAAAGTATTATCGGCAACGCTGCCGCCGAGCACGCCGATCAGAGCGCCGGCCAGTAGGTTGTCCTTGAATAAATTGTTGTTGATATCGGCGTTTTTCATATTGCCGACGTTGATGCCGGTTCTGGAGTTATGGATGTAGTTCCACATGATGACAGGATCGTCGAACCTGAAGGCGGCCGTGGAAGCACCGCAGAAAATACCGAACTGATCGGTGTTGATGATGTTGTTATAAGAGATTTCGACGTTCTTGAAGGTAACAAAATCAAAATAATTCTTGGCGCCGGTAAACCCGATCCCCGACAGGGCATAGGGATCGCCGCCGGAGTCTGCGTTCACTTGGACGTCGTTATGGGTGATGACGATATTGCTGAATGTAACGCTTCCCCCGGCACCGACGGTATCACCCTCGCCGACGAGAATTCCCACCCATGCCTTGTCGGATATCAGGCGATTGTACTTCAGGATGAGATTCTCGGGAGCGGTTCCCGCCGTTGCATGCACGTTGATGCCGTACCTGAAGCTATCGAAGTAAAACCCGTTGACGGTGACATTGCTCGCTTCGATTTTTGCGGCATAAGTCCCGGTAATCACGCTCTCGGCGCCTGAACGCGCGGTGCCGCTGGGGATGCCCTTGAGCAAGGCCATCGGCTCCACGTCAGCCTGAGCGCCCAGCAGTGTGAGGCCCTTGTCGATGGTGATCTGCTCGGCATACGTCCCGGCGGCAACGTTGATGGTGTCGCCGGCGGCGGCGGCGTCAATGGCCGCCTGAATGGCGCCGGCATTGCTGGTGTTGACGTAATAGGTCATCGGGCTGGTGCCGGCCTGTGTGCCGTACCATCCATTGTACAAAATGCCATCCTGCACAGCCGCACCCGTACCGCCGGCGTTAGATGAAGCATTGTATGGGCCGCTGGCATCGCCCCACCAGTTGAACTGCGCGGAAACAGTGCCGGTGCTCGAGACGTTGGTGACACCGACGTTGACGTTGGTAAAGCCATTGCCCTTGATGGTGACCGAGCCGGCGGAGTCATTGTCTTCGACCTGAACGGCCACAGCATCGGAAGGCGATTTGTGGTCCTTCAGGTTGTCGATGAAGTTCCCCTGCACGAGGGCATTCGGGGTGTCGCCTTCCAGACCGATGCCGTGCGCCCACAGGCCTTCGAGGTTGCTGATGGCGTTTCCCAGGATCTGGGCCCCCTTCACCTGGCCGGCGCCGCTGACGCCATGGTTGATCAAAATGCCGTAGGCGCCGTGTCCCGCCGGCCACGCGCCAGTGTCACTGGCAATATTTGAAATGGTATTGTTCTGAATCAGCAGCCCGGTGATGTCCTTATCGCCTGTGGTCCAGCCGACAGCGATGCCGGCGGCGCTGTTGTTCGTCCCGGACACCACCGAGCCGATATTGTTTCCGGTGATGGTGATACCGGTAACGGCTGCGGCACTCGATACCACGGCGATACCGAAAGCCGTCGTATCGGCGCTGCCGTCGCCGATATTCGTGATGCTGTTGTCGCTGATGGTGATGTTTTTGTGGTCGATAGCAGAGATGCCGTATGTGGTGCCCGTACCGGGATTGGGATTTGCGATGGCAAAACCGCTGATGGTAACCTCGTCGGCGCCAACGGTGACGGCGGCCCCGCCGCCGCCCACGATCATCGTGCTGGCAGCACCAGCGCCCTGCAGCGTGAGCGATTTACCGATGGTAACGGTTTCGCCGTATATACCGTCGCCGACATTGACCGTACCTCCTGAATCGGCGGCCTGGATGCCGGCATTAATGGTGGCGAATGCATTTACGCTCACGGTGTAGTCCGTGGAATTCACGGTGACCTGGGTATAGGCCGCCACCCCCGTCCAGTCGTCATCGACGACAACAGCTGCCGTGCTGTTATTGGCAAAAGAAGCTAGCGCGGCGTCCAGAGCCCACCCGGTGAAATCGACCTTGTCGCTTCCCCATTTGGCGACCTGAGCGGTTTCCGGTGTGCCCCACCAGTTGTTCACGGCATCCAGGACAAAACCGTTTGTCGGTGCGCCGATGACCCGGATACCGAGTCCGGCATTGTTATAGATTTTGTTGAGGTGGGCGATGATGTTCTCACTTTGGTCAAAAAAACCGACCCTGTCTCCCGGCTCGAATGTCGGGTTCTTGAAATGCGCTTCCATGTCCAGCCGGATGCCGTCCCAGCCGTTGTCGTGAATAGTGTTGCCGGAAATGGTGTAGTTCTTGTTCACCGGCCCCATGTAGATGCCGTTCTTTTCATTGCCGGTGATCTCATTGCCGGTGATGGTCAGATCTTCCGGACCGAGACCGATCTTGTCGCCGCTGTCGCTGGAGCCCCTGACCAAGACGATACCGTTGCCGTACTTCAAACTGTTCGGATCATCGGTGGGCAGGCCGCTGTTGTCATAGATCTTATTGTTCCTGATGGTCAGGCCGGAAATACCGCCGCCCGTCTCGATACCGCTGCGGTGTGAGCCGTAGATCTCGTTGTCTTCGATCACCGTGCCTTCCATCGGGCTGGGATTTCGCGCGCCATAGCTGTAATAGGCGCCCCAGATGAAGATATTGTTTCCATTGCCCTCGGTGCGGAAAATCTTGTTGCCGGCGATGGTGCTGTTGATCAGGCCGTAAGGGCTTTCCCGATACTGGTTGACACTGATATAAAGTCCCATGCGCCCGGCGGTGCCGTTCTGGTCGGTGACGTTGGTGTTGGGGCCGATGACGTTGTTTCTGATGATGATGCTATCCATCGTCCCGGTGTCGGCCTTGATCGTGACCAGCATGTCGTTGGCACTGTTTTTGGGGGCGTTCAGGCTCTGGACGATGAATCCCTCGAAGGTGACGTCGCTGGTATCTTGGATATGTACTACCGAAACCAGGCCGGTGGGCGCCGGATCGGGACTGTTGATGATAGACTCGATCGTATCGTCCCAGGCGTAGCTGCCGGGTACGCTATACCCGTTCTTGCTTGCAGCGAAAGTCGCCCCGCGCACGGTCAGCGGCTTATTGATCGAGATGCGCTCATTGTAGGTTCCGGCCGCGACAAGCAATGTGCCCCCCGCAGCCACCGCATCGATGCCCGATTGAATCGTCGCAAACGCACTATAATTAATATAGTAGTTCGCGCCATCCACCGTGACCGTTGCGTAATCCGTCAATCCAGACCAGTCATCATCGACGGCAACGGCCCCGATATCGCTTCCCAACCGGTTATTCCGACTGAAGACTTCTGATGTCGTGGCATTGATTAAATCACCATACGCCGATCCGTCGGTTCCGGTGTAGGTTTTCAGGTTCCGCGAAATCACAGCGTTTTCAACGGCTGCGTTTGTTGGCCCGGTGTTGTTCCGGCCCGGCTCGCCAAACCTTATCCCTCTTTCATTACCTGTGAAAATTCCGCCGTTTATCTGAACATTAGTCAAAGTTGCGGGATTGGTGCTGTAGCCGCCATCATCCCTTGCTTTAATGCCAAGCCCCATCCCCTCTTTTGATCCTAATCCATTTCCAGTAACAACAAGGTCGTTAAGGACGATATTTTGAAAGTCCCCATACTTGAGATTCAGATCAATGCCGGCATTACTATCGGCCCAATAATATGGCGATTGGTCGATATTCCCGTTGTCCGTTATTCGGACGTTGCTGAAAGCGGCGTCGGATAATTTTTCGGCATAAAAGCCTTTCACGGAATTGCGGGCAAAGATGGTATCGCTTATCTGAATAAATTGCGCAGCGGAAGGATTGCTTTCATTATTGAAGAAAATCATCCCATAACGCATGTCTGTGAATTCGCAGTTTTTTACAATGAGATTAAACAAGCTTGTGCTGCCATCGATCGCAAAACCCCACTCATTGGCTGATACAGGCTGAACAGCCGGAGGGCCGGCAGAACCTGATGTATCGTCGCTCACATGGCCGATGATTTTAATGTTATCCAATTCAATGAAGGAATAGGAAGCGACATATCCTGAAGGCGCACTTCCGGGTTGAAGAATGATCGCAGGACGCGGATAACCGATATTCTGCCTGGGGCCTATACGAAAGTTTTTCAGCAAAACGGGATGATCCACATCTTGTCCGGACGCACTCAAGATGACATTTGCTCGATAACTTCCATAAGTCACACCCGGCACACCGGGTAATTTCGTAAAATCGCTTTGCACTGCAGTGTTGACGAGAATCGTTCCATCGGTGTCACTGCCTGCCCCGATGACCGAAACCCTTTTGTTTATATTAACAGTCTCATCATACGTCCCGGCCGCCACGTTGATCGTGTCGCCGGCGCCGGCGGCATCCACCGCCGCCTGGATGCTGCAGCCGGGCGTCGCGTACAACTGCGTGCCGTCGGAGAGACTTTCAATGTACAGGGATTTGCCGGTCCAGTGCCCGATGGGCGCCCCAGCCGACACTATAGCCGCCGGCAACACAGCCGCGCTCTCAAGTGTCGAGACTAACAGGACGCGTACCTGGGCGGGACTGTCATCCTGCTCGCCGTGCAATGCGAAGCCGAAGTCGCTCGCCTGCACGGTGACATCAGCGCCATCAGCCAATTTGGTGCTGTAAGTGATGACGGCGTCGCCCGCCGGCGGCAGGCCAGGGTTGTTAAAGTCACCCATCTCGATCTGGAAATTGTCTTCGAAGCTGTTAGTGCCGCTGAAAACGATGCCGCGCGTACCCAGCGGGGTATAACGCCCCCAGGTGGCGACGCTGACATTGTTCCAATCATTGCCGTTGAGGGTGACATCGGTTACCTTGATATCATTGCAATCGACCAGCGAAAGTCCGTGGCCGCCGTTGTTCAGGGAAGATACGTTGGTAATCGTGAGGTTTTTCGCGCCAAGAGCATCGATACCGCTACGGTAGACATCCTGGACGGTCACATCTTCGAGGATACCGCCTTCGACTTCTCCGAACTTGATGCCATACCGCGGCAGTGATTTCGATTTGGTGGCCTTCAGTGTCAGCGACTTTAGCGTTACGTTCTTACCATCAACATAGATGCCAGCATTATTGGTGGCCAGATCAGTGGGGTCGATGATCACCGTTGCCCGGTCGTCGCCGATGATTTCAATGCCCTGATGGGTGATGTTGAGCGTTTCGTGATAGGTCCCCGCTGCCACGTGGACCGTGCCATTCGGGTTGACGGCATCGATGCCCGCTTGGATCGAACTGAACGGGCTGTCCTGTGCCCCGGTGGGTGTGGCAATCACGCTACTGGCATCCACCCACACCTCATTCGGAGCCGCCAAGGCGATCCCGCCGGTCCAGATAATCAATCCCGCCAGTGCAATTGCGAAAAATATTCTATTTCTCATGGCTTACTCCCCCGGTAAATTGCGGCTCTCATGTATCACTGAACAAAATCAGCCTGGGAACCGCGGGGTGATACCGTGAACGGGGGGGGGGGGGCGCGGGGGGCGGGGGGGGGCGAG
>JBDRRP010000157.1:0-12181 GCA_043825735.1 Pseudomonadota bacterium | reverse complement strand
TCTATGTTTTCTGGCGGGCCGCCACCGTGCCGTTTGTGGACCGGCACGTGTCCCGAAAGATCCTCATCGGGACGGGTGTGATCCTGTGGACTGTTTTTTTCTTCGGCCGCGTCATCGGGCACGGCGGAACGGGAGTCCCGGCCGGAACGCTTGAATTCCTCGGGATGAACTGGATGGGCGTTCTATTCCTTATGTTTATCCCTCTGTTTGCGACAGATCTCGCCACCCTCTTCGGATTCCTCGTGCCCCGGTTATCTCCCTCGCTGCGGGGATGTGCATTGTCAGCAGGTGCAGTGCTTTCGGCAATCGCGCTCTTTCAGGGTCTGCGTCCGCCGGTGGTCGAAAAATACGAGGTGAGCCTTCCCGGACTTCCCGATGCCATGGACGGAACCGTGCTCGTCGCCCTGTCCGACACGCACCTCGGTTCGCAGCTCGGCGAGCGCTGGCTGACGGCTCGGCTCGCCCAGGTAAAGGCGCAGCGGCCCGACCTTGTGGTTTTACTCGGCGATATCTTCGAAGGGCATGGTCCACCCGAAGATCGGCTGATTGAATTATTCAGGCACCTCTCCGCACCCCTGGGTGTTTGGGCCGTCCCCGGCAACCACGAATCCCACGGGGGAGGTGACACCGGCCTGATGGAGAAAGCAGGTTTTAAGCTGCTGCGCAACCGATGGGAGACTGTCCGACCCGGTCTCGTTCTGGCCGGCGTGGAGGATCTTACCGCCATACGCCGAAATGGCCAGGGCGGCGATCCCATTTCGCAAGCGCTCGCGGGTCGCCCTCCCGGTGCGACCATCCTGCTTTCGCATATGCCATGGCAGGCCGAAAGAGCGGCCACGGCCGGCGCCGGGCTGATGCTGTCCGGCCACACCCACGGAGGGCAGATCTGGCCGTTCGACTATCTGGTCCGCGGCCGATACCCACTGTTGGAGGGACGTTACAAGGTGGATGGTATGACAGTTATCGTATGCAGAGGTACGGGCACATGGGGACCGCGCATGAGACTCTGGCGTCCCGGCGAGATTCTCCGCGTGACACTGCGGGGGAATGGGGAAAAGAATCTTTCTGAATAATCAACACCCTGTTTTTTTCGCTTAACCCAACGGGACTGCCGAAATAAAGCTGCAACCGGCTTAATACTGAAGCAGTTTGACTTTTTTATAGCGGTTGATATAACATCCGTAAGCATTCCAAGCTGGCCCAGGCCCAGTTGGATGCGTTTTGTGAAAAGATGGAAGCACTAGGTTTTTTGGCATTGGCGAAACGTGACAAAACGGGAATTGTTTGAGTGTATCAGGAGAGCATCTAAATGTCCGCCAACTTTCAGGAACTTTCGAACTTCATCTGGTCTGTGGCTGATTTGCTGCGAGGACCTTACCGGCCACCGCAATACGAGCGCGTGATGCTGCCCATGACCGTTCTGCGGCGTTTTGATTGTGTGCTGGCGCCAACCAAGGCGGCGGTTGTCAAGCGCTATAAACAGATCAAGGACGGTAAGGTTAAAAATATAGACCCCATCTTGAATAAGGTTGCCGGCAACGGTGATAAGTTCGGGTTTCATAATCACAGCGATCTCGACTTTCCCAAGCTTAAGGGCGATCCGGACAACATCGGCCGCCATCTTACGGATTACATTGCTGGCTTTTCCGAGAATGTCCGCAAGATTCTTGAATATTTTGAATTTGAAAAAGAGATTGAAAAGCTGGAGGAGGCCAACCGCCTCTATCTGGTTGTCTCCAAGTTTGCCGAGATGGATCTGCATCCCAAACGGGTGGGCAACATCACCATGGGGCTCATTTTCGAGGACCTTATCCGGCGTTTCAATGAAGCGGCCAATGAGACGGCAGGCGATCACTTCACCCCTCGGGAAGTGATCCGGCTCATGGTCAACATGCTGCTGGAACCGGATGCGCATATCCTGACCACACCGGGGGTGATCACAACGATTTGCGACCCGGCCTGCGGAACCGGGGGCATGCTGTCCGAGTCCCAAAACTGGATTCGAGAGCACAACGAGAGCGCCCGGGTCATCGTGCGCGGCCAGGATTATAACCCACGTTCCTATGCCGTGGCAGCTTCCGATTTATTGATCAAAGGCCACAAGGACAGCCGTATCGAGTTTGGCAACACCCTGACCGAAGACAGGTTTGCCGGTGAGCGTTTCGACTATCTGTTGGCCAATCCGCCGTTCGGCGTGGACTGGAAGGCGGAGAAAAAAGAGATCGACAAGTTGTCCAGCTTTCGCGGCTATACGGGCAAGCTGCCACGGGTGAATGACGGTGCGCTGCTTTTTCTGCTTCACATGATCGGGCACTTTCAGCTTGTCGTACCGGAACAGAAAAAATACGGCTCCCGTTGTGCCATCGTCTTTAACGGCTCACCGCTGTTTACCGGCGGGGCAGGCTCCGGCGAGAGCGCGATCCGGCGCTGGATTATCGAAAACGACTGGCTGGAAGCTATCGTGGCTCTGCCAGAACAGATGTTTTACAATACCGGTATCGGCACTTTCATCTGGGTGGTGACCAACCGCAAGGAGAAGAAACGAAAGGGAAAAATCCAGCTCATTGACGGCCGCGAGCGCTGGGCGCCCATGCGACGAAGTCTGGGCGACAAGCGCCGCTATCTCACGGATGAGATCATTGAAGACTTGACCCGTGAGCACGGCCGATTTGCCAATACCGATACCAGCAAGGTTTTTGACAATGCCCACTTCGGCTTTCGCCGCATCACCATAGAGCGTCCGCTGCGGTTGTGCTTCCATATCACTGATCAGGGTAAGGAGTCGTTCCTTGATGCCTGTCCGGAGTTTCTCGATGCTGTGGTGCAGGCCATGGAAACAGCGTTGGGCAGCGAGCCTTACGACGACTGGAACGACATCTGGACCGATGTACAGCTTATGGCCAAGGAAAATGATGTCAAATGGACCGTGGCCAACAAAAAACTCTTCCGACAATGCTTCACCTTCGTGGACCCGGAAGCGCGGCCGGTTATTGCCAAACAGTTAAAATCCTTTGATGAAATCAGCCCGGCACTCTTTCCCTGCCAAAAATTGCCTGCCGATATTAAGTCCGACACTCTGAATACCATTTGCGGTATTTATCCCGTCAAGACCGGCAAAAAGGTCAAGGCCGTGGAGTACGAGCCCGATCCGGCCCTGCGCGACTTTGAAAACATCACGCTTAAGGAGGATATTATTTCCTTCTTTCTCCGTGAGGTGCAGCCCTTTGTTCCAGACGCCTGGATCAAGCGCGATACCGTGGACGAGCAGGACGGCGGCATCGGCAAGAAGGGCTACGAGATCAACTTCAACCGAGAGTTCTTTCGGTACCAGGCGCCAAGACCGCTGGAGGAGATCGATTCCGAGCTGGCAGCGGTGGAAAAGCTTATCCTTGAATTACTCAAGGAGGTGACGGAGTGAAGCCAACCCGACACAATGATGAAGCAAATTTTAAGTATTCAATGGATTGTCTGCCGAATCTTAATATGAGGCAAACAAATTCCGTAACTTTACCACATAATGACTGTAAATTAATGCGATTAAAATTTCTTGGGCGGCTTAAGGGAGGGGCGGGCTTCCCTCATGATGAACAAGGCCTTTCAAATGAAGAAATTCCGTTTTTTAAAGTCAAAGATATTGGTAAAGCTGATCGCCTTGACTGGATGACAGCAACTGACAACAGTGTCTCTAAGGCAACAGCAAAGAAACTTGGAGCGTATGTTTTTCCCAGAGAAACGATAACTTTTGCAAAAGTTGGAGCAGCTCTTTTATTAAATCGTTTTCGCTTATTAGGTCAAGATTCATGTATAGATAACAACATGATGGGCTTTATGGTTAATACTGCCCAAGCTCAGCACCGCTTTATTCTTTATGCTCTTTCAACTTTAAAATTTGTTGAGATAGTTAATCCTGGTGCAGTACCGTCTTTAAATGAAGAGCAGATTGGACAACTTTACCTTCCAATTCTTCCGCTGAACAAGCAAATGCAAATTGCCAACTACCTTGATAGGGAAACATCCCAAATCGACACATTGATCAAGGAAAAACAACACATGTTGGCGCTTTTGGCGGAGAAGCGGGCCGCGCTGATCAGTCGTACCGTCACGCGGGGACTTGAACCAGATGTTCCCCTAAAACCCTCCGGGCATCCCTGGCTGGGGGACATCCCGGTGCACTGGAAAGTGAAGCGTTCAAAACAGGTTTTAAAGGAGCGGGACGAAAGATCGGTAACCGGCGACGAAGAACTATTGACCGTTTCGCATATTACAGGTGTAACGAAACGCTCTGAAAAAGAAGTGTACATGTTTGAGGCGGAATCGACTGAAGGATATAAGCTCTGTTATCCTGGAAACCTTGTAATCAATACTTTATGGGCCTGGATGGGAGCCATGGGCATTGCGTGGGAGTCAGGCATCGTAAGTCCGGCCTACCATGTCTACGAGCTGTCGTCGGAGCTTCTTCCCGGCTATGTGGACGCACTCGTTCGTATGCCCGTTTTCGCCAAAGAAGTGACCCGATTCTCAAAGGGTGTGTGGTCATCACGCTTACGACTTTATCCAGAAGGGCTCTATGAAGTTCGGCTGCCGGTTCCACTCGTGGAGGAGCAGCAACAGATTATTGATGCCATCGCCAATGATCGACAACAAACGGCCGAGATGGAAGCCGCGTTAAACAAATCCATAGCGCTGTTAAAAGAACGCCGCAGCGCCCTGATCACCGCGGCGGTGACGGGTCAACTCAATGTAAGCGGGGAGGCGGCATAATGGATGACAGCCAATTCCAGGCCCTTGTGCGTGAATTGACGGCCCTTAGCCGGGAAACGGAATGGGTCGAGTTCAAGCACAACAAAGTGGTCCCCGAAGAGCTCGGCGAATACCTTTCGGCATTGTCCAACTCGGTGGCCCTTCTTGGCAAGCCTTCCGCCTACATTCTGTGGGGGGTTGAGGACGGCACCAGACGGATCGTCGGAACCACTTTCCGGCCGCACCAGAAAAAAGTCGGCAACGAAGAACTGGAAAACTGGCTGTCGACCCAACTCGATCCGCGTGTGATGGTGAACATCCATGAAGGTACGGTGGACGGATGTCCGATTGTGCTTTTTGAGATACAGTCCGCCCCGAACAGACCGGTCCGGTTCAAAGGAGTGGCCTATATTAGAATCGGTACCTACAAAAAGAAACTCCAGGATCATCCCGAAAAGGAACGGGAGCTGTGGCGGGTATTTGAGCGGAGGCCCTTTGAAAAAGGATTGGCCATGGACGATGCGACGTCCGACGAGGTTCTGGCGCTAATCGATTATCCGAACTATTTTCGGCTGATGAAACAGCCCCTGCCGGAAAACCGAAAGGCCATCCTTGAGCGGTTGACTTCAGAGAAGGTTATCGTTCCCAAAGGCCGGGGAAGGCATGCGATCACCAATGTTGGAGCCGTTCTTTTTGCACGGAATTTAAATGAATTTGAAAGGTTGGCCAGAAAAGCGCTCCGGGTGATCATTTACCACGGAGACAACCGCGTCGAGACAATTAAAGAGCAGATGGGCGGCAAAGGCTATGCCATCGGTTTTGAAGGCGCCATCGCATACATCAACGACCAGCTTCCTCAAAACGAGCAGATCGGTCAGGCCCTTCGCCAGGAAATTCGCTTGGTTCCCGAAATCGCGGTCCGGGAACTGGTTGCCAATGCCCTCATTCATCAGGATTTCAACATCACCGGCGCAGGACCCATGGTGGAAATCTTCACGGACCGGATGGAAATTTCCAATCCCGGAGTTCCCCTTATTGATACCCTGCGTTTCATTGACGAACCGCCGCGTTCCCGTAACGAAGCCTTGGCTGCAATCATGCGACGCATGAATATTTGCGAAGAGCGCGGCAGCGGTATCGACAAGGTCATTTTTCATGTTGAACTCTTTCAGCTTCCGGCCCCTGATTTTCGAATTGCCGGGAGCAGCACCGTTTCCGTTCTATACGGTCCCCGACAGTTTGCACAGATGGATCGGGAAGAACGCATCCGTGCCTGTTATCAGCATGCCTGCCTTTTTTATGTTTCGGGGAAGCGCATGGTGAATGCAACACTGCGCAAACGTCTGGGTATCAAGGAATCGAGCTATCCCCTGGCGTCACGGATTATCAGCGACACCATTGATGCCGACCTGATTCGGCTGCACAGCGGAACCCGGAGGGATGCCTGCTATGTTCCTTTCTGGGCATAAGAATTATGTCATCCAAAGGCGGGCCGTAACCGGCTATGTGGAATATAAACGTTTATTTACAGGCAGTTGCCAATGTAGCGCCATGTCACAAGAACCCCACGGCACCCTATTGATACGTTGACAAGGTGGTTGCCCATGTCGAAGACATCTGAAAAGAGCTTCGAAACCATTATTGAATCCCACCTGCTGGAACACGGTCATATCAGCGTTCCGAAAGAAGGCTTTGACCGCGAACAGGCCATCTTTCCGGACCAGGCGCTGGCGTTTATCCGCGCCACCCAAACCAAAGCGTGGGAGAAACTTGAGGCCCTGCACGGTGAGAAGACCGGTGAACGTGTTCTCAACGATCTGTGCAGGTGGATGGACACTTATGGATCGCTGGCCACGCTACGCCATGGTTTCAAGTGTTATGGCCGTACCTTGCGGGTGGCTTTTTTCAGGGCGGCTCACGGACTGAATCCGGAACTGGAGGCCCGGTACGCAGCCAACTGTATAGGGGTGACCCGGCAACTTCATTATAGCCTCAAAAGTGAAAAATCTTTGGATTTGGTCTTAAGCGTCAACGGCGTTCCTGTGGCCACCCTGGAGTTAAAAAACCCTCTCAGCGGACAGACCGTGGAACATGCCATGCGCCAGTATCAGCGTGATCGCGACCCGAGAGAAAAGATTTTCGCGCACAAGCAACGGTCTCTGGTCCATTTTGCGGTGGATACGGAGGCGGTGCACATGACCACCCGACTTGCGGGCAGCGCCACCCACTTTCTGCCGTTTAATCTTGGATATAACGGCGGCGCCGGAAATCCGCCTGACCCACAAGGTCGAACCTACCGCACGGCCTATCTGTGGGAGGAGGTGCTCCAGCGGGACAGTCTGCTCGATCTGCTTGCCCGGTTTCTGCTTCTCCAAATCGATGAACGGATCACCGATGACGGCAAGCGGTTAAAAAAAGAAACTATGATCTTTCCGCGCTATCATCAGCTTCAGGCCATGCGGCAACTGGTTTCCGCGTCGGCAGAGAAAGGCCCGGGCTATAACTATTTGATCGAGCATTCGGCCGGCAGCGGCAAGAGCAATACCATTGCCTGGCTGGCGCATCGCCTTTCCTCTTTGCATAATGCCGACGATCAGCGTGTTTTCGACAGCGTGATCGTGGTGACCGACCGGTTGGTTCTGGACAAGCAACTCCAGGACACCATCTATCAGTTCGAGCACCGGCAGGGTGTGGTGCAAAAGATCGACGAGGACTCTAAACAATTAGCTGAGGCCCTGGAAAATGCAGTACCGATTATCGTCACCACGCTGCAAAAATTTCCGTTTGTGTCAAGACAGTTACTCAAGCTTGCTGAGGAACGCGGCGAACCGGGTAGTGGTCATTTGCCCACGCGCCGGTGTGCCGTGATTATCGATGAGGCACACAGCTCTCAGTCCGGTGAGACAGCGACGGTCCTGAAAGAGGTTCTGGGCGGTGAAGAGCTTCGCGAAAAAGCCCGTCGGCGGGCCGAGGAAGAGGGGGAGGCGCACCTGGAGAAGCTTTACCGCAGCATGGCCAAGCGAGGCCGTCAAGCCAATATCTGTTTCTATGCATTCACCGCCACACCCAAGCACAAGACGCTGGCGGTCTTCGGTCGCAATGGAGAACCGTTTCACCGCTATACCATGCGGCAGGCCATTGAAGAGGGGTTCATTATGGATGTGCTCCTCAATTACACAACCTATAAGAGTTACTACAGACTATTAAAGTCTTGCGAGGACGATCCCCATGTGAAACGAAAGAAGGCCGCCAAGGCGCTGGCGCGCTTCATGCGGCTTCACCCGCATAACATCGCCCAAAAAACAGAAATCATGGTGGAGCATTTCAATACCATGACCCGCCATAAAATCGGTGGCCGCGCCAAGGCTATGGTGCTCACCGGCTCTCGCCTGGAAGCGGTTCGCTACAAGGAGAGCTTTGACCGCTACATCCGGGATAGAGGCTATCCCATCAAGACACTGGTGGCCTTTTCCGGCACGGTGATTGACGATAAGGTGCCTAACAAGACCTATACCGAAGAGGGAATGAATAAAGGCATTCGCGAAAAACAGCTTCCCGAAAAATTTGCCACTGCCGAATATCAGGTGCTGCTGGTGGCCGAAAAGTACCAGACTGGTTTTGACCAGCCGTTGCTGCATACCATGTATGTGGACAAGAGGTTGGCCGGCATTCAGGCGGTTCAGGCGTTGTCACGGTTGAATCGCACCCACCCGCTCAAGGAGGACACTTTTATTCTTGATTTCGTCAATGACCGCCAGGAAATTCAGGAGGCATTCAAGCAGTTTTACGAAGGGGCGATCATGGGTGAAGAAGTTGCGCCTGAACGACTTTACGAGATCAAAGCAGATTTGGATGCATCGGGGATTTATCTTTCGGAAGAGGGGGTGCATTTTTGTGATGTCTATTTTAAGCCGAAAGAACGGCAAAGTGCAGCAGACCACAAGGCAATGAACGCGGCCCTGGACCCTGCGGTGGATCGCTTTCGTGACTTGCAAAGCACCGACGAGGATGAGGCCGAACTATGGCGCGGCAAACTCTATGCGTTTCGAAATCTGTATGTGTTCCTTTCGCAAATCATTCCCTATCAGGACAGTGACCTGGAGCGCCTTTACACCTACTTACGGCACTTGGCGTCAAAGCTGCCGAAACGCTCATCCGGGCCTGGCTATCACTTTGATGACGATGTGCGTTTGGAATATTACCGACTTCAAAAAATCAACGAGGGGTCCATCAGCCTGAAGGAAGGAAAAGCCTATCCGCTTGATGGCCCCAAGGAGGTCGGCAGTGGCATGGTCCGAGAAGAAATCCTGCCCTTCTCCCGGCTCATTGATGTGATTAACGAAAGATTCGGCACGGATTTTAATGAAGCGGACCAGCTATTTTTTGATCAGATTGTTGAAGAAGCCGTTATGGATGATTCGCTGCAACAGGCGGCTCAGGTTAACCCTATTGATAAGTTCCAGCTCGTTTTCAGACAGGTCCTGGAATCCTTGTTTATTGACCGCATGGAAATGAACGAAGAACTCTTCGCCAAATTCATGAACGATAGGGAATTTCAGAATTTGGTGACGAAAGGCCTCGGTCAAAGAGTTTATGCGCGACTGCCCAAAACATAAAATTACCGAAAATCCCCCATGCCGGATGGAACAGGGACGGAAAACAATTTTCCTGTGATACAGGAAAGTAGTAAACGGTGTTTTCTCACACAGGGGTATTTATGAATAGCCTTTTCAGACCAAAATTCACCATCACCAACCGCATCACCGCCGGCGATGTGGTCAAAGCACGATACAGAGTTTTTGCAAATTTGCATGGAAGATAATGAAATCGCAAAAAAGCCAAAAAGAAAAAACCAAAACATCTGCTAAGGTGCCTGCCCCGATGAATAAGTCACTTCTGACCGACATCCGAGATCTGATTCTATCGGCCCGCCGCCAGGTAGCACAAGCGGTCAATGCTGAACTCACCATGCTTTACTGGGAGATTGGACGACGTATTCGCGAGGATATTCTCGAAAAAAAGCGGGCGGCCTACGGCAAGGAGATTGTCGCCGCGCTGGGGCGACAATTGGAGTCAGAGTTCGGGCGAGGATTCGGCAGGCGGAATCTCTTCCATATGATTCGCTTTGCTGAGGTGTTTCCCGACCTGAAGATTGTGCAATCACTGATTACACAATTGGGATGGACACACTTTCTGCACATCATCCGGATCGACGACTCACTCAAACGAAAGTTTTACGTCGAGATGTGCCGGATCGAACGCTGGAATACACGCACCCTGGACAAAAAAATCCAATCCATGCTCTTTTTCGGATGAGGAGTTAAGCTTAATTTGCGGCAATCTTGTGACATGACCTGAAACAATTAACCGCCATATAATTATAGGATACTTCAAAAATATCATGGCCAAATCAACGCTTAAAAGAAGAAGAAAAGGCGCCCGTTCCGGGAAGCTGCGCATCGCAGACCACTGGAACGCGATCAGCATCATCGCCAGTTCGCAAGCCAATCCGCTGAAAGCAGTGGCCGAGTTTGTGGAAAACAGCATTGATGCACGGGCAAGACACGTCGTCATTACGCGAGGAAAGAAGAGGAGCGAATTCTATCTGAAGGTCAGCGATGACGGTGAAGGAATACCGAGGACCGAAGAGGGATTGCCCGATTTCCGGCACGTGGCAACCCACATATGTGATTCCATCAAGCGGCGGTTAAAAGCCGAGGGCGCAGAGGGAATCCAGGGTGAATTCGGCATTGGCCTCCTCAGTTTTTGGACGGTCGGTCAGAACCTCAGGATCACCTGTTGCGGAGTCGATAGAAACACATACGAGATGACGATGACCAAGGATTCACCGGAATTCTCGGTTATCAAAAAACGGGTGTTGATACCCTTCGAGGGAACAGAACTTATGATCTATCCCCTGCTGCCGGGGTTGCGGTCTTTGACGGGTGAAAAGATCCAGCGCTATCTATCGTCTGAACTGAGGGACCGCATCAAGGCGTCGGAGGTTAAGATCAGGGTTGTAGATCGAACAGGCCGGGCAGAATATGTTGTGGTACCGCGACAGTTTTCCGGCCGTCTGCTCCATGACCTCAAACCCGCCGACACCGGGACGGACGATATCTACCTGGAGCTGTACCTTAGCGAACCCGGTTCCACCAACCAGGTTGGGGTGTATCGACGCGGCACGCGGGTCCTGCCGTCGATTATCGAGCTTGATCATTTTCAGAAAGAGCCATGGACGGCAGGGTATCTCCAGGGGATTCTTGACGTTCCGTTTCTGAATCTTACGCCGGGGACCCGTCATGGAATCATTCGTGATGACCGGTTTGACGCTTTTTGCCGGGCGTTGGCACCGGTTGAAAAGCATCTGGAGCAGGTGATCCAGGAGCAGCGCAAGGCGGAGGAGGAACGGTCCAGTCGCCAGATTCTGCGCAAGGTTCAGCGTGCTCTCAAAGAGGCGTTTTTACGTCTTCCGCAGGAGGAATATGACTGGTTCGATATTCATGGCGGAAAAACTCAGAAGAAGAAAGATCCCCTTTTTTCCGAAGGTCCGATGATTGGGGCTGCCCGCGTGGATAACAGCCAACAAGGCGAGGCGCACGAAGCCGCTCCGGAGCCTGACGGTGATGAGAGAGGACAGATGGCGTTCTTTGATTTTGCCGGGCCGTTGTTCAGTGTGCTGATTTCCCCGAAATCGAGTGTGGCCCCGGTTGACAAACACAAGAAATATCGAGCTGTGTGCCGGGATCGCTCACGGCGGATTGTTTCGGAGGATCTGATTTATCACTGGGAAATAACGGATGGAGAAGGTCAGCTCCAGGGCAGCGAAGATGAAACGGTCGTTTTTATTGCGCCTTCAGAGCCGTGCCTGACCACATTGAGGGTCATCGTCCGCCAAGGGGAGACGAAATGCATGGATGAGGCGTTGATAACCATTACCGATTCACTCGTAGATCAAATAACCGGGGCCGGGGGGGCACGAAAGGGAATGCCGGGGTATACGTATCGTCGGGCTCCGGGAGAGATGTGGCGTTCGAGATTTGATGTGGACAAGAACGTCATCGTAATCAACAATGGACACAGAGACTTCGTGTATGCCGGCAAACAGAAGCGCCGCAAGCTTCGTTATATTTGCAACCTGTTTTGCAAGGAACTGGTTCGTCACAATTTTCCCGGGCTGCAAACAGACGACCTCCTTGAGCGGATGATCGAGCTTACCCTGTACACGGAAGATCATTTGAAATGAGACTTTCCGCCAACGAAGTTTGGCCAACTCCAGAGCAAACGTCAAATTTAGCGCCTTCACCTTGCTTATAAATTTATCAAGAATGAAGACGCGACCCCTTGTTTGTCTATCAAGAATGAAGACGCGACCCCTTGTTTGTCTTGATTTATAGATAACACCTATGCTTTGTAGTCTCTCTTAATAAATTTTTCATGA
>JBDRRP010000156.1:0-4666 GCA_043825735.1 Pseudomonadota bacterium | reverse complement strand
CAGAATCGCTTTGGCGATGGTATGCGAAAGCGCTAATCCGGCAAATGCTGCGGCAATGGTCTGGCCCAGTGTTGCAACGATGTGGGCCCCCCGGTACAGGTGCACCAGCTTGGCGACTTTGAAGCCGAACAGCATCAACGGAAATATGGAAAAGACCAGCATGGGCGGGTCAACGTACTTGGGAAAAAAGATCATGGCCAACGACCATAGCAGCGCAGCAAGGCTGAACAGCAAGTTCACACCGTCGGACAGCCAGGGGAGCCACCCGGCCCAAAAGTGGTAACGCTGTCCGATGGTCAGCTTGCTTTTGGCAAGCCCCGACAGTTCTCCGGCATGTCGTCGCATGATCTGAACGGCACCATAGGCCCAGCGAAACCGCTGACGCTTGTAATCTTTAAAAGTGTCGGGTATCAGACCTTTTCCATAGCTTTTAGGGATGTAAAGGGCCTCATACCCCTTTTCGAAAATTCGGATACCGAGTTCGGCATCCTCGGTGATACACCATTCGCTCCAACCGTTCACTTCCTCCAGCACATTCCGGCGAATCAGCGTCATGGTACCGTGCTGGATAATGGCATTGCGTTCGTTTCGGGTAATCATGCCGATGAAAAAAAATCCCCGGTACTCGGCAAAACACATGGCCTTAAACGCATTGGCATGACCGTCCCGATAGTCCTGGGGGGCCTGCACGATGGCGATTTTCGGCGACGTGAACTGGGATACCAGGTCCCGCAGCCACCGGGGGGCCACCACGTAATCACTATCAATCGCCCCGATGACGACCGCCTTCGGATCAGTGTTCCTGAGAGCGAAATTCAGGGCTCCTGCCTTGTACCCCGCAAGGGGATCGACATGAAAAAAACGAAAACGGGGACCCAGTCGCACGCAATGATCTGAAACCGGTTGCCAGACCGCCGGGTCTTTGGTGTTGTTGTCAACCACGATGACTTCGTAAAGGGGATAATCCATCCGGGCAAGGGCATCCAGTGTTTCCATGACCATCTCCGGGGGTTCGTTGTGGATGGGCACGTGGACGGACACCATCGGTAATTCGGCATCATCAACGATTATCGGCCTGAACGCCCGCCGCCTTTCCCGGACCCAGAGGGTCTCGGCCCACTCATGGGCCTCCGTAAGCAGCACGATCAGTACACCGATGATGCCGCAAACAATCAACACGCCCACGACAACCGTTGTCAGGGTAATGTACTGGTGCACGTAGTCATAGGTGGCCCATACCGACACGGTGACCAGGGCAAAGGCCACCACCGCCAGGAAGCTCCGGCCGCGAACGTTCAGCGTCTGGCTGTCTATGAGCAGCATAGCGAGGGTAATGGCGGCCACGACGACGGAAATGGCGGCCAGGACCCGCCATTCGGGAATGTTGACGATGGGCGTGAAAAAGGCGAACTTGGGTTTGCGCTCGACGTCGTAAACGCCCCAGTACGCACCTACCGCGCCTTCGCTCTGGCGTTTCCACGGCTGGTCGAATGCCTCCATCAGATAGTAAATGTAATTTTCTTCCTCGGCACGCTTTAGAAATCTGCGAAGAAACGTGGCCTCGTTGGACGGGGATGCGACGGCCGAACGCCGGGTCCGGCCATTGCTGGGCCATCCCACTTCGGCAATGATAATGGGTTTATCCGGAAACTGGGCCTTGAGTTCGTTATAGCGATTTACCGAAAAGTCTACAGCCAGATCCACGGGGATACCTTCCCAGAATGGCAGCAGGTGAACGCCTATAAAATCTGAATTTTCGGCGAGTTCGGGGGTGCTTTTCCAGACATGCCAGGGTTCGGCCGTACTGACCGGTATATGGAGGGCGGTGCGGACCTTTCTCAGATAGCTGATGAGCAGCGGAATGGGGACGTCTCCGCGAAGGATTGCCTCATTGCCTACGATCGCGCGCACAACGTTCGGGCTGGTGCGGGCCACCTCGATCAATCGTTCGATCTCTTCCTCGTTGCGTCCGTAATCCTGGCTGATCCATGCCCCGAGCGTTACGTTTATGTCGTATTTTTCTGCCAGCCGGGGAATCTGATCCATGGGAACTTCCATGCTGTAGGTTCGGACCGCGTGGACCTTACCGGCCAGCATGGCCAGATCCTCATGGATTTGCGCCTCAGTCGGAAAAATGTTTTTGATGGGGTCCTGGCCGGCGCGAAACGGCATAAAACAAAAGCCCTGGATCTTTTCCGGCCACGGGGGCTCGACCTCCGGATGATTGAAAAATGCCCAGAGGCTGATGGTCAGAAGGGCGATGGTAAATGTGATGACGATGTTGGCCCGGGTCATTCACTAAATTCCTGTTTTAGGGAAATGTTACACATTTCGGTGTGCGCTTAAACCGCAACGCCTGAGTGCCGGCTGGTTTGCTACACGCCAACCGCTATTAATCATATCATCGTGGGCTGATCAAGCAGATTCCTGTATATAAGCGTTCCCCGTCCGAGGTGTCTGCCGGGTGCCGGATACCCATGGCGAACAATGCTGTCAGTCGGCCTTTTTTCGGTTGTTGGTAGTGAACCGGGCGCGAACTTTTCCGATGGTCCCCATGATTTCTTCGACTTTTAAAAGGTAGCCGGCACCGGCCATCAGCAGCAGGAAGACCGTGCCGACGATGGATGCGACAATGATGCAATTGGCGGGAGTGGACGCCGGAAGGCCTGCAAGCAGTGTGTTTCGAATCGCCGACAGGCCGATAGCCAGCGGCACGGCAAAAAGGATCTGACGGGCATAAGCCCCGCAGACTCTTCCCACATCCCGGTTGCCCGTGTGCCGGCTCCACAGAAGATAGAGAATGGTGACTTGAAGCATCGCAGACAGGGAAACGGCCAGGGCCACCCCTTCCACCCCCATCCATCGCAGGCCGATAAGGTAAAGCGGGAGGCTGAACACCACGGCCAGCGAACTATACAGCGCCGGAAGCAGCGTATTTTTAACGGCGTAAAAACCCCTGACCACCACCGTCTGTGCGGCAAATGCGGATGCCCCGATCATGAGCCACACCAGTACCCGGGCGGTCAACTCCGTGGCTGCCGCGTCGAAACGCCCGCGCTGAAACAGCAGGATGACGATCTCGTATCGGAGCACGATCAGCAGCACGGAAAACGGTACCACAAGAGACAGATATCTCAGCGCGTCGTTCAGCAGTCGTTCCATGTCCGCCATTCGGTTCTCCGCCGCCAGTCGGGCCAGAAAGGGGAATGAGGCCACACCCAGGGCCTGGCCGAAAAATCCCACCAGAAACAGCATTATCCTCAGCCCGTAGTTGAGGGCGGAAATTCCGCCTCCGGGCAGATAACTCCCGAAAAACTTGAGGAAAACCTCTGTCGAAAACATCATCGTCAGTCCGAGCATCAGCGGAAGAGTCAATTTGATGTAGGCCCAGAGCTCAGGGTGCCGGAAGTCGAGTGTCGGCACGAAGCGCATCCCGGCCTTTCTGGCGCCCCAGTACTGAAGTGCGAAGTTGCCGGCGAACGACCCGGCGAGCACCCCCCAGGAGAAGCCATCCATTCCGATTCGGGATCCCAGGGCGACGCCGCCGGCGATGATGCCCAGATTGTATACCAGCGGCGCCAGCGCCGGGAAGGAGAATTTCTCTTTGGCGAACTGAACCGCCATGAACATGCCGCCGGTGAAAAAGAAAAACTGGGCAGGAAGAATGATGCGGGTCATCCTTACGGCATCCGCCATCACCTTGGGATCGTCGATTCCCGGGGCCAATAGTCCGACAAGCCGCGGGGCAAAGATGACTGCCGCGAAGATCAGGGCAAGCAGACCGCCGCCGAAGCACGTCATGACTACGGAAAACACTTTCCAACCGTCATCTTCTTTTCCATTGGCCAGATAGGACGAGAAAATCGGAATGAAGGTTACGGACAAAAAACCGCTGGCAGCCAGGTGGTTCAGGATTTCCGGAATCACGAATGACACCTGGTATGCATCGACCCCTCTGCCCACACCGCCGATGTATGCGATCACCATCTCCCTCACGATGCCGATCAGCCGGCTGAAAAACACCGATGCCATCATGATGACCGATGCGATGCCGACTTTTTTGTAAAGCGATCCGTTCATGGGGTTTGTCCGGTTGCGCAACTCACGTCTCTTGATAGTGAAAGAGAGGGGCCCTCTTCTCTGCCGAAAGTCCAGGGCAGATCTACCATAAAGCCTACCGGAAGGCAAAGATATCCTGCGGGATTTTCGGATTACCATGTCACTGAGGTGAGCCAACAGGGCATTGGTGCTTTTAAATTATGAACCGCCTGATATTAATGGGTTTTATTCCGAGTGTCCGGATGGCTTCCAGCCCCTGCGGGGAGTCGGCAGTCACATCGACGGGAGTGCCTTCCGGTGCCTTGCTGTAGCCGGTACAGATAGCTGCCGCATGCGCCAAAATATCTTTCTCGCCGCCGTACGGCACCAGAACGGTCGGGCCGGGAAAATTTTTCACCTTTAAGATGGTGTCCAGGGCTGGATTGAAATGTTCGGTTATATTTTCATTGTCTTTTTGGGTTCTGCCGACGATGATCTTTGTTTTATCGTCCAGGCGCAGGTGACGGCCGTGCCTCAGCAGATGGAGGTCTCGCACGGCAAAGTCGCTCTGATGATCAAACAGGTCTTTCAGTCGGGCCGAATAGCCTTTATCGGTGAGAAGACAGCC
>JBDRRP010000155.1:0-77220 GCA_043825735.1 Pseudomonadota bacterium | reverse complement strand
CACGCGGGGATGAACCGGTGATCGTTCAGCGCCAGGACTTCTTCGCGGGGCGTTCCCCGCACACGCGGGGATGAACCGCACTTTTAAATTTATCAACTGCTCATTTTTAAGCGTTCCCCGCACACGCGGGGATGAACCGCGTCCGCAGTAATGGCACCCGTAGCAAGGGTGGCGTTCCCCGCACACGCGGGGATGAACCGTTGAGGTCACTGAGTTCAGCGGCAGCGATACAGCGTTCCCCCGCACACGCGGGGATGAACCGCAGGTCGTTTCGCAATACGCCTCAGACCTGAAGCGTTCCCCGCACACGCGGGGATGAACCGATATGCGCGTTTGTTGCGTCATTCCATACCGCGCGTTCCCCGCACACGCGGGGATGAACCGCTCGGAATGGCATGGATTCAGGCGGAAAACCGGCGTTCCCCGCACACGCGGGGATGAACCGCATACATAAAGACGCTCGATCCGCCTTGAGTCGCGTTCCCCGCACACGCGGGGATGAACCGCTGCACATCGGAGAGCGCGAGTTCCTGCTCGGGCGTTCCCCGCACACGCGGGGATGAACCGCCTCCTTATGGCTATTGGGTCATGCGGCCGGGGCGTTCCCCGCACACGCGGGGATGAACCCCGCCGCGCCACTTCCGCCGGCAGTCAACCGTCGCGTTCCCCGCACACGCGGGGATGAACCGGTGATCGAGCTTCCAGACGGCCGACTTGCGATGCGTTCCCCGCACACGCGGGGATGAACCGTGTCGTCAGCAATCAGCGCGAAGCATCCGTCAGCGTTCCCCGCACACGCGGGGATGAACCGCGGTTTACCCGGTTATCTGTATGGGCGCTGGCGCGTTCCCCGCACACGCGGGGATGAACCGCATTAACAGTTGCTCGGCCTCGGCATCTCCGAGCGTTCCCCGCACACGCGGGGATGAACCCCGCGTCAAAACTCTCGGCGGCCAGCATATCCAGCGTTCCCCGCACACGCGGGGATGAACCGGCGTCTATGGCCTTGTCGAGCGCTTCGCCGATGCGTTCCCCGCACACGCGGGGATGAACCGGGCACATATTTTATTTACTCGCATTGTAGGTTGCGTTCCCCGCACACGCGGGGATGAACCTTATTTTGGTCCCGGTCGCCGGCTTTTTCCGGCGCGTTCCCCGCACACGCGGGGATGAACCAGCCAGATGCCTACCTATGGCCTCATCCTTCTGGAGACACGTTTAGCAAGGAGCGGGGGCCTATAACTTACTTTGTGTTGGTGGCTTCTATGGTGCGATTTAAACTGTGGCTTTAAGTCCATCAAGGTGATCAGCCCACGCCTGCATCATCTGTCTGCGTTCCGGCAGGAATTCAGCGTAGTTATACGCTGCCCGAACACTGTTTCCCTCGGCATGAGCCAGTTGTCGCTCAATGGCATCACGGTTCCATCCCTGCTCATTCAAAAGCGTGCTGGCCATGCTTCGGAACCCGTGGCCGCTCATCTCGTCCTTGGCGTACCCCATTCTTCTTAATGCTGCCAATACGGTGTTGTTGCTCATAGGGCGTCTGTTTGTCCGCAATGAGGGGAACACGTATCGCCCCCCTCCAGAAAGCGGCTCTATCTCTCTCAAAATCTGGACGGCTTGGCTGGACAGGGGGACTATGTGTGGGGTTCGTCCTTTCATTTTTTCGGCTGGGATTTTCCATTCGGCATTTTCGAGATCGATCTCAGACCATTCAGCCTTTCTCAATTCACCTGGCCGCACAAATACTAATGGAGCAAGCCTCATGGCACACCGGGTGATCAAGTGACCGGAGTAGCCGTCTATGGCACGGAGGAGTTCGCCGATTTTCTTGGGGTCGGTGATGGTTGACATTCGTTTGGGCTTGGTGGGTGGTAGGGCGCCTCGAAGGTCGGCGCTGGGATCTCTCTCGGCGCGTCCTGTGGCGATGGCATATCGAAACACCTGGCTGCAGATTTGAAGCACTCGGTGGGCGGTCTCAAGGGCGCCTCTATCCTCAATCCGGCGCAGGACCGCCAACATTTCCGGAGGGGTGATAGATGCGACCGGCCGTGACCCCAGCCACGGGAAAATGTTCAGCTCCAAGCGTCGGATGATGGTCCTGGAGTGCCCATGAGTCCAGATATGTTTGTTTTTTGCGAACCACTCGCGCGATAGAACTTCGAAGCTGTTGTCCACCTGTTCCTTGAGTATGGTCTTGTTTGTTTTTCGGTATTCGGAGGGATCGATATCGTTTTTCAGCAGCCGGCGAGCGTCCTCAAGCTTTTCCCTGGCGGTTTTGAGCGATACATTCGGATAGACGCCGAGGGCAAGTGTCTTTCGTTTTCCCTGGAAGCGATAATCAAAACGGAAATATTTACCCGACCGCTGGACCAGGAGGTAGAGACCGGCCCTGTCGGTTATTTTGTATGCTTTTTCGCGGGTCTTGGCATTGCGGATGGCGGTATCAGTGAGGGGCATGACGGTATATCCTCCTTGCTGTACTGGATCTACCGCCATAAATACCGTCAAAAATGACGGGATGTCAAGAGACGTTACAAGTCCCTATCGGACAGCAAAATCAGAAAAACCACCATAATTATTGGTTTTTCTGACTTTATTGGACCTTCTTGGATTTGAATTTGGTGGAGGCGGGGGGAGTTGAACCCCCGTCCGGAAGTACTCCACAGAGGCGTCTACATGCTTTTCCAGAATTTTAATTGTCGGCGCCGGGAGCTCCTCCTGGCCGGATATCCAAGCGCTTATCCTATGAGTTTAACCGATACCGGTACAGGCACCCGGAATCGGCGGTCCTGCTAGTCGACGCTCCAGACGGGGGCGCAGGCTCTCCCCGAAGGAACGGTAGCCGACTAAGCGGCTACGGCGTAGTTATAATCGTCTGCGATTATGTTTAGTTCCCGCCGGTTTAACGAGTCAGCGAGAGCTCGGCATGCAACCTATGCTTCATTACCCCCGTCGAAGCCATTTCGCCCCCATTGGGTGGGTGCATCCGCGACGCAACGCCGGTCGTGCGGATGGCAACGGATTGGTGAGGTGTTTGTAAAAGAGCGATAAATCGTGGCGTAAGATAAGGCAACGCTCCCAGATAGTCAATGAGATAGCGCAGAACAAAAAAGGCGGGTCCTGAAATAGGACCCGCCTGTGTTTTTTTGGGGCAGTTCGTCACTTGACCCGCTTCCGGGAGACTAGAACCGCCAGGTGCAACCGAAGGAGGTCGATGTCTCCTCGAGAGAGGATTCAAAAGACCATGTGCCTGAGGAATCAGACTCACTGATGCTTTGTTTGAATGCGTGCATCAGGGACAGATCAATGATGAAGGACTCGGTTACATTCCAGCCAAGTCCCAGGGTGGCGTGTTGTTCGACCACGGCCGGAAAGCCAATGATCCGGAACTGCTCGTACATAAAATTGGGAACAGAGGTCCCTTGCAGGTTGGTGGCGCCACCGGCATTAAAACCATTGTGTTCCTTTACGGGGTTTTTGGAATAATTGTAACCCGCTCGTAAGGCGACCGCCGGGGTCACACGATATTGGGCACCGAGCGCATACACCCACTGGTTATCCCAATCGAAATCCTTGTAGCCTGAGGCATCAGCCCACGGCAGGTACTTGATGTCGAATTCAACCAGGAGCTTGTCGTTGGGCTGGAAGGCCACACCGCCAGCATAAATGGGGGGGCTCTGCAACTCTAAATCAAAATATCTTTTTGTCGGATATACAACGTTGTTGGCAGGGGTCCCGGACCCAAAAGACGATACGTTTTTATGCGTGACGCCTTGAGGGGTTGTATAGGATGCGCCCAGTGAGAATATCCCGATCTTGTAGATCAGACCCAATTGAGCGCCGTATGCATAATCGTGAGCCGAGCCCTCGCCTAAATCCAAATTCTGGTAGTCAACACTCAAGCTGGCCCCAACTGAAAAATTGTCACTGACCTGATAGGCTAAATTGGGGGCAAATTTCATTATTTCCAGTTTAGTGTAAAGATTACCATACACCGCCGGTGATTTGCCTTTGTAATCGACCCCCATGCCTGAAACCCCGTACGCACCGATACCGAAACGAAGCTTTGGGTTGACCGGCGCCGCGATTCCCACCGCCGGCACGACGAAGGGTTTCATCTGGCTGTCTTCAGAGGCTGCGCCAAAAGGCGTCTTTACAGTACTCTTGACGGTTGGCGCAAAAAAGGTGCCACCAAATTCGGCTTCGGATCCCGGGCAGTATGAGCCGAAGCACATCCCTGCAGGGTTGGCAAAGATGGCACTGACGGCATCTTGCGGGGCGGCGACGCCGACGCCGCCCATGGCGCGGGATGTGGGACCAATTCCGATGAGGTTGGTGCCGTTGGTGGCCCATGCCGGAGTGGTCACGGCCAGCGCCAGAGTCATGACCATCACGAACTTGAAGTAACGTTTACTCATGTCTGCTTACCTCCTTCGTTGGTAGTGGAATCGGGTGCATTGCATCAATGGCTACGGGTGAATCAGCGCGTCCGCTACCATGGAGGAAAGAAACTTTACTTCCACGCCCATTTTGTAGTGGTCATTGAGGTTTTTGAGTTGCTCGTGGCAGTTTTCACAGGCCGTGCTCAGAATCGTCGCCTCGGTCTTTTTCACCTGGTCGAATTTGACGCGCGCGGATTTCATGCGGAAATCAAGGGTGTCCTCGCCAAGAGCCACCAGTCCGCCGCCGCCGCCGCAGCACCAGTTGTAGTTGGGTTCCGGGCTCATTTCCCGGAAGTCGTCGGTCAAATGCTTCAAAATGTATCGGGGTTCGTCGATGACGCCGCCGTTCCGGGCGATCTGGCAGGGATCGTGGTAGGTGACCGGGCCTTTGGTCTTGCTCTTGTCGAGCGTGATGCGCCCCTCCCGGATGTAGCGGGCGTGAACCTCGGTGATGGCGGTGACCTTGAATTCATGTTTGCCCGACAGGTGCTTCATGACCCGGAACGCCGTACCGCACTCGCAGATGCAGACCTCCTTGACCTTGAGTCTGACGGCTTCTTTCACGATGCGCTCCAAAATGAGCTTGGTCTTGGTCGGATCGCCCACGAATGCGCCGAAATTGACCGCTTCGAAAAAGCTCAGGGTCCATTTTTCGCCGGCCGCATTGAAGATGGCCGCTGCCGGGATGATGGAGTGGGCCCCGGCCAGGGCGACGTAAAGCAGGTCGGCTCCCTCAACATCCACCGGGATGACTGATTCCCCGGCTTCCGAGTGCCATTTGGCCACCACCTGGTTTTCGAGTTTCTTGATGCCCGCGATGAAACTCTCCTTGAACATGTCGACAGATTCCCCCTTCTGGACGGACATGTCCGCCAGCATGGAGAGGGTCTCCGGTTCGCTGCCGTGGCCGATGAGCAGCAGTTTGGCAATGCTCATGAGCATCTGGGTGTCGATGCCGAAGGGGCAGTACATCATGCACCGGCGGCATCCCGTGCAGGAGTAGGCCGCCTCGAAAAGCTCGGTCATGGCCAGTTCGTTAAGTTCCTTGGCCTCGCCCAGGCCCGGCATCAGCTTGCCTTTGGTTTTAAAGTATTTTCGGTAAAGCCGCCGGATGATTTCCGCGCGGTAGGCGGCAATGTTCTGGACGCGGCCCATGGATGCATAGACATGGCAGGCTTCGGTGCACACGCCGCAGCGCGTGCAGGTTTCCAGATAAAGCCGCATGGCCTGGTTCAGCTTGCTGCCAAAGAGCGCAAGCAGGTCGTCACGGGTTTGCTTGTCCATGGTTAGCCTCTTCGCAGTTTATTGATGGGAAGTGCCAAAAACGCGTGAATCATCTGGCTGAACGGAAAGAGAATCAGCAGCACGTTGGCAAAGAAAACGTGGACCACGAGCATGAAGGAGTGACCGGAATAGCGTGTCACATCGGGCAGCTCGGGGCTGAAAGTGACCAGTCCGTACAGATATTCGCGGTAGTCGCCCACGCCCATTTCGCCATACTCGTACCAGGTGCGGGCCCAGTTCATTTCCGCACCGAAGAGCACCGTGAGAAGCAGCAGGATGAGCATCAAGTAGTCTTCCGGCACCGAGAGCTCGCGCACCGGAGATTTGAACCGGCGCAGTAGAAAGTAAAGCAGGCAGATGATCATCGATAGCCCCACAAAGCCGTGGCCCATGGGAATGTCATGGGCAATGATCTGAAGCGGCGCCCATTCGGCGATCAGCTCGAGGTGGGTAATCAGCAACAGGAGCAGGCCCACATGGAAAATGACGAGAAATACCCACAGCAGTGGTTTGTGGCGGCGGATCGTGGGGAAGAAAAGGGCGTCTGCTGCCGCCAGCAGCCACGGAGCGCCTTTGTCCGGATAGATCCGCAGTGTCGATGGGTTTTTAGGTTTGCTGAAAATGCTGACCAGCTGAAATACCGTGCCGATGGCGAACACGCCGAAGGCAATGTAGACCATCGGTACCAGTATGAAATAGATGACGGGTTCCAATTTTGCCTCCTTGGTGCGCCGACACCGGTCCTGTCGCAGGCACTGGAGATCGAGCAGACTGGCCTGTGGCGGCGCGGGTTCACGGGGGGGAGATCCGTGTACCGGTTGTTCCGACAGCGGCCAAGCAGATTTCACCTGCTCGCAGCCGGCGCCTGAGATGGTCAGGCTTTGCGTTTGACGTAGAACTTGATCTCATCGCCGCTTTGATCGGTCTTTACGATCTCGTTGCCGCTGGTTTTGGCCCATGCGGGAAAATCGGCCAGCGCGCCGGGATCGGTGGTAATGGCCTCAACGATTTCACCCACGGCCACATCCTTGATGCCTTTGCTCATTTTTACCACCGGCATGGGGCATGCCAGGCCTTTGAGATCGAGAACTTTTTTCACTGTGATGTCGTCACTCATTGCGTTTCTCCTTAGTTATTTGGTTTTTTTGCAAGCTGGTTGTCGCCCTTAAAGTACTAAATAGTGTCCGTCCAGAAATGGTAGGTTTTGGTTCAGGGCAAGGCTTGAGCATTTTCGAAACCGGAGGAATAGCCTGCTATTTGTCTTGGAAACCCGGTGCTTCGCACCGGGTTCCAGACGAACAGCCCGATGATTTCGAAAAGTGCGGGCCGGCGCAGCGAGCATCGCGAGCGAATAAAAATGGCATGATGCCTTACCGGTAAGCCCCGCGATGTTTGGGGCTTTAAAACGCCGCCCTGAGCCGGTTGTTTCGCCTGGAACCCTGCGCGCAGCGCAGGGTTTCTAAGGCAAAGATGCCGTTTATGGCCGGGCACTAAATGAAAAGTTGGATCTTGCTGGTCCCGGCTTCGGCTATGAATTTTGCCACACCGCCATACTCCAGGTGCTTGTAGTTGATCATCTCTTCGCGTTTGAAGCCCATCAGATCCATGCTCATCTCGCAGATGATGATGCGCACCTCGAGCTCCTCGGCCAGCGCCAGCATATCTGCCAGCGATGCAACGTTTTTTTGCTTCATGAGGGTTTTCATCATCATGGTGCCCATGCCGCCCATGTTCATTTTGGACAGCTTCAAGGCATCGGCCCCCTTGGGCAGCATCGTTCCGAACATCTTTCCCATGGTGTCCTTGCCGCTCACGCTCTTGTTTTTGTCCCTGAGCACCGGAGTGCCCCAGAAGGTGAAGAACAGGACTGCTTCCATGCCCATGGCAACGGCGCCGGTGGCGATGATCAGTGCGGCGAGGGCCCTGTCCAGATCACCGCTGAAGACCACCATCGCCAGCTTGTTTTCGGGCTGCCCGGTGCGGAGCGTATCGAGTTGGGCTTTTACGTCCGCCAATTGCTGTTCCATGTTTTCCATTTGGACCTCCTACGGTTGATGCTATAGACTTGATAAGCAATTGAAAACCAATCTGATCCAGGCTTATCGACTATGAAAAAGTATATGATATGAACCAATATCTCACAAAAATTGCCTTCTGTATAGGAAACTGAGCCGATACCGCGACTGCTGGTCAGGTCATCATGTCCTTGACGGACTGCATGGCGGTTTTGAGCACTTCCAGGTTTGACAGCATGATGGTGCGCTGTTCAGGAACCAGGCGGTTAAGAACTTCCTGGTGCACGTCGGATAAAAAGTCGTTGATCGCATCAAGCTTGGCCTGCCCTTTCGAGGTGAGGCTCAACAGAGTGATGCGCGAGTCTTCCGGATCTTTGACTCTTTGCACCATGCCTTTTCGAACCATGCCGTCGATAATCTTGGTCACGCGGCTTTTGACGACATTCATCCGATGGGCGATTCCCTTGGCGGTCAGGTATCGCTCGCTTTCAAAGAGCTTGAGACACCGAAGCTCAGCGTCCGGAAGGCCAAAACGCTCGCTCTGGTACTGTATGCGTTCCTGGCAGCACTGAAACAGCTTGCCGATGAGCTCCTGAAACTGGTCGAGCTGGTATTGCGGGATGAGCGCTTCTGGATCTAATTTATAATTCATGGTGTGAATCAATATTGCATATTTTCCATGGTGTCAATCGATTATTTCGAAGCGGTTGTGTTTTTTTCTGAGGCCGCTTTCTCGGCTATCCAGATCGAGACAGTAGATAACGAAGATTCCAAATGGCTGTTTTAATATAATATATAGAAATTATGGTGTTTCTTGAAAGGGTTTGGAAGTGTTCTGAGAGTGGCCGACAGCAGATAAAATCTTACCGGTATGATCCGCTTCCAGGAGGGGATTAAAAGTTATCTATGTGAACTGATTAAGGTTTTGAAGTGCCATATATAGACTGCGGCGCTGTTTGCCGCAGTTTATTTGTAGGTCTTTCGGGCGCGGTCCAGTTCCCGCTTGCCGTCGCGCTCGCGGATGGTTTCGCGCTTGTCGTATTTGCGTTTGCCCTTGGCCAGGGCGAGCAGGATTTTGACCTTGCCGTTTTTGAAGTAGAGTCGCAGTGGAATGAGAGAATGCCCCTGTTCATTGATCTTGCCGTAAAGTTTGCTGATCTCAGATTTGTGAAGCAGCAGTTTTCGCGGGCGCAGCGGCTCATGATTATCATAATAGGCAAAAGGGTAGGGGCTGATGTGCATCTGGTAGACGTACACCTCGCCGTTTTTAATGCGGGCGTAGCTGTCTTTGAGATTCGCGCGGCCCTGCCTTAGGGACTTGACCTCGGTACCGGTGAGTACCATGCCGGCTTCATAGGTGTCTTCGATGAAGTAGTCGTGGCGCGCCTTGCGGTTTTCGGCCACCACTTTTTCGTGCCCCTTGTCGACCATGATTCCCTCACGTCCGTCATTTCCGCGCGCGCAGTGACTAAGGTTGACCAGCTCGTAGAAAAGCAATTTTCTCGCAAAGCCGCCAAGCACGCCAAGAAAAATTTATTTAATATCAGTGTGTTAACTTTGCGATCGTTGCCCTTCGACTTCGCTCAGGGCCGTGAGCCTGTCGAACGGCGGCTTTGCGAGAGATTCCGACTTTTTACGGGACCATCAAGGTTCAGGCGCCGTATATGCGCTCCTGAAGGATGGGGCCGTAAGTGGACTCCACCAGTGTGTTGATCTCCCGCACTGCGGTCAGCTGCAATACCTTATCCAGAAACCGTGCGCAGCTTTCAGTGTCGACTTCCCGTATCATGCTTTTAACGGCCGGGATCGATTGTGGGTTCATGCTGAACTCCTCCAGGCCCAGCCCGATGAGAATCGGCACATTGAGTGGATCGCCGGCCATTTCCCCGCAGATGTAGGTTTTTACGCCTTTTTCCCGGGCGACCGTGGCCACATGCTTCACCATCCGGAGGATAGCCGGGTGAAGCGGCTGGAACAAGTGGGCCACCTCCTGGTTGCCGCGGTCTATGGCCAGGGTGTATTGTACGAGATCGTTGGTGCCGAGACTGAAAAAATCGACGATGTCGGCCAGTGCGTCGGCCATGATGACCGCTGAAGGCACTTCGATCATCGCGCCGATGGGTATTTCTCGTTTGAATTTCAGCCCTTCGGCGGCCAGTTCAGCGGCAACGGTGTCCAGCAGTTCGACGGCAGCCTCAATTTCTTCCTTGCTGGAAATCATGGGAAACAGGATACGCACGTTGCCAAAAGCGGCTGCTCGCAGGATGGCCCGCAACTGCGTGCGAAATACATCGGTTTTTTTCAGGCAATAGCGGATAGCGCGCAGGCCCAGAGCCGGGTTTTCTTCGAAGGTGTCGGTGCCGTAGCTTACAGCCTTGTCGCCGTTGATGTCTAAAGTGCGTATGGTCACGGGCTTGCCGGCCATCACATCCACCACGTCTTTGTATTTATCGAAAAGCGCTTCTTCCGATGGAAAACCACTGATGCTCATGTACTGGAACTCCGTCCGGTACAGCCCGATGCCGTCGCTGCCGTAGCTGTGCGCCGAGACAACTTCTTCGGGCAATTCGATATTGGCCATGACGTGGACATGGACACCGTCGGTGGTGCGGGCCTCCAGGTGGCTGCTGCGCCCGATGGCCGCTTTGCGCTCTTCGTAGGCGATTCGTTTTTCTTCGAAAGCAATCAGTGTGCTTTCACTGGGATTGACGATGACCAGACCGGCGGATCCGTCCACAATGATCAGATCGTCGTTTCGAATCAACCGGGTGGCGTTATGCAGCCCCTGCACGGCCGGGATCTCAAGGGCTCTGGCGATGATGCTGGTGTGTGAAGACTTGCCGCCGCGATCGGTAATGAAGCCCCTGATGCGCTCGAGGTCGATTTGGCTGGTTTCAGCCGGAGAAAGATCCCGGGCTACAAGAATTACCCGTTTGCGGATTTCGGCAATGCGCACGTCGCCGGCGCCGCTCAGATTTCTGAAGACGTGCTCGGAGACCTGAACGATATCGTTGGCCCGTTCACGGACATAGCTGTTTTCAATGTCGGTGAACGTGTTTTTGATGTCAGCCACAACTTTCTTGAGCGCCCACTCGGCGTTGATGCCTTCCTCGGAGATGCGATCCAGGGTGCGATTGAAGAGCATCTTGTCCCGGAGCAGCACTTTGTGGGTTTCAAGAATCTGGTTTTGCTGGCGGTGGGCTTCGGGTGTGTTGTCGATGATGTCGTCCAACTGGTCACGGGCTTTTTTGACAGCCGATTTGAATCGGTTTTTTTCATCTTCCAGCTCTCCGGGAGCCAGGCGGTAGGTATTGACCACCTCGACCCCCTCGGTGTCGACCATATAGGCCTTGCCGATGCAGATGCCTGGGGAGGCGCTGATGCCGGTGATTCTAATCTCTGAGGTGCTCTGGTCCGCTGCGTTCACGAAGGCTCTCCAAAACCGCTCTGAATCAAAGACACGATGTCCTCCAGGACACCGCTGTCATCAGTGGCCTCGATGACCACCTGCACTCGTGTTCCCTGGGCGCAGCCCAAGCTAAGCATGTCGATGATGCTCGAAGCGTCGACGCGTTCCTTACCGCTCTCTATCCATACGGATCCAGAGGCCTTGCCGGCGATGGTCGCAACGCGAGCTGCGGATCGCGCATGCAGGCCGAGAGCGTTGACGATGGTGACGGTTCGGGATAGGGTGCGGGTCGGTGCTGTCATGGGCGTCATCGCGGTACCGCTTAATCAGTGTCCGTCCAGAAATGGTATCTTTTGGTTCAGAGCATGGGCCGTCGGTTCCGCCTGGAATCCTGCGCGCAGCGCAGGGTTTCTAAAGCAAAGATGCCGTTTCTGGATGGGCACTAATTAGAACCTAAAATCACTAACAGCCTATCTGCGCTTTGTCAAACCGATTTGAATGCGGGAGGCTTGTGTGAGAAAGGAGGGCGGCTGTATGGCAACTGGCATCATTATCTACGGAAAAGACACGTGACCCCATACCGTCGCGGCTCGTGAAGCCTGTCGCAGGGATGGTCGCGAGCACACGTATATCAACGTATTCGAAGATCCGCGGCATCTGGCAGCGATGCTGCTGGTCTCCGGCGGCGTGCGGCGTATCCCCGTAATCGTTGACGGCGAGGCGGTAAGCATCGGATTCGAGGGGGGTGCCTGACGCGTATAACCGCCGGCTGGTAGCCGGTGACAGCGATTCTATGGAGCGTGTAATGGAAAAACAGTTTCTCATTGACGATTTGAGGTTTGGTGAATCCTGGCGCCTGTTTAAGATTTTGGGCGAATTCGTTGATGGCGTGGAAACCCTTCACGACATCGGCCCGGCCGTGAGTATTTTCGGATCAGCACGGGTGGCCCCCGACGATCCATTGTACCGTGCCGCCGAGGCCATTGCCGCCGGTTTCGTGAAGGCCGGATTCGCCGTTATGACCGGCGGCGGCCCAGGCATCATGGAGGCCGGCAACAAGGGCGCGTCGGATGCGGGGGGGACCTCGGTGGGGCTCAACATCCACTTGCCTTTCGAGCAAAAACCAAACCCCTATGCCGACATCCAGCTGGCCTTCAATTATTTTTTCGTCCGTAAGGTGATGCTGGTAAAATATGCATCCGCCTATATCATCATGCCTGGCGGTTTCGGCACGCTTGACGAAATGTTTGAAGCCGTTACACTGATCCAGACCCGGCGCATCAAACCTTTCCCTGTCGTACTGGTGGGCTCCGATTTCTGGGGCGGTCTTATCGATTGGATCAACGACCGATTGGTGGCGGCCGGACGCATTTCACCGAGGGACTTGGATATTCTGAAGGTTTTGGACGATCCCGAAGATGTGGTGAAATACGTCACCGGCAAGGTCATCCTTTAGGTGGCGGCGACCGGAAAGGAAGTTATCCATGACAGCGCCCCCTGCTAAGCCGAGCTATGAGGCACTAACGGAGAAGGTCCGTGCTCTCGATGAGGAAACGCGCCGCCGGCGAGAGGCCGAACAGATTCTTCGTCGGCAGAACACCTACCTGTCCGCGCTTCATGAAACCACCCTAGGGCTCATCAATCGGCGGGAAAGAAACGAACTGCTGGAGGCCATCCTTGACCGCGCCGCGGTGTTGACCGGTACCGAACACGGATTCTTTTACCTTATCGAGCCAGGCCAGACCCAGATGCAAATGCGGGTGGGCATGGGCCTGTTCACCCAACAGCTTGGGCTTCGGGTAAATCCGGGTGAGGGGCTGGGCGGTAAGGTGTGGGAGAGTGGCGCGCCCCTGGTGGTGAACGATTATCACGAGTGGGAAGGGCGGCTGCCCGGTAAGTCCCTGGACCGGTTGCGTGCCGTGGTGGGCATCCCTCTCAAGGCTGAAAACCAGGTGCTGGGCGTCATCGGCCTGGCCAGCGTCGAGGGGGAGCGGCAGTTCGGCCAGGAGGTGATCAGCATCCTGGGGCGCTTTGCCGAACTGGCCACTATTGCCCTGGACAACGTCCGGCTCTACGAAGACCTCCGGCGTGAGCTGGCCCAACGCCGCCACACCGAGGAGAGTCTGCGGGAAAGCGAAGAACGCTATCGAAGCCTGCTGGAATATTCCCCGGATCCCATTGTCGTCTACAATATTGAAGGAAAAGCGGTTTATGTGAATCCGGCCTTCGAGCAGACACTCGGATGGCGACGGGAGGAGATGCTCGGCGGAAACATCGATTTTGTGCCCGAGGAAAACTGGCCGGAGACGCGGGAGGCCATCAAGCGCATGCTGAGCGGCAAAAAAATCCAGCTTTTCGAAACCCGGCGCCTCACTCGGGACGGTCAGGTGCTGGATGTGCAAATCAGCTCTACGCTCTATGACGATCACAGCGGAAAACCTGCCGGCAATATCGTGATCCTTCGGGACATTACGGCCCGAAAGCGCGCCGAACGCGAACTCCACCGATACCATGAGCGGCTGGAGAAACTCGTGGAGGCCCGCACTTCGGAGCTGGAAAAAAGCAACCGGCGCCTGGCCCGCGAAGTGGAGGAGCGCCGGCGGGCCGAGGAGGCTCAGCGTCGCAGCAAGGCGGAGCTGGCGGCCCAGTCCGGCCATCTGGAAGAGGTCAACACCGCTCTCAAGGTGCTGCTCAAGCAACGGGAGTCCGACAAGGGGGAGCTTGAAGATAATCTGCTGTCCAATGTGCGGGAGTTAGTGACGCCTTATCTGGGGCGGCTTAAAAAGGCCCGACTGAGTACCGAGCAGGCCTCACTGGTGCATGTCCTGGAGAGTAACCTGGACAATATCGTTTCGCCCTTCATCAGCCGTCTTTCCGCCAAGCATTTCAGGCTCACTCCGATGGAGATAAAGGTGGCCAACCTTATCAAGGCCGGCCGGAGCAGTCAGGAAATTGCCGACCTGCTGTATCTTTCAAAAAATACAGTGCTTTTCCATCGCTATAATATCCGGCGTAAGCTGGGGTTGCTCAATACAAAGGTCAACCTGGCCACCCACTTGCTGTCCTTTGATGAGTAGCGGTATTTACCCACTATTATCCAGCTATTATTTCATGTGCGGACCCTCCATTTTCTGAGCGAAGGGTTTTTTAAACGCGGATGCCCCTGTCGGCACCCATTGATCCAGTGTTCGGGCTCTTGGTGCGCCGCCCTGATGACAGCAGCCTCCTAAATAATCGCTAAAAACGAATAACATATTAATATAACGGAAAATATCAGGGTTACTGCCCCCTGCGCCGCGTTACCCCTGGGGTGGCGTCCGCGGTTGTACCGGCACAGGGAGCGATTTGCGTCCGCAGGCACACGTTTTGTGCCGACAGCGTGATTCCGGCCGACCGCTTAATAATTTAATAGTGGGCGCCGCGGTTCGTCACAAAACCCTGCCGGTGATTTCCCTTGACTGCTGACAGGTGAACTGAGATTAAACAGTTAACTTTAATTTAAAAATGAATTACGTTCATTCTCTGGCAGGCGCTCTAGGCGCCAGCTGCTTTTTCACCACAGGACGCCGCCCTCATGAGACAGTTACACGTTTCCGATGTCACGCTCACTTTCGGCGGGCTCAATGCCTTGACCAACGCCGAAATCGCCATCGAACCCGGACTGATCACTTCGGTGATCGGACCCAACGGGGCCGGAAAGACCAGTTTGCTCAATTGCATCTCGGGCTTCTATCATCCCACAAAGGGCGAGATCCATTATGGTGAGCACCGGCTGACCAAGGCCTCGCCCCACAAAATCACCAAGTACGGCATCGCCCGGGCGTTTCAGAATCTTGAACTTTTTCGTGGTATGACCGTGCTCGACAATCTGATGCTCGCCCGCCACTGTCATCTGAACTACAGTTTCCTGCACGCCCTCATCTACTACGGGAAGGCTTCGCGCATCGAAGCCGAGAATCGCGGACATGTGGAGGATGTCATCGATTTCATGGAACTGGAACCCTATCGGAAAAAGACTGTGGGAAACCTCAGCTACGGCGTGCAAAAGCGCATTGAAGTGGCGCGCGCGCTGACGCTGGGGCCGGAACTGCTGCTGCTCGATGAACCCATGGCCGGGATGAACATCGAGGAAAAAGAAGACATCGTGCGCTTTATCCTCGATATCCAGAAGGAGCGCAACATCACGGTTGTGCTTGTGGAGCACGACCTCGGTGTGGTCATGGATATTTCCGACCGGGTGTACGTGCTCGATTTCGGAGAGGTGATCGGCTCGGGCACGCCCAAGGAAATTGCCGCTAACAGAAAGGTCATTGAGGCCTACATCGGAGAAGAAGAGAGCAATTGACCGTGGAAGACACAATCACGCTTACGGATTTCACCATCCCCCAACTGCTTCGCTGGCGCGTGGGAAAAAGCGCGCAGCGGGTTGCGCTGCGGGAAAAGGAGTTCGGCATCTGGCGCGGCTACACCTGGCAGGAATACTACGACATCGTGGGCAAGGTGGGCATGGGGCTGGGGGCGATCGGTTTTGGCAAGGGAATGAAGCTGGCCCTCATCAGCGATAACATTCCCGAGATGCTGTTTACCGCCGTGGGGGCGCAGGCCGTGGGCGGTATCGGCGCCGGTATATACCAATCGAGCCTGCCTGACGAGATCGCCCAGATTTTGGAGTATCTGGAAGTGACCGTCGTGTTCTGCGAAGACCAGGAGCAGGTGGATAAGCTGCTGGAAATTCGAGACCGCGTGCCGGGTGTCACCCGGGTGATCTACGAGGATCCGCGCGGCATGCGCAGCTACCGCTCTGACGACTGGTTCTTGGATTTTAAGGACCTGTGCAGGCTGGGCGAAGCGGCCATGGAAAAGGACCCCGCCGCCTTTGAAAGCATGGTGGATGAGGGCGCGCCAGATGACGTCTGCTTTTTATGCCTGACGTCCGGCACCACGGGACTGCCCAAGGGCGCCATGATGACCCACCGCAACTACATCAACATGGGGGTGCAGATCACCAAGGTCGACCCGCTGGAGCCCACCGATGAGTATCTGAGCTTTCTGCCCTTTGCCTGGATCGGCGAGCAGATGAATTCCTTTGGTGTGGCGATGGCCACCGGGATCACCATCAATTTCCCCGAATCGGTTGAAACCGCCATGGACGATCTCAAAGAGATCGGGCCCCACTTTGTCTTCGGCGCGCCGCGCATTTACGAGACCATCCGCTCCCAGATCTGGCTCAAGATGGATGACAGCTACTGGTTCAACCGGATGATTCATGCCTATTTCATGAAGATCGGTTTAAAGGCCGCCCGCTACCGGATGTCCGGCAAGTCCATGCCCTTCATGCTGGGAGTGCTGTCCTGGCTGGGCACCCAGATCGTCTTCCGGCCCCAGATCAACCAGATCGGGTTTTTGAGACTCCGGCGGGCTTACACCGGCGGGGCGGCGCTGGGTCCAGATCTGTTCACCTTCTATCAGGCTATGGGGGTCAACCTCAAACAGATCTACGGCCAGACGGAAATCACCGGCATCGCCTACATGCACGTTGATGGCGATATCAAACCGGACACGGTGGGAAAACCGCTGCCGGGCACCGAGTGCCTCATTTCCGAAGCCGGCGAAATCCTCTCGCGCTCGCCGTCGGTGTGCGCGGGCTACTACAAACTGCCCGACAAGACAGACGAACTGCTGGAAAAAGACGGATGGCTTCACTCCGGTGATGCCGGCTACATCGACGACGACGGCCATCTGGTGGTCATCGACCGCATTTCCGACGTGATGCACAACCGACAGGGGGACATGTTCAGCCCCATGTTTCTGGAAAACAAGCTCAAGTTCAGCCCCTATATCAAAGAGGTCGTGATCTTCGGGGACCAGCGGGACTACGTTGCGGCTCTCATCAACGTCGATCCGATTATCGTGGGTAAGTGGGCCGAGGACCGGGGGATCTCCTACACCACGTTTATGGACCTGTCGTTGAATCCGAAGGTGGCCGATCTTATCCGAGTGCAGGTGGCCGATTTCAACCAGTCGATCGAAAAAGCCCATTTTTACATCCATCGATTCGCCATTTTATACAAAATGCTCGATACCGATGACGGCGAGTTGACCAAGACCGGTAAAATCCGGCGAAAGTTTGTACGGGAGAAGTACAACGAATTGTACCAGGCGCTCTACGACGAGAGCGTTACGGAAAAAGAGGTGGCGGCGGTCTTTCAGTACCAGGACGGTCAGACCGCCACCGTCAGTATGCGGATGCCCTTTTACACCATGGAACGCATGTCATGACCTATTTCTTTCAACTCATCGTTAGCGGCGTCGTCGTTGGCTCGATCTACGCCTTGTCGGCCCTCGGTTTTGTGCTCATCTACAAATCGAGCCGGGTGCTCAACATCGCCCACGGGCAGATCATCGCAGGCGGCTGCTTCATCACCTATGCCCTGACCATCTGGGTCGGCATTCCCATCGTGCTCTCTTTTCTTCTGAGCATGATCATCACTTTTTTTCTGGCCATGAGCGTGGAGCGGATTTTCTTGCGCCGTCTCATCGGCGAGCCCATCATTTCGGTGATCATGGTCACCATCGGCTTGATGTCGATTCTGGACGGTATTATCTATCTGACGCCGTTCGGTTCGGTGAACATGTCGTTTCCGCCGTTTCTGCCCACCACGCCGCTGGTGCTGGGCGGGGTGTCCATCTCGTGGACACAGTTGGTGGGGGTCATCGTCACGGCCATCCTTATTGGCGCGTTTTCGTGGTTTTTCAAACGCTCTACCCTGGGCATCTCTATGCGGGCGGTGAGCGATGACCAGTTTGCGTCCATGTCCATCGGCATTTCCGTGCCCCGGGTGTTCGGACTGGCCTGGGCCATGGCGGGTCTGAGCGCAGCGGCCGCCGGCGGAATTATCGGCAACATCACGGGCCTCAATTTCGATACCCTTCACGCATTCGGCATCACGGTCTTTCCCGTGGTCATTCTCGGAGGGCTCGACAGCATCATCGGCGCCGTTGTGGCAGGCATCATCATGGGGCTGATCCAGCAACTGGCCAGCGGCTATCTTGACGGGAACTGGGGCCTCGTCGGCACGGCCAACGTGCTGCCCTATGTTATCCTTCTGGTGATCCTGCTGTTCAAACCCCACGGTCTCTTCGGAACCCACGAAATTGAACGGGTATAACGTATGTCAGCGAATCGTTGGTTAACCACAGGCAATTTCTTCTCCACATATACGGAAGAGCAGCGGATATTCACAACCAACCTGGACCGATCGATATTCGCCGCGTTTCTGACCATTTTATTTGTCTGGCCGTTTTTTTTCGAACTCAGCAACAAGTATATGCTGGTTTTAGACAACATTCTCATCGCCGTCGTGGCCATCATCGGGCTTAATCTGGTTACCGGTTTTGCCGGACTCATCTCCATCGGGCACGCCGCTTTTGTGGGGGTGGGGGCCTACACCCTGGCCACGGTATCGACCCTGTTTGGCGACAATCATGTGCTGATTACCCATGCATGGCCCCTGATGATCGTTTTGTCCGGCCTCATGGGGGCTGTTTTCGGGGCGTTTGTGGGCCTGCCGGCGCTGCGATTGAAGCATTTGTATCTGGCCATCGCCACGTTGTCGTTTCAGATGATCTTCGAATGGACGATCCAGGTGATGCGGTTTTTCAATCAGGGCCAGACCATCTATATCGGTCGGGTCTACTGGTTCACCGGAGAAATTACACGGGCCCGACACTACCAGTTCTGGTATTACGTGGCGCTGGTATCGGTAGTGATCTGCGGTTTCGGCGTACGCAACCTGCTGCGCAGCCGCTACGGTCGAAGCCTTATCGCCGTGCGCGACAACGACCGGGCGGCCGACGCCATGGGGATGCACCCGGGGCTCACCAAAGTCTACGCCTTTGCCCTGGCCGGTTTCCTGGCCGGTGTTGCCGGGGCGCTTCACGCCTATTTGTTCAAAGGCGCTGGCATCGAGTCGTTTACGCTGCACCAATCTATCACCTACCTGGCCATGGCCATCGTGGGTGGGTTGGGTACCCTGAACGGCAGTTTCTGGGGGCCGGCCGCCATCCGGTATCTCGACCTGCAGGTGGAAACCATCGCTGAGCGTGCCGGAGAGATATTCACGGCGTCCACCAATCTTACCACGGCCCTGAGGCCGCTGACTTTCGGTCTTGTCATTGTGCTTTTTCTCATGTTCGAGCCGCGAGGGATCGCCAATTGGTGGCGCATCGCAAGATCATACGTTAAACTATGGCCTTTCCGATATTGATTCATAAGGGGAGGCAACGATGTTTGTATCGATTCATGGATAGCCACACCAAACCACCTAAGAATGAAGGGGGAGCAGATGAAAAGAAATGGGATAATTGCTTTGATCGTCGCTGTTTTGTTCGGCCTAGGGTTATTTGTGAGCTGCGGCAAAAAGGAAGAGGCGAAGCCTGTTGCCCAAAAAGCTGTAGAAAAGGCCAAGGTCTATAAGCTGGCCCTTTCATTGGCGCAATCCGGCCCAACGTCGGACGCCGGGCAGCCATACGCCATGGGCGTTGAGGACTTTTTCAAGTTCGTCAATGACGAAAAACTATTGGGTGAAGACAAGATTGAGTGCACCATCCGCGACGACCAGTACAAGACCGACGTGACCAAACGCAATTTCGAAGAATTTCTCAATATGGGCATCGTTCTTTATCTTAACTATTCCACGGGCAGCACCATGGCCCTGAAAAAAGATTTCGACGAAACGAAGATCGCCACCATCCCAGCCTCTTTCCACAAGGGTAACCTTGATGGGTCGACCTACATCTTCCTGCCGATTGCCTCCTACTCCGAGCAGGCCATCGCCCTGGCAGAATACATCGCCAACAACAACCCGGGTGGCGGCAAGGCGAAAGTCGCCATGTATATCCATCCGTCGGCATTCGGCCGTGGACCGGTTGAAGATGTACAAAAGGCGATCGAAGCGGGTCTGCCCATCGAAGTCGTCGAAGTGGTAGAGCACGGCAAAGACCTCGACAGCACCGCTACCCTCCAGCGACTGGCCAGCAAAGGCGTGCAGTATGTCATCAGCCAGACGGTCCAAAGCCCGGTGGCCACATTCCTGAAGGACGCCGAGCGTCTTAATCTGGTGGCCAGTGAGTTCGGCGAAAAAGACAAGATCACCTTCATGGGCTGCCACTACACCGGTGGCACCGACCTGATCGCGCTTGCCGGCCCCGCCGCGAACAACTTCTTCTGGACCACGTCGTATACACTGACCTCAGAGCCGGGTCCGGGCGCCGATGCCCAGATTGCTCTGGCCAAACGCTATGGCCGTGACGACAAGACCGCCAACAGCCACAACTACACCAACGGCGTCATGGTGGCCCAGGTGGCCTTCGAGACCATCCGCCGCGCCAAGGCCGCCGGTCAGACCATCAATCGTGAAAACCTTTACAAGCAGCTGCTGGCCATGAACGGCATCGACGCCTTCTACCCGGTCACCACCGTCGGTCCGGTGACTTACTCGGAAACGGACAAAGCCGGTGTTGATACGCTGCAGATCTACCGCGTGCAAGATGGCGTGTTCAAGGCCGTGGGGCTTCCTGTCCAGTCGGTCTACATGAAAAAGATCAAGTAAACCGTCAAAACGATGGGACCGCTCAGGGAAGATCGTTCCAGGGGCGGAGCGTTAATCGTCACTGTCGCCGGCACCTGCCCGCTGTTTGCGGGCGGGCAGGACCGGCGCGCACAAAAAGCCTTTCTCAGTCCGGCGAGACCGGGCAGGCAATAGAGCGATAATTTATGGAATCAACGGATAACAACCTGCTGGAAGTCAACAATATCGAAGTGGTTTACAACGACATCGTGCAGGTGTTGCGGGGTGTCAGTCTGACGGTACCCAAGGGTGGCATCGTCGCACTGCTGGGAACCAACGGTGCCGGGAAGACGACAACCCTGCGGGCTATCAGCGGTCTCTTGAAGCCGGAAAACGGTTTTATCAAGGACGGATACATCAAGTTCAGCGGTCAAGACATCACCAATGTTCTTGGGACCGAAGTGGTCAAGATCGGCGCTGTGATGGTTCCCGAGGGGCGCAGGGTCTTCAAGCACCTGAGCGTCGATGAAAACATCCGGGTGGGATCCATAACCCGAAAGGACGGGGGGGCTCAGATCCGGCAGGACCACAAGAAGATGTACGCCCACTTCCCGCGTCTGGCTAACATCCCCAACCGTCTGGCGGGATACTGCTCCGGCGGTGAGCAGCAGATGATCGCCATTGCCCGGGCACTGATGGCTGCACCGGAAATGCTCATGCTCGACGAACCCTCGCTGGGATTGGCCCCATTGCTGGTTCAGGAAATTTTCGAAAACGTCCGGATCATCAACAAGGAGCTGAAAACCACAATCCTGGTGGTGGAGCAAAATGCAAAGATTGCCCTTGAGGTATCCGACTACGCGTACATCATGGAGTCGGGGAAAATCGTGCTCGAAGGGGTTGCCCATGAGCTCAAAAACAACCCGGACGTCAAGGAGTTCTACATGGGCATCACAGAGGGGGGAGGACGTAAGTCTTTCAAGGAAGTCAAATCCTACAAGCGGCGGAAACGCTGGATGTAAGTTCGCCGCGGGCTTGTCGGCACGCGTGTTCTGCCCGCCTGCCGGCAGACGGGTCAGATGACGGTCTGCCTTGCGATTGCCTCTGGTGTACAGCCGACAGGCCGCCATTGAAGCGCTGGAAAGGGGAAAACGATGAAAGTCCTTGTGGGGTACAATGGATCCAAGGCATCCAGGCTGGCGCTGGATGAAGCGGTGCAATACGCACGGGCCTTCAAAGCTACCGTCTATGTCATGACTTCCATGGAAGGGGGCAGTAGCGAGAAACCAGAAGACATCAGCCGGGCTTCGGAAATTCTCAACGAAGCAAAAGCGCTGATGGCCTCCGAGGGGATCCCATATGAACTCAGTCAACTCGTCCGCGGGATGTCTCCGGGGGAAGATCTGGTTTACTTCGCCAAAGAAAACGACATCGACCATATCTTTCTCGGCATTGAGAAAACGTCGCGACTGGGCAAGTTGCTGCTGGGCTCCACGGCCCAATACATTATTCTCAAAGCTCATTGCCCCGTTACCACGGTGAAACCCTGAATATTGATGGCGGCAGATGCGGAGAGGGCGCCGGCCAGCTTAGTGTGACCGGGCGCCGCCGGTAGTAGCACGACGCCGGTGTGACCATCGGCGCATGGGCGTCTGTAAGGAGGCTTTGTTCACAGATGGGACTTCACGATTTTACCTGTTATGACATGATCTGCCGCAATGCAGATCTGCATTGCGGCGCGCCGGCCTGGTTTGAAGCGGCCGATGGGCGTGAACGCTCCTTTTCGGCCGTTCGAGAGCAGGTCGATCGACTGGCTGTTGGCTTGCAGCAGATCGGTGTTTCAAAGGGAGACCGCATCGGTGTGTTGGGGAAAAACAGCTTGGAGTATTTTCTGGTCTATGGGGCCGCTGCCGCTTTGGGCGCCATCGTCCTGCCCATCAACTGGCGGCTGTCAGAAGACGAGGTGATTTTCAACCTTAACGACTGCGAGCCGAAGGTCCTTTTTGTCGACGAGGAATACCAGGGGTTGATCCACGGTGTCTTGGACCGGATTCCCTCCGTGGAGATTTGCCGAAATCTTTTAGGCGGCACTTTTGGCGATTTCGACGCGCTCATTGACAATGACGGGGTGTTCCGCCGGACGGATGTTTTCTCTGACGACGGGTTTGTGATCATTCATACCGCCGCCGTGGCAGGGCGCCCCAGGGGGGCTTTGCTCAGCCATGCCAATGTTCTTGCGGCCAATATGAACATCGGCTACGGTCTTGGAGTGACCCCCGCCGACGTCCACTTGAATCTGCTGCCCCTGTTTCATGTGGGGGGGCTGTTCATGGCTATCAGCGCCTTTCACGCCGGCGCCCTGAACGTCAACATGCGTAAATTTGATGGACCATCGGCCGCCGCGCTTATCGAGAAAAAAAAGGTGAGCCTTCTTTTTGATTTTACGCCCATTCTCGGAGAAATCCTCAACGCGGCTGAAGCTACCGGGAAATCTGTCGCCACCCTTCAGAAAGTGATCGGCCTCGAAGCACCGGAGACCATCGAACGCTACCACGCCGATACCGGCGGTACCTTCTATTGCATGTACGGACAGACCGAAACCTCCTGTATCTCCACGCTTGCCCCCTACCGGGAACGGCCTGGCTCTGCGGGAAAGACCGTGCCCCTTGCAGCTGTGCGCCTGGTGGACGAAGACGACAACACCGTCGCACCAGGGGAGGTGGGCGAAATCGCGGTCAAGGGACCGACCGTTTTCAAGGGCTACTGGAACCTGGAGCAGGACACCGCCAACGCTTTTCGCGGCGGTTGGCATCACACCGGCGATATGGGCAAGATCGACGACGGCGGCTACCTCATTTATGCCGGCCGCAGACCTGATAAGGAACTCATCAAGCCGGGGGGAGAGAACGTTTATCCGGCGGAGGTGGAGGCGGCGATTCTGGAGCATCCCGATGTGGCAGCGACAGTGGTGTTCGGCGTGCCGGATCCCAAATGGAAGGAAGGAATCAAGGCGGTGTGCCGTCTCAAAGACGGTAGTCGATTGACGGCTGAGGCGCTGATTGCTTTTGTGGGAGAGCGCATCGCGCGCTACAAAAAACCCCAGTATGTGGAATTTGCCGAAGCGATGCCGCTGCTGAAAAACGGCAAACCGGACCGGGCGGCGGTTAAGAAGAAATATGGCGGTGTTTAAAGTAGTGCCCGTCCCAAAAGGGCACCTTTCGGCTCAGATCTGAAATAACTGGATCTCGGCCTTCCGACGTCGCTGCGCTATGGCGGACAGGTCGCAGGGATGACTGAATAAGGCGAAGCCGACTTGTAAGGTGCCGACAATCCATTAGCACCTTAAAAAACCGTGAGGGGGGCTTTCACGCAGTGGAAGCCCCCCTCACGGTTTTTTGTAGACCTCGGAGACATGGGCGTAGATGAGCTCGGCGCTGTTTGGGATTTTGCGATCCCAGTACTTTGCGATCCGTTCGGCGATACGGGCGATATTCTGAGCCGCCATGCTATCTGGGTAAATGGCCGTCAGCGGTGCCCGGTTTTTCATCGCCGCTTCGATGGCCGGGTCTTCAAAAATAAAGCCGAAGTAGTCGGCTTCGACTTGGAGGATCCCTTTGAGGCTCTGACTGATCTGGTCCGCCAGAAGGGAGTCTTCCGGTTTCCTGCCGCGATTGAAGATGATGCGCGGACGCCACCGGCGATGACGATCAATGACCATTCGGGCGGCTGCCGGGTCTTCCTTGGCGATCATTTCGTGAAAATGCGCAATCGTGGGGACTTGATCCGCCATGGGATTGCGAAACCCTTCCTTGAGTACCGCCTGCGCCGATCGGTAATTGACCAGACTTCTTTCCATTGATCTGAGCAGGGCGTGTTTCAAGAAACTGAGCATGCTCACCACGGCCAGGATGTCGGGGGTGGTCACCACGATCCCTTGGTCCGAAAGCCCGAAAAAGTCGAGCGTGTTGAAAGCGGAACCGGCGCCTAGATCGAGGAGGACCACATCGGCCGGTAGCTTTAGGATCCGGTTAATCAATTTCAATTTTTGGGTATGGGCCAGATTGGCCATAAACGGGGTTTTGCCGTCGCCGGGGATGAAGTGCAGGCGATCGTTATCCAGGGGGACCAGATAATCGATCAATTCACCCTGTCTGGCCACGAGAAAATCACCGATGCCCGGATGCTTGTTTTGAACGCCCAGGAAATGGTGGAGGTTGGCCCCGCCTAAATCCAAATCAACAGCGATGGTGCGTCGGCCCATGCGCGAGAGGCACAGGGCCAGATTGGCCGTCAGCAGAGATTTGCCCACGCCCCCTTTGCCGGCGGCGATAGGAATGATGGTGGGTTTTACGGTCATGAGTAGCGCGCCTCTGTTAATTTTCCAAGAATATAACTATGTTATCGTGCCGGTGTCAATCCCCGTTGCCGCGGCTTTCTTTCTGGAAAATGTCTTCTGGTCGCGGTGCTCAACAATTGGTCTCTCAGGGGCTATCCCGTTGACAGACCTCTTGGAAACGATTTAGAAATAGGCGGAATCGGCGATAGTGACCACAGTGGGCATCCCGCAGTCGGGATGTCAACCAGCCGGGAGGGACCTATGGAAAACAAACGAACCCATGAACGTGTGGCGTTTTCAGCACAGGTAACCGTTTTTTGCAAGGGCCAGCGGATCGTCAGCGGCGCAGATACTCGCAACATCAGCCTAAAGGGGATTTATGTCGAAACAGACAAACGCCTCGGCATCGGCACGCACTGCGGTCTGGAACTGCAACTCACCGGCGCCTCCAGTCAATTGACCCTCAATATCGACGGCCGTGTGGTGAGAGAAGATGACGCCGGTTTCGGCATCGTTTTCAACACCGTCGATCTCGACAGCTACTTTCACCTAAAAAACATTCTGCTGTACAACGCCGTCGATTCCGACGCCCTTTCCGACCGCCTTTCCATGGGCGACGATGACATGTTTCCCGATGGTGAACCCTCCTGGGAAGATGACTAACCGCTTGTTGAAAGGTCGCTCATCGTGCCGGCTAAAAGCGAGTTGACGCTCCCCGGCATTCCGTTTATATACTACGAAGGCGCCTCAAGTTATCATATCCTTATCTGGCAGCCGTCTGAACGGCTTCGCCGGGCATCGTTACCAGGAGAGACATCATGGTCAGAACCGAGATTTCGCTTTTTTTGAGAAACGCCCCTGGAGAACTGGGGAAACTGGCAACGCTGATGTCCGGCAACAACATCAACATCGATGCCATGACCATTCAGGACGCCTCGGACTACGTCAAGGAGCTGTTCAAGGCGCGGGGCAAGTCGCTCAAGCGCATCGCCTCTGCGGCCAGCTACAATTCCATGCGCAAGGATTCCGTTGAATTTGCCCTGATCCGATTTATCGTGGACAAGACCGACGCCGCCATCGACCTGCTCAGCAAGGCCGACTATGTTTTCGATATCATGCCGGTGATCGCTGTCCAGTTGGACAACCACCCCGGCACCCTGGCTGCACTGGCTTCAAAGTTCGGCGAAGAGGGGATCAACATCAACTACGTCTACGGGTCCGTCGCCGGCCCCGACGCCCAGTGCCTCTTTGTCTTCTGCCCCGAAGACATTGATCTGGCCTCACGTGTTTTTAACGCGTGATTCAGCGACGATAACCCATCTCAAAAGATTTTTGGCTCAGATCACCGCGAAGCCAAGCATCAACCCAGATGCTTGGCCTCCTCCTGATGCTTCTGTGGGCCTGCCAACGCCACAATGCCGTTTCGATTTCGATAGCGATCCCGATTTCGATTTGGATGGTTTGTCGCCGGCAATCCGTTTGGTGCCGGGCGACATTCGCGGCCATTGGGGCCTGTCACCCTGTCTGCGGCTGGCGCTTGTCTTTGAAGATGTTGTTGGAAATCACGATACGCTGGATTTCCGAGGTCCCCTCGTAGATGGTGAATACCCGGGCGTCCCGGTAGTAACGCTCCACCGGGTAGTCGGTGGTGAAGCCGTAACCACCGTGTATCTGAAGCGCCTTTGCGGTGATCCGGTTGACCATTTCCGAAGCAAAAAGTTTGGCCATTGAGGCCTGAGTGCCGACCTTCTCACCACGGTCCTTCATGGCGGCCGCGCTGAGCATTAGCTGCCGGGCAGCCTCTACTTCGGTGGCCATATCGGCTACGATCCAGCGGATTCCCTGAAATTTTGAAATGGATTGGCCGAACTGTTCCCGCTCTTTGGCGTATTTGATCGCCGCATCCAGCGCGGCCCGGGCCACGCCCACCGACTGGGCGGCGATGCCGATGCGCCCGCCATCCAGCCCGCTCATGGCGATCTTGAACCCGTCGCCCTCTTTTCCCAGAAGGTTCTCCACAGGCACCCGGCAGTTTTCAAAGATCAAATCGGTGGTGTCCGAGGCTCGCAGCCCCATTTTGTCCTCCACATGGCCCACCGTCAGCCCAGGGGTACCCTTGTCTACAATCAAGACACTGATGCCCTTGTGCCGGGCGGCCTCATCGGTCTTTGCGGTGACGATGACCACCTGGCAGTTCTGGCCGGATGTGATGAAACGTTTGGTGCCATTGAGGATGTAGTGGTCGCCGTCTTTTACGGCCGTAGCGGACTGGCTTACCGGATCGCTGCCGGCATGGGGTTCGGTGAGGGCGAAGGCGCCGATAATTTCTCCTGCGGCCAGCGGTTTGAGATACTTTTCTTTCTGCGCGGTGTTGCCGAATTTGTAAAGGCTTTCGCAGACGATGGAATTTTGAACGCTCATGACCACTGCCGTGGAGGCACAGGCATAGGCAATCTCCATGAGCGCCAGCACATAGCTCACACAGTCCGCGCCGGCGCCTTCGTATTCCAGGGGGATCATCATTCCCATGAGGCCGAGTTCCCCCATCTGCCGGAAGTTCTCGGCAGGGAACGCCTTGGTTTTATCCCGTTCGGCCGCAGTGGGCATCACCACCTTGCGTGCGAATTCCCGGACCATGCTCTGGATCATCAACTGCTCTTCTGTGAGTTTAAACATTTCCATTGCTCCCTGTGGGCTGCTTACGGGCCGTAGATCACCACCAGCATTTCCGCTGCGTCCCGGCCAACGTTTTTCAGGTTGTGGTGGATGCCGGAATTGAAATGCAGGGAGTCCCCCCGTTTGAGCGTGTTGACATGGTCGCCGACGGTTACCGCGATCTGCCCCTTGAGAACGTAGACGAATTCTTCCCCTTCGTGCTGGTAGCCGACGCCCTTGTGGTCGCTCAAGGCATCGATGGTCACCTTGAATGCTTTGAGGTGCTTGTTTTCCGCTCCCGGAGTGAGGGTCACATAGGCGTAGTTGTCGGTGCGTTTGGCGTAGGCCTGGATCCGGTCGCTGAGTTTTGACTCTTCTTCTTCCCGCAGGAAGAGGGCCGAGTCGATCTGGAGCGCGCGGGAAATCTGCAGGAGCGCCCCGACGGGGGGCATTTCATCTCCGGCTTCGATCTGCTTGAGGTAGTCGGTGGAAAAACCCGTCTCATTGGCCAGGTTGTCCAGAGACATCTTTTTGCCCTGACGCACGGTTTTGATTTTCTGCCCTACCGGAGTCAGCCCGGTCTTTTTTTTTCTTGGCATGGAACGGCCTCCTGGTTGATTGCCCCGCGGTGCCGTCGCCGGTGGCTGCATCGCCGCCGACCGCGCCGGGTCAACCGGTTAATAGGTGTAAAATCCCTTGCCTGTTTTTCGGCCGAGCCAGCCGGCCTCCACGTATTTTCTCAGCAAGGGGCAGGGACGGTACTTGGGATCCTTGAACCCGTCGAAAAGGGTTTCCATGATGGCGAGACACGTATCCAGGCCGATGAGATCAGCCAGGGCCAGCGGGCCCATGGGATGGTTCATGCCGAGTTTCATCACCGTGTCGATGGCCTCGGCGGATCCGACCCCGTGGTAGAGGCAAAACACCGCCTCGTTGATCATGGGCATGAGGATGCGGTTGGCGATGAAGCCAGGAAAGTCGTTGGCTTCGGCCGGTGTTTTACCAAAGGCGATGGAAAGATCCCAGGTGATCTGAAAGGTCTCCTGACTGGTAGCGAGCCCACGGATGACTTCCACCAGCTTCATGACGGGCACCGGATTCATGAAGTGCATGCCGATGACTTTATCCGGGCGAGCGGTCTGGGCTGCGATGCGGCCGATGGGAATGGACGACGTGTTGGTGGACAAGATGGCATGATCTGGGCAGGCGGCATCCAGGTCTTTGAAGATTTTGAATTTGAGGGTTTCGTTCTCGGTTGCCGCCTCTACGACAAAATCCGCGGCCCCCATGTCGGCGATGTTCGTGCTCGGGCGAATACGGTCCAGAACGGCATCCTTGTCAGCGGTTGCCATCTTTCCCTTGTCCACGGCCCTGCCGAGGTTTTTACCGATAGCGGCCAGGCCCCGTTCAACAAATTCGGTCTTGATGTCCATCATAACAACGTTGCAGCCGGCTGCTGCGGCAACCTGTGCGATACCGTTGCCCATCTGGCCGGCGCCGATGACGCCGAAAGTTTTGATGTCGGTAGTCATGCTAAGTAGTCTCCTTTTGGTAAAGTGATTTGTTTCACTCCAAATTCAGTGGATCAGGGTCCAGGGGTCCAAGGGGTCGAGGGTTCAAGTGAAAAACCAAAACCGTTCACTGCAAGAGGTGCCCGGTGAGGCGGTGTTGGTGTTGCCCTTCACTTGGCCCCTCGGCCCCTTGGCACCTTGAACCCTTGCTGTTTTTATCTTTTCACCACCATCGCTACCGCTTCGCCGCCGCCCAGACACAAGGATGCCAGGCCGGTTTTGGCATCACGGCGTTTCATTTCATAAAGCAGGGTCACCAGCACCCGGCACCCGCTGGCGCCGATGGGATGGCCGATGGCCACCGCGCCGCCGTTGACATTGGTGATGGCCGGATCCAGGCTGAGCTGTTTGAGCACGGCGCAGGTGGATCCGGAAAAGGCTTCGTTGATTTCGTACAGGTCCACGTCGCCCGCGCCGATGCCTTCTTTTTTTAGGCACTTGGGAACGGCCCAGATGGGGGCCACCAGCACGTACTTCATGTCGATGGCGTAGGAGGCCTGGGCGCCGATACCGGCAAGAACCGTGCACCCCAGTGCTTCGGCCTTCTGCCGGCTCATGACCACCACGGCAGCCGCACCGTCACTGATGATGGAAGCGTTGCCAGCAGTGCCCACACCGTCTTTCTTGAATGCCGGGCGCATGTTCGCGAGCACCTCGTAAGACGTCTCCTGGAAGCACTCGTCTTTGTCGAAGATCTTCGGGGGCCGGTTGCGCTGAGGGATGGATACCGCAACGATCTCCTCATCGAAACGGCCTTCGGCGGCGGCGGCAATGGCGCGACGGTAGGATTCCGCCGCGTAGCGGTCCTGTGCTTCGCGGGAGATCCCGTATTTTTCGGAGCACAGTTCATTGGACATGCCCATGTGAAAATCGTTGACGATGTCCCACAGGCCGTCATGAATCATATGGTCCTGAAGCTGCCCCGGGCCCATGCGGTAACCCCAGCGGGCTTTTTCAAGATAGTAGGGCGCCATGCTCATGTTTTCCATGCCGCCGGCCACCACGACTTCGGCGTCGCCCACCTGGATCGCCTGAGCGGCCAGCATCACCGACTTGAGTGCCGAGCCGCAGACCTTGTTCACGGTGAAGGCCTCCATTTCCCACGGCATGCCGGCCTTGATGGCTGCCTGCTTTGCTGGGTTCTGGCCGTATCCGCAAGTCAGCACATGACCCATGATCACTTCGTTGACCTGAGATTTTTCGATTCCGGCCCGATTTACGGCTTCTTCGATGACGATGGCGCCAAGATCGGTAGCGCCGATGCCGGCAAGGCTGCCGTTGAAGTTGCCCAGAGGGGTTCTGACCGCACTGACGATGACTGCTTCGTTCATAGTTAAGATCCTTGAGAAAAAGTGATGTTTTTTATGTCCTGTGACCGTTCTCTTCCAATTTGATCGCCGTGAAGGGTCCAAGGGGCCGAGGGTTGCGCCTATACGGTTTAACCGCGACAAGGGTTCTAGTGAAAGGCAACTGCAAAATCATTTTCGGCAATGTTGTTCCGATGTGCCTTGCCGGTTTTCTGTTTAGGCCAGAGCCGTTGGAGGCTTTGTTTTTTGTTGTTTACTCGACCCCTTGACCCCTTGACCCCTTGACCCCTGCTTTTCTGCCAATTCGGCCTACATGTTTCTGCGGTATTTTCCACCTACGGCGTACAGCGCGTTGGTGATCTGCCCCAGGGAGCAGACCCGGACAGTGTCCATTAACTCGGCAAAAATGTTCTCTCCGGCGAGTGCCACCCGCTGGAGCCGTTCGAGCGCTGCGGCTGATTCGGCCGCGTGAAGCTTCTGGAAATCCGCCAGCCGTTTGAGCTGGGACTCTTTTTCTTCCGGTGTGGCCCGAGCAAGGTCGATGCAGCTGACCCCCATTTCGCTCAGATCGTCTCCGTCGGCGTGGGGGTCACGGAATGTGTTGACCCCGATGATGGGCAGATCGCCGGTGTGCTTGCGCACTTCGTAGTAGATCGACTCCTCCTGGATCCGGCTGCGCTGGAAGCCGGTTTCCATGGCGCCCAGCACCCCACCGCGTTCGGTCATCTGGTCAAACAGGGTGAGCACCGCCTCCTCGACGAGGTCGGTGAGCTCGTCGACGATGAAACTCCCCTGCATCGGGTTTTCGTTATTGGCCAGTCCCCACTCACGGTTGATGATGAGTTGGATGGCCAGTGCCCGGCGCACCGACTCTTCGGTGGGGGTCGTGATGGCCTCGTCGAAGGCGTTGGTGTGCAGGCTGTTGCAGTTGTCGTAGATGGCGCACAATCCCTGCAGCGTGGTGCGGATATCGTTGAACTGGATGTCCTGGCTGTGGAGCGAGCGCCCCGATGTCTGAATGTGGTACTTCAGCATCTGGGCCCGTTCCGAGGCGCCATATTTGTCGCGCAGGGCCACGGCCCAAATGCGGCGGGCCACCCGGCCGATCACGGTATATTCCGGGTCCATGCCGTTTGAGAAGAAAAAGCTCAGGTTGGGGCCGAACTGATCCAGGGGCATTCCGCGAGAGAGATAGTACTCCAGGTAGGTAAACCCGTTGGCCAGTGTAAAGGCAAGCTGCGAGATGGGATTGGCGCCGGCTTCTGCGATGTGGTAGCCGGAAATGGACACCGAGTAGAAATTGCGCACATTGTTGTCGATGAAAAACTGCTGGATGTCTCCCATCATCTTGAGGGCGAAATCGATGGAAAAAATGCAGGTGTTCTGCCCCTGATCCTCTTTGAGAATGTCGGCCTGGACGGTGCCCCGCACGTTGGTGAGCACCATGCCGCGGATTTTTTCATAGGTTTCCGGTGACGGCTCGGCGCCGTGCTCGGTCCGGTATTTTTCGATCTGCTGGTCAATGGCCGTATTCAAAAACATGGCCAGCATGATGGGTGCCGGGCCGTTGATGGTCATGGACACCGATGTGTTGGGCGCGCACAGCTCGAACCCGTCATAGAGGACCTTCACGTCTTCGAGGGTGCAGACGCTGACCCCTGAGTTGCCCACCTTGCCGTAGATGTCGGGCCGTCGATCCGGATCGTAGCCATAGAGCGTCACCGAGTCGAAGGCCGTGGAGAGCCGTTTGGCCTCGCTGGCCGCCGATAAAAGTTTGAATCGCCGGTTGGTGCGGGCCGGGTCGCCTTCGCCGGCAAACATGCGGGTGGGGTCTTCGCCCACGCGCTTCATGGGAAACACGCCGGCCGTGTAGGGAAAGTAGCCCGGCAGGTTTTCCCGCCGCAGCCACCGGTAGATCTCCCCGGGGTCGGTGAACTTGGGAAGTGCGATCTTGGGGATTTTCTGCCGGGAGAGGGACTCGGTGAGGAGGGGCACCCGGATCTCTTTGCCCCTCACGTGGTAAACCAGCTCATCGCCGGAATAGGCTTGCCGCACGGCCGCCCACTGGTCCGTGAGCTGCCGGGCCCGGGGGTCGATTCCCTTTTCCGTCTCGGCTACGGCGGCCTTGAGCCGTGCCAGCAGCGCCGGCGTGTCGCCGTCCAGATCTCCGGCTTCCAGCGCGGCGCAGGTCGATGTCAGGTGCCAGTGATGGCGCAAACGTTGGGCCTGCGCCTCGGTGGCGCTGTGGTAGCCGCGAATGGTCTCGGATATCTCCGACAGATACCGGGTGCGCTCGGGCGGGATGATGATGGTTTTTGACGTGCTCGATTTGATTTGCGGCCGCGGCAGGCTGGAGTCAAACGCAACCCCCGTTTTCTGGGCAATGGTGTCCAGCAGGCCATGGTAGAGAGCCGTCACCCCGTCATCATTGAACTTGGAGGCGATGGTGCCATAGACCGGCATCTCCTCGGTATCCTTGTCAAAGGCGTTGCGGTTGCGCTGCACCTGCTTTCGGACGTCTCTCACGGCGTCTTCACCGCCGCGTTTTTCGTATTTGTTGACCACTATCAGGTCGGCGAAATCGAGCATGTCTATTTTCTCGAGCTGAGAGGCCGCGCCGAATTCGCTGGTCATAACGTAGATGGACAGATCCACAATATCGATGATGTTGGAGTCCCCCTGGCCGATGCCGGCCGTCTCGGCGATCACCAGATCATAACCGGCGGCCTTTGCCACATCGATGGCGTCGGATAGAGATTCGGGGATTTCGGTGTTGGAGCGACGGGTGGCCAGCGAGCGCATGTATACCCGGGGGCTGTCGATGGCGTTCATCCGGATGCGGTCACCCAGCAGCGCGCCGCCGGTTTTTCGGCGGGAGGGGTCGGCGCTGATGATGGCCACGCGGATATCTTTGAGATCATGGAGCATGCGCAGGATGAGTTCGTCGGTCAGCGACGACTTGCCGGCACCGCCGGTGCCGGTGATGCCGATCACCGGTACCCGCTTGGCCGCAATTTTTTTTGCCAGCTCGGCGCGCAGTGCGGCCATGTTTCCGTTTTCCCGCGGTTTGGTTTTCTCAACCGCCGTGATGAGGGCGGCCACGCGCCGCTTGTTGCCGGTGGTAAGATCGCTGATGTCGCTGCTGTCAAGGGTGGGCGGGGCAGTGTCCATGGTTTTTAGCATGTGGTTGATAATGCCCTGCAGCCCCCACCGGGCGCCGTCTTCTGGGGAGTAGATCCGCGTCACGCCGTAGGCTTCCAGTTCCTTGATTTCCTCGGGGACGATGACGCCGCCGCCACCGCCGAACACCTTGATGCTGCCGGCGCCGGCGTCTTTGAGCAGATCGATCATGTATTTGAAAAACTCTACGTGACCACCCTGGTAACTGGAGACGGCGATGCCATGGGCATCCTCCTCGATAGCGGCATCGACGATCTCTTTTACCGATCGGTTGTGTCCCAGATGGATAACTTCTGCACCGGAGGACTGGAGAATGCGCCGGAATATGTTGATGGATGCGTCATGGCCGTCAAAAAGGGATGTGGCGGTGATTACGCGGATACTGTTCTGGGGTGCGTATACCTCGGCTTCCATACTGTGGTCCCCTCCTTCGACCGGAAACGCAGGGCCCGGGTCGATTTAAGGTTGTTGATTGCAGTGATCTTCAAAAGGCTCCGGGGCGCACCGCCTCAGGCGCGGCAAAGCCCCATGATGAAGCCGGTCTGCAGTGTGATGTAATCGTCGATGCTGTAGTGACGTGCCAGAAACCACCGCCGGAAGGTCCACATGTGACCGATCACGGTGATGTTGTGGGCCATCAGTTCCACGGTGCGGTCGCCCATGGGGGGCAAGGCCCCTTCGCTCATGAGGCGGGCCAGCACCCCCATAAAGATGCCGGTGATGCGGACCTCGTTTTCCAGGACCCGTTTGCGCCACTGGGACGGCAGGGACTGGGTTTCCTGGTAGATCAGCAAAATGTGGTCATTCATCCGGTCGCACACCAGAAAATATTCCCGAATCACTTCAGCCAGTGAATGGTGGCCGCTGGCTGCCCGATTCAGGGCCGCGGACACGCCGCGCTGAATCTCGGCATGGATGGCATCACAAACCAGGTAAAGGATGTCCTCCTTCGATGCTATGTATTCATAGAGCGAGCCAATGGAGATCCCCGCAGCGCGGGCAATCTGCCGTGTGGTGGTCTTGTGGAACCCGTGCTCGATGAACAGTTGCACGGCCGCATCGATGATCTGTCGGCGCCGGCGTTCGATGAGATCCAGGTTCTTCACCTGAGTGGGAATATCCATGGGCGGTCTGGCGGCATGGGTGCGCATGGCACATCCTGATCGCTAGTGTTCATCCATTTCTGAATGGACAATAGCTGAGAGACTGGGGTAGGAGTGAGGCGCTTGAGTCGAAATCCGAACGAGCGCTCAGTCAACATATCGGTGGGGGCTGGCCCTGTCAAGCGGGAATTTGCCAGAGCTTTGAAATGTTTATATAACTATTTGAAAATATACATAAAGCAGTTATTTCCCGATTGGATTGTTGTGCCCGGAATCGGAGAATTCCAGAAAAGACGCAGTGATCGGTTGATTGGTAAGGGGCTTTTATAATACGAAGTTACCCCTCCGGTCGCGAAATGGCGATATCGCGCTGTCGTCCGCCACCGTGAGGCCGTCCGGAAAGCGCTAATTGAGGGTATCCGGATCATCGAAGGGTTCACTACGAAGTGCTGGAAAGGATCACCATGGCTTTGCAGAACTGGTTTGAAGACATGCGGCTGCGCAACAAGCTGCTCATCAGTTATGCGGTTGTTTTTCTTCTCATCATTGCCATGACCGGATTCACTATGTACGCGGTGCTCAAGCGTGCCGTGGAATCCAGTATCGAAAGCGAGCTCAACAATGCCACCATGGCCATCGTCAACATGGTGCGCACCTCGGTGTCCGTTTCCATCAAAAACTACCTGCGATCCGCTGCCGAGCAAAACCTGAAAATGGTGCAGCAGCTTTACATGCGCTACCAGCGCGGGGAGATGACCGAATCCGAGGCCAAAGCCATGGCCACACGGATACTGCTCAGCCAGCGGATCGGGTCCACCGGGTATATCGCCTGCGTCAACAGCCGGGGTGTCATGGTGGTGCATCCCGAAGCGGCGTGGATCAACCAGGACATCACTGCATATGCCTTTGTTCAGGAAATGATCACGCTCAAGGAGGGGTATCTCGAGTACGACTGGAAAAACCCGGGCGATACCAACGCCCGGCCCAAGGCGTTGTACATGGTCTATTTTGCGCCGTGGGACTGGATCATCGATGTGTCATCCTACCGCAAGGAATTCATGAGCCTGGTGAAGATCGAGGATTTCAAAGCCGGTGTACTCTCTCTGCGGTTTGGCAAAACCGGCTATGCCTACGTCACCGACGGCGCGGGCAATGTGATCATCCACCCTCGGTTCGAGGGCCTGAATCTGTTCAAGGAGGAGGGGGTCCCCAATCAGTTCTTCCGCGACATGGTGCGGGAAAAGACCGGGAAACTGGTCTACAGTTGGCAGAATCCCAACGAGTTCGTTCCCCGCAAGAAGCTGGTGATTTTCAACTACCTGCCGGAATACGACTGGATCGTCGCCTGCTCCAGTTATTTCAGCGAGTTTTACGCCCCGGTGGAAACCCTCACCAACGTCATCGTGTTTATCGTTGTGGCGGCCATCGTGCTCGTGCTGCCCATGTCCTTTCTGATCAGCGCATCCGTCACCAATCCACTGGCTGAGCTCATCGCCCAGCTGGCAAAAGGCGCCTCGGGGGATTTTTCCGTGCGCATGCTGCGGCGCAGCCACGACGAAATCGGCCACCTGGCGACTTACTTCAATACCTTCATGGCGCGGCTGGAGCAAAACAGTAGCAGCCTCATGGAAGAGATCATGGAGCGAAAGCAGGCCGAAGAGGCCCTTCGGATCAGTGAAGAAAAATACCGCTCCGTCATGGAGGCCGCGCCGGATCCCATCATTGTCTACGACATGCAGGGACGGGTGATCTATCTCAATCCGGCGTTTACCAGAGTGTTCGGATGGTCCCTGGAAGAGTGCGCCGGGGAGAAGATGGACCGCTTCGTGCCCCCGGATACCTGGGAAGAAACCCATCGCGGGCTGGCCACCATCGCCGCCGGCGAATCCCTCAGCAGCATCGAAACCCGGCGGCTGACCAAAACCGGCAAGTCCGTGGACGTGAGCATTCGAGGGGCCGTGTTCAGAAACCGAGCCGGGCGTCCCGCCGGCAGCGTGATCATCCACCGGGATGTCTCGGAGGTCAAACGACTGGAACGCAAGATCATGGAGATCGGTGAACAGGAGCGCCAAAATTTCGGCCAGGACCTCCACGACGATCTGTGCCCCCACCTCATCGGTATCGAAGGCCTGGGAAAGGTGCTGACCCGAAAACTGGGGGACCGTGATCCCGGCGCCGCCCAGTTGGCCGGTAAAATCACGGATCTGGTCAAGGATGCCATTTCAAAGACCCGGCACCTGGCGCGGGGACTGTGTCCGGTGCACATGCTCGATCGCGGCCTGGAGGCGGCCTTAGGTCATTTAGCGGCTCAAGCCGAGTCGGTCTATGGTGTCGATTGCCGTTTCCGGCGCCACGATTCTGTGGAGAACGCCGACGGCGCACTGGCCTCCCAGGTGTTTCACATCGCCCAGGAGGCGGTTCACAACGCCGTTCGCCACGGAAAGGCCCGACACGTGAGCATCGACCTGCGGCGCAGCGCCGGACGGTTCAGCGTGACGGTGGCCGATGACGGCTCCGGTATTGCCGAGAAACCGGACACCGACGGGATGGGATTGCGGATCATGGCTTTCCGTGCCAATATGATCGGCGGCCATCTGGAGGTGCGCCGCGGTGACGGCGGCGGCACCGTGGTTCGGCTGGTTTTCGAGGTTCCAGACTCGGGTGGTAAAGCGACCGGGGACGGGCACGGACTGACACGGACTGGCACGGACGGACACGGACGGACACGGACGGACACGGACGAGGGATGAACTGGAAAAAGCGTATCATGATCGTCGAGGATCACCCCATTTTTCGTCTCGGACTGGGAGAGCTGATCAATCAGGAGGACGATCTTGCGGTGAGCTGCCAGGCCGAAGACCTCCGTCAGGCCTGGAAAGCCATCGACGCCGATCAGCCGGATCTCATCATCGCCGACATCTCTCTGCCCGATGGCGATGGCATCGACCTAGTCAAGGAAATCAACAAACGCAATCACCGCATCCCGGTACTCATGCTGTCCATGCACGACGAGCTGCTCTATGCCGAGCGTGCCCTGCACGCCGGCGCACGCGGCTACATCATGAAGCAGGAAGCCATGGAAAGCGTGGTCACGGCCATCCGTCATGTGCTTGCCGGGAAAATTTTTCTCAATGACCGGGTCAAGGAGCACATCCTGTCACGCATGACACACCGCCCGCAGGACGGGGAGAGAAACCCCATGGAGCGCCTCACCGACCGGGAACTGGAAGTTTTCCACCTCATCGGGCAGGGGTTCCGCACCCGCGAAATCGCCGATCACCTTCATCTCAGCGTAAAGACCATTGGCACCTACCGCGACCGCTTCAAGGAAAAGCTCCAGCTCAAGCATGCCAACGAACTGGTCCGTCATGCCGTTCACTGGATCAAGACCGACGCCCTGTAGGTCGATGCCCTACGCTTTGTAGGCGCGCTGCCTTCTCTGTTGCAGGGACAATCCTTACTCAAAATTCCGCCTTTGACCGATTGCCTCCACGCCCCCCGTTTTTTAAATACCATTCAGTAAATTTTTCTCATTAAGTTGGCGATGCGCGAACCATTTTTTCTAATCGTACCCCCGCCGGAGGCAGCGGCGGGGAGGTAACAGGAGGCGACAAACCCATGCTGACCACCACTCACAACATGACCGACTACGACAAGGAGTATGCCGCATTCAAGTGGGAGAAACCCGAGTTTTTCAATTTCGCCGGCGAAGTCATCGATAAGTGGGCCCAGGACCCTGACAAACTGGCGATGCTCTGGGTGGACGACGACGGCAATGAGGCACGGCGCACCTTCAAGCAGCTCAGCGACAATTCCAAGAAGTTGGCCAATGTTCTTGCCGCGCAGGGCGTCAAGCAGGGCGATGTGGTCATGGTCATTCTCCCCCGCAACATCGAGTGGTGGGAAACCTTTACCGCGTGTATTCGCATGGGCGCAGTGGTGGCGCCGGGTACCACCCAGCTCACCAGCAAGGACATCGCCTACCGGGCCAATACCTCCAACGCCGTGTGCATCATCACCAATCCGCAGATTGCCGAGCGGGTCGACAAAGTGGCCGCCGATTGTCCCAAGATGACGTCCAAGATCGTCATCACCGCTCCCCGGTCGGGATGGACCTACTACACCGACGCCATCGCCGGGGCCGCCGCCGCGTTCGAGACCGCCATGACCCGCAGTGACGACAATTGCATCGTCTACTTCACCTCCGGCACCACCGGCATGCCCAAGATGGCCCTGCACACCCATGCATCCTATCCCATCGGCCACCGGGTGACAGGCAAGTACTGGCTCGATTTGAGAGAAGACGATATGCATTGGAACATCAGCGACACCGGCTGGGCCAAGGCCGCCTGGAGCAGCTATTTTGGCCCGTGGAATCAGGGCGCCGCCCAGTTCATCCACCACACCGACCGCTTTGACCCCATCAAGACACTGGATCTGCTGGCTGCCTACCCGGTGACCACCATGTGCGGGGCGCCCACCATCTACCGCATGCTGGTGCTCCAGGATCTGAAGAAATACAGCTTCCCCGCGTTGCGCCACTGCGTTGGGGCCGGCGAACCGCTCAACCCGGAAATCATCGAAGTGTGGAAAGAAGCCACCGGGTGCACCATCCGTGATGGCTACGGCCAGACGGAAACGGTCTGTCTGTGCGGCAGCTTTCCCTGCATCGAACCGCGGTTTGGATCCATGGGCAAGCCCAGCCCCGGCATCGTTCTCAAGGTCATTGACCAGGACGGCAACGTGCTTCCTCCCAATACCGAAGGTGACATCGCCGTGCGGGTGAAGCCGGAACGGCCCGTAGGCTTGTTCAGGGAATACTGGAAAGAGCCGGAGCGCACGGCCGGATCCTACCGCGGCGACTACTACATCACCGGCGACCGGGCCTATGTGGACGAGGACGGCTACTTCTGGTTCGTGGGCCGTGCCGACGACGTCATTTTGACTTCCGGCTACCGCATCGGTCCCTTCGAGGTCGAAAGCGCCCTGATCGAGCACCCGGCCGTCGCCGAATCGGCCGTGGTGTCCAGTCCGGACGATACTCGCGGGGAAGTGGTCAAGGCCTTTGTCATCCTGGCACCGGGACACACGGCCAGCGACGCGCTCAAAAAAGAACTGCAGGACCATGTCAAACAGGTCACGGCGCCCTACAAGTACCCTCGCCGGATCGATTTTGTGGAGAGTCTGCCCAAGACCGTAAGCGGCAAGATCCGACGCATCGAGTTGCGCGACAAGGAGTGGGGCCGTTAGGTGTCCGTCCACAAGCGGCATCTTTAAACCTTGACAATTTGTTGAGAAGCGGCGGCGCTCCGCGGGAGGGCCGCCGCTTGAGGGGATAATAAAACTTTGGAGAGGGAGGGTGTGAGATGAGGGAGAAGCTCTACAAGAAGGAGATCCGGATAACGATCATCTTTGCCGCGCTGCTGATGCTCATGGGACATTCGGCGTCGGTGTTCGTTTTGTTCCCGGGTCTTCAGTCGGGTACCATGTGGGGGTTTCCGGTGCAGTACATCGTACCGATCCTTCTGGGGTGGGTCGGGCTGGCGGTGGTGTGCATCGTCATGGCCATCGTGTGCAACCGGTTCGACGATGAAATGGCGGAGCTGGCTGACAGCCAAGACGCAGACAAGATAACCGTATCCGACGAATAGGGGGAAGTATGCCAGCTGAATACGCTCTGGGAAATATCTGGATGGGCATCGGGGTGGTCGCCGCCCTGTTTGCGGTGTTTTATTACGTGGGGTACTGGGCCAGCCGAAAGACGGTCAGCGAAGATGATTTCTATGCGGCCGGCTTTTCCATCGGACCGGTCACCAACGGCCTGGGCATGGCGGCCACCTGGGCCAGTCTGGCCACTTTCATGGGGGTCATCGCACTGATCCTCAAGCTGCAGGTGCCGTTCGTCTACCTGTGGATCCAGTGGGCGATCTCCATTCCGCTTCTGACGCTGCTCTACGGCACCAGTCTGCGGCGGATGAAGGCGTTCACCCCGGCCACGTTCATCAAGGCCCGCTACGGCAAGGAAGCCACCATCGTCATCGTGTGCTGGATGGTGCTGATTATGGTCATGTATGCCCTCGGGCAGATGATCGGCCTGGGCCGCGCCTTCGAGTTGCTCTTCGGCGTGCCCTACAACACGGCCCTCATCGTTGCCGGGCTGGCCACCGTGGGCTTTATCACCATCGGCGGCATGTACGGGGCGTCCTATAACGCCGCCTTCCAGATGATCGTCATGACCATCGCCATGATCGTGCCCATGGGCGCCATCATGAAGGCCATGGGCTCCTCGGGCTGGTGGTTTCCGCCCCTGGCCTACGGCGACATGGTGCCCGACATGATCAAAGCGATTCCCACCTTCTTTGACATGAAATATGATTTCCGCTGGTATTTCGCCCTCATTCCGGCCTTCACGCTGGGGCCCATCGCCCTGCCGCATCTGGCCATGCGGGTGTTCACTTCTTCCAGCGTCAAAAGCGCCCGGTGGGCCGTTGTGTGGTTCGTCATGTTTCTGGGACTGCTCTTCACCGGGACGTACGTGGCCGGTTTTGCGGGCAACTACTTCACCGCTTCCACGGGGCGTGTTATTGCCAAGCCGGACCAGACGATCCTGATCCTGAACGTTTTCTACAACCCGACCCTGGTGGCCGCCTTCGTCATGGGCGGCGCTTTGGCGGCCGGTCTGTCGACCATCGGCGGCAACCTTATGGCCATCGCAGGCCTGGTGGGCAATGACCTTCTGGGCATTCTCGCCCCGCAGATGCAGACCAAGCAGAAAATGCGCTGGGGGTATCTGGCACTGGCCCTGGGCGGGATCATCGCTATCCTGCTGGCCTTCAAACCACCCAAGTTCCTGGTGACCAGCATCCTGTGGGCCTTTGGCCTTTTGGCCACCACGGCCACACCGGGCATTCTCATGGGGGTGTGGTGGAAGGAGGCCAACAAGTTGGCCCTGATCGTCTCATCTCTGGTCTGCGGCGTCATCTACATCGTGATCTCCCCCCATGTGATTCCGAGCATCTGCGTGGGCAAAGGGCTGGTGGCCGCACTGGGCATGTCCGGTGGCATGGTCACCGTTCCGCTCAGTTTTGCCATGTTCATTGTTCTGTCTCTGGTGTTCAACCGGGTTGCGGCCCTGGCATCGTTCGCCCCCACACTCGAGGATCGCAAGGTGGTGGACCGGATTCACGGCTGGGGTGAAAACTACGTGGAAACCCGCTACGGCAGCATGTTGATGCCGCTCATTACGGTGGGCGTTTGTATCGCGGTATTCTGCTGGGGTTTGGTGCCCTGGTAAACGATTTGCTGCCGGCGCCGCACACTATTGATAACTTGAGGGGTAGGAGCCGAGAATTATTCATCGTGACCGCGGCATCGGCAGCAGCAGAAAGGGGAGGCCTTCGGCCTCCCCTTTTTTTAAAAATGGACATCGTGCGTTGATAATTGATAGGGGATCAGAGCAATGACCGACACAGCCGAATGGCAGTGCATCCATACGGTGGGCTTTCCCGCCAACCGGCAGACAAGGAAAGGTTTCATGTATTATTGGCAGGTGATGCGGCGGGTCGCCGCCCGTGATGGTGATGTCTACGGAGAGATGACCGAGCACCGGCGAATTTTTGTTCTGTTTATCGTCAACCTCACGGTGCTCGGCCTGATCTACGGCGTAGCCAGCGCCGGTCTGAGCCAGGTCGTGCTGGCGCGACTGTCGGCCGGCAGTGCGGGCGCGCGTTTCAGCCCATTGGCCGTGACTGTCGTGGGGGTGCTGGCGGTTTATCTGCTGCACGGCGCTTCGGCGCTTTTCGTTTGGGTTTTTTGTCGCGGTCTCGGCGGCCGTTCGCGGCTGACCCCGTATTATTTGAACATGGGCGTTGCCGGCATCGCGTTGTGGCCCGTGGCGCCGGCGGTGGCCTGTGTTCAGGTGGGGTTGGGCGGCGCGTATCTGGTGGCGGCGGTTTTCATGGCCGGTGCCTGGGGGGCGGCGGTGCAGTATGCGGCCGTTCAGGCGGCCAGTGGCTTGTCCCATGCGAAAATGACCGCAGCCGTGATTGCCACGCTGACATATATCGGATGCTTTCTTTACCTGTGGATCTGATGTATTAGAAAAGCCAGTGGTGACGGCCGTCATCATCACCGGCCCAGCGTTTTTCGTTTCCGGAAGCCTCGGTGGACATGAAATTCCAGCAATGAGCCTTAGCGGTGATGTGATTCACGGCAGCACCACCATGAACCCGATGCTGCCGTGACAACCCGTGGTCCCAGGACCGTGCACTCACCGGCGGCCATTGGACAACAGTCTTCTGACGGCAACCGATCATGCGTCTATCCACTCGGCAGTACTTCCAGATTCTTACCGATATCCTGCAGGCCACCCACCGCACGGCCGACACCGATGCGGTGCTGGCCCTGATCGTACGCCATCTGCGCGATGCCTTCGACGCCAGGGGCTGTGCCCTTCGTGTCCGAGATCCTGCCACCCGTGAACTGGTACTTCGCGCTGCCGCCGGTCTGAGCCAGGAATACCTGGCCAAAGGCGCGGTGTGGTCCAACGGTCCAGCGTCCGGGGTGGTGGCCAGCGGTCCGGTGGTCATCACCGATGCCTGGAGCGATCCGCGGGTGCAATACCCCGATGCGGCGCGCCGGGAAGGCATCCGCATGTTCATGTCCTTTCCCGTGGAGATTTTAGGGGATGTGCAGATGGAGCTGCGCCTGTATTTCGAAGAGCCCGTCTCCCTGGACGACGACGAAATCGCCATGATCAATGTCCTGGCCGGGCAGGGGGCTTTGGCCATTCGTCATTCCATCCTGCACCGGCAGTACTTTGAAACTTTTCGGGCCGTGAGCACCGCCATCCATTCGGGCCTGGGGGTGGCAGAAATTCTGGAAAGCATTGCCGGCCATATTACCGAGATCATGGGGGCCAAGGGGTGCATCTACTGGATCGTGGATGAAGACAAAAAACGCATTCAGACCTCCGTGGCACACGGATTTGCCTACAACAGTCTTGCCGGTGCCGACTTTCAGACGCTGGACCGGTTGTTTCGCATCAGTGAGCGGCAGATCGTTCATATCGCCGATGCCCGCACCGATGAACGGATTCCGGATCTTGAGCGGCTGGGAAAACGCCGCGTGGCGAGTATTTTCGGCGTTCCCTTCGACATTGCGGCTCCGTATGCCGGGGTCCTGGCCGTCTATTTCGGCAGCCAGCGGCAATTGGTGCACACCGAAGTCGATTTTCTCGTGGCGCTGGGCGAGCAGGGGGCGATCGCGCTTCAAAAAGCCCTCAGCTATGATGAACACATGCTCCAGGCCTTTCGGGAAACCGTCGAGACCCTCGTTTTAGCTATCGAAGCCAAGGATACCACCACGCACGGTCACTCGATGAAGGTGGCCGAATACGCCCGGCAGACCGCCCTGGAGATGGGGCTGCCCGCGCTGGCCGCCGAGCAGGTGCATCAGGCAGGACTCCTGCACGACATCGGTAAAATCGGCATTGCCGGCCGCACTCTCAACCGGCTCGGGCGGCTCAACACCAAGGAGCACGAGATCATCAAATTGCATCCGGTCATCGGCGAGCGGATCGTGCGCCGCCTTTCCTTCATGGCCGACATCGCCCCGCTGATTCTCTACCACCACGAACGCTACGACGGCTCCGGCTATCCCGAGGGGCTGAGCGGCGACCGGATACCGCAGGCGGCCAGAATCCTGGCCGCCTGCGACGCCTTCGACACCATGATCTCGGGAAGACCCAAAATGCCGCGGTTGAAGCTGGACGATGCGCTGAGTCAACTGCGACACGAGGCCGGCAAAGGATTCGACCCGGACGTCGTGGCGGCGTTGATCCGGGTCGTGGAAAAGCACCCCGACCGGGTGCGCCCCGCGGAATTCGACACGGACTATATGGAGCGTCTGCGCGCCCGGCTCATCGCGCCGCCGCCCCGGCGCAAGGTGGATCACGAGATCTTCGACCGCTTCATGCCGGGTTTCTAGAAATCCGCTAACGCGCGTTGCATCAGCAGATCTTGGATAACTGCTGCCAGACCTCAATATCCGTGGGTGCCACAGACCCTAAAGGTGTGAATTGTTATCCATTATTCCTTCGTTGCGTCAACAAGAATTTTGCCAAGATCAGGGGGCGGATTTGTCATTGCGGGCCTCGATGGCCGCCCCGATCTCCAGCAGGGCCGCCATGTCGGCAAGCTTGCGTCGCTTGAGCGCCTCTAAAAAAGCCGCATCCCGCCCCTATGGGTCCAGCCTTTCGATCGCCGCTTTTTTCTGCTGCTGTTCGACGGCTTTTTTTTGGGCCTGCTGCCGGGCCTTGGCCAGGGCCTCAAAATCGATGGCGCCGTGGGACTTGAGAAGGGATGCAACAACTTCGCGGTTGCGGATACGGGCGTATGCCAGGGCGGATTTTCCATCGTAGTTTTTCAAGTTCACATCGGCCCCATGGTCGAGCAGCCGCTTGATGCTGGCCAGATCGTCGCGATCAACGGCGCGCATCAGCGGGGTCCATCCGAAGCGGGTGCGGATGTTCGGATCGGCGCCGTGCTCGAGCAAAAGGGCAACCACTGCGGTATGACCTTTCCGCGCACTGATGTGAAGCGGGGTGCCGTCAGCCGAGGTCTTGATATTGGGGTCGGCACCGTGTTCAAGGAGAAGCGTTGCCATGCGCGCTTGACCTTGGGAAGCGGCCATGAAAAGGGCCGTCAGGCCGCCGACGCCGACGGCGTTGGGGAGAACACCGATTTTGAGCAACTGCCTTGCCGTCTCAAGATCGCCCTGCTCCGTGGCCATGAGCAGGCCCGTTTCAGCGGGACTGATGTACCCGGCGTCGGTACTGGGGTGGTCCGCTTCGAATTGCACCATCAAAAACGCTTCACGAATGCGCGCGCTTTTTTCCAGATTCCCTGATTCAAGTTCGGCCTTCAGTGCCGCGGCGGCCGGAGGACCGATGCGCGAAAGGGCATCGCGGGCCGCCGTACCGATCTTCTGGTCATCTGCTTTCAGTGCCTCGATCAGCAAAGGGACCGCGGGGGACGCCCTATACCCGAAACGTCCCAGCGCGGTCATGGCCGCACATCGGACATCCGAATCCGGATCGTTCAGCATTCCCAGCAACTGCGGCAATATTTGCGGTTCGGGCGCCGCAATCATTCCCAGGGCAGCGGCCGCCGCCGCACGCACCCTTTGCCCGGGGTCTTTTAATGTTTTGATCAGATCGGGCGCCGCTGCTGCTGCATCCGGCCCCAGGAGCCCCAGTTGCTCAGCGGCCAGGCTTCTGTGGGCCGGGTCCCGGGCCCCCAGGGTGTCTCTGAGAATCGGCAGGAACGGCGACAACCGGAAGGTCATGGACCTGGCCATTTCCTTGACCGCCAGGCTCGTTCGAAAAGGCCAGGCCACGGTGGCGGGCGGCAGGGGACGTTGCTGGGGATCGACAAACAGAAACAGCGGCCGGATCCAGCGCAGGATGTCGGCGGCACCCGGCGCGAAAGCCAAAAAAACAAGAACCCCGGCAAGAATTAGGAGAAAAGCGGTTGCTTTCTTTTTGAAAATCGAAACCGACATCCCATTCTCCGTTGGCGGCATGCTTTCTTGGAAGCGATCGGTTGTATTTATTCCGGATTCTTCAGAGAGTGAGCCAACGCTGATTGAACCAAAAACGCGTCATTGCACCGAAGCGTTCATCGCGGCATTCTATATGGGCACCGGCGGTCAGTCAATCGTGTAGGGTGCGGGGTGTACCTGTAAATGGATCCTCCAGCATCGCCAATGCACCCGAATCGTCGGACTTTCGATTGACACCATTCAGTGCCAACTGTACGCTCCGAGCAGTACCCCCCCTCAAAATCAGTTCCGGACATCATAATGGCGGTGGTTGTTAAATGAAGATCATCCAATTGCAATTACCTCCTGAAATAGCCGGGGAACCCAAGGCCTTAAAAAAGCACGTTTCCAAAAAACTCGGCCTCGGCCCCGCTGATATTTTCCATATACAACTTAAAAAACGATCCATTGACGCCAGGCAGAAGAATATTAAAATCAACCTTCAATTGGAGATTTTTACCGCAGAGGAGGACCTTCCTAAAAATGAGGCATCGATAAAATACCGAGATGTATCACACGAAAAAGAAGTAATTATCGTTGGCGCGGGTCCTGCGGGATTATTTGCCGCTTTAAAATGTCTTGAGCTTGGGAAAAAACCCGTGGTGCTGGAGCGGGGAAAAAATGTCAAAGAGCGAATCAAAGATATCAAGGCCATCAATACTCAACATATCGTCAACCCCGATAGCAACTATTGTTTTGGTGAAGGCGGCGCCGGTACTTATAGCGATGGGAAACTCTACACCCGATCAAAAAAAAGGGGAGATAGGAATGAGGTATTAAATACGCTGGTCCGATTTGGAGCCAGCGAAGATATCTTGATAGACGCTCATCCACATGTAGGCAGTAATAAACTGCCCGCGATCATCACTGCAATAAAAACCTGTATTTTAAATCACGGTGGAGAAATCCACCTCGGAAAAAAAGTCAATCATTTTCTCCATGACGCTTCCGGAATGAAGGGCCTTCGTGTGTCGGAAGGCGACGCCTTTCATGGAAAGGCCGTGATCCTTGCAACGGGACATTCTGCCAGAGACATCTATGAAACCCTGTCTCGACAGAAGATTTTAATCGAGGCAAAACCTTTTGCCATCGGGGTGCGCATCGAACACCCCCAAAGCTTGATCGACCAAATTCAGTACCATGTCAAAGAAAGAGGGCCCTATTTACCTCCCGCTGCCTATCGCTTTGTCCAGCAGATAGGCGGCCGCGGAGTCTATTCGTTTTGTATGTGTCCCGGGGGGGTGATTGCACCTTGTGCCACAGGGGAAAGGCAGGTTGTCACCAATGGGTGGTCCGCCTCCGGCCGAAGCGGCCGTTTCGCCAACGCGGGCATCGTCGTTGAGTTAAAGATGGAAGATTTTATCAACTTCTCACAACATGGTGAATTGCGGGCGCTGGAATATCAAAGGGCGGTGGAGGAAAGATGCTGGTTGGCGGGTGGCGAAACCCAGGTGGTTCCCGCGCAACGAATGACCGATTTTTGTGAAGGGCGGATATCGGCCCAACTGCCTAAAACATCCTATCCGCCCGGGGTAAAGAGCTCCAGCCTTTTTGAGTTATTTCCAGCCAATATATCAGAGGCCTTAACAAAGGGGCTGCGAGCGTTTGGAAGGAAAAGTCATGGATATTACACTGCCGAAGCGGTGTTGCATGCTCCGGAATCCAGAACCTCCTCCCCGGTGCGCATTCCTCGGGACATGAGGTCCCTACAGCATCCGCAGATTGCGGGGTTGTTTCCCTGTGGAGAGGGCGCAGGCTATGCCGGGGGAATTGTCTCTGCGGCTATCGATGGGATCTTATCAGCGGTTGCCTGTTGTAAATATCTGGACAGCTGAGGATATGGACAGGCTTTTCGACCCATTTTTTACTACTAAATTCACCGGGCGGGGGCTGGGCCTGCCAGTGGTATTGGGGATCGTGAAGTCATGGGATGGAGCGATAAGTGTGGAGAGCGCGAAAGATCTCGGAAGCACCTTTCGGGTATTGTTGCCTCTTTGCACAGATTCGCCTTGGCACCTCTTATAAATCGTATGCGATTCGGGAAAATTGGCAGGGATGGCAAATAGCGCCCTGCCACAAAGATATCAAAACGATGAGGATCGATACACATGTCCGCTATGATGAAGAAGATGGCCTTAGTGTTGTGCCTGGCAGTCTGCTCGGCCGGGTGCGACGCGGATTCCGTGCAGGTTGGCGAGAACGACGCCGGTCACCAGATCAAGCTGGCAGTCGCTCAGGAGCTCGTCGTTGACCTGGCGAGCAACCCGAGCACGGGCTACACTTGGTCTTTCCAGCTCACGCCGGAAGGCGTCATCGCAGCGAATGGGTCGGCGTACACGCCGAAGGCGCCACAGCTTCTTGGGTCCGGCGGCAGAGAGCGCTTCCACTTTATCGCTGTGAAATCCGGTCAGGCGACACTGCGGTTCGATTGTCGCCGGCCGTGGGAGACCGACAGGCCGCCGGCGCAGAGCGCTACCTACGACGTGGTGGTCGAGTAGCTGTGTGACATGGCCTTTTCGAGGCTGAGCCATTGGTGAAATATTCAGGAATCTGAATGATCGGCGGCCGCTCGCGCTGCTCCAGCAGATGCTTTTCAGCGCGAAGGGTGCCCCCTACCAGGCTGTACTGGATCATCTCGTTGAAGATTTCCTGCTTGATGTTCATCCGGTTGAGCTTCTGGACACGGTCCAGAAAGGTTGTCATGATTACGAATGCCATGCGTCCCAGCGCCTTGGTATCCTGGTTTTTATGTACCCGCCGGTCAAGATCGACCTGGGCCATGACGTCGAGACCCCATTTTTCATGGATATCGATCAGCATGCCGGTCTCCACCCCGTAACCGATGTGAAAGGGAATGTTTTCGAAAATGCTGCGATAGCCCGCGTATTCACCGGAAAGCGGCTGTAGAAACTGGGTCAAATCCGGCATGAACATCGAAAACAGCGGCCGTGTCACCAGTTCCGTGACCCGGCCGCCGCCGGTCGGTCGCAACTTGTTGTCTCCCAGCGAAATGGGGCGGTCGTAAAAGGCTTTGGTAAAGCGGATGTGATCTGAAAGCAGCAACGGCCCCAGCAGCCCGTAGGCAAAACGATGGTGAATGTTTTTTATGTCCGCGTCGATATAGATGATGATGTCTCCCCGGGTCACAAAAAGCGCCTTCCACAGGTTTTCCCCTTTTCCTTTGAATTTTTCCAAATGCGGCAGGATGTCATCCGCCTTGTGTACGGTAACATTGTAGGACCGGGCAATCTGACGGGTATTGTCCGTCGATCCGGAATCGATGACCACGATCTCGTCTAAGAGCGGGTAGCGCATCATCAGTTCCGATCGCATGATGACAATTTCTTTGGCAATGGTCTTTTCCTCGTTCAGCGTGGGCAGGCACAAGGAGATGGATACGTTTTTCCGGTGTTTGGCGTCCACCAGGCGATTGAGATCCTTAAATTCGGAATGATGAAACGTGTTGGATTCGATCCAGTTTTTATTCATCACACCCCCCATTGTCCATGGCCATGATCAGTGCCGATATCTGGGCGATGCCTTTGAACATCGGCTCGATTTCGATCATGGCGCCATCCTGATGATAATTGTCCCCACAGGTCAATCCTAAGGTGATTGCCGGAATTTTGCGCTGCAAGAAAATCGATAACGCCGTTTCACTGGGCTCGCTTACGGCTTCCACCTCCAGGCGATTTAAAATCCGTGAAGCGCATTTGACCAGCGGGTGATCGTAACGCAGGCGGGTGGCGCTGAGGTTGCTGATGCGGTCGAGCCTCAGTTCAACGGCGAAGGCCTTGTTGATGCCGTCGACGATATCTCTGATATCGCGGTAGAGTTCTGTGACCATGTCGTCGGCGTCGCTGCGAATCTCGAAACCGATTTTGGCCTCATAGGCGATATTGCCATGGTTGAACCCACCGGCGATCTTGCCGATGACGATCTGCGTCCTCGGTTTCTGGGGCAGGCGCAGTGCAAGGATCGCATTGATTACTTCGTTGATGACGATGATCGCGTTCGGTTGATGGTGCCGGCCCCATTGCTTTTCCGAGGCGATGCTGCAACTGATCTCCCCGCGGATCATGCCGTCGGAGTAGTAATTGAGCCGTCCCAGTTCCACGCTCTCCAGGCAGATGGCACCCCGGATCGGCGTGGGCCAAGCCTGGAGAAACCGGCGGATGCCCCTCAGATTTCCACGTGCCAGGGACTGCGTGGGGGCGAGCAGTACGATATCCGATTCAAACGTCAGCCCCAGCCGTCTGAACACTTCCGGCAGTGAGGCCAGAACGCCGACACCCGCCGAATTGTCCGAAACCCCCACACCGGCGATGACTTTTTCCGTCACCTCGTAATGCTGGTCGACCTCCACGTCTGAAAAGGTGTCGAGGTGGGCAACGACAAAGATGGATTGCCTTTCTGCCGATCTGCCGCGGATCACACCGATGGGATTGCCAAACGCATCGATACTGCATTCATCCACATTGAAATCGGCCAGGCGTTCCACCAGACACTCCGCGCGTCGTCGTTCGTAAAATGTGGGCGCCGGGATCTGCCCGATGAGCACGATGTTGCTGATGATGATTTCGCGGATCTTGCGAATCTGGTCCACAAACGTCGGCAGCACGTCGAGATATTTTACCATAACGACCTCTTGGTTAAAGATTGCCGTTTCCAGTGATCAACTGGTGAAGATCGGTGAGAATCAGATCCGGCGAGAGATCCCTGCAGCGGTCATCGGATTCTCGGCGGCGCAAGGATCGCCCGTCTCCCGCAAAAAGAGCGGTCTTGAACCCGGCAGTCCGGGCCGGCACAATGTCATTGCGCATGTCGTTGCCCACATAAAGGACCGCGGCCGGCGGAATTCCCATGGCGCGCAGAACCGCTTTGGCCCGGTTGAACATGACGGTCGATGGCTTGGCATGCCCCTCTCGCCAGGAAAAAAAGAGCAACCGCGGATCGAACCCCCGCCGGTCGAGGGTTGCGCCAAGAAACCGCTCAAGTAAATAAATGGTGTAAAACTGGGCGTTGGAGATGATCCCCAACGGCATCTTCCGGCGTTTGCACACCTTCAGCAGCGCCTCGAGCCCGGGCATGGGGTAGACCGGGTTGACGATCAGTTCATATTCCAGGGCGAAATCGGCCGCTGCGGATGCGTCGTGAAAACCCATCACTTGCTGCCATATCCGGACAATATCCACCTCGGGGTAATCGATGCCCTGCCGGGAGGCGAGCCCATGGTGTCGCCGGACAGCCGTCATCAGTGCGTCCGCGAGAGCATCCGGCGTGATATTGCTCCCGAAGCGCGTCAACAGGTTCCGGATCTCGTCTTTTTCTTCCGAGCGCCCCCGGTTGAACCCGATATTCTCAGCCCCGCTGATCAGCAGGGTGCCGTAGACATCGAAAAGCATTGCCGAAAATCGCTGCATTTTCGATAGGTCCGGCGCATCACCGGTGGGGATCGGTGCCAGGGGGCGCAGATGCCGCGCGCAGATGGCCTCCCTATCCGTCATATTCACCCCATTGGAGCAACGAGAACCGGTCGAGATTGAAAAACGCCTCGCGCAAGGCCCCCTTGTCGATGCGATGGCACACCGGATGGTTGACGATTTGATGGTATATTTCCAGGAGGCGGTTCCGGTATTGCGCCGTGCCATAGCACTGCAGAACAGCCCGGCGGTTGTGTTCGATGATTGCCGACGGATCCGTCATCACGCCAGGCCGCGACAGCCAGGGATTTAGCGAAATCAAATCCGTTCTGGTCGATGGGTTGTCGATCAGCAGGGTGAGTACCTGACGTTGAAATTTCTCATTCAACAGGCCGAAATCAACCATTTGATCACAGCTCAGGCGGCCAAAGGCGCGATACACCGTATCGCCTGCCACAGGGTGGCCATATCGTTCAGCCGCCCTGAAGACCACTGCGGACCACTGGCGGGAAAAAGCATCCGCGTCGATCCAGGCCAGGGGGACGAGGAGCCGGTCATAAAGTGAATCCAGCTGGATCCCGTTCTTTTCGAAGTCGATGCAGATTTCCCCGAGCCGTCTTCCCCACAGCAGCTTGCCCGCTGTCCAGGGCTCGAGAAAAGTCAATCCAAACCCTTCGGAGATGCTGGTGGTGACCACCGATTCCGAGGCGCCCAGGAGTTCGGGGAAGTCCGCGTGCTTGCCGACCTCGAAATCGACATGAAGATGGCGTTGCTCCACCCAATCGATCCAGTCCCGGTAGCTGTTTGCATCCACTGCACTGTTTGGGGGCTGAGTAACGGCCAGCCGCAGACCGTCGCTGAAAAACAAGGACAACAGGATGGCCTCCCCCAGGTTCTTTCGCCGAATGGCGCGCACCGGATATAGAACCAGCCCATTCGGGCCGCGGCCCGCGCTGACCTTCAGACCGTCGACGGCGTTGGGAATATGGTGAAGGCCAGCTTGATCCAACCCCGCCCTGATGAGAATTCCGGCATCCCGGGCGTTGAGGACGCCGTAATGGCAATTCGCCGGATAATCGTCCTCGAAATAGAGATCGGGTCGCCCGTCTTCGGCGAAGTCGTGGATATGCAAAAAAAGATTGACCCCGGCCTGTTGCAACCGTTTAATGATTTTTAGAAATTGCCGGTTTTTGGCCAGGGTTGGGTTGTGGATATGCAGCACATCGCAGCCACCCGGCCACTTTTGGGACAGCGCCTTGAGGATCCGCTCGGCGACCCTGTCTGCATTCGGAGGTGAATCGAGCGGTTGATCGTAACCCAGTCCGGGGATCTCCACCACCGGGCAAGGCAATTCGGTGGCCGCCTGGTCTCCGGTCAGGACGAGGGTATCGCCGGCCCCCTGGAGCGCGGCGACTTGTTTTTTAAGTACAGAGGTCACGCCCCCTGTTTTGAGATGGTAATGAACAAAGGCGATCTTCATGGAACCTCCGCAGCGGAACCCACGCGCCATCGCCGCTGGACGGAATAGCCTGGATGGATGTTTCCATTGTTGAATAACAGGGGCGATTCGTCAACCGCGGATGGCCGCAGTGTCAGGAGGCGTTATGGGCAAATCCATCGGCTTCGTATCCACCCGGTTCGCCGGTAACGACGGGGTGTCCCTGGAAGCCGCCAAATGGTCGCAGATCTTAGAGCGATGCGGTCATCGTTGTTTCTGGTTTGCCGGCGACCTTGACCGCGATCCGGCGCGAAGCCTTAACGTGCCGGAAGCCTTTTTCCTGCACGATACGAATAAAGCCATCGACGCCCAGATATTCGGCCGGAAGCGGCGAAGCCAGCAAACGACCCAGGCCATTCACGATCTGCGCAACCATCTGAAAAAGCGCCTTTACGAATTTACCGAACGGTTCGGCATCGACCTGCTGGTGGCTCAGAACGCGCTGACGATTCCCATGCACCTTCCACTGGGCCTGGCCATGACCGAATTCATTGCCGAAACCCAGATTCCCACGGTGGCGCATCATCACGACTTTTACTGGGAGCGGACCCGTTTTTCGGTCAATGCCGTGGGGGATTTCCTCCGCATGGCATTTCCGCCCAACCTGCCGAATATCGAGCACGTGGTCATCAACTCCGCGGCTCAGGAGGAACTCGCCCTGCGAACGGGCATCGCAGCCATCATCATCCCCAATGTACTGGATTTCGAAAACCCGCCCGCAACTGACGAAAGGGATACCCATGCCTTCAGACAGCGGATCGGCCTGAAACCGGGGGACTTTTTGATCCTTCAGCCGACGCGTATCGTTCAGCGCAAAGGGATCGAGCACGCCATCGATCTGGTTCACGAACTGGGCAATCGGCACTTCAAGCTCGTGATCTCCCACGAGGCCGGCGACGAAGGCTTCGAATACGCCGAATGGCTGACCGATCATGCCCGGGAGCGGGGCGTGGATCTTCGCTTGATCGGTACCCGCGTTCCGGAGGATCCGGATCGGCCGACACTGTGGGAATTATATGCGCACGCCGATTTCATCACCTACCCCAGCCTTTACGAAGGTTTTGGCAACGCCTTCCTTGAGGCGGTGTACTTCAACAAGCCGCTGCTCATCAACCGGTACGCCATTTTCGTGCGGGACATCGAACCCAAGGGTTTCGATCTGATCGTCATGGACGGCTTTCTGAGCAAGAAAAACGTCCAGAAGGTCAGGGAGGTCCTCGAATCGCCGGCCCTAAGGGAACGAATGACGACCCACAATTACGAGATCGCCGCCCGCCATTACGGCTATGCCACGCTGCAGCGACAATTGAATAACCTGATGGCCAATTTCTTTGGCGTCAATGGTTAGCTGAATGTTGCGTCAGCCACACGCTTTGATAGGCGAACAGAGGGATCGCCCCCGCGCCGAAACGTTCACCGTTGAGAAGATCGTACCAGCAGGGCGACGCTGTTGCGGCAGGCAGGGTGACGGTCAGCGGGGCGGCGGAAAAATTGGTCAGGGCGAACAGGGTCTGTTGCGCGCAAAAGCGCTTTAGTGCGAACACCCGGTCATCCAGGTGCAGGATTTGCGTGCCGGCGGCAGGGTGAAAGGCGGGCTGGCGGGTGCGGATACGGATCATCTCGAGATAGGGATAAAAAATGCGCCCCCGAAGACGGCGTCCATCGGCCAGTTCCATGCTGATGGCATCGGCCGATAACCGCTCACGGTTGATGGTCCGGGCCCGGCCGGTCAAGTGGACCCCTTCTGTCCAATTTTGCGATCCCAACAGGCTGTGCAGGTATACGGCCGGAACCCCGGCCAGGGCCAGGGCCACGGCCTGAGAAGCCAGGAATCGGGAACTGTGCAGCGGATCTTCCGGACTTGACGGATCTTTCAGTGCGTCCAGGTAGGTAATATTCAGCTCATAGGGACTGGTGGATCCGTCCGGATTGCGCCTTTCGGAAACCTGCCCGCCGTTCAGACGCACCCGATGGGCCAGCCAGTCAATCTGCGACGGCGGTAATATCCCTTCCAGGGGGCGCACCCCGATACCGTCATGGGAGGCGGTGAAATTGAAAAACGCCGTTCGTTCCGTGGGCGTCGCCAGGCCCCGGGCCCAATCGGAAAAAACGCGCGCGCTGCCGGTGGCCAGCGAATACAGCAGCAATGGCGGCAAGGTAAAATTATAGACCATCTGAGCCTCGTCGGCACCATTGCCGAAATAGCGGATGTTCTCGGCATGCGGCACGTTGGTTTCGGTGACAATGACGCCGCCGGGCGCCACCTGATTCAGAATCCAACGGAACAGCCGGACCATGTCGTGGGCCTGCGGCAGGTGGATGCAGGGCGTGCCGATCTCTTTCCACAGGTAGGCGATGGCATCCAGCCGGATGATCCGCGCCCCCTTGGAAACGTAGAAGAGCAGTACGCGCACCATGTTCTCCAAAACGTCGAGGCTCTGATAGTTGAGATCTATTTGATCGGCGCTGAAGGTCGTCCAGACATCCACACGGCGGCCCGACGCTTTGGTGACTGGGGTCAACAGGGGCAGCGCCCGCGGCCGGATGACGGCCGACAGATCCGCGGCCGGATCGACCTCGATGGCAAGATCCCTGAATCCGACTTCATCGGCCAGGTAGGATTTGAACCAACCGCTTTGGGCGGATACGTGGTTGGCCACGAGATCGACCATCAGCGTGTAATCCTTGCCGAGGGCCTGGATGTCCTGCCATTGTCCCAGATCGGATCTCACCGTAAAAAAGTCCGAGACGCTGAAGCCGTCGTCGGACGAATAGGGGAAAAACGGCAGGATGTGGATGCCGGAGAACGCCTCCTTGAAATAGTCTCCGGCAAAGCGATGCAGGGTTTGCAAGGGGCGTTCGCCGCTGCGTAAAAGGGCGTCGCCATAAGTAATCAGGATGGCATCTTTCTCGCTGAAGGGCGGGTTCTCATCGGCCGGCCCCCCGCGCGAAAAGGCGTCCAGCAATTTTGAGAGGCGTGAAAAGGCGGCAGCGCCTTTTTCACGTCCATAGATCCGTTTGAGAATCGATTCCATGCGTTTTAAGCCGGAGGACTCCACCGGGGCGCCGGTCGGCCGGATTCAACCGTTGACATCCCGGGTTTATTGATGTCATTTCATCATAGCTTCATCCTGCCGGACTGTTTGCCTCACGTCGACATCGTCTTTTTCAAACGTGCAGGGGCTGCGATGTATATCCCCTTTAGCGGAATCAAAAATATCGGATTCATCTCCACCCGCTTTGCCGGAACCGACGGGGTGTCCCTGGAAACGGAAAAATGGGCCCGTGTGTTCGAGAAAAAACGGTTTCATTGCTTCTATTTTGCCGGGGAACTGGATCGTGATCCGGCCAAGTCTTTCATGGCTCCCCAGGCCCACTTCATGGAACCGCAAATCCGGACGATCTTCAACACCGTTTTCGACCCCCAAGCCAACGGTATCCGGGATCGGCAGCTAACCACGCAGATTCACGAAATCAAGGAATCTCTCAAAGATCAGCTATACCAATACATCGCCAGATTCGACATCGATCTGCTGATTCCCGAAAATGCACTGACCATCCCGCTTAATATCCCCCTCGGCCTGGCCATTACCGAAGTCATCGCCGAAACCGGCTTGCCAACCATCGCCCACCACCACGATTTCTTCTGGGAGCGCCGGCAGTTCAAGACCAACTGCGTCTGGGATTATCTAAATATGGCGTTTCCCCCGCATTTGCCGCCCATCCGCCATGTGGTGATCAATTCGTCGGCAGCCAACCAGCTCTCCCTCCGGACCGGCATTTCCGCCACCATCATTCCCAACGTCATGGATTTCAGGAACCCGCCGCGGCCGGCGGATGACTATGCCGCCGATGTCCGTCAGGCGCTGGGACTCGATCCGGATGAACGCTTGATCCTCCAGCCCACACGCGTGGTGAAAAGAAAGGGCATCGAGAATGCCATCGAGTTGGTCAGCCGGCTGGGGATCAAGGCCCGGCTGGTGATCTCCCATGCTTCCGGAGACGAGGGGCACGACTACGAGAAACGGATCATCGACTACTCACGGCGCATGCAGGTAAACACCCTGTTTGTCTCGGACATCATCAACGAGCGCCGGGGAACCACTGTGGACGGTCGCAAGATCTACACCCTTTACGATATCTATCGCCACGCCGATTTTGTCACCTATCCTTCCACCATCGAAGGCTTCGGCAATGCCTTTTTAGAAGCAGTCTATTTTCGTAAACCGATCCTTGTCAACCGCTACTCGATCTACACCTTCGATATCAAGCCCAAGGGGTTCGTTGCCGTTGAAATAGACGGGTATGTCACTGATGAAGCGCTCGATCAAACCCGTGCATTGCTCCGGGACGAACCGCTTCGGGAGAAAATGGTGGCGACCAACTATGCACTGGCCGAAAAATTCTATTCCTATGAGGTGCTCCACGATAAATTGATGAATCTGATGGTCTGATTCAATCGGATCAACCCGCGCATCGCCGTGCCCCTGACGGTTAACTCCCCGAAATACTGGTTTGACAACCGGTTTGGTCATATGCTCACAGAAATTGGCCTACCGTCCGGTTGGTGAGTATGTTTCCCGGGCGCATCCAACCGTGCCCCCCGCGGCATGGCCACCGTCATTATCGGACATCGAGTTGTTGCCAACAGTTGTCCGGCGCTGATGAACAGAACTTTGGAGATAAGGACTTGCTTTTCAGCATGCCGGTGTCCCCTCGGCTCGAATTGTGTGTGGAATTGATGTCGCGACAAGATATCGCCGCCCCTGTGGGATGGCCGCCCTATCCGAGGTTTTGAACGCGTTGTCAATATGGGAAATCTGCTGCCGTGGAGACGCTTTCGAGTTTTTTGGTAAAGATTGCAATTTTAAAACTGCGCCAAAGTGTCCATCATAAATACCCTTGGCCTCAATCATTTCTCACTTGACAACAGGGGCGGTGGCATGGTTTGAAAAGTTAACCTACCGTCCGGTCGGTAAGTGGTCTTTCTGCCACAGACGACCGATGGCATGACACGGGTTTTGAGCGTTTGAAACCCGCTGCCGGGGAGATGCGGCGCGCATGTCGGACATGAAACAGACCATTAAGGAAGCGGCCACCGAGCTGTTCTATCGCAAGGGCTACTTTGCCACCAGCATCAGTGAGATCGCCACCGCCTGCGGCATCCAGAAAGCGTCCATCTACTATCACTACACCAGCAAGGAAGCGCTTCTGTATTCCATCATGGCCACTACCATGGACGACCTGGTGGCCTATCTTAGCGAATGCCTCGGCGGGTTGAGCCCGGTGGAAGCCAAAATCCGCGCCGCGGTGCGGGCCCATGTGTCCTTCCACCTCAACCGGCAGAAGGAAAACTTCATCGCCAATACCGAGCTGCGGGGATTGAGTCCGGAGCACTACGATGACATCGTCGCCAAGCGCGACGCCTACGAGCGGATCTTTCAAGACCTGCTCGCCCGGGGCCGTGATGAAGGCGTGTTCGGCCAGTGGGATGTTAAAATTCTCTCTTATGCCGTATTGGCGCTATGCACGTCCGGGGCCTTCTGGTTTCAGCCGGGCGGGCGGCTGTCGGTGGACGATATCGCAGGGATTTACGAACGATTCATCTTGAAGGGAATTACCTGAACAGGCGGGTTTTTCGACGCCGCGGACAGCAGCGCCGGCCCGGGGAAAGGAGGAACCGTTGGATTTCGATCTCAGCAGGGAACAGGAAATGATCCGCAAGGAGGTGCGCAAATTCGCCCTCAGCGAAATCGCACCGGTGGCGGCCGAGTTGGACGAAAAGGAGACGTTCTCTCCTGAAATTACACGGAAAATGGGGGAAATCGGCCTGTTCGGCATGTTCGTCCCCGAGACCTACGATGGTCAGGCCATGGACTACATCTCCTATATCATTGCCGTGGAGGAGATCGCCCGTGTGGACGGATCCCAGGCCGCCACCATCGCCGCCGGAAACTCGCTGGGTATCGGCCCCATCCATTATTTCGGGACCGAGGCGCAGAAGAAAAAATACCTGCCGCCCCTGTGCCGCGGAGAGGCTCTGTGGGGTTTCGGGCTCACCGAACCCACCGCCGGTTCCGATGCGGGCGGTAGCAAGACGACAGCCGTCCCCGACGGCGACGATTGGGTGATCAACGGCTCAAAGATCTTCATCACCAACGCGGCCTGCGAGATGTCGCTGGGGGTGACGGTCCAGGCCATTACCGGCACCCGGGAAAACGGTAAACCGGAATACACCTGCTTTCTGGTGGAGCACGGCACCCCCGGGTTCAAAACCGTGCCCATGCACGGGAAAATGATGTGGCGCGCTTCCAACACCGCTGAGCTCTATTTCGACAACGTGCGGGTGCCGGCCGCCAACATTCTGGGCAACCGCGGCGACGGTTTCCACCAGATGCTCCAAACCCTCGATGGCGGGCGGCTGAGCATCGGCGCCATGGGGCTCGGTGGTGCTCAGGGCGCTTATGACGCAGCGCTGAAATACGCCAAGGAGCGGGTCCAGTTCGGCCAGCCCATCAGCAAGTTTCAGGCGGTGGCCTTCAAACTGGCCGACGCGGCCATGGAAATCGAGTGCGGCCGAAACCTGCTCTACAAGGCCTGCTGGCTAAGGGACCACAAGCGGCCCTTTGCCAAGGAGGCGGCCATGGGCAAGCTCTATTGCTCGGAGCTCATGGGCCGGGTGGCCAACAATGCCGTACAGATTCACGGTGGCTACGGGCTTATGAAGGACTACGGCGTGGAGCGCTTCTACCGGGATCAGAAGCTGCTGGACATCGGGGAAGGGACATCGGAGATCCAGCGGCTGGTCATTAGCCGCTATATCGGGTGCTGATGGCACTTTGGATGCGGTATTAACCGTTTGAAGTCGATCTTACGAATAGTATTTAATATGGACCACGAAGTTCACGAAGTGCACGAAGAACACCATAACAAATTTGGCAGTCACGTAAAAAGTCTGAAATCACCACAGAGGACGCAGCGAGCGCAGAGATAACTTAATAATTATTCAGTATATTCTCTGCGGTCCTCTGCGCTCTCTGTGGTTCAAAATCTCTTTTTGCGGATTCATCAAATTTGAGTTTATCAAACCTTCGTGTCCTTCGTGAACTTCGTGGTGATCTCCTAAGGAGGCGACTATGACAGAAGCGGTGTTGATCCGGGAGGACCAGGGGGGTGTGGCGACGCTCACCCTGAACCGGCCGCAGATCATGAACAGTCTTAATTTTGAAATGCTCCAAGCACTGCGGGATCAGGTGAGCGCGCTTCGGTTCGATCCGAACATCCGGGTCGTCATTGTCACCGGGGCCGGTGACAGGGCGTTTTGCGCCGGAGCGGATCTCAAGGAACGGGCCACGCTGAGCCCGGTTCAGGTCAAAACGTTTATCTATACCATTCGCAGCCTGTTTGCCGACATCGAAAACCTGCCCAAGCCGGTCATCGCAGCGGTCAACGGCGTTGCCTTGGGCGGGGGCACCGAACTGGCCCTGGCCGCAGACATCCGGCTGGCGGCGGATACCGCCACCATGGGGTTGACCGAGACCCGGCTGGCCATCATCCCGGGTGCCGGCGGAACCCAACGGCTGCCGCGTCTTGTGGGTAAGGGAAAGGCCAAGGAACTGATTTTCACCGGTCGCCGCGTGGACGCCGCAGAGGCACTGGCGATCGGACTGGTGAACCGGGTCTGCCCGCCGGCGGATCTGCTGCCGGCCTGTCAGGAGATGGCGTCCATGATTTGTGAAACCGGCCCCGTCGCCATCGAGCAGGCCAAGTATGCCATCAACTATGGCATGGAAACCGATCTGCAAACGGGCATGGCCATCGAGTCCAACGCCTACTGGGTCACCATTCCCACGAAGGACCGGCTGGAAGGTCTGGCCGCCTTCCGGGAAAAACGAAAACCGGTCTATCGGGGCGAGTAGCAGACTATGGCAATGTAAAAAGTCTCAAATCACCACAGAGGACGCAGAGAGCGCAGAGATGCTCATTAGTAATTCGCTTATGCAGCAAATCGACAGTGGGGCTCTTCCCACAGTGATGTTGAACCACGGAGTCACGGAGGACACGGAGATTTGATATTCAAAATCAACTGATTTTGAGTTTCTCCGTGCCCTCAGTGACTCCGTGGTGATGAAAATCTCATTGGGGACATTGGCCTTTGACGTAGAACTGGCGATTCATAAACAAGCGGAATTTGTTATTCGATATGTTCTCTGCGGTCTCTGTGGTTCAAAATCACTTTTTACGGTTTTATCAAGGTTAACGGAGATGGATATGACGATCAATCCTGAGGAAAATCGCAGCCATTGGCTGAGCGAGGAGCAGAAGCTGGACCAGCGCGTCTTTGAAGCCGTTTGGCCCGGCGGGCAAAAGGCGGTGGACCGGCTGGCCAAACAGGGCAAACAGCCGGTGCGCCAGCTCATCGAAAAACTGGTGGACCCCGGGACGGCGTTTTTCGAGTTGAGCGCGATCGCCGGCTTCGGGGTCAACTACCCCGAAGGCATCGACGACGTTCATTCCGGCGGCGTGGTCACCGGCATCGGCAAGATCAACGGCAACTGGACCATGATCTTCGGAAACGACCCTCGGGTGAAGGCAGGCACCTATTTTCCCATCACCTTGAAAAAGCACATGCGGGCCCAGGCCATCGCCGAGCGCTGCGGGATCAACTGCGTCTACATTGCCGACTCGGGCGGGGCCTTTCTGCCCATGCAGGCCGATGTCTTCCCCGATGACGGCCACTTCGGCTCCATGTTCTACAACATGGCCCGCATGTCGGCGATGGGGCTCAAACAGATCACCATGAGCACCGGTGGCAACACCGCCGGCGGCGCTTATATCGTCTTCATGGCCTGCCAGTCGGTCATGATCGACAAAATGTCCTACTCCTTTCTGGGCGGGCCGCCGCTGGTGAAGATGGCTACCGGCGAGGAAATCTCCGCCGAGGACCTGGGCGGGGCCAGGGTCCACACCCATGTGTCCGGCGGTGCGGATCATTTTTGTACCAGCCAGGATGAGGCGGTGATCCGGGTGCGGGAAATCCTGGCCCTGGAGGCGCCGCAAAAACTCCATTCCCACCGCTATGCCGAAACGCCGCCCCGGGTGCCGCCGGAGACGATCTACGAGGTCATGCCGTCAAAGATCCATCAGGGCATCGACGGCCGCCGCTTTTTGGAAACCATCGCCGATGACAGCTACTTTATCGAGTACAAGCAGCACTACGCCCCCGGCCGCGGCGACAATCTCGTGTGCGGAAAAATCCGCATCAAGGGGATCCCCGTGGGGGTGGTGGCCTCCAATTCAGTGGGCATCATTTTCGCGGAATCCGCCCGCAAGGGCGCCGAGTGGATCGTGCGCTGCTCCCAGGAGAAGACGCCGCTGCTGTTCGTCCAGAACGCCCCGGGGTACATGGTGGGCTCCGAGTCCGAGCATATGGGCATCGGCAAGTACGGCTCCGACATGGTGCGCGCTGTTTCCTGCGCCCAGGTGCCCCGGATTCAGCTCGTCATCGGCCCCGACAACGGCGCGGCCAATTACGGCATGTGCGGGCGCGCCTATAAGCCCCATTTTCTTTTCTCCACGATGCGGGCGCGCACCGGTGTCATGAGCGGCCGCAGCGCCGCCGGTGTGCTGCTGTCCATCGAAGAGCGCAAACGGGCTGCCGGCGGAAAACCCATGAGCGATGATGAAAAACAGGCGTTTCAGCAGCAGATGATCGAGAAATACGACGGGGAGGCCCACCCGTTTACCTGCGGCGCCCGGCTGCTCAACGACCGGGTACTTAAATTCGCTGAGGTTCGCGACTGGCTGGCCATGGCATTCGAGGTTAGTTTGCTCAAGCCCATCGGCGAGCCGGCGTTTGGCAATTTCAGGTTCTAAGCGCGCTGCATGAAGTGGATGCCATGGCAAAATGACGTTTTTACCACGGAGGACACGGAGAAGCGGAGAAACCAAGAACAAGTGTTATCGACAAGCCCCCCGGACCCTTCGTGAACGCCGTGGTTGAACATCTATCGCTACCATAATAGGAGGACACCATGACTGAATATGACTACTGGAAAATATTTCCTCGAATGCCCCGCAAAGTTACCCTCGGCGATATCACCGTTCGCGATGGGTTCCAGCACCTGGAAAAATTCATTTCCACGCGGGCCAAGATCTTCTACGCGGAAGAGATGATATTCGCCGGTTGCCGCAACATCGAAGTGACCAATCTGGGCAACCCCTACCTGATGCCGCAGTTCAGCGACGCCGAGGCGGTGCTGACCCACCTGCGCAGCGATTCATTCAAAAAACGCTGCCTGAAGCGGGGGATCAGCCCCGAGGATATCACCATCACGGTGGTCACCATCCGCGAGCCGGGTGTGGATCGGGCCATCCGCCTTCGGGAGAAGGGCGTCGGGCCGGATCGATGCCTCATGATGGTGTCCACCGAGGAGCAGCACCATTTTGCCAACTCTGGCCTGACCCTGCCCGAGTACTGGAAGGAGTGCGAGCGGGCGATCAAGAAATGCCGTGACGCCGGCATGCAGATGTGCGGTACGGTGAGTACCATCTGGGGCAGTCCCATTGCCGGCGCCACCGAGCTCAAAGACGCCGTGGAATTCACTAAACGATGGCTTGAGATCGGCGCCACCGACATCGAGCACGCCGACCATGACGGCAGCGCCTCGGCGCCGGAAGTCTACCGGTATTTTTCCATGGTTCTTGACGCCATCCCCGACACCCGGGTTCATATCGCCCACTTCCACGAGACCAAGCGGGTGGCTTCCGCCTCGATATTGGCCGCGCTCCAGGCGGGCATCACCCACTTTGAAGGTACCTTGGGGGGGCTGGGCGGCCAGCCGGCCAACTTTCTCGACGACTGTCCGGTACCGGGCACCGGGGATTACTATTACAAAGATCCGCGCTACGTGGGGCTCGCCTGCCTGGAAGACATGCTGGTGCAGATCGATGAAATGGGGATCGCCCACGGCTACGACGTGGATCGGGTGCTCTGGTTGGGCCGCCAGCTCGAGCGCACCGCAGGCCATCGGCTCAGAAGCGAGGCGGCCATCAACGGCCGCACCCTCAAGGAGGGGCACATGGAGTTCGCGCGGCCAGGCCTGAAAAAACTCAAGGAGAAAATGGGCGAGGCGCCCGACCAGAAGATCCCCGCCGAGTGGACTGCCCAGGCGGTGCTGCCGGAAGCCTATCGCCCGTAACCCGACCAAGGAGTTGATCAATGGAAAAAAAGGACAAGAAACCCTACATCAACGTGGACTTTTTTGAAGATCTCACCGGTGATCTGCCCGATGCCGATCGCCCGGGGATCGAAGAGATCGGGCAACGCATCCGGGGTCTGCGCGAGAGCAAGGGCCTCACTCTGGAAGCATTGGCCAACATGACCGGTTTTGAACCCGATCTTCTTGCCCGGATCGAGACAAACGAGGTGCAGCCTCAGCTGGGCACCGTGATGAAGCTCTCCAAGGCCCTGGACGGCGCTTTCGGCCGGCTCGTCTCCGGAGTGGGCGACCAGCTCTATGCCATCACCCGCAGCAACGCCCGCAAAAGCGTGTCCCGGTCCACGTCCAGCAAGGGAAAAAAACACCTTTACTCCTACAAGAGTCTTGCTCCAGAGGTCCACGGGCGCCACATGGAAGCGCTTGTGGTGCAGTTGGAGGAAAACCCGGATCCGGAGCACTCGGTTCATGGCGGAGAGGAGTTTATCTTCGTGCTGGACGGCGTCGTGTCATTTCAGATCGGTGACAATGCCTACGAACTCGAGATCGGCGACAGCGCCTATTATCTCTCCACCACCCCGCACGTACTGGCCGCCAAGACGGGAAAAGCCACCATCCTGGCGGTGCTGTACGAAGGGTAGCGGGTGTCCGTTCACAGGCGGCATTTTTTGGCCCCTGGCGGCGTACTCGCCCCTTTTGCAATCCTCGACGTAGCGGAGCTACGCCTCCGGTTGCAAAAGTGCTCGGGCCTTCCGCCGTCGCCAAAACTACGGCGATGGCGGACAAGTGCCAGGAACCAAAATCTACCACCTGTGAATGGGCACCGAACCAACAGCGGCTCTTTTGGTCCACCGCAGCGTTGCAAATAGGCACTGGGGATCACTAAATCTTGTGTAGGGTGCGGGGGTTATCCCCGCCCGTGCTCGGTTGAACACTTTGCGAGAAAAACCGGCTTTTTTTCAGAGCCATCGACATCGAGCGTTCTGCCCGGTGTTTGTGGCCTTTTGTCGCCCCCTGGTGTATACTTTCCACCGGCTCCTGCCTCCGATACCCTCTCACAGGAGGATTTCACCGATGAGCGTCGTGCCGAAAAGCATCCATCACCTTTCCCGCGAAGACAAAACCCGACTGATTCGTGATCTGTTCCAACGCACCATCGTTCACTACGGTTTGTGGTTCACTGAAGTCAGGCACCAGATGGGAATGGAACGGGCCCTCGATGTGCTTGAAACCGTTTCGCAAAAAAGCCTGGACATCCAGCTCGCCCGAATCGGAAAACTCTTCGGGGTTGAATTGGTGCAAGGGCTTCCGGCACCCGTGCACGATCTTTCCGATGATCGTCTGGACCGCCTCATCGACGCCCTTGCCGTAAACTGGCTGGCCAACGACGGCGTCTGGTTCCAGGCGGTGGAGTTCGACAGTGGAATGAACGAGGCCAAGCGGTGCAACGATTCCTGCTGGGCGCACTTTTCACCTGTCGAAGCCCGGGCCATCAAGCGTTTTCTCGGATTGTCCGAGCGCCCCGGTCTTGAGGGGCTCAAGCATGCCCTGCAGTTTCGTATCTACGCCCGTATCAACACCCAGAGCATTGTGGACGAGGGGCCGCACGCCTTTGTTTTCCAGATGAACCAGTGTCGCGTGCAAGCGACCCGCCAGCGTAAAGGGCTGGACGACTATCCCTGCAAATCGGCCGGCCTGGTGGAGTACACTTATTTTGCCCGGGCCGTGGATCCGCGCATCGTCACCCAATGCGTGGCCTGCCCGCCGGATGCACACCCGGAGGAATGGTTTTGCGCCTGGCGCTTTAGCATGAAACCTGACCACACAGACGTGTAGCGATGCCAGTCAACGATTTCCACTGCCGGTGCATTTACGACATCCTGGACGGCCTGCGGGAAGGCTTGAGCCTTTTTTCCGGGACCAGTCGGGTGGCCATGATCTATGCGGTCGCCGCCGATGACCCTTTGCGGGTGTGCGACCCTCAGGGCTTGCTGGATGGACACCAGCCGCGGTTCCGGGAACTCTTTGTGGACAGCGGCGATTGGCGCCTCCCCCCGGTGGCCATGGCCCGGCTGCGGCGGTTCGATCAGATCCTGACCGAGAAGGACCTGGGGCTGGCAGGGCGCATCTCTTTCGGGGGACGTTCGGCCTCCATGTACTACCAGATGTGGTTCACCGAACACCATCCCGATATGTGCGCCGTGGGGCCGACCGGGCGGTGGCTGGAGCACGCGGTGTATCGGCTCAGCCACGATGTGGCCAACGCCAAGGAGCTTTACACCGGCATTTCAGGAGCCTTTCTCAGGGAGTATGCGACCCATGCCGTCCGTGATTTCATCATCGACGAAATGGGACAGGCCCTGGGGATGGATACCCGGCTTAGGATTTATCCCATCCTCGACGCGGTGCTGGGGATTTCCAGGACACTGGAGGAGGGGGCCTGGGCCAGAGGGAAACTCATGTTCGTGGAACCGAGTGCCATGCAAAGTGTCGTGTTCGCAGCCCGGTTTCCTGAAGCCGAACGGCCCCTGCTGGACAATTTCAAGCATGTGCGCAAACTCCTCACTTCCGTCGAGTTTTCGCCCAGGATACTGGTGTCGGATGGACGCGCCATCGTTGGGATCGCCCGGGGGGCGCCGCCGCGATTCAATATCGTCGCCGATTTCCGCGGAGGCTACGGATTGCTGCGCCTCAACGGGGAGAAAATCTGCAGTTTCGCCAATGGCCGGTTTCTGTCCACAACCCATCGTGCCAAGCTTGTGCAGGTGGAGGAAATACTGCTGGAATCCCGCCTCGATCCGGAGGTGCGCGATGCCTTGTTCAAGACCATCAACGACATCGTCCACACGGCGGAAAGCGGCAAATACGGGTGCACCCTAGTTATTGATCTGAACCGACGGCCGGTATCCATCAGTGGACAGCGCCTGGAGGCGCCGCTGGACCTCAGAGCGCCCGAGAATCTTTCGCTGGCGCAGTCCCTGGCCAAGGTGGACGGGGCGCTGCATATCGGGGCCGATGTAAAACTCCATGCCTTTGCCTGTCTTCTGGACGGCCGCGCCATTGCCGGTGAAGACCGCGCCCGGGGGGCGCGGTACAACTCGGCCCTGCGGTTTACCGCGGCCCGCCCGGGACTCATGATCGTTGTCGTGTCTTCCGACCGGCCGGTTTCCGTCATTCAGGAAGGGGTCGAACTCAGTGCCCATTGCCCCCTGGACGCCGTTTCCGCCTGTGTGGCGGTGCCGCCGACGCTGGAGCGTTGGGTGGCCGGCGATTGAGGATGGATCACAGCGCTTTGCGTACTTTGTATTGACAAGCGGAGGCCTTCGCCATAAGTGTCGGCCTGACCACCTCCGCGACGCCGGCCTTGATGACCGACCTGACCTTCGACCCATCAAGTGTTCGGTGTTTTGTATTTTGGTTGATTCTACGGTGCCCGCTTGCCCTCGGCAATGCCGAGTGCATTACCACCGCAGGCGATGACCTCGATTGAACCGGTATTGTTGCGGGCCTTTTCGATAAGCCCATCTTAGCAAAGGAGAGCCAAGCATCATGTACGTACCTCGTTATATGTTTTTCACCAAGGGCGCCGGTGTCGCCAAGGAAAAACTGGCCTCATTTGAAAACGCGTTGCGGGATGCCGGTATTGCACATCTAAACCTCGTGCAGGTCTCATCGATTTTTCCGCCCCATTGCCGCATTATTGAAGTCGACTCTGGGCTGGAGCGTTTGGAGCCGGGCGAAATTACCCATTGTGTCCTGGCCAGAGAGCAGAGTCAGGAACCCGGCCGGCGTCTGGTGTCCAGCATCGGTCTTGCACTGCCAGCAGAAAGCGGCATGTACGGCTATCTTTCGGAGCATCACGGGTTCGGTCAGACTGAAAAGGAAGCCGGGGAATACGCAGAGGATCTGGCCGCCTCCATGCTGGCCAATACCCTGGGCATCGAGTTCGACCCGGACAAGGACTACGACGAGCGCAGAGAGATCTACAGCATGTCCGGTAAAATCGTCAAAAGTCAGCACACAAGCCAGGCGAGTCTGGGTGCCGAAGGCGGCAAGTGGACCACCGTGCTCGCAGCGGCGATTTTTGTTAAATAGTGTCCATCCATAAACGGCATCTTTTGCTCCCCGCAAGAGCGTCAGTTGTTCGCTTTGCGAACGTCAATTGTGCCTGCGGCACGTCAATTGCCCCTTCGGGGCGTCACTTGGCCGCTACGCGACCGTCATTGACAGCGCAGCGACCATATGACAGCGAGCGCGGCGAGCAGTTGACGTCGGCGGAGCCGACAAATGACGGTCGCGTAGCGACCATTTGACAGCGAAGCGTATCGACGCCGGCGAAGCCGGCATATGAGTAGCCGATCCTGCCATGACCTCCGCCGCACCTGCATATCCCCGTTTCGGGGGAGACGAAGTCGCCTCGATTGCCTTTGAGGCCGCCCGCATCGTGGTGGCGCCGTTATGCTATGAGGGGGCCGTCAGCTATGGAACGGGATGCCGCGAAGGGGGGCTGGCCCTTCTGGAGGCATCGGGGCAGATGGAGTGCCTGGATGACCAAACACTGACCCCCTGGGTGGATCAGGCCATATTTACCCAGGCCCCGCGCTATCCCGACGGTTCGCCCCGCGAGGCGGCCGCTGAGATGGCAGCGGCCGCCGACGCGGTGCTCTCGGCCGGAAAACGCCTCCTGTCGCTGGGCGGTGACCACGCGGTGTCCATCGGTCCCATTGCCGCCGCCGCCCGTCGATTTCCGGAGATGGCCGTTGTTCAGGTAGACGCCCACCTGGATCTCAGAGAGCGCTGGAACGGCAGCCGGTACAACCACGCCTGCGTGATGCGACGGGCGTCGGCCGATCAGGGGCTCGCCATCCTCCCCATCGGTATCCGGTCCGTGGCTTCCGAAGAACGCGACTATCTCGCGGCCAACGCCATTGCCCCGGTTTTCGCCCATGAGATGGCCGGCCATGACGGCCGCTGGCTCGAACGGGTCAGGGACCGGCTGCCGGAAACGGTCTACCTCAGCATTGACGTGGACGGCCTGGATCCGGCCGTCATGCCGGGGACCGGCACGCCGGAACCCGGCGGGATGGACTACCGCCAGCTGGTGGCCCTGATCCGACTCCTGGGCCGGCACACCCGCGTCGTTGCCGCCGACATCGTCGAATTGGTCAAGATCCCCGGAAACCAAGTCAGCGAATACACCGCCGCCCGCATCGCCCAGAAGATCATCACCTACTGCTGGTCCGGCGATGATTGATTGTCCGCCGCTTGTCGATATTCACCACGAAGTTCACGAAGAAAAACCTAAAAACAAGTGAGTTTGAAAATCTTCGTGTCCTTCGTGAACTTCGTGGTTCATTTTCCAACGGCGCATCGGTGCCGACCAACCGGGTATTAGAGATAGTCGCGCCACTGCCAGGTGACGCGGCCGTTCGTGTGGGTCTGCTGAAGCAGGCCCAAGGACGCCGCATGGGTGAAGGCGTCGGTCAGCTCTTCGCGGCTGCGGCGCTGGTGGGGCATCACGCGGTCGATGAGCGCTGCCACAGGCACTGCACCCGGTGCCTCCCAACTGCCGTGTTTTTCCAGGCATTCGGCCATCATGGCATCGTAGACGGCGACCGTTCGCCTCAGGTTGGTCAGTTGGGCGGCTTCGTCCTCGGCGGCCTCGCCGGTATCCATTCTGCGGGCCACGTCCCCGAGCCAGGCATCAAAGCGCCGTTTCCAGCCCGTGGCGATATCGTCGAGGCGCTCGGGCGCCACCCCGCCGGTGTCCACGATACTGAGGTTGGCGTGGTATCTGGACCAGTCGTCGGTCAGGATACGGATGCCGTAGTCGGCCGCCTTTTCCCTGATTTCGGTCCCCGGAAAGGGCGCCAGCAGATGAAAACCATAGGCCACCCCCATGGCCTCCAGTTTTTCACCCAGTGCCAGGGTTTCGGCAACGGTGGCTTCGGTCTCACCGGGAAGTCCCAGGATAAACGAGCCATGCGGCGTCACCCCGGCGGTGGTGCACATTGTTGCCGCCGCCGTCATCTGATCCACTGTGATTTTCTTTCGAATGGTTTTCAAGATGGCCGGGCTCCCCGATTCAAGACCGAAACTCACGGCCAGGCATCCGGCGGCTTTCATTTTCCTGAGAACGGGCACCGATACCGTATCCACCCTAGCAAATGAGGTCCACTTGACCTTGAGACCGCGCCGGATAATCTCATCGCAGACCGCGTGGCAGTGGTCCGCATTGGCAGTAAACAGATCATCGGCCAGGTTCACCTGCGGAAAGCCCATCGCAGTGATCGCCTCAAGCTCATCCACCACGGCGGCCGGATCCCGGTAGCGGACTTTGGCCCCTACCATTTTCCTTCCCACACAGAAGATGCACTGGAACGGGCAGCCTCGGCTGGTGGTCATGCTGATGGAAAGGTTGAGCGCCCGGTACCGGCCCAGTGGCAAAAGGTGGCGTGCGGGCATGGGGAGCCCGTTGATGTCCGGGCACAGCGGCCGCGGCGGGGTTCGCTGCAGCGCGCCGTCGACGCGGCGAAATACCATCCCGGACACGCTGTCCAGTTTCCGGTTGCCGGAAAGCGCCTGCGCTAGCGCCACCAGGGTTTGCTCGCCTTCGCCGAGCACCACGGCGTCGAGCGCGGAAAGTTCGTTGAGGGTTTCTTCGGCGCGAAAACTGACATGCGGCCCGCCCATGACCGTGAACAGATCCGGGGCGGCAATCCGTGCATCGGCCACCACGGTAGCGGCCGCCGCGAAGGTCATGGTCACTGCGGTGACGCCCAGCAGATCCGGGCAGAACCGGTCGATGGCGGCGGCCAGGTGCTTTCGGCTGTAGGGAAAGACCACGTAGTCCAGCACCTGAACCGCGATACCGGCCGCCTCCAGGGCCGCGGCCAGAAAGGCAATGCCCAGTGGCGGCGTGGGGGTTTCGTCGATGGGGTAGTAGGGATTGACCAGTAAAACGCGCATGGGCAGCATCTTTCTTAGGAATACCGATAATCAACCACGGAGTACACGGAGATCACGGAGAGGAAATCAAGAGACGACGTTTTAGAGCGCTTGCCAGAATAATGTTCCGCTTTATTCCCAAGATCGTATCGGGGTCGGGATCGCTATCGGGATCGAAATCGATGTTTTCCAGAGTCGATACCGATACCGATTTCGATGCCCACTATGAGTTGTCGCGCAAACGGAACGAATTTATGGCAATGGCTATAAAATTTAGGTGTCCTCCGTGCCCTCCGTGTTCTCGTGGTGATCTTCCTGTGCTTCTGTTCACTGCGAAGACCGGGACCGCTCTCATTAGCATCAACCGAACAAGAAAAAAAGGCCCGGAGGCGATAAAGCCTCCGGGCCTTGATGGCACCTAGTATACTGCAGCTTAGAACAGGCCGCTGACCTTTCCAGTGGCCGGATCCACGTCGATGCGACGGAACGCCGGGTTGGAGCTGGTGCCCGGCATGAGGCTGATGGTCCCTGCGCAGGGGCACAGGAACTTGGCGCCGGAGTAGATCAGCACGTCGCGGATGGGCAGCCGCCAGCCCTTGGGAACGCCCTTTTTGACCGGGTCGTGGCTCAGGGACAGGTGGGTTTTCACCATCATGGTGGCAAAATCCGCGTACTTGGGATCGTTTTCCAGCATTTCGGCCTTGGCGTTGGCTTCGGGAGCCCAGTCCACACCGTCGGCGCCGTAGACGTTCGTGGCGATGGTATTGACGCGATCGCGCAGCTTCATCTCCAGCGGGTAGAGGAATTTGAAGTCGTTTTTCTCGTTGCAGGCGTCGATGACGGCATCGGCGAACTCCAGGGCGCCGTCGCCGCCCTTTTCCCAGTGCTTGGACTCGGCGCAGCGCGCGCCGGCGGCCTCGGCGGCCTTCTTGACGATGGCCACTTCAGCGTCCGTGTCGGTGTAGAACCGGTTGACGCAGACCACCGGGTTGATGCCGGCCTTGCGGATGACGCCGATCATGTGGACCATGTTCTCGCAGCCCTTTTCCACCAGGGCCAGGTTCTCCTTGGTGTAGGCTTCATCCAGTGCCTTGCCGGCGACTACTTTGGGTCCGCCGCCGTGCATCTTGAGGGCGCGAACGGTGGAGGTCAAAACGGAGACGTGGGGCTTGAGGCCGGAGAAGCGGCATTTCACGTTCCAGAATTTCTCGAACCCGATGTCTGCAGCAAAACCGGACTCGGTCACGTGGTAGTCAAAGCACTTCAGGCCCACGCGGTCGGCGATGATGGAGCTCTGGCCCACGGCGATGTTGGCAAAAGGCCCGGCGTGGACGAAGCAGGGGTTGTATTCAGCGGTGCACATGAGGGTCGGGTTGATGGTGTTGCGCATGAAGGCAGCCATGGCGTTGCCCACTTCCAGATCCCGACAGGTCACCGGCTTGCCGCTCTTGTCGAAGGCGACGGTGACGTTGTTGATGCGCTCTTTCAGGTCGGCGAGATCGGTGGCAACGGCCAGGATGGCCATCAGCTCGGAGCCCACGGCAATGCCGAACTTGCTTTGCATGGTGAAACCGTCGGTGCGTCCGCCGATGCCGATGATGATGTTTCGAAGGGCCTGGGCGCAGAAGTCGATGATCCAGCCCATTTCAACGCGGGTAGGATCGATGTCCAGACGCCGCATCTTGGTCAGGCGAGCCAGCTGCTCGTCATTGTAGTTGCGCTCATGCTGCATGCGCGCAGTCATGGCCACCATGGCCAGGTTGTGGGCGTTCATGATGTCGTTGATGTCGCCGGTCAGACCCATGGAGAATTCGGTCATGGGAATGATCAATGAGTTGCCGCCGCCGGCCGCGGTTCCCTTGATGTTCATGGTCGGGCCGCCCGAGGGCTGACGTAGAACACCACCGACATTCTTGCCGCGTTTGCCGAGACCTTCCATCAGACCGCAGGACGTGGTGCTCTTGCCTTCACCTAATGGTGTGGGGGTGATGGCGGTAACTTCAATGTACTTGCCATCCGGTTTGTCTTTCAACCGATTAATAATTTTAAGGAAATCCAGCTTGCACAATCTTCCCATGGGCAGGATCTCATCCGCTTCCAGTGCCAGTTTCTCCCGCCAATCTTCAGGAGTAGGCATGTTCTCTTCGGCCGCTTCCGAAATCTGCCAGTCGGCCATTTTTACCGCATTGTAAGCCATCTACTCAACCTCCTCTATTTAAAGTTAAAAGATACGGGAACCCAACGCTAAATCACCCGCACGGTTCCCTGCACTTTACTCATTTTATAGGGCTATGAACCCTATATATTCCATCAGACGGTTTCCATGTAAATAGAAAACCCTGACAGACCGGTTATTTCTTTAGTTTTAGATAACAAGCACTTATGCTGGAAAAGACCTTAAAAAGCACTGGCGATATGTTATCATCAACTAAAAACTGCCTTAAAGCACATACAATCTTATTTGGCAAGTAATATGTTAATTTTTTGGATAAAAAAATAACGGCCCTTAAAATCCGGGAAACCATCAAATGATGAATTCGTAAAACATCGAGTTGCTCATGAAAAATTCGGGCTGTGCAGTTGATACAGCCTGAAATAAAACCCCTGCCGTTGCATCAGTTCGTTGTGCGTCCCGGTTTCGATGATCCGGCCTCTGTTGATCACGATAATGCGGTCGGCTCCCCGGGCGGTTGAAAGTCGATGGGCGACGATAATGGATGTGCGGTTGGCCATCAGGTTAAAAAGAGCTTCCTGGATTTTAAGTTCTGTGGACGAATCGATATATGAAGTGGCTTCGTCTAAAATAATAAGATCGGGGTTGCGGGCCAAGGCCCGTGCAATCGATATGAGCTGGCGTTCTCCGCTTGAAATTGACATCCCGCCTTCAGCAAGAACGGTATCGAGGCCGCGGGGTAATCGGTCGATGAGGTTTTTGCAGTTTGAGTCCTTGATAAGCCGCCGGATCTTTTTTTCGGAAATGCCGTCTTTGCCCAGCGTAATATTGTCACGTACAGTTTCGGAAAACAGAAAAGGATCCTGCATAACCAGGGCCATTTTCTCCCTTAAGGCCGCAGTGGGTATGTTTTTGATATCGATGCCGTTGACAAGTACCTGGCCTGATGTGGGGTCATAAAACCGGGTAATAAGGTTTATAATCGATGTTTTCCCCGAGCCGGTCGGTCCCACCAAAGCAACCGTTTCGCCGGCTGAAACTTTAAAAGAGACCCGTTTCAGTACGGTTTCACCTTTTATATATTCAAGGGAAACATCTGTTAAGGCAATTTGGGTAATGTTATCCGGCGCACTTGCACAAGTTTGGGTTTTAAGTCCGGATATTGATAGGCGCGCGACTGCCGGTACAGGCTGCGGCAGCCTTGCCGTACTGTCTAAAATTAAAAAAATTCTTTCAGCCGATGCCATGGCATTTTGCATGATATTATATTTTTCGGCGATGTCTCGAATGGGCCTGAAAAACATTTTCATGTAGGAAATAAAGGCCACCAACGCTCCGAGGCTGATACTGCCGGCCAGCACTCTGCCGCCGCCGTAATAGATTACGATCGCTATGGTTACCGCGCCCAGAAGTTCTATAACCGGCATAAAGACTGCAAAAACATGGACCTGTCGCATACCGGCCAGATAATGTTCATGATTCAGTCTGGAAAAATCCCGGTAGTTCCCCTTCTCCTGCAAAAAGAGCTGGATAACCTTTATGCCGCCGATGGTTTCCGAAAACTTGGTATTAATCTCGGCAATCTTGATCCTGAGAACTCTGAAAGCATCCCGGGCCTGGCCGGCAAAATGGATGGAGGCCAGCAGCACAACCGGGAGCACCATAAAGGAAATAAGTGCCAGTTGCCAGTTGATACCTAAAAGAACGGCGGTGATTCCCAGAAGCAAAAAAAGATCATTAAAAACAAATGCAATCACGGACGTGAAAAGTTCTTGCATGTTTTGAATATCGTTGGTGACCCGGGTGACGAGACGGCCCACGGGATTACGGGTAAAAAATGCAACCGACAGGCTCTGGATATGCTCAAACAGGCGAACCCTCAGATCATGCATGATCATCTGCCCCGTATATTCCATCACCATAACCTGCACAAAGTTGAGCACAAACGTCACCAGCACAATCACGAAAAAATAAGCGGCAATCATGCTGACCCCGGCCAGGTCGTTACGGCGCAACACAGCCAGGTCTTTTTTTTCTAATTGCTCCAGGTCGTCTAATTTAACGAGGGCAAATGATTCGTATCTTTTGAAGATGTCTGCATATTTTTGGACAATCGCCTCAACTTTGGCATCCGCCAGATCAGCCCGCAGGTATCTGACGTTACGATCAGCCGTATCCCGACCCATACCGTGCACGGGTTCTGCCTGTGGCACGATATAGCGGTCGATGGCAATCTTGGTTAGATACGGCAGAGCAAGATCCAGCAGGGTGACAACAACAATGAGAACAATTGATAAGCCCAAGAGCAGTTTGTAAGGCCTCGCATACGGATACAGGCGCCCTAACAATTTTACATCATAAGGTTTTCCAAGCTGCTTTTCCTCAAAATAACCAAAATCAGTCTGCATTAATAAATTCCTCCTCTATTTCCTGAAGGCGAAATATTCCGGCATAGTACTGATTGTTTGCCATCAATTCCGTATGGGTTCCGGATTCCACCATACGCCCCCTGTCAAGGGCGATGATATGATCCGCAAAGCTGACTGCAGAAATCCGATGGGAGGCAATAATGATGGTTCTGTTGTCGGCCATGGATCTGACGGTCTTGATAATGTCACGGCCGGTTTCCATATCCACCTGGCTGATGGGGTCGTCCAGGATCAAAATGCCGGCCTCCTTCAGCAGGCTCCGGGCCAGGGCAACACGCTGTTTCTGGCCGCCGGAAAGAATGACTCCCTTTTCGCCGACCATGGTATCAAAGCCTTCGGGAAATGATTGGATGGTATCATAAAGGACGGCTCTTTCCGTCGACCGTATCAATTCCACCTCTTTTGTATCAGCACCGAAGGTAATGTTTTCCCGGATGGTGCCGGCGAATAAAAAAGGCTCCTGTGACATGAAAGCGATCAGGGATCTGAGATCGGCCAGCTGTATTTTTCGAATGTCGATGCCGTCTATCAGAATGCGCCCCCGGGAGACATCGTAAATCCTTGGTATGAGACTCAAAAGAGTAGATTTACCGCTTCCGGGAGGACCAACGATACCTAAAATCTTGCCATGGTCGAGGTTAATATCGATTGCAGTTAAAACCGTGGTAGTGTCAGGACCGGCAGCTTCAAGCCCATATGAGAAGGAGACATTTTCAAAAACAAGGCCGCCGCGGGTCTTTTTGATGGTCCTTGCGTCCGGCATATCGTCAATTTCAGGTTCTGTCTTTATGATCTTATCGATCCTGTCAAGAGAAGCTTTCCCCCGCTGGATAAGGTTTGTGACCCATCCGATGGCCATCATGGGCCAGGTTAGAAGACCCAGATAAGCGATAAACGCCACAAAATCTCCGGGGGTGATGGTAAAATCGATGGTTTGACGTCCCCCAAGAAAAAGAACGATGGCCAGGCTTAAGTTTGAAAACAGAACCATCATGGGGAAAAAAGAGCCGGTAATCCTGACCAGTCTCAGATTTTTATCGACATAATCTTTTGAT
>JBDRRP010000154.1:0-2754 GCA_043825735.1 Pseudomonadota bacterium | reverse complement strand
GGTACCGGGACACGCATGGCCGGTCATTTATGGCACCATGCGCATCAAGCCGTATCTCATCGGCAAGTTCATGGTGACCAATGGTGATTCGCAGACGCTGAATCTGCTTTACGGCGTTGCGGATCACGCCGTAGACTCCATTTCCGATATTGAAATCAATGCAAATCCGGCGACATTTTACAGCAACGTCCAAATTGAAACACGCCTCGGGGCGCTCGATCAGACAGTAATCCCGTATTTTGGTGATACGTTTTCCGAAAAATCGGTTGGAAAGCAGCTTTCCACCAGTTTCCAAACTGAAAGGGCCAGCGGGAACGCAAACCAGGGGCTCATTGTTGGAATAGAGTGCCCAAACGGCCTTTACTATGCAAACGATGAAGGCGGCCTTTCTACAAATTCGGTAAATATAGTCGTCCAGTACAGAAAAGTCGGTGACGCTACCTGGTCTGGATTGGCATCCGAAACCATTTCAGGGGCGAGCCAAAACGCCATCCGGAAAACATACCGAGTGGACAATATACCCAGCGGTGAATACGATGTGCAGGCCCGCTTTACTGCGCAGCCGGCCACCGGTTCAAGATTCATGTCCAATTGCTACTTTACCTATATCCAGGGCATCACTTACGACGATTTCACCCACCCCGGCGCCTCTCTCCTGGCAATTCAGGCGCTTGCCACTGATGAGCTTTCCGGCGGCATGCCAGAGGTCTCTTGCCTTGTCACCAGGAGCACTGTTCAGGTTCACAATGGCACGGATTGGGTTGCCAAACCGGCGACCAGCCCGGCGTGGATCTCTTATGACATGCACACGGAAAATGAGTACGGCATCGGGTTCCCATACGTCCGCATGATTTACTCGGACTTTGTTTCGTGGGCGGCCATGTGCACCAGCCTTGGGATAACCGCGAATATCTACTGCGACACAGCACAATCGCTGGCCATGTCGTTAAGGAATCTGGGTGTCCTTGGACGTGGGCGGACCGTTTTTAAGGGCACGCGGATCGGATGCGTTTTTGACGCGGTTGCCGGGCGCACCCAGATTTTCAATATGGAAAACATCGTCAGCGGCTCGTTTTCCGATTTTTACACGGAAACCAAGGACCGGGCCAACGCCATTGAGGTTACGTTCTATGACGAGGATCTGAAAAATCAGCGGCAAACGCTTCTTTTTAGAGATAGTGAGCTTGGCCCCGACGATGAGGAACGGATGGCTTCGCTCGCGCTTTACGCCTGCACGAATCGAGAGATTGCCACCAAGCATGCCGCGTACCAGCTCGCATTAAATAAATACCTTATCCGGCTGGTGTCCTTTGCTGTGGATGTTGACGCAATCGCCTGCCAGGTCAGCGATGTCATCGGTGTTTCGCACGATATGCCGGAGTGGGGCCTTTCGGCCAGGGCGCTATCTGCAACCGCCAACACGATTACCTTAAATCGGGGAATCACTTTTTCGGAAACAGAAAGCTATCAGATAATGGTGCGTCATCAGGACGATGACAGTATTCAAACGATTGGCGTCGCAAACCCCGGGGCGGTTACAACTGACACCGTTACCGTTACAGAGCCGTGGGCAACCAATGGCAAGATCCCGGAAAAGGACGCTGTCTGTTCAATCGGAACGCTGATCAACACTCTCAAAGATTTTAAAATCCTCGATATTTCGAGAAACGATAATCAGTCCAGAAGGCTGACCGCCATCGAGTATCGGCCTGAAGTCTATGCAGCCACCATCACGCCCCCCGTTCTCGAGACCCCGGTAACCGTCACGATGGTCGCCGATCTTACGGCAACTGAGCAGTGGCGAGAGCAGGGAAATAGCGGCGCCGCCGTTGTGGCCCTCTCATGGCACGGCACCGCATTCACATGGAGTATTTTTCACAAAGTCGCAGGTGGAACGCAGTGGATCAAGGACGGCGAGACGTTTTCCCCGAGATTCGACGTGCGCTACCTTGAACCCGGCAAAACCTATATCTTTTGCGTTTCCGGAACGTCATCGCCAAGCGACGATGACACTGCCACCAGCAAAACTGCAACCATTGATTTCACTGGCTGGGACAATCCGGCCAGGCTCATCAGTGACGTTTCTGGACTCCAGGTCTACGGGCAAACGAACGATCTCAATTTTTATACAGCCGATCTCAGGGTTCAATGGGATCGAATGGTCGATACCTGGGAAACCGCCGCCGAAGCTGAAATATACGGGGCAGGAACTTTTAAGCCGATCACCTATTTGCCGCTTTACAGGGTCCAGATCTGCAATCCGGATAACAGCGTGCGCCGGGAGCGCTTCACGGTGGATCCGGAGTTTATTTATACCAAGGCTGACAACACCGCTGACGGCGGCGCAAATGGCGCATCAAACCAAGTGAAGGTCAAGGTATGGGCCAGGGACTTAAATGCCCAGGAAAGCAATAACGCGGCGGTAATCACCTGCACAAACAGCGCCCCGTCAACGCCCGGCAGCTTTTCCAACGATCAGTTCATCCGCGGCGTCCGGTTCTGGTGGGCACCGAACACAGAGGTAGATTTATCGCACTACATGCTGCGCTCGAAAGTCGGCACCGGCAGCTTCACTGCGTTTCAAGACATCGGCCGCCGAGCGGAGTTCATCCGGTTTTTGACCGATGCCGAAACCACGGCGTATGGGCTGACCCCGCAAATCTACATAGAAGTAAAATCCGTGGACACTTTTGGCGGTGAATCGGCAGTCGGAGCCTACAACGCCGAGGCGGGGAGTCTTTCCATCAAAGCGGC
>JBDRRP010000153.1:0-2970 GCA_043825735.1 Pseudomonadota bacterium | reverse complement strand
TCTTACGGTATCGCTGGTCGCAGAAATGGATGGCCGAGTGATAGGGCATATTGCTTTTTCTCCCGTGACCATCTCAGACGGCACACCGAACTGGTATGGCCTTGGACCTGTTTCCGTCTTGCCGGGGCACCAGCGGAAGGGCATCGGCAAAGCACTGATAAAAGAAGGGTTGTCACGCCTGAAAGATATGAATGCTCAAGGATGTTGTCTCGTAGGACATCCGGATTACTACCGGAAATTCGGGTTCAAGAACATGGCTGGACTTGTGCATGAGGGAGTGCCACCGGAGGTCTTCTTCGCTTTGTCTTTCGACGGGCATACTCCGCAGGGCACTGTCGCTTTCCACGAAGGATTCAAAGCGGATGGCCAACAAGAGGGTGAAGGCGACGCTTTACAGCGGGCCTGACCCTTGGCGTTGGCTTTCAATATATACACTCCACTGGCTACTGCCAAAAGATGTGGTGAACAAGATGGATTTCGTTCTTCTCTCGGGGCTATTTGCGCTGGCAGTAACGCTGCACAATCTTGAAGAGGCGCTGTTGCTGCCGACATGGTCGCGATCGGCGGGGCGGTGGCATCATCCCGTTGGAGCGCGGGAGTTCCGTTTTGCCGTAGCCGTGCTTACCGTCTTTGCCTATGTTACGGTCTATTTGGCCGCCGTTGGAGGTAAGGAGAGCGTTGGTGCTTATTTGTTGGCAGGTTATGCGCTAGTACCATGTAACGCCTATAAGTTCGGATAAAGGCGCTTCAGCTTGATTCGGGCGTCTGGTGTGGTGAATTGCCAGACAATATTTTTCGCGCTGTTATTTCGGTTTCTTTCCCATGCAGCCACTTGGGTCTGCATGGTTGCCATGTCGGGGATTCGGCGATCCAGGCACTGTCCTTTCAGGACGCTGAGCTCGATCTCCGCCATGTTCAACCAACTGCCGTGTTTCGGCGTGTAATGGATATCCAGTCGTTCCGCCAAACGTCTGGCTTCCCTGGGTTCGAATGTTTCATAGAGCGAGGCAATGCCGTGGGTGTTCAGATTATCCATAACCAGACGTACCTTGATCGCGGCCACATAGCGTTCATCAAGCATCTGTTTGATCTGCAACGCCCAATCCTTTCTGGTGCGATGTTCGGTAACCGCCACATGTCTTTTACCGGCCAGAGGTTCCACTTCCATGAAAATTTCCGCAACCCCGTTTCTGACGTATTCATCGTCAATACGTACTGGACGTCCGGGTGTGCAAGGTATCGGCTCGCGGACCTCGCCGATCATTTGTTTGCAAGATTCATCCATGCACACCACCGGGTAGTCAGGATCATACGGCATGTGATAGATTTCAAGAACATCCTCCATATGAGCTACAAAGGCCGCACTCCCTTCGGGAGGGATTTTCCAGTACTTGCTGAGGTGAGGCTTAAGTTCGTTTTTTTTAAAGCCCGCTGTACGGTCATATGCGACACCGATCCTGCAAATTTAAGTTCGACGGCCTTGTCGGCAAGCAGTCTGACCGTCCAACGCCGATGTCCCTCCGGAGCATCTGAACAGGCCAATGCGATCAATCTTGCTTCAAATGCCCCGTCAAATACGACATCCCGCGGAGGTTTTTCTCTGGGCTTACGTTCAAGCGCCGCTTCGAGCCCATCCTCCACAAAGCGCTTCTTGAGGTGTTCTATCGCCCGGCTGGTAACCCCAAGCGCTGTTGCGACATCGGCGACATTCCAGGCCGGTCCATCCCCACTGGCGTCACACAGCAGCAACGCCCGGGCGTGGATAAATCTTCGGGCGTGGGTCTTTCCACGGCGTGTCATAGCCTCAAGTTCGCCGCGCTCCTCCTTGGTCAGTGTTACTCGATATCTTGGCGACATGGCGACCTCCCTTATTGAGTTGCCGCCAATATATCATACTTTTTATAGATACGAAAGATATAATGTTACGTGGTACTAGTCTTGTGAAGAACCGCGCCCATATCATCTCCCGGATCATGGAGATCGCGGAGAAGAACAACGATATCATTATCTACGCGGAGTGATTAAGGTGGTACTGGAATACACGATTCAAAGATCGGCCAAACGACGAAAGCTGACCATCACCGTCGAACGGGATCGCAGCGTCGTGGTGCATGCGCCGGAAGGCATTTCCGACGAAAAGATCCGGCAGGTCGTCGAGTCCAAGCGTCAATGGATTTATGAAAAAACGGGCCATCCCCAGAAATACCGAGGCCTGCCCCATCCACCGGGGAAGGAACTGGTGAGCGGCGAATCGGCGCTCTATCTGGGACGGCAATATCGGATCGAGGTGGTCAAAACAGGCTTGGCCGAGGTTCGGTTCACCCAGCGGTTCCTTATTCCGGCGACACAGGGGAAGAAACGAGTGGAGGCTTTGCAGGAATGGTATATCGGCAAGGCCAAAAAAAAGATCGTCCCTCGGGTCCAGGGTCACGCCCGCGACCTTGGCGTTGATGTTGCCGGGATCAAGATCATGGACAACCGTTATCGCTGGGGTTCCTGCACCGTCAAGAACAATGTCGGGTTCAACTGGCGGCTGATCAAGGCCCCAATGTTGGTCATCGACTATGTCATCGTCCACGAACTCACCCACCTGATCGAGGCCAACCATACGCCCCAGTTCTGGAACATTGTCCGCGCCCAAGCGCCAACAATGGATAAGGCAAGGGTCTGGCTGAAGGAGAACGGGCAGTTGCTTGACGAAGTAATATAAAAGATTTCTTACCGAACAGACACTTATGCGTATTATGATGATATTAGAACGGCAAAAATCTTGAAGAGACTACCCATGATGGCGGAATCGATGGATAGAGGATTGAAACGTCGGTGCGCCGCCCTCGAAACCGGATTTTCCATAACGTATAGAGAGGTAACAAAATGCTTTTGGCCGACACGCTGAGAAAGGCTTGCCAGTTCTTCCCCCACAAAGAGGCGATCATCTGCGGCAACCGCCGATGGACCTATGAGCAGTTT
>JBDRRP010000152.1:0-108612 GCA_043825735.1 Pseudomonadota bacterium | reverse complement strand
GTCCAATAGACTGTGTCCTGAAGAAATACTGCTTGTTATAAAATACCGGTTAACCTGGAGGGCGACACCATGCGGAAGATGATTTTCATATTGCTGGTATTTTTTCTGGCTGCGAGCGCCCATGCCGGCGCAGTGCTGACGGCCTTCGATCTGGAAACCTTGAGCGTGGTGGCCACCGACAAGGCGGCCGGCACCGCCGTGGTGATGGATAGAAGCGGCGCCACGGCCACCGTCACGGTGGGCGATGCCATCGGCAGCGAAAGGGCCGAGGTGGTGAAAATCACGCGCGCCTACATCAAGGTGAAGGCCGGCAACCTGCTCACCCGGATGCCCCTTTCCGACTCTGCCGCCACGCCCGGCGGCAAGGCGTTGAGTGCGCCAACGGAATGATGCTGTTATCTGAGTGGGCTAATAGTGGTATCGGCAGGCAAGAATTCTTATGGAGTCGTTTTCAATTTGGTAAACTATGCGGTGCTCATCGTCTATGCGGCGTGACCAGCAGCCGGACAATTCATGCTTTAGTGGCTCGGGTTTACCACGGCCTGAAAAAGGGTCTCGCTGAATATCTCGAATCAGCTTTATGATGCGAACGGCTTTCTTCCGATCTTTGTCAACCCACCAGGCAAGATCCTCGAATGCCGATTGATCAAATACCAAGCTTTTGGACCGCTTCGTCAAACGCAATACCCCCTTTGCGGCTTTTTGCCGCAAGCAGTCTTTGCTTCATGGCCTCGCTTCCAAGCAGGTAGGCCGTTTCCTTTTCAGAGATAATTTCGCGCCAAAGGTCAATCGGCACGATGACCCCGGTCACTTCGTTCGTTTCATCCGAAATATATTGAATGTTTCCCATGGAATGCCTCCAAAAATGGACATAGATGCGAGAATCAGCATCTGGGTGATCGTTTTATGGTAAAAAATAGCACCAATGACCGAGTATGGCAATGCAGTGGCATTTTACCAACTGGAATGGTGGAATGGGGTCGCACCAAGCCAAGTAGAAGTAATCACGATAAAAGATAAGAAAATACCCCCAAGAAACGGGCCAATAATGAGTTTTTTGATGCCAAAAAAGAGGATATAGCGTTTTCATGGCCAGAGCGCATTGACATTTTGGGCCCTTTGGGGACGCTTTTAAAATTTAAAAATTCAGGAAAAAGTGCTTTTAATTAAACGAAAATAATCAACCATTTTAATTCAATACAACCCACAAACCACAGGTCTGCGGATGCATCTTAAAAGAACGATTCTATGGTTGACGTGTGCCGCCATGCTGCTGCCGGCGGCGTTGTCATGGGCAGGCGGCTAGGACTGCGGCGACGGGATTTTCTCCACCATCCTGATGCTCGAACTTAAAACCAAATTCGCCTCGTTGTTGATTTGGTCACCGTGTAAACGACTGCTGTAAATGTGCTTATCAGAGACACACCGCATTTTTCAGATTGAATGGCACCGCTGGGATTTTGGGTAATCATAGTCATTTATCAATTTTGAGGCAACCGTCATCGACAGCCCCTTTGTATTGTGAGTGATGGTGATCCCCGGGCGGGCCGCTTTTGGGTGGCGGTTTAATTCAGTGTCTTACAGGCCTTGGTCGTGTCATTGTCGACACCTCCGGCGGTTCGGTGTATAAGATGCCGGCTTGGGATAGACCTCATTACACCCGGGCGCGGCGGTGACGAGGTATCACTGCCAGGGCATGACACAATGCCTTTAATGGACTTGATGCGGCGCAGGGCGACAAAATAATGGGCACTTTTATCGATCATCTTCGCCGGGGGACCGTTCGGGGAATCAGCGGTTTTTTCTGGATCCTGAAGATCCTGATTCCCGTCTCCTTTTTTACGTTCGTCCTTCAGGCCAGCGGCCTGCTCGCCAGAATGGACTTTCTGCTGGTGCCGATCATGGGCTGGATCCATTTGCCGCCGGAAGCCGCGCTGCCGCTGATCATCGGCATACTCACCGGAATCTACGGGGCCATTGCCGCCATGGCGGTGCTGCCCTTGGCCGAAGGGCAGATGATTCTGATCGCCATCTTTTTATTGATATCCCACGCGCTGATCCAGGAAGGGATCATCCAGGGAAAATCCGGCATGTCGGCGCTCAAGGCCACTCTGGTCCGGTTGAGCGCATCGGTGGTGACCGTGCTGGCGGTGGCCCCCTTTCTGACGCTACCGCCGTTGGGCGAGAGCGCGGCGGCGGCACTCACCGTGGTGGCCGTCCCCTTTCTTAGCGCATGCCGCCAGTGGGCAGGGGAAATGGCGTGGCTGTGCCTCAAGATTCTTTTCATCGTTACCGCGCTCATGGTGGTGCTCGAACTGATGAAAGCCTACCGTCTCATCGACGATGCCCTGCGGTTGATCAGTCCGCTGCTGCGCCTTCTGGGCCTGAGTGACACCGTGGGCATGATGTGGCTGGCGGCAGCCATATTCGGCATTTCCTACGGGGGCGCCGTCATTGTCGAGGAATCCCGCACCGGCAGGATTCCCGCGGGAGAACTCGACCGTTTGCATCTTTCAATCGGTATCAACCACGCCATGGTGGAGGACCCGGCACTCTTTTTGATCCTGGGACTGCCGGCGTTCTGGTTGTGGGTGCCGCGATTGGTGGCCGCGGTGGTAGCGGTGCATCTCGCCGCCGGCCTGATGTGGCTGAAGCGGCGGGTGGTGCCGGCGGTGGCCAATGACTCGCAGATATAACCGGTGACGACCATGTTTTTCCTGAAAAAGATCATTGCCGCCTTCCTCAAGCCACCGGGCGTGTTTGTCTTTTCGGCCATTGCCCTGGCCGTCGTGCTGGCGGTGCGGCGAAAGTGGCGCCAGGCCCTGGTTGCTGCCGTTGTTGCAGTGGCACTGTGGCTGCCGGCCATCGGGCCGGTGTCGGATCTGATGCGACAGGGACTGATCTCCAATATTCCCGGCGCGGGTGACCCCCTTGCCGGTGATGTCATCGTGGTGCTGGGCGGCGGCGCGGACGATCGCGTCAGAGATCCGTTCGGCGCGGTGGGGGTGGTCTCGGAAAGTATGGCCCGGCGCATCGTTACGGCCGTGCAGCTCTATGGGCGTCTGGGCGCACCCATTATTGTCACCGGCGGCGTCCCTCTGGGGGAGCGCATCACCGAGGCTGACGTGGCGGCGCGATATCTGGTGGACCTGGGGGTGCCCCGGGACGCGATCATCACCGAAGGGCGCGCCCGGGATACCGGCGAAAATGCACGATTTGTCAGTGACATCTGCCGGGAAAAGGGTTTTGGTCGGGTGCTGCTGGTCTCCTCGAGCGATCATCTCAAGCGTGCCGTGATGGCATTCGGTCCTACGGGACTGGCGATTCGACCCGTGGGCGACACCGGCCTCGAGGCGGTTGCCCGGGAGTACCGATGGTCCGATTTTCTTCCGTCCTCCTACGACGCCACCGCCCGATACCTTCACGAATACCTGGGAATACTGGCCTACCGTCTGACGGGGTGAACGTCTTAAGGGCGAGCCACTGTCGCTGCACTGGTGCGCCGCGTCGGTTCCCGTCAAACCAAGATTGATAAAACCGTAAAAAGTGATTCTGGACCACAGAGGCCGCAGAGCACCGCAGAGCACCGCAGAGAATATGCATAATAATTAGCAAGTTATCTCTGCGCTCTCTGTGTCCTCTGTGGTGATTTCCGACTTTTTACGAAGGCATCAGAGTTAGGCGGAGCTAATCGGACGCGGTGGGCGGGCAGTTGAGCATGGCCTTGATCCTTTCGGCCACTTCCGGGGGGAGCCTGCGATTCGGGTCTTCCAGGGTGCAAAAGTCGTCAAACCGGCCGGCGGCTTCATGGAGCAGACGAACCTGTTCTCGTGCTGACACGCAGTTGGGGCACATGAGCAAATGAAGCCGCATGAAAAGGCGTTTTAAAAACGGCGGCTTTCGCTCCATGGCGCCTGAGACCAGTTCACTCATTTCTTTGCAGGTGGGCATCATTGCCATTGGATCATCTCGCGCGGCCGCTCAGCGGGCGGCGTTCTTTGAGTCTTTCTGTGCCTTCTGTCGCGGCTGGCGGCCATTCCTTACAGCGCGTCCGGGCGTCCGTTGATCTGATCGACGTCGGTCTGCTCGGCTCAGGCCGCCGATCCTGTCGCCGGCGCCGGTGTTTGCCATCTTGCTTCCAGGCATTTTCTCAGGGCCATGCGTGCCCGGTAGAGGATGACCCAGCTGTTGGATTCGGAGATATTGAGAATCTCGCAGATCTCCGGAGTGCTCAGGCCATCCATTTCTCGCAGGGTGAAGGCCCGGGCCATTCGCTCGGGCAGATCCGCCAGGCAATGATCCAACTGGGTCATGAACTCTTTTTGCTCGAGGATGCGTCCGGGATCGATTTCCCAGTGTTTGGGGGCCATGGACCACTCCCCCTTGGGCGAGAACAGCGCATCGGTGGCGTCCACCATCGCCTCGATACGGTCCGATGGCGTTTCCCGCACGTCTTTACGAATGAAATCGATGATCTTGTGCTTTAAAATCGCGGTGAGCCATGTCTTTCCCGAAGCCCGTTTTTCAAACCCGTCCCAGCCTTTCAATGCCGCCAGAAACGTCTCCTGAACCAGGTCTTCAGCCGTCTGGGGAGACTTGACCCGCGTCAGGGCAAACCGGTAAAGGTAGCTGCCGTATCGATCCACCCACTCGGTCAGTGTTTCAGGCCCGGATGCGGTGGTCGACGGATCGTTGTTCATGGGGGGTGTCCTGTGTGGCGGTGTGATTGCCTCAACCGAGTGTGACGGTTATCGGTGAAAAACTATACCCGTCGCCGATGGCGCGTCAAGTCACGCAGCGCCTTCGGCCAGAATGTCTGCAAGCACGCCTTCGGCCAGCGCCTCCTGCTCATCGAGGATGTCTTTGAGGATGGCCATGGTGGTGAGCGGGTTCATCAGAACGCACCGCAGGACGACGGTTTCCGCTTCAGGGAAATCAGGCAACCGGAGGGTTGTCCGGGAAACGAAGCTTTTGCCGGCCTCGCGTTGCAGCCGCTGCACCCGTTCGTTGAGATGATTGAGGGCGGCCAGGCGCCGTTCTTTTTCCAGAGCGGCAAGGCGCGGGTGACGCGGATCCAGGGCCGGGGGGATCAGCCGGTAGGTGAGGATGTTGAGTTCGGGTGCGGAGGTCAGTTCCAGGCCAACTCGGGCATGGATCTCTGCGGCAAAGGCCGTTGCCAGATCGATGCCGTGATCGATCAGCAGGGCATACCCGCGACTGCCCATGATTTTGAGCGCGCTATCCAGAATCAGCGAGACCGCTTCACGGGAGCCCGACAGCGATTTGATGCCTAAATCCACCGAGCCCGGGCGGTTGATGTAGCGGGCGTGATAGGCCACGCAGTCCATGGCGCAGGGGTCGCTGAAAAGTACCATGCCGCAGGTCATGGGCATGTAAAACTGTTTGTGGCCGTCAATGGTCACCGAATCGGCTTCCGCAACGCCTGCCAGGATATGTCGGTGCCGGGGGGACATGAGGCTCGGTCCTCCCCATGCCGCATCCACGTGAAAATGGATGCGGTGCTGGCGGCACAGCGCCGCCATCTCTTCGAGAGGATCCACGGAGCCGGTCTCCGTTGTGCCGGCGATGCCCACCACCGCCAGCACCCGTGTGCCGGGGGCGTCGCGCTGCAGGCCGCTGATTGTCCGCTTCAGGCATTTCATGTCCAGCCGAAACCGTGCATCCGTGTCGATGGGGATCACGTTGCGGTTGCCGATGCCCAGAATGCCGGCGGCTTTTTGAAGCGAGTAGTGGGCCATCCTGGACACCAGCACCACGCATCGATCGATGCCTGAAATCCGGCAGGCCGCGGCCAGTCCGTCGCCTTCGATGTCCACGCCGCTGCCGGCAAAAAGCCGGTTTCTGGCGACCCAGAGGGCGCTCAGGTTGGCCAGGGTGCCGTCTTCGACAAAACTGCCCAGGGTCGTGTGGACGTTTTGCACATGCCGCGCGTAGAAGGCTTCGTCTTTTTCATAGATCAGGCGGTGGACCCGCGCCAGAACCTGTTTTTCAACAATGCTGGCGATCTTGGAGGTTTCCACTTTAACCACATTCTGGTTCAAGGCGGCGACGATGGTTTTCAAGTGAATCATGAAAAATGGGATGGCCGAGGTCATGTGGCCGATAAAATAGGGCGAGGCCACATTAACCGCATGGGGGGCGATGTCTTCGATGAGATCGGAGATGACTTCAGCCAGTTTTTTCCCCGGGGTTTCCGGGATCTGGGTATCCATGTGCCGGGCGGCCAGATCGACCAGGCTGGCCTCTTCGGTGATGCCCACGTGCTCGCTCAGAAAGTTCTGGAGGCCGAAGAGGATCTGCTCCATGTATTTGACCAGGCGCTGGCGGGTTGCGGCGTCTTCAGGCTGGATGAAGGTGCGCATCAAGGCCGTCCAGTCGGCCACGAGACGTTGGGGCGGAACGATGCTGGGGTGCTTGAGGTTCATGGGCGATCTCGCGGGTTGAAAAAGCCATCCGACGATATGGACGGTCACGTCCTAACACGCGCCGGCGATCCTGCCAAGCCATGATTGCGCTGGCGGATTGGGTTTGCGGGCGAACGGTGATCGTGCTATAGCCTGACAGCCGCCGCCTGTCCGGTGGCGGCATCCTGCCACCAATCCAGGAACCTTGAACGCCTATGCGCACACGTATCGTGCTTCCCATTCGCCGCCGCCCCGTCTCATGGCTCGTGCTCGTACTTTTCGCCGGCTGCGCGATCATAAATGGCACCGCACAGGCAACAACGCCCGCCGGCATCGCCGCTACCGTGAATGGTACCGTCATCAGCATTGAAGAGCTCAATGACGCCCTGCGACTGGCCAAGATTTTTTCTCCCACCGACACGCCAGCGGCGGATCTGCGCTCGGAGGCGGTGCGCAATCTCATGCGACGGGCGGCGGCAGTCCAGGAGGCAACGCGGCGCGGGTACAGTGCACGTCTGGACGAAGTGGATGCCCATATCGCATCCCTTCAGGCGCGGTTTGAAAACAGGGGAAAATTTCAAGACGTTTTAGAGCGAAACGGTATTTCCAGCGCTGCGCTGCAACGCCAGGTGGCAAAGGACATCTTGGTCTTCAAGCTGATCCAGGATACGGTAATCCCCCAGGTCCACATCACCGATGAGGACGTGCGCTATTACTACGAGAGCAACCCGCAGTACTTTTTGGTCCCGGAGAAAGTCCGGGTGCGCCATATCCTGCTGCGGGTGCCCGAAGACGCCGATAGTGCAAAAAAGAAGGAGATTCGCGGGCTGCTGCTGCACATCAAGGACCTGCTGGGCAGCGGCGCCGACTTTTCTTCTGTGGCCGCGGCCCATTCCCAGGACATTTCCGCGGAAAACGGCGGCGATATCGGTTTCTTCTCCCGGGACGATGTGGCCAAGAGTTTTGCCGATGCCGCTTTTGCTCTGGCTCCGGGTGAGATCAGCGATGTGGTGAGCACGCCGCTCGGATATCACCTCATCCAGCAACTCGAAAAGCGGCCCGAGAGTGTTAAGCCTTTCGAAGACATCCGGCTTCCGCTCACGCGGTCTCTGCGCCAAGACGCCACATCCCTGCTGACCAAAGTGCTTCTGGATCGTCTCCTGAGTGCATCGGAAGTCACGCAGTCCGTAAAGTGATGAATTTTCCGACAATAGTGTCGTAAAATCCAACATTACTTCATCTTCCCGTAATTGCACAAGAATCCATCCCTTTTCCTCAGAATCGCCGATGGATGGCGGATTCTACCACACCGCGTCCTGCGGCATAGGTTTTCTCAAAATACAAAAAATACTAAAAAAACAGTCTGTTAGCCCCACGTTCGGAGCGCTGTCAATGATGGCATGCGACTTGCTCATAATTTAGGTCAATCGAGAATGAACGCGCTCACAATTCAGAAAAGGAGATGGCCATGTCAGCACAGACACGAAATGCAAGCCGCAGCAGCGTCGGTTACGGTTCGACCTATGGCAGGGGCGGGGATCACGAGGGCATCGGTGCGGTGCTGGGCGGCCACGTGTGGCGCGTGACCCCGGACGAGACCCGCACCCTTGCGCACCCCTGTCTGTGGACCCGGGCGGGCGTGGTAAAGAACAAAAACTGCAGCAATTACTACGACTGCACGGCATGCCGATACGACCAGGGAATGCAGCGCAAGGTGGCCACCGGAAAACAGATGCGATGGCAGGATGCCATGAGGCTGCGCGCTGACAAAGACCGCATCTGCCGTCACAGCCTGACCGGGCGTATCGATGCCCGCGCGTGTGCCTACGACTACCGCTGCGAGCGGTGCGATTTCGACCAGGCGCTGGAAGACCTGCTGGCCTACCGCAGCGTGCCGGCAACCGGCGAGACGCAGCAAATCAGAGGGTTCGCAATGCCCCTTGAGTGCCACTACCATGCCGGTCATGCCTGGGCCAGGGTGGAAAGCGGCGGCTTCATCCGTATCGGGATGGACGATTTTTCCGGGAAAGTGTTCGGGCCGGCCGACGCTTTCGAGTTGCCCCTCATGGGAAAAGAGCTGGATCCCGGCAAAGCCGGTTGGGGCCTGCGCCGTAAGGACCACGATGCCGATGTGCTCTCACCGGTTGGCGGTGTGATCGTCGATGTCAATCCCCGGATCCGCGAACAGCCCGGCGCGGTCAGCCGATCCCCATACGAGGACGGCTGGCTGTTTACCGTGCGCACGCCCGATGTCAAGGGCACCCTCCGGCAGCTCATGGCCGACGCCGATGGCGCCGCCTGGATGACAGGAGAAATCGTCCGGTTGGAGCGTTTGATCGAAGAGACCGCAGGCCCCATGGCTACGGACGGCGGGTTTCTCGCCAACGATATTTTCGGTGTTCTGCCGCAGCTGGGGTGGTCGCAACTGGCCCGTACCTTCCTGAAAACAGGATAGCCCGATCAGGTGCGTATCCGTAATGCCGTGGCGAGGAGGTGGCGCCGTGCCAGAAGCAATCTTCAGAAACGATCAAAACCCAGCGGAGACCGGGATACAGTGCCCGTGGGTGGTCGCCGGGGTGGTGCGGAAAAAAAACTGCCTAAAACAGTTCCATTGCGCCGACTGCCGATACGATCGCGTGTTGACCCGGCAAACCCGATATAACCGCTTGATGGCCCGGTCCGGCCTGCGGTCTGCCGGAAACCGGGGGCGACTGGTGCACTGGCGGCAGGCGATCATGAGTCTGCCGCCGCGCCGTCGGCCATGCCTTCATCACCTCAGGGGCCGTATCGCGTTTCGCTCCTGCACCCACGACTATGGCTGCGCGGATTGCGAATTCGACCAGTACTTTCTCGACCAGCATACCGTGTTTGCCGCTGTCCGCCCGGTGGCGCTGATGCATGTGAGCGGGTTTGCCATCCCCCAAGGCTACTACCTGCATCCGTGCCATACCTGGATGACGATTGAGGAGGGGGGCATGGTGCGGGTGGGGGTGGATGATTTCGCCTGGCGGCTTTTGGGTCCGCCGGACCGGGTCGCGGCGCCGCTTATGGGAAAAGCCTTTAACCGGGGGGACGCGGGCATCCGAATCGAGCGGGGCGGCCGGGAGGCCCACCTGTTGATGCCCATCGCCGGGGTAGTGACTGAAACCAACCCGCGGGTGGCCGATAACGGTGCGCTGGCCGCCGTTGATCCATACGGAGAAGGATGGATTTTGCGCATGCATCCTAGCGCCATCCGGCAGGATCTGAAGCGGCTTTTCATAGGCACCGCCGCCGCCGCCCTGTTTACAGAGGATATCGACCATCTATACGAAGACATCGAGGCCATCATGCCGCTGGCGGCGGACGGCGGTTTTCTGGGAAAAGATATCTACGGCAGCTTGCCCGAGCTGGGCTGGAACAACCTGGTGCGCCGGTATCTGCAATAGACGCGCGCGCCGCAGTCCGGGCCTCTGGGCCATTTCGCATGAAAGGCGGCGACGGGATCTGGGTGTGCGTTGGCAGTCGGGGCGCGGCTGACATTACCGGACGGAATTGTCGCCGAAAATCATGTTTCCAAGTGTCATCGGCGTCGCAGGCATCCGCTTTTTCGGCCCCGACAACAAAAGGCACCTGAGCACCGCCGCCGGCGCCGGGATAAAGGATTTGACCGTCGGCAGTCGACGACCATCGTCGTTCATGCCGCCGATTCTTTGCGCCGGGTCCGGTCACGCTGCGGCGGCTGGGTGCTAACAGCGATCATCGGAAGAAGTCGGGGCCGAAAAAGCGGATACCTGCGACACCCCTTCATCGGATGTGATCTGCACACGGTCAGCCGGGGTTGCTGCGGTGCAGTGTCAAAACGTCATCCAAAAGCACCTGGCAGTAGCGGCAGAACCGGCTCGATTTGCGGTCCACGTCATTTTCACTGCGGCAGAAATGCATGACGCAGGCCGGGTCCCGGCAGTGCCGCAGATCAAAGGTGTGGCCCAGTTCGTGGATCGCTTCCTTGCTGATCCGCTGGTACCGGCTGCCGCCCGGCAGTGGTGACGCGGGCAGCAGCAACCTGCAGGTGGACACCACGCAGGCCCTGCCGCCGAGCTGCGCCTCGCCGAAAACGTGGGTGAGGATGGGGATGAACAGGTCCACCGTGGTCAGGCCAAGGATCTTGTCTGCGTGAACCGGGCTGCTGGCGGCAAGGCGCTCCAAAATGGCGGTGGAATGGTACTGGTGGCGCAGTGCGTCAAATGCGAAATCCGCATTTTCAAGGAGGTAGACCACCGCCGTGTGGCAACCAAAGGCCCGGGTGACCGCTGTTGCCACTTCGGAAAGGAGCTCCTCGGGCAGCAGTCCGATGGGCGACAGGACCATGGTGCCGTTTGCCCGCGTCATAGGCCGCCAGTCTGGCGCCCGGCCCGGGAGAACGGCGCCGCGGCGCCGCGGCGCATTGAGGCATGAGGCTGTCTAAGGCTCATCAGTCCGGCTTCTCGAGTCCGTATCGTTTGATCTTCTGATACAGGGTGGATCGATCGACACCCAGCAGCTTCGCGCACCGTGAAATGTTCCACTGGGACTCATCCAGAATGCGGGCGATATGGGTGCGCTCCACATCTTTCAGAGCGGTGCCGGTCGATGCGGGCGGTGTGATCGCACACAGAATCGGCAGATCGGCCGGTGTGATTTTTCGGCCCTTGCCGACCACTACCGAGCGCTCGATGGCATTTTCCAGTTCCCGCACGTTGCCGGGCCAGTCGTAGAGCATCAGCTCATCGATGGCATCCCGGGTGAATCCGTCCACGGGTTTGTTGGTTTCCTGGGCAAAGCGGCGCAAAAAGTGGTCGGCCAGCAGGGGGATGTCGGCCTTGCGCGACTTCAGGGGCGGCATGTGCATTTGGACGACGTTGAGCCGGTAGAAGAGATCCTGCCGGAATCTGCGCTCCCGGATGGCCGATGCCAGATCCCGGTTGGTGGCGGCGATGACCCGGAAATCGGCGTCGATGGGCTGGGTGCCCCCCACCCGGTAAAACACCCTATCTTCCAGCACCCGGAGCAGATCGATCTGCATCCGCATGCTGATTTCACCGATTTCATCGAGAAACAGGGTCCCCCCATGGACCAGCTCCAGGCGCCCCTTGCGGGTTTCCCGGGCATCGGTGAACGCGCCTTTCTGGTGGCCGAAAAGTTCGCTTTCCATGAGGTGCTCGGGTACGGCGCCGCAGTTGACAACCACAAACGGCCCTTCGCACCGGGGGCTGTTGGAGTGGATGGCCTTGGCGGCCAGGCCCTTTCCGGTTCCGGTCTCACCGGTGATGAGCACTGTGGCATCGGTGGGCGACACGTCGCGGATCATGTCAAACACCCGCTGCATGGGTTCGGCCTGGCCGATCATGCTTTCGAAACGGGTCTGCTCCTTCCACTGCTCCCGCAGGTAGAGGTTCTCCCTGGCCTGGGCCTGATGATCGAGGATCTTGTCAATGAGCACCCCGAGCTCGTTGGGGTCGAAAGGTTTGAGCAGATAATCCCACGCGCCGTTTTTCATGGCATCGATGGCTGTGGAAATCGCGCCGTAGGCGGTGATCATGACGACGGCCGTGTCGGGTTCCTGCTCCTTGACGGCCTTGAGCACCTCCAGACCGCTGATGCCCTCCATTTTAATATCTACCAGCAGAATCTGAAATCGCTCCTTCTGGAACCGTTCCAGTGCCTCCTCACCACTGGCGGCGGTCTTGACGCTGTGACCGTCGCGTTCCAGCCAGCCGGCCAGGGATTCTCTCATGATGCGCTCGTCGTCGACGATCAGAATACTGGTGGTTCCCATTTTCCCTCCACGGGGAGCGACACGGTGAAGATCGCACCGTCAGGCGAGCTGTCAACGGTGATCTGTCCGTGATGCTCCTGGATGATGCCGTAGGCCACGGACAGGCCGAGACCGACCCCCTTGCCTTTTTTCTTGGTGGTAAAAAACGGTTCGAACAGCCGTTGCCGATGTTCCGGCGGGATGCCCGGCCCCGTATCACTGAATGCGACCAAGACCTGCGCGGTCTCGGGTCGATGTGTCGTGCGGATGACCAGACGGCCGCCGCGGTTGCCTTCCATGGCTTCGGCCGCGTTGGACACCAGGTTCATGAATACCTGCTGGAGCTGATCCTCGGAGCCCATGATGTCGGGGATTTCGCCAAACGGTGTGGTCTCTACCTTGACCTTGTTGAGTTTCAGCAGGTTGGCATTGAGAATCAGGGTGCGCTCGATGAGGCGGTTCACATTGAGCGTGCGCATCGCCAAGGGGGACTGGCGGGAGAAGGCCAGCAGGTTGGAGACGATCCGGCTGATGCGCCGGGTTTCCGTCTCCATGAGATCCATGTAGCCGTGAAACGGTTTCAGCGCTTCGGCCTCCGGAATCTTCTCTTCAGCCATCACCCGTTTCATCAGCATGATCAGGTTTAAGATGCCGGCGATGGGGTTGTTGATTTCATGGACGACGGACGCTGACAGTTTTCCCAGCGAGGCCATCTTGTCCTGGTGCAGCAATTGTTCATGGGTCTGTTTGAGTTCCCGCGTGCGGTCCTGCACCATCTGTTCGAGACGGCGGGTGATCTCTTCCTCGGCTTTTACCCTTTGGGTGATGTCACGGCTGATGTGAATGAATTTAGAGATTTTCCCGTCCTTTTCCCAGACGGGGTAGACGTTGACTTCAAAGTGCCGCTGGTCGCCATGTTTATCGGTACGGGTACGCACCTGACAGGCTTGGCGCTTGTCGCGCACTACCCGCTTCAGGGGACACTCGAAAAGCGGGGGAGGGCACGGGTGGTCTCGGTTTTCTAAGATGCCATGGCAGGTTTTCCCGATGACCTCCTCCCGGGTAAAGTCCATTTTTTCGAAGAACGCCTCATTGGCTTCGACGATCTCCATCTCCGGTGTGATAACCAGGATGAAGTCCTGGATGCCGTTGAGAATGGTCTTCATGGCCGTTTTCTGTTCTCTGAGTTTGCGCTCCTCCTGGGCGATGGTTTCCCAGAAAATCTTGAACACGTGATAGGACAGGATTCGGATCCGTTGGGGGCGGGTATTGAGGATATCCTCGAGAATATTCGCATCGGGGGTGAGAACGATGATCAGGTGGATGTTGTAACGCCGGTCGTAAAGATCGTGGTAGTCCGAGAAGGTGAGCAGCCCCATTTCATCGGCCATCCGTTTTCCCTGAGCGTCGTCCTCAGGATCGGCAACGGCCAGGATGGGGGTCTGAACACCGGCGGCGTGATAATTGAACCGTGTTTTCTCCAGCAGCTCCAGGCACAGTGGGCCGCCGCCGACGAGGCCGATGTTGATAATCGGGGGTTGAGCGCGAGCGGTCATGGTTTTTTCCCCAGCGGGACGCGTCGGCGGCCGCTGGAAGACGGGCACCGGGCGCCATTGCGTGTGACGCAGGGCCGGTTTTACCCTTGACTCCAGGCAGGTTATCAACTAATTGGGCCCGTAGCAACTAAATGATGTTCAGTACGTGTTGCCGGAGTACTTTTCTGCCGTTGCCTGCTGGAACCGGCGGTATTTTTTTGCCTGTCTTCAGGCGACCGAAACTTCAAAGGAGACTTCGATGGCCACCAACGTCAATGGAGCGGTAATGGTTGTCGGCGGGGGGATTGCAGGCATGCAGTCTGCGCTCGACCTCGCCAATTCCGGTTTCTACGTCTACCTGGTGGAACAGTCGCCCGCCATCGGCGGCGTGATGAGCCAGCTGGACAAGACCTTTCCCACCAACGACTGCGCGATGTGAATTATTTCACCCAAACTGGTCGAGGTCGGCCGGCACACGAACATTGAGCTGCTCACCCTTTCGGAAGTGACCCATATCGACGGGCAAGAGGGCAACTTTACCGTTTCCATCACCAAGCACCCCAGATACGTCGACATGGACAAGTGCATCGCCTGCGGCACCTGCGCCGAGAAATGCCCGGCGAAAGTCGACAATGCCTATGATGAAGGCCTTGCCAAGCGCAAAGCCATCTACGTGCCCTATCCCCAGGCGGTGCCGCTGAAGTACGCCATCGACGCCGCGCACTGCATTTATTTCAAAAAAGGCAAGTGCAAGGCCTGCGAAAAGTTCTGCCCCACGGCTGCTATCAAATTCGATGAAAAACCCGAAGCGGTCACCGTGGCGGTGGGCTCGGTAATATTTACCGCCGGACTTCAGGCCTTTGACCCCTCGGCGTTCGATCATTACCAGTACGCAAAGCTGCCCAACGTGGTCACCAGCCTCGAGTTCGAGCGGATCCTGTCTGCCGGGGGGCCCTCGGGCGGGCATATCTTCAGGCCCTCCGACGAGGCCGAGCCCAAGAAGATTGCCTGGCTCCAGTGTGTGGGCTCCAGGGATCTCAACCGCTGCGACAATTCGTATTGCTCGTCGGTATGCTGCATGTACGCCATCAAGGAGGCGATTATCGCCAAGGAGCACATCGGCGGCGATTTCGAGTCCACCATTTTTTTCATGGACATGCGCACCCACGGCAAGGATTTCGAAAAATATTACAATCGTGCCAAAAGCGACGGCGTGCGGTTCATCCGCTCCCGGGTGCACTCCATCACCCAGGCCGATCCCAGCGGTACCCTGAATCTGGAATATGCCTCAGATGATGGCCGACGGGTCGTGGAAACCTACGACATGGTTGTTTTGTCCGTCGGGATGGAGCCCTCGATCAAGGCGCTGGAAGGGGCCAAAACACTGGGTCTGGAGCTCAACGAGCACCGGTTTGTGAAAACTAATGATACCACGCCGGTGTCCACATCCAGACCCGGCATTTACGTGGCCGGCGTCATTCAGGGCTGTAAGGACATTCCTCAGTCGGTAATGGAGGCGAGTGCGGCGGCCTGCTGCGCCGGCGTGAGTCTGGCCTCGGCCCGGGATACTCTGGTAAAAAGCGCCGCCTTTCCCACACAGACAGACGTTGCCGGGCAGGGGCCGCGCATCGGCGTGTTCGTGTGCAATTGCGGCGTGAACATCGGCGGATTTGCCGATGTCCCTGCCATTGCGGAATACGCCAGACAGTTGCCCGGTGTGGCCTATGTGGAGGAAAACCTCTTCACCTGCAGCCAGGACACTCAGGACAAGATGATCGAAGTGATCAAGGCGCAGAACCTCAACCGAATCGTGGTGGCGGCCTGCACACCCAGAACCCACGAGCCGCTGTTTCAGGAAACCATCCGCGGCGCCGGCCTGAACCCGTACCTGTTCGAGATGGCCAATATCCGCAATCAGTGCACCTGGGTCCATTCCACCGACAAGGCCACGGCCACCGGCAAGGCCAAGGACCTGGTGCGCATGGCCGTGTCCCGGGCCGCTCTGCTGGAGTCGATTCCGGAGCTGTCCGTGGCGGTCAACAAGACGGCTCTGATCATCGGCGGCGGCGTGGCGGGCATGACCAGCGCGATCAATCTGGCCGATCAGGGGTTTCCGGCGGTTATCGTAGAGCGCTCCGGCAAGCTCGGGGGCGCCGCCTTGGACGTTTCCAAAACCTGGAGCGGCACTGCGGTGGCACCCTTTGTGGCCGATCTGGTCAATCGCGTAGAGAACCACCCCAAGATCGAGGTGCTGCTCAATGCATCGCCCACGGCGGCCTTGGGATTTGTCGGCAATTTCGAGACCACCGTCATCATGGACGGCGCGGACGCCCGGACCATCAGCCACGGGGCGGTAATCGTGGCCACCGGCGGCCAGGCCACAACGACCGAGGAGTACGGCTTTGGCAAAAGCGACCGGGTGGGTCGGTGGCACGACATCGAACATGACCTCGAACGGGTGAAGGCCGCGGAAAGCGTGGTCTTTATTCAGTGTGTCGGCTCCAGGGATGACAAGCGCCCCTACTGCTCGCGGATCTGCTGCACCACCGCCGTATCCCAGGCCATCTGGGTGAAAGAGCAAAACCCGGAGGCCGGCGTCTATGTCCTGTACCGGGACATCCGGACTTACGCCGAGCGCGAACTGCTTTACAAAAAAGCCCGCGCACTGGGAGTCATCTTTATCCGCTACACCCTCGATCGCAAGCCGGTGGTCACCCCGGCGGGCGATCGCCTGCAAGTGTCGGTCTTTGAGCCGATCCTTCAGCAGGAAGTCACCATCGCGGCCGACCTGGTGAACCTGGCCACGGCGATTGAGCCGGCCGACGGCACCACCATCTCAGAGCTTTACAAGGTCCCCATGAACGCGGAGCGCTTTTTCATGGAGGCCCATGCCAAGCTGCGGCCGGTGGAATTTGCCACCGACGGGATTTTCATGTGCGGCATCGCCCACTATCCCAAGGCCCTTGATGAGAGTATCGCCCAGGCCATGGCCGCGGCCAGTCGGGCGGCGACCGTACTTTCCCGCGCGGCCATCGACATCGCCCCCACGGTATCCCAGATCGATACGGAAAAATGCATCGGATGCGGTCTGTGCGCCGAGGTGTGCCCCTTCGGGGCGATCACCATGGACGAGACCGAGGGCAAGGGGCTGCGTGCGAGAAACATTGCGGCATCGTGCAAGGGCTGCGGGCTGTGCGCTGCCACCTGTCCGCAGAAAGCCATAGACATGCTCCATTTCAGAGACGCGCAGATCGGCGCCACCGTCTGTGCCGTCATGAGCTAAACGGCCCCAGGGAAACACAACCTGTAACCGCGTATAGAGGCAGGTGCATCGATGGGAGATTTTGAACCGAAGATTGTCGCTTTTTTATGTAACTGGTGCGCTTACGGCGGCGCCGATCTGGCGGGCGTGTCCCGTCTGCAATATCCGCCCAACCTGAGAACGGTCCGGGTGATGTGCTCGGGCCGGGTGGATCCGCTGTTTGTGGTCAAGGCGCTCAAGGAGGGCGCCGACGGCGTGTTGGTCGCCGGCTGACACATCGGTGACTGCCATTACCTGGAAGGTAATGTCCAAGCCGAAAAGAAGATCCGCATGACCCGAAACCTGTTGGCCGTTTCCGGTATCGGGAAAGACCGGCTGCACCTTTATTGGTGTTCGTCGGCCGAAGCTCAGCGGTTTGCCGAGATCGCCACCACGGTCACCGACACCATCCGCAGTCTGGGCAAGTTCGACCCTGCGACTTACCGACTTGAACTGGACGCCATCGAAGCGGCGCTCAGTGGAGAGACCCTGCGCTGGACCGTGGGAAAGGAAGTCAAGATCACCGCCAAGGGCGACGTCTACGGCCGCCGGTGGGATGCGGACACGTTTGAATGCATTCTCGACGGGATACTGGAGCGCGAATACCACATCCAGTTGATCCTGCAGGCCATCAAGGGCGGCTGCAAATCGCCGCGGGAGATCAACGCCAATATCGGTCTGGCGCTCAAACAGATTTCCTACCTTCTGGCCGATATGGAAAAGCGAAGTATGGTCGAGTACAAAGGAATGGAAGACCATAAACCCATTTTTGTGGCACGATAAGGAGTTGTCATGGGAGCAGCGCAAGGCAAAACAAGCGGTTCGGTGCTGGTGGTCGGTGCCGGTATCGCCGGTATGCAGGCCTCGTTGGATCTGGGCAATGCCGGGTACAAGGTTTACCTGGTGGACAAATCGCCCACCGTCGGCGGGATGATGTCCCGGCTGGACAAGACCTTTCCAACCAATGACTGCGCCATGTGAGTGATCTCGCCCAAACTGGTCGAGGTCGGCCGGCACCCTAACATCGAATTGGTCATGTGCAGTGAAGTAGATCGCGTGGACGGCAAGCCCGGAGACTTCCAGGTGACGTTGGTCAACCACCCGCGCTACATCGACCCGGTCGCGTGCACCGGCTGCGGCGAGTGCGCCCGTCACTGCCCGGTGACCGCCGTCAATGCCTACAACAAGAAGCTCGACGACCGCCGGGCCACGTATATCGAATACGCCCAGGCCGTGCCGCTGGCCTTTGCCATCGACACCGACACCTGCATCGGCTGCGGCCTGTGCGAAAATATGTGTATCGCCAAGGCGGTCAACTACAGCGACCAGCGCCGGGAGACCCAGATAACGGTGGGCTCGGTGATCATGGCCACCGGCAGTGAGGGCTATGATCCCTCGGGTCTCGATTTCTGGGGCTACGGCAAATATGCCAACGTGGTCACCAGCGAGGAGTTCGAGCGCATTCTGAGCGCTTCCGGCCCCTATTTCGGCCATGTCATGCGCCCCCTGGACCGTGAGGAGCCGCGGCGCATCGCCTGGTTCCAGTGCGTGGGCTCCAGGGACACCAACCGGTGCGGCAACGGGTACTGCTCCTCGGTGTGCTGCATGTACGCCGTCAAGGAGGCCATGATCGCCAAGGAACACATCCACGGCGATCTGGACTGCACCATTTTCAACATGGACATCCGGACCTTCGGCAAAGACTACGAAAAGTACTACCTGCGCGCCAAGAACAAGGACGGCGTGCGGTTTGTCAAGGCAAGGATCCACACCATCACCGAGTTGCCCGGCAGCGGCGATCTCGAAGTGAAATATGTGGATGAAGCCGGGGCCATGCATGTAGAGGTCTTCAGCATGGTGGTGCTTTCGGTGGGACTGCAGGTTCAGCCCGATGCCGCCCAGCTGGCCGCGCGCATGGGCATTGAACTCGACAAATACAACTTCGCCAAATCCAGCCCCTTTGATCCTGTCGCCACCTCACGGCCGGGATTTTACACCTGCGGCGTGATGCAGGGCCCTAAGGACATTCCCAGTTCGGTGACCGAGGCCAGTGCGGCCGCCTGTCTGGCCGGAGGCGCTTTGGCCGGGGCTAGAGGCAACGACATCGAGAAAATCGAGCTGCCCGAGCAAAAGGACGTCAGCGGGGAAGCCCCGCGCATCGGCGTATTCGTGTGCAACTGCGGGATCAACATCGGCGGCATCGTCGATGTGCCGGACGTCACCAAATATGCCGCCAGTCTGCCAGGTGTGGTCTTTTCCGATCAGAACCTGTTTACCTGCAGCCAGGATACCCAGGACAAGATCAAGGAAATCATCATCAAGGAGCAGCTCAACCGGGTGGTGGTGGCCTCCTGCAGCCCCAAGACCCATGAAGCCATGTTCATGGAGACCCTGGAGGCTTGCGGACTTAACAAATACCTTTTTGAGATGGCCAATATCCGCAACCAGAACTCGTGGATTCATTCCAACGATCACACTGCCGCCACCGTGAAAGCCAAGCACCTGGTACGCATGGCCGTGGCCCGGGCCGGCACGCTCAAGCAGCTCGAAGGCAAGGTGGTGCCCATCAACAAGCGCGCCCTGGTCATCGGCGGCGGCATCGCCGGGATGAATGCGGCCCTGGGGCTGGGCAGACAGGGATTTGAGGTCGCCCTGGTGGAAAAGGATACCGCGCTCGGCGGATTCGCCCGGAAGCTTCACCACACCATCGAGGGTGCGGACGTCCAGGCCTATCTCAAACAGCTCATCGGTGATGTCACCGCCAATGACAAGATCTCGGTGCTCACCGATGCGACCATCACCGGGTTCGAAGGGTTCAAGGGGAGTTTTACTACCGAGGTGCGCGTGGGCGCCGAGGGCGAGCCCCAGAAGATCGATCACGGCGTGATCATCGTCGCCACCGGCGCCAATGAATATCAGCCCACCGAGTTTCTCTACGGCCAGGACCCGCGGGTGGTGACCCAGGTCGGGTTGACCGATATCCTTGAGGAAACCGGTGCCGAAGGTCTGGATTCGGTCGTGATGATCCAGTGCGTGGGCTCACGCAACGCGGAAAATGAAAATTGTTCGCGGATCTGCTGTCAGGCGGCGGTCAAAAACGCCCTGACCCTCAAGAAGAAAAACCCCGATGCTCAGGTTTTCATTCTTTATCGGGATATCCGCACATACGGCCTGCTCGAGGATTACTACAAGGAAGCGCGGGAAAAAGGCGTGATCTTCATCCGGTTTGACGAGACCGCTCCGCCAGTTGTATCGGTGGACGGCGGCGTGCTCGTGGTATCGGTAAAAGACCATATCCTGCAGCAGCCGCTGGCCATCAGCGCCGATAAACTGGTGCTCAGCGCCGGTCTTACCGCCGCGGATACCGATCAATTGAGCGGCATTATGAAGTTCAACCGCAACCCCGAGGGCTTTTTCCTGGAAGCCCACGTCAAGCTCCGGCCTGTGGACATGCCCAGTGACGGGGTGTTTCTGTGCGGCACGGCCCATGGCCCCAAACTGATCAGCGAGACCATCGCCCAGGCCCAGGCCGCGGCGGCGCGGGCCACCACATTCCTGGCCAATGACGTCATCAAACTTTCGGCCATCACCGCCAAGGTCGACACGGATTACTGCGTCAAGTGCCTCACCTGTGTGCGGTCCTGCCCGTTCGGGGTTCCTCAGTGGAATGCCGAGAAAAAAGTCATCGAAATCAACGAGGCCCTCTGCCACGGGTGCGGCGTTTGTACCGCCGTGTGCCCGCGCCAGACCATTCAGTTGAGTTTCTACGAAGACGATCAGCTAACCTGTAAAATTGATGCCTTGCTGGCGGAGGGGGTGTAATGGCGGAATTTGAACCCACCATCATCGCGTTTTGCTGCGAATACTGAGGGTATTCCGCAGCGGACCTGGCAGGTTCCATGCGACTGAATTACCCGACGAACGTCAAGATCATCCGGGTCCCCTGTACCGGAAAAGTAGATGTGATGCATTTGCTGCGCGCGATCCAGAAAGGGGCCGACGGTGCCTATTGCGTGGGCTGCCTTGAAGGCGCCTGCCACTACAACGAGGGCAACCTGCGTTGCCGTGAGCGGGTGAACCACGTCCGAATGCTTCTTGAAGAGATCGGCATCGAGGGGGATCGGGTCAGAATGTACAACCTTTCCTCCGGTGAAGGCCCCACCTTTGCGGCCTATGCCAAGGAGATGACCGAGCATATCACGGCGCTGGGCCCCAATCCGCTGAAAGGGAAATAACGCCTCACTGTCCGGAGGATGCCATGGATGATACAGCCATCACGCTGACAAAGAACAAAAGCCCGTTCATCGACACGGTCAAGGCATTGCTGCCCGAGGGCGGCAACCTGAACCTGTGCCTGACCTGCGGCGCCTGTACGGCGGGTTGCCCGGCCTCGGGCCTGGAGGGCATGGACCCGCGCAAGTTTTTGAGAATGGCGGCGTTGGGGATGGACAAAGAAATCAAATCAACAAAATGGGTCTGGATGTGCAGCATGTGCCAGCGCTGCATCTACGTCTGCCCTATGAAAATCGATATCCCGCAGCTCGTTTTCAACGTCCGGGCTAGCTGGCCGCGGGAGACGCGCCCCAAGGGGATTCTCGACTCCTGCGACATGGCGCTTCGAAACGACAGCACCAGCGCCATGGGCGCCACACCGGAGGATTTTCGCTTCGTGGTGGAAGACGTGCTGGCCGAATACCAGGAGGCTCAGCCGGAATTTGCCGACATGCAGGCACCCATCGACAAAGAGGGCGCCGAATTCTTCTTGAACCAGAACAGCCGTGAGCCGGTGACCGAGCCGGACGAGATGGTGCCGCTGTGGAAGCTCCTTCACCTGGCCGGTGTCGACTGGACGTACGGCAGCAAGGGATGGGCCGGTGAGAATTACTGCCTGTTTCTCGCCGACAACGCCGCCTGGGAGCACATCACTCGCACCACGGCGGGGCAGGCCGATGCGCTGGGGTGCAAGACATTTCTCAACACCGAGTGAGGGCATGTCACTTTCTCAGTCCGGGCCGGACTGAAAAAATTCAACATCGCGCACAAGTTCGAAGTCAAGAATATCTACGAGTATTATGCCAAATGGATCCGCGAGGGCAGGCTCAAGGTCAACAGCGACTGGAACAAGGATCTCAAGATCAAGTTCACGGTTCAGGACCCCTGCCAGATCGTGCGAAAAAGTTACGGCGATCCCATTGCCGAGGACCTGCGCTTTGTGGTCAAATCGGTGGTGGGGGAAGAGAACTTTATCGATATGACGCCCAACCGCTGCAACAACTACTGCTGCGGCGGCGGCGGCGGATTTCTGCAGTCGGGTTTCAACGAGGAGCGCCGTGAATACGGCCGGCTCAAAGCCGAGCAGATCCTGGCCACCGGTGCCGCTTACTGCATCGCACCGTGCCATAACTGCCACGCCCAGATCCACGATTTGAGCGATGTGCGCGATCATCCCTGGCAGACCGTGCATCTGTGGACACTGATGTGCCTGTCTTTGGGCATCCTCGGTCCCAAGGAGCGCGAATATCTCGGTGACGATCTCAAGGACGTACTGGTTTTTCACCCGGAACAGGAATAACGATCCACCCGCGAGGTTCTGACGGAGCACCCATCCACGCGACAGGAGGAACCATGATAGTTGCAGAACGGAAACCCTTTGATGAAATAATGGAAATGCTCAAGGACTACAAGCGCGTCCTGAACGTAGGGTGCGGCACCTGTGTATCGGTCTGCCTGGCGGGCGGCGAGAAAGAGGTGGCCGTGCTCAACGCCGAACTGGAGATGGCCAGAAAACTGGCAGACAACCCTATCGAAATTGCCGCCCACACGGTGGAGCGCCAATGCGACCGGGAGTACCTGGCGGCACTGGATGACAAGGTCGGCGGCTATGATGCGCTCATCTCCATGGCCTGCGGGGTCGGTATCCAGTTTCTGGCCGAGCGGTTCCCGGACACGCCGGTGTTTCCGGGCGTCAACACTTCGGGTCTGGCCGTCAACCAGGCGGTGGGCTGGTATGAAGAGCGCTGCCGTTCCTGCCAGAGCTGCGTGCTGGGCTGGACCGGCGGCATCTGCCCGGTGACCATGTGCGCCAAGGGGCTCTACAACGGCCCCTGCGGCGGCACCAACAAGGGCAAGTGCGAGATCAGCCAGGAGCAGCCGTGCGCCTGGTTCAAGATCTATGAGCGGCTTTCCGCTCAGGGGCGGCTGGACAACATCAAGAAGATCTATGCCGTAACCGGCTGGAAAGACAGTGTCCCGCGGACTCTCATCCAGCCCGGTTACAAGAAGCCGGAAAAAGTGGAATAGGGATCCGGGACGATACGGGAGACAACACTGCGAAAGACAGTCGACACCCGGGGACATGAATCCATAAGATCAAGGTGACGCAGATGACAGAGCCAAACGGTTATAAAGCAGGAAGCAACCTGGAAAAAATTCTCAAGGCAGGTCACTTCGCATTTACCGGCGAACTGGGACCGCCGCGCGGCGCCAATGCGGCAGAGGTCAGGCACAAGGCAGGGTTTCTCAAGGGGAATGTGGATTCGGTCAACATCACCGACAACCAGACCGCCGTGGTGCGCATGTCCAGTTGGGCCGCCGCCATCATCGCCATTCAGGAGGGGCTGGAACCCAACTACCAGATGGTCTGCCGTGACCGCAACCGGCTGGCCATGCAGGGTGACATCCTGGGCGCCTACGCCCATGGCGTGAGAAACATGCTGTGCCTGTCGGGCGACCACTGCCTTTTCGGTGACCACCCCACGGCCAAAGGCGTGTTCGACATCGATTCCACCCAGCTGATCAACATGGTCAAGACCATGAGAGACGAGGGTAAGTTTCTCAGCGGCGGCGATATCGACGAGGCGCCGAAAATGTTTATCGGTGCGGCGGCCAATCCCTTTGCCGATCCTTTTGAATGGCGGGTACACCGGCTGGCCAAGAAAATCGAAGCGGGCGTGGACTTCATCCAGACCCAGTGTATTTACAATATGGAGAAGTTCAGGGAGTACATCCGCCAGGCCAACGACATGGGTCTCACCGAAAAGGTGTACATCCTCGCCGGCGTTACGCCCATGAAGAGCGTCGGTATGGCCAAGTACATGAAAAGCAAGGTGCCCGGGATGGACGTTCCCGATGAGATCATCAAGCGGCTCCAGGGGGCCGGCAAAGAGAACGTGGCCCAGGAGGGGATCAACATCGCCTGTGAGCAGATCGCCGAGTTCAAGGAGATGAAGGGCGTGCACGGGGTTCATCTCATGGCCATCGAGTGGGAGCACAAGGTCCCCGAGATCGCCGCGCAGGCCAAGGTGCTGCCGAGGCCCGTGGTGGACTGAGCCGTCCGAGATCGTCAACTGAAAAAGCTACGGCCCGATGCGTGACGCGCGCATCGGGCCGTTTTATGCGACAGGCACCTTCGAGAAATCAATGACTATCAGATCAAGTCTGAATTACTACACCTTAGTATGGGTCTTCAGACCATGCAAGCTCACGACCGGGAGGCCCAAAGCGCAGTTCTGCACAAGGTGACGAATTGCAAGCCCGATTGAATGAATGCGATTGTGTATACTTTGTTTTTGCACGTTCTAAAACCCATCTCAGAGCGAGTTGCTCAGAAGCCGGTAATTCATCGGTGAAATCCGATGATTTCACTGTATCCAGAGCAATAATTTCTTTCAGCTGATTTTTCTGCATATCATAACTCCATCATTTTATGTCACTTGTCAGGTTCTACCAATGGGGGTTAGCCGGCAGGGCCAAGCTAAGATAATTAGAATCTTCTTTCATTATAAGGCCAAGCATTATGAATTTATCTAAATCAGATTGCACATTGCATTCATCAGTGTCTAAGCCGAACCTACTACGAAGGTGCTTTGAAATCAATCGGGCACTTTTGTATTTTAAATTGCAGTACTCATAGATTAGCACAGCCGGTTCATGGAATATATATGATTTTGGCATATCGGGCCTGCGGCCGTCAATGACCGTCATTCGGTCAGCACCACGGAGATAGACCAAATAAGGCTTTTTCTGATTATCCCATGCGCCCCGCCACCATCTGATATAATCGCTCATTGGTTTAAGGGCCTCATCAGAATAGTTTTTCGTTAGGTCGTAATCAAAAAAATACGCAATTTTGTGTGGTGATATATATTCCGGGTAAATACAGGCATATGACCCGAAGGGGCGTATGTTTTGAAAGCCCATTTCTTCAGCTTTAATATAGTTTGGACTAAACCGCTCAAGCCAAATGTGTATCAATCCTCGGGGGGGAGGTAAATGCGGAATAAGTTTCATTGTTTCGTATTGTGTTTCAAAGTCTTCCGGGTTCTCCCCTGGTACACCGTAAAGGATATTCCAGTTTACAGACATTCCATAATAGACCGCCCATTTCAAAAGCAGCACGTTTTGAATGCCGGTCGTCCCTTTTTGCATCAATTTGAGTGTGTGGGTACTAAGACTCTCAATACCCGGCTGTATAAAGCGGACACCACCTTGTGCCATGCGGCGAAGCTGAGTCGGTGTGAGGTTGGCTTTCACCTCATAAAAGAAGGTGTAGTCAGTCTTTTGTTTAGATAATGGGTCAAAAACCGCACGTATATATCGATTATCTAAAATGTTATCCACTGCTGCGAAAGAATTTTCACCATACCGGCGCGAGAGTTCGTCAATACCTGCCAAAACTCGCTCAGGAGATTTGGGTCTGAAGGTCATGCATAGTCCATTAAGCCCACAGAAGGTGCAATGGTGCTTCGCCCCCCACCAACAACCACGTGATGATTCAAAAAGCAGCGCAACTTCACAGCCTACCACAGTACCTGGGAGTTCCACCGCCAGCGCAGTGGCAAAAAAGTCATCGTAATTAGGCTCTGGCAAGGCGTTAAGATCTTTAACCATTGGTGAACGGCCACGATAAAAAATCTCTTCACCCTTCCTGTAAGCAATGCCAGGCATGTCGGGTTTTAGATCACCGGCTGTCAAACGCTCCAACAGCATTGGGAAAGCCTCATCCCCTTCACCGATGATAGCATAATCAATCCACGCAAGAGTCTGCACATATTCCAGAGCCATCTCATCTTCGAAATTAGCGCCCCCAAAAACAATAAAGATTTGTGGGAAATGATTTTTTAAAAGATGCGCCAAGGCTAAGGCGGCGCAGTTTTGTTGGAACACTGAACTGAAACCAATGACATCGTAATCTTCCCAAGCTACTGTTTCAAGACATTCCTGGATAAAAGCCGGCGCTACTCGCATACGTAGTTCGGTTAGGAATTCAGTGTTGCACCCAAGCGTTTCACAATATCCGGTAAGGTGGTTGGCATAGGCTCCAAGGTAACGGCTACTTTCGATCGATTCGTTTCCAAATGCAGCATATGAAAAAATCCATTCGCCCAGCAGGTGACGATAAAATCCCTGACAAATTTTTTCATTTAGATCCCAACCAATGCGAGCGCCAAACTTCAAATTTAAGTAGTGAGTTTTTACGTAATAACCGTTTTTTTCAATAATCGCCTGGAGTAGACCGGTTTGAATAGACGGTCGGCGGGATGTAGAAAACGGCATATTTAAAAGCGCTACGCGTGGGGCTCCCGGTTTCCCTATTGACATTGAACTGGTTCCCGTTGAGGGTGAGGTCGTACTTGAGATTGGAATGAAAGGATGCCCATAATTTTTTAGTTTGGCTTATTCTAATTGTCAGATAGAACAATTAAAAATACTAAGAATAAAAGTTATCGGCCTTTTTTCTATTTTCCAATTACAACTAAGTGCGCAATTGGTCATTATTTCGAAACATAAACACAATCAACCCCGTGCCGTAAAAAATTTGGCGCAAATTAGCGGCTATACTATTTGGTATACCAACGAAACGTAATGCTTCAGGAAGAAGTACTAACAAAGCGGCTATAATTGCGATTCTTTTTAAATCGCGCATACCTCCAATGATAACAATACTCAGGATGAAAATAGATTCATCGATAGTGAAGCTTGTCGGGTCAATATAACTGATGTAATGCGCATATAAAACGCCGGCTACTGAGGCGAACATAGCACTGATGACAAATGAAATAACTTTTGCCTTGTATACATTTTTGCCAAGGCTTTTTGTAAATATCTCATCTTCACTCAATGCTATTAAAATTTTCCCAAATGGCGAACAGACTATATTGTTTAATATGAACCAAATCAGGACCACAAAAAACAAACTAAATACAAAAAAAGAGAGATGATTATCAATTGGAAATCCTAAAATAGTTATTGGAGGAATACCCGGTATTCCAAGAGGGCCTCTCGTAAATGCCTGCCAGTTGTTCATAATGGAAAACACAACAACCTGGATGCCAAGGGTGATAACAATAAAATAGTCATCTACTGTCCTGATTGAAATTATGGAAATGATTAAGGCGGTTAAACCGGAAACAATAATGGCTAAAGGCAGGGTAAACAAAAATGGTAAGCCATAGTTTACAGTTAAGATTGCAGTCGTATAAGCGCCGATGCCATAAAATGCGGCATGGGCGATGGACATCAATCCGGAATATCCGGCCGTCAGACTTAAGCTTTGTGACAGGATGGTGTAAAGTGATATGAATATTAGTAGATGCAGGAGGTATTCCATTTCATATCTCTAATTTTTTAGAGCGCTTACCACTGAAACCCAGTGGTTTCCAGACTAAAAAAAGAACTAAAATAACATAAGACGTGGCTTCCATCCACCTTCCATCAATGTAATAAGCAGAGAGATGCTGTGCTGTTGAAAGTAATAAGGCTCCGCCTATAAGCCCTTTATAACTGCCTACTCCGCCAATGATCATGACCACTGCCGCATAAAGGAGAATCCGAAAACCCATGGAGGGGTTCATATCCGTATCCAAAGTAATTAGGATCCCCCCAATTGAAGCCAAGGCCGATCCTATAATAAAACTGGAAAGGATAATTTTATTCGATGAAATGCCAAATATATTGCTCAATTCCGGATTGGATGAAACGGCTTTGATTTGTTTTCCCAGTGATGTGAGATGTAAAAACATTATACCACCAATCAATAGTATGATGCTGATTACAATTGAAGCGATTTGTGCATCCGTAATATAAGCACCTAAAATATTATGCCCTGTTTTTACAGACCAAGTCCGGATGCTTTTGGTCTCATCACCCCATATTAAAGAAATAAGATTTTGCATTACAACGTAGATACCAAGAGAAGCGATCAAAATTTTCCATGAAGATGCATTTCGTTTGCGCAATTTTTTAAAAATTAATAATTCAAAAATAACTGCTATAAATGATGCCCCTGTAACAGCAAGGGGTATCGAAAACCATATGTGCAAACCCATTTGAATATAGAAGAGAAAGTTTAAATAAGCACCAATAGTAATCGTAATGGCATGGGCAATATGAAAGAATTTTATGCTGGAATAAATAATTGAAAACGAAAAAGAAATAAGTAGAATAGTGGAAGTAGTTATAAAGACATTGATGAAGATTTGCATAATAGTTAAAATTTCAACTTTAAAATGACAAACGCTACAGTAAAAAATATGAAACATATGTAATATATAACATATTTATTCATATCATTATCAAGCGCATCTTTATAAAGTTCAGAAGGAGCTTGTGGCGTATCGTTAATTAATCTACATGCACTCTCAAAATTCTCTTTATATTTGTGGTATATTAAATAGAAGAAAATAATCGATAATAAGCTTGTGGTATACTTAGATAATAAAATCAAATCAATTGGCAGATTATTGTTAATTTTTTCTTGAGCCAATATGTTTGTATAAAGAGAAAATAATAGTATTGTAAATATGTCATATAATCTAAATAATGAATTTTTCCCTAAAATAGTAAAAATTTTTATAACAAATTCTCTCTTGATCATTTTATCAACAATTCCTTTAAATAACTTTTATAATTATGATTGTAGCTAAATAATTTAATAAATTGAAATGGATTCTGACAGTCATTGATATTTGTTAGAAAGGTAACTTCAGTTATAGGATTTTTATTCATGTTATTCTGAATGTTTTTAAGTCGCACCTTCTCATCCGAAGATAAATTAATAGTCAACCATTTTTCCAATTTCTGTAAAATTGATTTAAATAATGATTGAATATCTTCAGCCTTTTCATATAAAACTAATGAATATGAAGGATTAGTATCTTCATTGTAAAACTGATCAATAAATTTCAAATTAAACTTGTTATCACCATTTAAATAGATCACAAAAGAGTTTTTTTCATATCTAGTTGAGTACGTAAGTCTGATTATATCATTTTGGTTTTGTATATAATAAACAATTGCAGACTTGCTGTTTTCTATATTTGATAGCGATTTATTATTAACGAATTCAGTTGATATTTTCTTTTTATTTAAATTGCCTTTTATAAAATACTTCAATGGCTGCAGCAAGAAAGCTGAGTTTCCTTCATTGCTAACAGATGTCACAGTTTCATCTGATATTATTCTATGCCCAATTAATAGATAGTCTCCAGATTTCATAATAGCTGAGATTTGTGATAGCAATAATTCTTCTTTATAATTGCCTATAGTATTGCCGAGGAGAGAAAAAATTGTAGTTTTATCCGAAGGATTTACTCCGTTCATTAAAGAGCCCATGCAATTAAAATCGATATTATATGGAAAAATTCCACCCATATCATTAAGTTTTTGTATTTTTCCCACCGTCATATTCAATAAGAAATAACTAAAATCAATTGGGAAATAGTCTATCTTACTTTGGAATTTGGATTGGAGGCCGTCAATTATTTCTTTATCCTTTTCACCATCACCACATCCCAAACTAAAATAGGCAATAGGTTTCCCAAATTCAAAATTGTTATCTATCCCAGAGCGACACCATTCTAGGAAACAATGAACTTCTGTTTTAAACTCATCGTTATATTCAGGTGTATAATCATCGAAACGAATTGCTTTTAAATAATTGATAGTACTGCTAAATGAATAATAAAAATATTTATGATTGATTACATTGAGATTATTATTGAGAAATGTTCGCTTAATACACCCTTGGATGTCGTTTGAATATTCGTTACGGTTGATCAAGCTGTCGAATAAATATGGTCCACTAAACTTTAATGTTTTCACAGAATTACCTCCAAACAAAAGAATCAATAATTACTTTTGATAGAAAACAACTCAATAATATCAATTTTGCCATCGCCTTTAATGCGTTTGATGAAGATATCTTTTTGAACATCACCATTAGAATCAAAACTCATGTTACCTGTGATACCATCAAAATTCTTAACTTTGTATAGCTTTTCTTTTAAATCGTCGACATTGAAATCAGTCTCATCAATTGTGGTTGAAATAATTTGAGCAGTATCGAAGCCAAGTGCAGCGGCAATATCTGGTTTACTTCCATATTTTTCACTGTATTTCGAAACAAACGATTTGACTAACGTTTTATCCGAATCGATATTAAAAAATGGTGCACTAAATATAACTGAATCAAAAGAATTTTTAGCTACTTTCAAAAAACCTTCATGTTCAAAAGATATGTTGCCGGTTAGAGGGATATTTACATTGAGTTCTTTTAGTTGTTTAACTAAATTACCGTTCTCCGTCGGATTCCCTACAATGTAAAGTACTTCAGGGTTAGAATTTTTGATTTTTACAATAATATTTCGAAAATCGGTTTGGCCCTGTGTGTAGAACTCACTTAATACAACTTGGCCCTTCAATGCAGTAAAACTTTTTATAAAAATATTTTTAACACCTATTCCATAATCATTATTTATAATAATAATAGCTGCTTTGGTTTTGTGCAATTTCTCCAAGATATATTTTGCCATCACCTGGCCATCGTAATCATCGGAAGAATAAATTCTAAAAATATAGTCGCCTGCATTTCTTACATCCGGACTTGATGCCCCAGGGGAAATTAATAAAACTCTATTTCTTTCTGCTATGGGAGCAATCGCCAAAACTACGGAACTCATAATGTCCCCAATAACTATTTTGACTTTATCTACTGTGATCAGTTTGTTGATTGCGGAAATAGCATCCTTAGAATTTGATTTTGAATCTTCCAAAATTAGTTGGATTTGATGTTTATGCTCAGCATTAAATTTTGCCACAGACAATTCAACACCTCTTAAAGCATTTATTCCAGGTTCAGCTACCGGACCGGTCAACGGTAAAATGACACCAATTTTAATCACGTTATTATCAATGCTATGGTTTTCCTGAAGCTCGCGCCAAAGATATAAACCAAAACCGGCTATTATAATTAATATCGATATTATTATAATGTATGTTTTTTTCACAACATAACCTCCGAGATATCGTTTAAACTTTCAATTGTTTTATTAAATAGTCTACCAAACTTTAAGCCAATAATCCTATCCGCTAATTCAAAGACTTTTTTAACCCTGTGTTCCACAACCAAAAGTGTGATACCCTTTTTCTTTAAACCAATTAGTAGTTGAATGATGTCTTCAGTATTTTTCGGACTTGTCCCTGATAATGGCTCATCAAACATGATTAACTCAGGTCTATTTGTCAATGCCATCCCAAAACTCAGTTGCTTACGTTCACCACCACTTAGTCGATAGCATTCTTGCTTTAAAAGTGATTTCAAAGTCGGGATTTGCTCTAAAACCTCATCTATCCGCTTTTTTAATCCTTTTTGGGGAACATTGTGAATACAGCTAAGCTCCAGGTTTTCGTTTACGGTGAGATCATCAAACAGTTCATTTAGCTGAGGTATATATATTATTCCTTTTTTAATCAAATGTGAGGTTTTGCTTTTGTTTATTTCTCCATCTCTAAACCATATTTTGCCCTTGCTATTCCATGGTTCTATCAATCCGTATACGGTTTTAATCAAAGTGCTTTTTCCACTGCCGTTGGCGCCTATTAAGATAGCAGTTTCACCTTTAAGTAAATTAAAAGAAATATCGAATAGTACCTGCTTTTTTCCATACCCTGCATCTATGTGTTCTAATTTTAACAAAATCATAGATATGCTTCTTGCACCTTCAAATTGTCTTTTAGCTGTTGGTAATCTTCAAACGTATCTATTATTCCATTGGCCAAAAAAAACAATTTGTCGCTAACCGCAGCTATAAAATCTGCATTATGCTCTATTAATAAAATAGTTTTCCCGGCGGCTTTAAAACCTTTTACTAAAGTGACTATCTTTTTCTTGTAGAGAGGATTAATCCCAGCAACAGGTTCATCTAAAAGAAACAACTCAGCATCATTGGCTATGCAACATCCCAAAGTAAGCAGTTTTTGTTGCCCGTACGATATTTTCCCAGCCTTGTTATCTGCCACATCATCTAAAAAGACCTTATTAATAATATCATCAGCACTTCGCTTAAAACCTATTTGGTGTTCTTTAAAGAAAGCTCCTGGCAATAGAGCGTTCCATATTTTTTCTCCCTTGTTTCCTTTGAAGGCAAGGTGAATATTCTCCCTTACCGTTAGTCCATTTATTAACCTTAAATTTTGAAAAGTTCTTGTAATACCGCATGAATTAACAGCAACGGGCGACAAATTAGTAAGCGTTTTATTTTTGAATATTACTGTTCCATCTTCAGCTTTAAGAAAACCCGAAATAATATTGAACAAAGTTGTTTTGCCGGAACCATTTGCACCCATCAGCGTATAGATACAACCCTGTTCCAAGTGAAAATCTACACCCGATAGTATTACTCTATCCCCAAAGGATTTATATATGTTTTTAATCTCTAAAATTGATTTCATAAGGAACGTTGGGGCATTCTTGACTAACTTACATAACTAAAATTTCCTGCGTCTCATCTTGCATAGCGAATAAACCTGATTGTTACCCGTCTAATTAACATCGCAAGATGTGATGACACCGGATCTCCATTCCCATTGTATCGGCTATATAAATACACTTCTTATACAGCACGAACAGATTCTCGTATTGAAATATCAATCAAGCTCTGAATTTCCGCATAAAGAGGAATCCCCACTTCCTCCTTAACCTCCAGTGAAATGGCCAAACCATATGGCACATCCACATCCAATGGCCCGGCGTCCTCGCGGCACTGAACTGGGATCATAAGGTTTTCACCTTTTTGAAACGCACGAACTTCCTCACCTTCGATAATCTCGTGTTGCAAAGTCCCGTTCCTAACCTGCTGGTGCTGGGCCTCTGCCCTTTTTCCTCCGATTGCCGCTGCCGGTTCGGTGGCCTCGAATGCCAGTGAGGCCTTTCTATATTTACGGTTATCCACACTGATGGGTGACAGCCAAGCCAAGGTGATGGTCAATTTCCGCCAGCAATCAAGACCGCTCAGGCTCGGCGGAAGTGGCAACCTGTATTCATGCCGTTGATCCTTGGAGATAACTCCATAGCCAAAAGCAGTAGCCCTGGTGGGGGCACATTCAATTGCTTTGGCGAAATTAGGGCGCCCGTAACCAAGGCATCGGGCAATGCCCTTCTTTGCCTCAGTCCAGTGGAAACCGACAAGAAGGGCGGCCTCGATGATCTCAGCTCCTGCCCCCCATGACGCTCCGTGCACAATCAATGCTTTAATGAGCGCGGCAATAGAGTCCTCAGCATTTTCCTGCCCATGATCCTCAAGGACCGCTATCACAGCATCGTAAATGAAAGAAGCTCCTCGCACGGCAAGCGCATTCGCATTGCTGGTACCGCAGGTATAGAGTGTCCGAGTCCTATCGCCAGGCATAACAGGTACACCAGCGACCTTTTGACCTGATCGTTGTGCTATTGAAGGAATCCCGTACTCACCGCCACCAAAATGCGTGAAAAGTTGACGGCCGCCGGGAAGTAATATATCCGGCTTAATAGAAGATCGAAATCCATGCCCAAAAGGCGAAAGTGGTGATGGGAGCCTTGAGGATGGAAGAATGTCAACACAGCCATCGAGAATCACCGGAGTTGATTCGTCATCATGAAGTGCGCCGACTGTTATCGAGTTTATTGATTCTGACGGGGTCAAAATCCTTCGATTTCTCCGGTTGCTATATAACGATGAGAGGACGACAGAAATTTTCTCATCATCCGTAAGCGAGGAAAATTCCGCTGATTCGATACCCAGTTGAATTTGATCCTTTATATTTCCAGCACTGACACAGAACAAGACTCTGTATTTATATGAAAGCCAGTCCAACAGCCTGGCCGTGGGTCCTGGAAAATGATGAAACATTCGGTCGGGGTCGGCTACGGAAAGATTGATAATTTTAATCGTCGGGGCAGAAGGGGGCTCACCAACATCTCCGTCGAACATCTTACGAACCGCCCTTTCGACAAGATCTTCAAAAAAGACTTCCTTGGGTATTCGCTCAGGGCGTCTTTCCAGCGGCGATTCTGTGTCGGGTTGCAGGATCGGTCTAACATATACTTTACGAGTAATCCGGCCCTCACCCGCATCCAACTCACCATGACAGATTAGCGACAGCATGGCCGTGCCATGATTCATCTCGCGGGGTCTGTAGTTGGCCGCAAAGTCGTCAGGGTCATCGATAATAAGGAACCCATCGAGGAGCTTATGCCGGGAAAAGGGGAGGCCATCCAAAACAGCAACAACCGGGGGCGCCTCCGGCGCAGGTACGGGAGGGCATTCTTCTGTGGTGCCATCCGCGAATGATTCGACCAAACATTGAGGAGAAGGGCGGAAAAATAGGATGCCACCTTCTTGAAAGAGAGCACTGTAATCCTCACCCAACACCCGTTCAATATTCGAGACAGGCAGTTCAACTTTAACCGCGTGGAATTTTATCTCTTTGATATCGCACGAAGAAATAATTAAGCCGCCCTCATGGCTAACAAGTTCTTCAACATGCTGTTGCCGTTGCTGCCTCCCCCGATTATTATCATCGTATGAAAGTTCGATTTCAAAAGCAACCATTGAAGCCGTGCCTCTTTTACACTCCACTTCTTCACGCCAATATTCCAGGATGCCAGTATCGGTCACTCTGTCCTTGACATTCCAAAACCGAACAGTTCGAAGATGTGAAAAAATATCACTCCAAACTCCGGCACCGTGCCTGAGTCTCCCCTCTCGCTCCCAGGCATCAAACAGGGTCTTTATCTCCCTCAACGCTTGGCGATTGCTGAGGCTTAAATACATCCTGCCCGGCAAAGGCTCCTTCTTTTTTTGATCAATAGCCTGTAGGATCTCTTTTGCATATTCCTTGTAATCTTGTGGAATAGCCGATCGAATGGCATCATCGGAGACGGATTTTAGCAAGATTCCGAATTTATCTACAATTCCATTAGCTGCAAATGAATCTACAATTTCGCGAGAGTTTTTAGCGTTAAAAGCGGAAATCCGATCTTTGAAGAAGCGCGCCCCAATTTTAGGAAGCTCAAAAAATTGAGTGTCAGCTTCAATGTCATCGGTATCGATCTCCGCGAGCCATGTCAGGCCGGGGATCGCAGCAACAGCCGTGTGAAAATTTTCGGTGCGTCCGATTGTTTCAAGAACCAAAATGTTTTCGGTGCTTGTTCCAGCAGGCGATTCGGAAACAAAAGCACCCAACATAGACGTAAGTTGCGGACCTATCCTTCTGCCTTGGTGCATTCGATCCGGCAGTCTATAATTACTTTTAATTATCCTGCGTTGTGTCTCTCTCGGCAGTGGGGCTGAACGAGGCAGTATAAGGAGCGGTTTATCCGGCATTTTCAGCCTCTTGCTTGCCAAGTATGTACCTACTTTCAAGGTTCTTTATCCGGCTTTTGATGATCTCATGCGGATTGTCCTGTGCATGGCTCAGGATGCAGCGTCGCAACACGTCAATACAGAATTCCTCTATTTCGGAAAAACTTATACCGACTAATTTATCAGCCAGAGTTTTGGGAGATGTATCGAAGCTGAAGCCTGCCCGTTGTTCGAATTTCTTGATAAACAGAATACATTGTTCTCTTGTGGGCGGCGATAATCTTACTTTAATCTGAAATCTACGCCAAACGGCCCTGTCGAGCAATTCAGGGTGGTTACTGGCGGTGATGACAACCGTATGAGATGGTAAGCGGTCTATCTGAAGTAACAGGGAACTAACGACACGCTTGATCTCTCCAGTTTCTCTCGTGTCCCCTCGCTCCTTACCCAATGTCTCGAATTCATCCAAAAAAATGACACACTTTCTCGACCGGGCCACATCGAATACCTTTTGCAGCCTGGACGCTGTTTCGCCCAAATAACTGCCAATAATGTTTTCGTAACGAACTACTATAAAGGGGTACATCAATTCAGACGCGACCGCCTCAGCCAAAGTCGTTTTCCCATTTCCTGGCGGGCCGACAAATAGCAGTCGGTGGCGTGGTTCGAGGCCATATGATCCAAGCAGATCGGCTCGATGATGTTCCTCGATCAACTCACTGCATAGGTCCAATACACCCTGCTCAAGTATAAGATCCGAAAATCGCTTTTCGGGTGTCGTTTCGAATACCAGGTCTCTTGCGCCATTTTGGATGAAGGGGGTGGTTCTGTTGATCTGATTGGCCTGTCCCGCGAGAAGTTCTTCAAGACGATTGGCCAGGATACGATGGTTTTTCGAGCGTTCATCAGCTGCCATCGCTTCAACAGCTTTTCGAAGAGACAGGCTGTCATTGCCAATCGCGGATTTAACTATACTCAATAAAATGTCCGCTCTAGCCATTCATACACCTAAATCTTAATACGCTTCTCTACGAAGCTCCAGTTGTAAAAAAATATTCTAAGATGGGGCCTATATCCCATGTGGTTGCATCTTAGGGAATCTTGCAAGAACGTGTTGCCTGCTGAACGGTGCGCATCAATTTTTTCCCGATGTTATTTGATTTCCGGCGATTGAACCGTAAGACAATCTCATCGAGGTAGTTCTGAAGATACTTTGGTTTAAACCGACCCTGTTAGGTGCCAATGATGAGACGCCTTATTAGGGTCGTTATCAAGTGAACACTATATAGTTTGCCGCTGCCGTGGTTTTTGAGTTGATTCATTTGCTCGTGTTGGAACTGCTCTTTGTCAAGGACGTTATAGCTTTGCCATGGATCCGTAGCGATTTTAGCCCCGGGCTCAATGTTGTCGGGGATTTAAGTCTCTAATGAGTAAGCTGTTCAATCAAGTGCAACAAGAAGGCGAATGCGATCATTCGTTTTTTCTCGTTTCATCTTTCCACAGAAACCGTGACAATGGCCTTTCCTTCAGCCCCGCGGCCTCGCTTGCCTGAGTGTTGTACGCCGATGAAAAACTCATCGACTTAAATGAGCCCAGAAAGTTTTCCGCGATCGTCTCGTATGGTGCAACTTCTGAGCTTCTGGAGCCAGGTCCACGCAGTGTCCTAGCTGCCAAAGCCCATTAGTTCTTTGAGATTCACGGCATTGATGCCTGATTTTCTGGTGGTGAACCACCACATAGCCTTGAACCGGAGAGTAATCGGCGAATTGGAGCTATCCATGATGCTTCCGGTGGTCAGTGAATGCTGATGCTCGCATTCGGTGCAAATGTACAAATTCCGTTTGCTCAGCCAGTAAACTTGATGAGTCCGTAAAAAGTCGATAATTGGAAATTCGAGTCCTGTAATATCAATAGGTTAGCTACTAAAAAATGCATAAAAATGGACTTTTTACGGGGCTGTCAACCTTGCTGACTGCACATTTTGCAGGCAAAGCCTTCAGGCCATTTATGTTGAAACAGTAAATCGTAGCAGGACTTCGGGTCTGAAAATCGTGCATGAAACTCAATCTCAGATTCGGGGAAGTCCTCGATGACCGTGAACTCGGTCATGGCAGCCTCCGTTGGTTGGTGTTGAGACTGTCATAACACTGCCTGGTGACAGATACGGTCATACGACGACCTCACTGGAGCTTCATTTAGGATCGTGATACTTAAAATTAGGACCAACGATTGGAGCACCTTGATTGTTGATAATAAGGGGCCTCAAAGTCGTGAATCATGGGAACCATCATTTTTCCCAAAGATGCTACATGTACACGAATGCCCTATCATATTCACAAAGGGACATTCAAGAGTGATGTCGCAGGCAGCCAGCGGGTTCGGCCTGCTTTTAGTGCTGAGGACGATCCGAAAAACGCAAACCGCGTGAAGTGGTGTTTTCGGCAAAAGTCGGCGATTGCTTTAGTATCATACGAAATTGATACCAGCGGGAAAACTCCTGTTTGCCGAGACAGGCGATAGCGCCTCGGGGAACCGTCCTGGCCTCCAGTGCAACCAAACGTGCTCCAGATCGGCTGCCATGGAAATAAAGCACGTTATTACATAGCCATATCAAGTGAGACCGAATAACAACCCACTCTTGAGCCCTTTCGCGATTATTGGGCCGCGCAGAGTGCCCTTCGTAGCCATCCCATTTCATGGCGACGCTCCCAAAATGAAAAAAGGGGACGAGATACACCACAAACAATGCATTTCTTCTGGATGGATGGGCGCCTAGAACATTCAATGTGCGTGTCGTCAAGGACGGGCATCCCGCTACATGCTCAGTCGGTGATCCCCGAGGCGTTCGGCTGTCTTGGTTCTGGATTTCCAGTGAAAAGAGGGCTTCCATCCGCCCTCCCGGGCCAGCGCTTTCACACCTCCGGCCACGATGACGGCGGCCAGTACTACCAGCACACAAGCGAGGATGCCCAGCGGCCAGTCGGGGGTGGCGGACGTGAGGTAACCCGTGGCGCCGCCAAAACTTTCCCATAGCAGGGCGCCCACGGTGGTGGCCAGCATGAACACCGCCGGGATCAGGGTGTATCGTTTGGGGAGCCGGTCGTGGGCCAGGTATGCGCTGATCGTCACCAGGGCCACAGACGCGATGAGCTGGTTGGCCGCGCCGAAAAGCTTCCACACTTCATGGTAGGTGTTGGTCACTGCGATGACCAGCGCGGGAAGCACCACCACCAGGCTGGCTGCCAGGTGGCCTCTGAGCACGGGGACCTTTTCGCCCAGGGTTTCCACCACCAGAAACCGCGCCAGCCGGGTGCCGGCGTCCAGAGTGGTGAGAATGAAGGATTTAACCATCACCGCCCCCAGAAGCGCCGCCAGGCTGGATGTGAGCAGCGGAATGCCCATCTCTCCAACCAGGTGTCCGAAACCGCTGCCGAAGGCAACGATCCAGCTGTGTTTCAAGGCCGTGGCGAAATACAGATTGGCCGCTGCGCCGGTCACGCCGACGGGCGCCGCCCCCCAGGTGAGCCCGCCGGACACCACCACGATCACCACCACCGCCAGCAACCCTTCCGTGAGCATGCCGCCGAAGGCGATGGGGCGGCCGTCGGACTCCCGGTCAAGCTGTCGGGCAGTGGTGCCGGTGGAGACGATGGCGTGAAACCCGCTGATGGCGCCGCACGCCACCAGGATGAACAGGATGGGCCACAGGGGTTTCCCATGGGAGACGAAGCCGCCGGACGTTATTGGCGCGGACATCGTGGGCTGTACCACCGCGATGGCCGCGAGCCCCAACAGCATGCCCACCACCAGTTTCACCGACGAGATGAAATCCCGCGGCCGGAGCAGTAGCCACATGGGCGCTATGGACGCAGACAAACAGTAAGCGGTGAGCACCAGGCACCATGCGGCCAGCACCACCGTGTCTCCCCAGAAAGACGGCAGTGAAACCGGCAGATGGTAGCCCACCCAGATCAGAAAATAGGCCGCGGCCACCGCCGCGGTGGCCGCCGGCACCTCGGGAACGTGCCATCGCTCCATGGCGAGGCCCATCACTACTGCGATGCCAATGAGCCCCAGGGTGGGCACCACCAGGGCCGGCATGTTGATGAAGGCCTGGGCCACGCTGACCATGAACACCGCGATGAGCAGCACCAGCACGATGTAAAGCAGCAGCGCGAACACCATTCTTACCGTTCTTCCCAGCAGCGACTCGGCCAGTTCGGCGATACCCGCGCCGCGGTGCCGCGCCGAAATCATCAGCGACAGGTAGTCGTGGACGGCCCCCATGAACAGCGCCCCCACCAGCACCCACGCGAATACAGGCCCCCATCCGAACACGGACACCGCCACAATGGGACCGATGATGGGCCCGGCCCCGGCGATGGATGCAAAGTGGTTGCCCCAGAGGTAGATCCGCCGGCCCACCACGAAGTCCACACCGTCGTTCATGGCGTGGGCAGGGGTGACGTGAGCGTCGTCGGGTTTGACCAGGGTCCTTTCGATGAACCGTCCGTAGAGGTGATAACCGATCACGAACCACACCAGGGCCAGCAGGCAGAGCCAAAGGGCATTCACGGAAGATCTCCTTTTTTTTGAATTACTGCCAAGCAGTGATGATCATATCGCCAGCCGCGGCGATTTCTTGAGCACCCGTTTTTGGTAGTTCATTAGGCTCTTTTCGCGGCGACAGGTTTTACCGGCGCCGGTTCATGGACGCTAATCGGTTTCCCCATAGGACTGCAGCTTGCGGCGCAAGGTATTGAGGCCGATGCCCAGGAGCCGGGCCGTGCTGGATTTGTTTCGGCCGGTGTGCTGATAGGTCTTGAGGATGTGTTTTTTTTCCATGGCGGCCAGTGGTTGGATGGGGCCGTCTTCGGGAGCGCAGCGGCAGGCATCTTTTGCCAGGGATGCCGCGCGTGTTTTGACCTGCGGCGGCAGACAGGCCACCGTCACCGGTCCCCCCTGGGCCAGATTGACGGCGGTCTGAAGAATGGTTTTGAGTTCCCGGACGTTGCCGGGGTAGTCGTAGTCCGCCAGCACCCGCAGGGCCGCTTCATCGATGGCTGGTCCGGTCCGCCGCCGTCCTTCCTTATTTAAGAAGTGCTGAACCAGCACCGGGACGTCCCCTTCCCGGGTCCGCAGCGGCGGCAGGTGCAGCCACCCGCCACGAATACGGTAGTAAAGGTCCTTTCGGAATTTTTTCTGGGCCATCATCTGGCTCAAGTCCTCATTGGTGGCTGCGATGAGGCGGATGTCCACCCGGTGAGGAGTGGTGCTGCCGAGTTTGGTGAACTCGCCGTCCTGGAGCACCCGCAGCAGTTTGCCCTGCAGCTCCAGGGGCAGATCACTGATTTCGTCTAGAAACAGGGTGCCCCGGTGGGTATGCTCCAGATAGCCCATGCGGTTTTGCTCGGCACCGGTGAAGGCACCTTTGATGTGACCGAAGAACTCCCCTTCGAAGAGGCTGCCGGTTACCGAGGCCATGTTGATGGGGGTAAAGGGCTGTCCGGTGCGCGGGCTGGCGCCGTGGATGGCCCGGGCCAGCAATTCCTTGCCCGTGCCGCTTTCGCCGGTAATGAGTACCGGGACATCGCTCTGGGCATGCAGTTCCGCCTCCCGGAGCAATCTTGCAACCACCGGTGAGCGGGTGACAAAGGGTCTGAACGGTTCAGGGTTGGACAGCGCCGGCAGGATACCGGGTTTGTCCAGGTTGAGAATGTCCAAAAGGCGTTTGCGTTCGAGGGCCCGCCGGAGGGTGAGCGCGAGTTTGTCGTTGGCCACCGGTTTGAGCAGATAATCGTAAGCGCCTTTCTGGATGCATTCAACAGCCACGCGTGCCTGGTTTACGGCGGTGACCATGATGCATTCAGTCCCCGGGCTGGCGTTTTTGATCTGATCGAGCAGTGCGATGCCGTCCATTTCCGGCATGGTCATGTCGATAAGGGCCAGATCGAAGAATACGCCGTTTTCCGTGTCTGCCGACACCTTCAACGGATCATCCTCAAGCCTGATGTTCCGATAACCGAAGGCGGTCAGTTTCCTTCCCAGTACTTCAAGAAAATCCCGGTCGTCATCGACCACTATAATGCGGCTATTCATCGTTATTTTCTCACCACCGGCGCCCTGTTTATTACCAGCCTGAACGGTAACGCGTCCGCGAACACGCCATTGAGGAGACAGCTATGCCGGAATGGCCTGTCCCAAAATGGCACGAAGCCTCATAACCTTCTGAAATTTCCTGACTAATTGTCTGTATAGTCCATTTTGGAATAGTTGTCCATGCCGTCCTAGACCTTTTAACCGACTATGTCATTTCTTGGCGCATCTATTGAAAATAAAATAAAAACAATCGGTTATGATCTGTAGCCGCGAATATCAGAGCTATGGCATAGGGATTGCTCTCTAAACCGACGACCAACCTGAGTACTTATTCGCCCCATGATTATTGACGCAGGAAATCCCTTTCGTTTGCGGGGCGGTGTCGTGGTAGGCGTGTCGTTGCCCGAGATCGGACTGACAATAACAAAAAGCCAGAAAAGGAATCCCGATGCCACTGAATACTAAATTGGATGCCGGTGATTTTGTGGTTTTGGCTGAGATGGAGCCGCCCAAAGGGGTGGATGTTTCCGCCATGGTCAACAATGCCACACGGGTCAAGGGCATGGTGGATGCGTTCATTGTTCCGGAAATGAGCAACGCGGTCATGCGCATGAGTGCCCTGGGCGGGGCGATGATCCTCCAGTCCAAGGGCATGCCCACCGTGATGCAGGTCAACTGCCGGGACCGCAACCGCCTGGCGCTTCAGGCCGATCTGCTGGCGGCCGGCGCTTGCGGGGTGGAAAACGTCATGGCCGTTACCGGCGAAGATACCAGCTACGGTGATCACCATCAGGCCCGGACGGTCAATGACATCGATCTGCCCGAACTGTTGAAGGTCATCGCCGGTCTCAAGCAGGGCAAGGACATGGCGGGTATCGAGCTGAGTGGCGCGCCCAGTTTCCTGGTGGGATCCACCTGCCAATTCGGCGCCGTGGGCAAATCGCCTGAGTTGGAAATCGAGGCGCTGAATCAGAAAATGGCCGCCGGCGCCAGCTTTTTCATCACACCGCCCCTGTTCGACGTCTCGGCCATGGAACCCTATATGATGAAGCTGAAAGCCTCACAGCCCGCCATCATCCCCACGGTGCTGCTGCTCAAATCTTTGGGCATGGCACGCTACATGGCCCGCAACATGAGCCACATTCGCATCCCCGAGCGCTTTATCGAACGGATTCAGGGCGCCGGCGACAAGGTGCGTGAATGCATACAGATCACCGCTGAAGTGATCACCAGCATCAAGCGGGCCGGATATCCCGGCGTCATGCTGGCGACCCTTGGCTGGGAAAACCGGTTGGCAGATATTCTAGAACGCGTGCAGAGGTGAAAACGATGCCACAGACACAACAAGGGAGCAAGTTCATGGAGACGAGCGGCACGGCGCCCGTCGGTTCCGTTATGGTCGTGGGCGGCGGAATTGCGGGAATGCAATCGGCACTGGATCTGGCCAATTCCGGCTATTATGTCTATCTCGTGGAGCCATCGGCCGCTATCGGCGGCATGATGAGCCAGCTCGATAAGACATTTCCAACCAACGACTGTGCCATGTGAGTGATCTCACCGAAACTGGTCGAGGTCGGCCGGCACCTGAACATCGAGTTACTGACCAATACCGAACTGATTGATCTCAGCGGCACCCCTGGGCATTTTTCTGCCCGGATCCGGCAGCAGCCCCGCTTTATCGATCTTTCCAAGTGCACCAGCTGCGGCGATTGCGCCAAGGTCTGCCCGGTGGATCTGCCCAACGGATATGATGAGAACCTGTCCACGCGGAAGGCCACCTTCAAGAAATACCCCCAGGCGATCCCAGGAGCCTTTGCCATTCAGAAGGCGGACAAGGCCCCGTGCCGTCTCGCCTGCCCGGCAGGACTGAACGTGCAGGGCTACGTGCAGATGGTCAAGATGGGCAAATACAAGGAAGCCCTGCAGATCATCATGGAAGATCTGCCACTGCCGGGCGTGCTGGGGCGCATCTGTCCCCACGGCTGCGAGGACGCCTGCCGGCGGTGCGAGGTGGACGCGCCCGTGGCCATTCGGGACCTGAAACGCCTGGCGGCAGACCAATTCGACCCGCGGGAAATCGTGATTCCCCGAGATCCGGCGCGTCCGGAGACAGTGGCCATCGTGGGCAGCGGGCCGGCCGGTCTCTCGGCGGCCTATCATCTGGCCCGAAAAGGCATCCTGTCCACCATCTTCGAAGCGCTGCCGGTCGCCGGCGGTATGCTTCGTGTCGGCATTCCGGATCACCGGCTGCCACCGGCGGTGCTGGACAAGGAAATCGAGCTGATCACCAACATGGGCGTGGACTTGCGGCTCAATACCCCGCTGGGGCCGGATCTCAGCGTGGACACGCTTTTTGAGGACGGGTACAAGGCCGTCTATCTTGCGATGGGCGCGCACAAGGGGATCGAACTGGGCATCCCCGGGGAAAAATCCGGTGGCGTGCGCCAGGGAGTCGGTTTTCTGCAGGAAGTCAATCTCACGGGCACCGCGGCCGTCGGCAAGCGGGTGGCCATCATCGGCGGCGGCAACGTGGCCATCGATGTGGCCCGCTCCGCCCTGCGGCTCGGTGCCGAAGACGTGCAGATCGTATACCGACGTACGCGTACGGAAATGCCGGCGTGGGAGGAAGAAATTCACGCTGCAGAGGTGGAAGGCGCGCGGATTACCTATCTGGCCGCCCCTCAGGAGATTCTCACCGGCGACGGAAGGGTGACGGGGCTTCGCTGCATTCGGATGGAACTGACCGAGCCGGATTCCTCCGGACGCCGGCGGCCGGTGCCCATTCCCGGCAGCGAATACGATATGGACGTGGACATGGTGATCCCGGCCATCGGACAGCGACCGGATCTTTCCGCGCTGGAGGAGGTGGCCGGTCTCGAGTTCACCCGGTGGGGGACCACCGAAGTGAATCCGGTCACCTTTGCCACGGGCCGTGAGGGCGTGTTCGCCGGTGGCGATCTTCAGACCGGCCCCTGGGTCGCTATCGGCGCCATTGCCGCTGGAAAGGAGGCGGCTGAATCCATCGTACGCTACCTGGACGGCCGGGATATGGCCGAAGGGCGCGAAGCCATCAAAAAGGACGATTATGAATACTGCCCCATTCCTAAAGACATGCCGACAGCGGCAAGGGCCCGGATGCCCGAGTTGGCCGTGGCCGCGCGTACTGGCAATTTCGATGAAGTGGAGCTTGGCTACAACGAAACCGAAGGAAAGGCCGAGGCCGGCCGGTGTCTGAACTGCGGCTACTGCTGCGAGTGTCTGCAGTGTGTGGACGCCTGCCTGGCCCATGCGGTGGATCACTCCCAGCAAGCCAGCGAAAAGGAACTCTCGGTGGGCTCGGTGGTGCTATGCCCGGGCAGCGAGCCCTTCGACCCCGGTTCCATGGAACTCATCTACAAGTACAACAGCCACCCGAACGTGGTCACCAGCCTGGAGTTTGAGCGGATTCTGAGTGCTTCGGGACCGACCATGGGGCATTTGGTGCGGCCCTCCGACAAAAAGGAACCCCGCAAGATCGCCTGGCTTCAGTGTGTGGGCAGCCGCGACCAGAACAAATGCGGCAACGGCTACTGCTCCTCGGTATGCTGCATGTATGCCATCAAGGAGTCCATGATCGCCAAGGAGCATGCCGATTACGACCTGGACTGTGCGGTGTTCTACATGGACATCCGCTCCTTCGGCAAAGACTACGAGCGCTACTACAACCGCGCCAAAGACAAGGAAGGGGTCCGGTTCGTGAAGGCCAGGGTCCACACCATCGACCCCATTCACGGCTCAGACGACTTGGCCATCCGCTATGCCGATGCCTCCGGCACCATGCAGGAGGAGATCTTCGACATGGTGGTGCTTTCGGTGGGGTTGCAGATACCGGCATCGGTGAAAGCGCTGGCAGAGCGCCTCGAGATCAAAACCAACCACTACAATTTTGCCGAATCGAAGACGTTCATGCCGGTGGAGACGAGCCGTCCGGGCGTTTACGCCTGCGGCGTCTTCCAGGGACCAAAGGACATCCCCTTTTCGGTCATGGAGGCCAGTGCCGCGGCCTGCCTGGCCGGCGGACGGCTCAGCGCTGCGCGCAACACCCTGAGTCAAAAGGTGGAAAGACCCGAGGAGATCAACGTCTCCGGCGTGGAACCGCGGGTGGGCGTCTTCGTGTGCAACTGCGGCATCAATATCGCCGGCACCGTGGACTGCAAGTCCGTGGAAGATTACGCCCTAAAGCTTCCCGGTGTCGTCTTTTCCCGGCAGAACCTTTTCACCTGCTCCCAGGATGCCCAGGACCAGATGAAGGCGCTGATCAAGGAGCACAATCTCAACCGCATCGTGGTGGCGGCCTGCACCCCCAAGACCCATGAGCCCATTTTCATGGACACCCTGGAGAGCTGCGGGCTCAACAAGTATCTCTTTGAAATGGCCAATATCCGAAACCAGGATTCCTGGGCCCACTCCAGCCAGCCGGATGCAGCCACCAGCAAGGCCAAAAACCTGATCAAGGGGGCGGTGGCCAGAGTCGCCACGCTCTACCCCCTTCATGAGGAAAAAATCCCGGTCATCAAGCGGGCGCTGGTGATCGGTGGCGGCGTGGCCGGTATGAACGCCGCCCTGGGGCTCGCCAACCAGGGCTATGAGACCGTGCTGGTTGAAAAGGAAGCCGAGCTGGGCGGTATGGCCAACCAGCTCACCGCCACCATCGAAGGGGACGCGGTGGTGCCGTATCTGGAAACATTGATTCATGAAGTCACCCATCACGAAAAAATTCAGGTGCTGCGCCAGTCGCTCATCGTCGGGTTCACCGGATTCAAGGGGAATTTCACCACCGAGCTGCTGGTGGGGCCCGGTATGTACGAGCGCAAAATCGATCACGGGGTCGTGGTGCTGGCCACCGGCGCCACCGAATACCAACCCACGGAATTCCTTTATGGACAGGACGATCGGGTGATGACCCAGGTGGCGCTTTCCCGCAGACTCGAAGAAAAAGGGGCTGATGATCTTGAGCAGGTGGTGATGATCCAGTGCGTCGGCTCCCGTAACGAAAAAAACCCCAACTGCTCCCGGATCTGCTGCCAGGCCGCGGTGAAAAACGCCCTGCACATCAAGAAAGACAATCCGGCAGCGGAAGTCTATGTGCTCTACCGCGATATCCGCACCTACGGGCTCATGGAAGACTATTTCACCGAGGCGCGCCGGCAGGGGGTCTTGTTCTTCCGGTTCACGCCGGAGGATCCGCCCGTGGTCACGCAGGGGGCCGAGGGGCTCGATGTGGTGTTCACCGATCACGTGCTGGGCCGAAAACTCCAGGTCTCGGCTGATCTCGTCGCCCTCAGCGCGGGGATGGTGCCTACCGACACCAAGGAGCTGGCATCCATCGTGAAGGTGGCCCACAATGAAGATGGCTACTTCATGGAGGCCCACGTGAAGCTGCGCCCCGTGGACATGTCCACCGAGGGGATTTTTGTCTGCGGCACCGCCCACAGTCCGAAACTGATCAGCGAATCTATCTCTCAGGCCTATGCCGCCGCTTCCAGGGCCACCACCTTTCTGGCCCAGGACCACCTCACGCTGTCGGCTGTGTTCGCCAGGGTGGCGCAGGAAAAGTGCGCCTCGTGTCTCATCTGCGTGCGCTCCTGCCCATATAATGTGCCACGGATCAATGCCGAAGGCGTCAGCGAGATCGATCCGGCACTGTGCCACGGGTGCGGGGTGTGCGCGGCCGAGTGTCCGGCCAAAGCCATCGAACTCAACTGGTATGATGACGACCAGATACTGAGCAAGGTCGAAGCCTTGCTGGAGGGGGTGCTATGAGCGAATCCTTTGATCCCATCATTCTCGCATTTGCCTGCAATTACTGAGGGTACACCGCCGCGGACCTGGCAGGTTCCATGCGACTGGCATACCCACCCAACATCCGGATCATCCGGGTGCCCTGTACGGGCAAGGTCGATCTGCTTCACATCATGCGGGCTTTTGAGAAGGGGGCCGACGGCGTCATGGTCGTCGGCTGCCTGGAAGGCGACTGCCATTACAACAGCGGCAATCTGAGGGCGCGAAAACGGGTGGCCCAGGCGCAGAAGCTGCTCGATGCGGTGCAGATCGGTGGCCAGCGGGCCCGGATGTTCAATCTGTCCTCCGGCGAGGGGCCGCTGTTTGCCAAATTCGCCAGGGAGATGACGGCGGCTGTCACCGAAATGGGTCCCAATCCCATCAAACTGAAAAAGAAGGCCGCGTGAAGGGCGCCGGTGGCTGGTCCGCCCGGCGGCCTCCGATGGTAACATTATCACTTAACAGAAAGGTCGGGTTCTATGATTGTTGCCGATAAAAAGCCGATCGAGGAAATCATCGAGATGATCAAGGGCCACCAGTCGGTTCTGATCGCGGGGTGCAATGAATGCGTCACCGTGTGTGAGGCCGGCGGGAAAAAGGAAGTCGGCGTGCTGGCATCCGCGCTGCGCATGTATTTCCTCAATAACGGCAAGGAGATCAAGATCGACGAAGTGACATTGGAGCGCCAGTGCGACAACGAGTACCTGGAGGAGATCCGCGATCGGGTGGACAGCTATGATGCCATCTTGAGCCTGGCCTGCGGCGTCGGTGTTCAGTTCATGGCGGAGAAGTACCCGACCATGCCGAGCTACCCCGGGGTGAACACCTGCTTTTTAGGGGCCACCGAGGAGCGGGGGCTGTGGACAGAGCGCTGCCAGGCCTGCGGCGCCTGCATCCTGGCCACCACCGGCGGCATCTGCCCCGTGTCCCGGTGCGCCAAACGGGTGTTCAACGGCCCCTGCGGGGGCTCTACCAAGGGCAAGTGCGAGATCAGCAAGGAGACCGACTGCGCGTGGCAATTGATCGTCGATCGGCTCAAGGCACTGGGCCGGATGGACGACTACGAGACGCTGGCTCCGATCAAGGACTGGTCCACCGACAGAGCCGGTGGACCCCGCAAAGTGGTGAGGGAGGACTTAAGAGAATGAATGTGAAGACACCGAGCAAACTGGAAAAGATACTGGCTTCGGGTCAGCTCGCCGTTACCTCTGAGGTCGGGCCTCCTCGCGGCAGTGATCCCGATGCCATCACGGAGAAGGCCAAGCTGATCAAGGATCACGTGGATGCTGTCAACATCACCGACAACCAGACCTCGGTCTGCCGCATGTGCTCTCTGGCCGCGTGCATCCGGCTCAAACAGATGGGGCTGGAGCCGGTGCTGCAGATGGTGACCCGCGACCGCAACCGCATAGCGCTTCAGAGCGATATTCTGGGGGCGGCCTCCTTTGACATCAACAACATACTCTGCCTGTCCGGGGACCACCAGAGCTTCGGAGACCATGCCAAGGGGCAGAACGTCCATGACCTGGACTCCATGCAGCTCATCCAGACGGTGCGCATGATGCGCGACGAGGGAAAATTTCTCGGGGGAGATGAAATGAAGCGCCCACCCCAGATGTTTGTGGGTGCCGCGGTCAACCCCTTTGCCGATCCGTACGAAATCCGTGTGCCGCGGCTCGCCAAGAAGATTGCCGCCGGGGTGGAGTTCGTTCAAAGCCAGTGTATCTACAACTTGGACAAGTTCGAGCAATGGCTCAAGGAGGCAGAGGATCGCGGGCTTACAGAGAAGGTGTATATCTTTGCCGGGCTCACGCCCATGAAATCCGCCGGCATGGCCCGGTATATGAAAAACCGGGTGCCGGGAATGGACGTTCCCGATGAAGTGGTCAAGCGTCTAGCGGATCAGCCCAAGGAAAAACAGGCGGACGAAGGCATCAAGATGTGTATCGAGTCTATCCAGCGACTCAAGGAAAACAAGGCGGTCAAGGGCTTTCACATCATGGCCATCGAATGGGAAGAAAAAGTGGCGGAAATCGTGGAAGCGGCAGGTCTGTATCCCCGGCCTCAGGTGGACTGACGTGCGAGGGAACACGCGCCGCCACGGGAAACGATCATAACGCTCGACGTCGCGGTAACAACCAAAGGAGGACTATCATGACACTTCAAAAACGTATCCTGGTCGTGGACGATGAGCCGGATTTTGCGGCCATTGTTCAAGGAAACTTGGAAAAGGAAGGTTTTACGGTTGACGTGGCCTACAACGGCGTCGAAGGGCTTGAAAAGGTGAAGGCCAACCCGCCCGATGCCATTGTTCTGGATGTGATGATGCCCGAGATGGACGGCTACAAGGTGTGCTCCCAGCTCAAAGGCGATGATAACTATTGCAACATTCCCGTGATTCTGCTCACGGCGGTGGCCTCTCATGTCACCTCCACGCGCTACTCCCATGCGGACGGTATGGCGACCGAGGCGGACGACTACATCGCCAAACCGGCGTCAGCCGAGGAAATTACCCGAAGCATCAAACAATTGCTCAACCTGTGATACCCGGGACGGACTCGTCGGGCTGCGCACCGATCGCCGCCGGACGCCATCGGCCTTTGGCAGGCTGTTGAAAGACCCAATTATAGGGCCCAGGGAATTTGCCGACTCGGGGATGCGCCGAAGTTCTTCTAATAATGGCGCAAGGGCATGCTTCGATGACTGCGGCGCTTTTTTCAGCAGCATGTCAGGCCACACATCACCGACCGCTTACGAAATGGCGCTTACTTGACAAACTCGCAAAAAAACAATTCTCTCGCAAAGGTTCCGACTTTTTACGGGCTCACCTTACTTGACGATACTGTAAAAGTCCCTAAAGCCGTCACCCCGGCGAAGGCCGGGGTCCAGAAGTGCATGAAATCACTGGATCCCGGATCTCGTTTCCCTCGTCCGGGATGACGCAAAAAGGAGGGATTCGACTTTTTACGAGACCATCTTACTTGAGCCTTCCACACAGCGGCGGCGGCCATGCCCTTGGGCCCCGATTCATCGACCCGCTATTCGGGAGATGATCCCCATGGTTAACCAATGAAGGTATTTTGCATCCTCAGCGATGAGCGCGCCTACCTGTCCCGATCCCCGGCCATGTTTTCTGCTGTCTTGGCGCGAAACGGCATCAAGGGGGCTTACGTGCCGTTTAAAGTGGCCCCCGAAAACCTCGGTCATGCCCTGCAGAGTCTCAAGTACCTCAACATCGCCGGTGCCAATGTCACGGTGCCATACAAAGAGGCGGTGATCCCTTTTCTGGACATTCTTTCCGAAGGCGCCAATATTATCGGGGCCATCAACACCATCGTGTGTACGGGCAGCCAGCTCAAAGGGTACAATACCAACGCCATCGGTATTATGGATGCCCTATCTGAGATTGGTTTCGACATCGCCGGCAAATCGGCGCTGGTCATTGGAACCGGGGGGGCGGCAAAGGCTGTTGCCTTTATTCTGAACTGGCTGCGGGCCGACACCGTTTTCATCACCGGACGCAACGCGGTGGGTGTGGACAATTTGGTGAATCGTTTCGGCGGCAAATCGGTATCGCTGGATCAGGTGGCCGCAGAGCCACTTGCGGTGGAACTGGTCGTCAACGCCACATCGGCCTCCAGCGCCGAAGAGGCTCCGGAGTTGGCCGAGTTGGCGTTAGGACTCACACTGCCCCGGGGCCAATTGATGATGGATCTCAACTACGGGCGCCGGCTGAATATTTGGGAGCAGGCCGCTATCCGACTGGGGATCCGGTTTGTAGACGGCCTTCCGGCACTGGCCTATCAGGCGCGGCGCACATTTGCGTTATGGACCGGGCTCCAGGTACACCCTGACGAGTTTCTGGCCGCCTTGGGGAAGGGCAGTGCTTGAGACTGGCCCGATGCCGCGCATGAGGCTCCTATGCTACACGCGCTGGGCGAGGAGGCCACGGGGGCGATCGCCGGCCCTCTTGTAATTGCTTTTTGCCGGCAAGTATGCCTTATTTTTAAAGGCTTTCCAAAGGCCCTCTTGCGAAGCATCAACGAGTGGATGGTCCTGACGATGCGCACGGAAGCTGAAAAAGATTGCTTGCTCAAAGCCATCGACGCATTTAGACGGCGGCTGATCGTCGTATCCCCCCAGTTTGAAATCCTGGCGGCCAACCGAAACCCTGACGGACAGTCCCTGTCGGGTTTTGTCGGAAAGTTGTGCCACCAGGTGTTCTACCAGCGCGGCACTCCGTGCCAGACCTGCGCCATCAAGGATGCCCACGACAACCGCCGTCCCACACTGCGGCCCAAGGAGAGCGAAGAGATTGACCTGGGCCGCATGCCCTGCCTGTACGCCTATCCGATTATGGACGGCGACCGGGTGGAGGCCTTGGTGAGCATGGATTTCGATATTCCTACCAGCGGGGGGATCGAGCGTGTGCTCCAGCAGTCCAACGCCCTGTTGCGCAATTTGATCCGCAGTTCGGTGGATGGTGTCATTGCCGCTGATCTGACCGGGAAAATACTCATTTTCAATGTGTCCGCTTCTCATATCTCCGGCTACAGCGAGGACGAGGCCCTTCATCAGCTCAATATCCGCGACATCTACCCGGAGGGGGTGGCATACCGGGTGATGCACGACCTGCGCAGTGACGATTTCGGCGGGCGCGGAAAACTGAAGTCCTACCCGGTGGATTCCCGGCGCAAGGATGGAGAACTGGTCCCGATCAGCCTGAATGCCGCCATCGTGTATGAAAAAGATCGTGAAGTGGCCACCATCGGTTTTTTCCACGACCTGCGGGAAGAACTCAGCATGGTTGAAAAATACGAGAAGACCAAAATTCAATTGCATCAGGCGGAAAAAATGGCGTCATTGGGCAAACTGGCCGCGGGCGTTGCCCACCAACTGAACAATCCACTGGGCGGCATCACGCTTTTCACCAAGCTGGTGATGGAAGAATATGATCTGCCCGAGGGCGCGGTAAATGACTTGGAGCGCGTTTTGAAAGATGCCGAACGTTGCCGTGACACGGTCAAGGAGTTGCTTGAGTTTACGCGCCAGACGCGGCACCTCATGAATCCCCAGGATATAAACAAGGCGATCTCGCGCACACTGTTTTTGCTGGAGCGCCAGAGCCTGTTTCAAAACGTCGAGATCGTGAAGGATCTGGCCGAGCCCCTGCCGACAGTGCTCTGTGACATCCAGCAGATCAACCACATGATCATGAATCTCGTGCTCAATGCCGCCCAAGCCATGGATGGCAAGGGCACCCTGACCCTTCGCACATTTCTTCTATCTGATACCGAACGCGTGGGCATCGAGATCACCGATACCGGTTCCGGCATTGCCGATGATGTGCTGCCGCACATTTTCGACCCTTTTTTTACCACGAAAGAGGAAGGCAAGGGGACCGGCCTGGGGCTCAGCCTGGTTTACAATATTGTGGAAAATCACGGCGGCGTCGTCAAGGCCACCAGCAAGCCCGGCCGCGGCACGACATTTAGAATTGAACTTCCCCTGACATTACCGGCGCTCAAAGGAGAACACCGTGGATAACGGCTTGGAAACGATTCGCGTATTGGTCGTGGATGACGAGCAAGACATTCGGGAGGGTTCGCAGCGGATCCTCAACCGAATGGGCTTTCAGGTTCTGCAAGCCTCCCGTGGAGAAGAGGCCCTGGCGCTGCTGGCCAATGATAGAGCCGCCATCGTTTTGCTCGATCTGAAGATGCCAGGCATGGATGGCATGGACGTGCTTAAAGAAATTGTCACGATGGACGCAACGATCCTGGTGATCGTGATCACCGGCTATGCCACTGTGGAGACGGCCATCCAAGCCATGAAACACGGCGCTTATGACTTTATTTCCAAACCCTTTGAACCGGACCAACTCCGTATCGTCGTCAACCGGGCCGCAGAGAAAGTGCGGCTGGCCACCGAGGCCATCCAACTGGCCAGGGAACGCCAGAGAACCCTTTCCGATCTGGACGCGGAAAAAAGCCGCACCCGGTCAATTCTTGAGTTTTTACCCAACGGGGTGGTGGTTACCAACACCGACGGTCGGGTGGTTCTAATGAATCCGGCGTTTCTTCATTATTTGGGCATCAGCCCGGAGCGCGCGACCGGAGACCTCATCGACGACTATCTTCCGGACAAGGAATTGTGCCGGTTGGTCAAGGAAATATCTCAAGGGCGGCATGTGGATTACGAAGATATACCCACCCATGAATTTGTTCTGGAAAACGGCCGCTACCTGTTGGCCCGCGGCCAGCCGGTATTGGGTGAGCGCCGCGAGTGCCTCGGCGCGGTTCTCAATCTTGTCGACATCACCACGATGAAGGTGCTGGACCGTCTCAAATCTGAGTTTGTCGCCAAAGTATCCCATGAGCTGCGCTCGCCGCTATCCACCATCCATGAGCAGCTGGCGTATGTCCTCAACGACATGATCGCAGAGACCGGCCAGGAGGATCCCAAGGATGTGGACAAGCAGATCCTGGTGCGGGCAAAGGAAAAGACCAAGGGGCTGATTTCCATGATCGGGGATCTGCTGGACCTGTCTCGCATCGAGGAAGGCATCATCTGCCGGGAGCCTCGCCCGGTGAATCCGGAAGAAGTGTTGAAAAACGTCGTTGAGTATCTGAATGTCCAGGCCTCGGCCAAGGGGCAGCGCCTTGAACTGAACATCCCCCAGCAGCCTCTGCCCGTCCTGACCGCCGACCCCCTGGCGCTGGAAAGCATCTTCGGCAACCTTATTACCAATGCCATCAACTACACCCCTGAAGGCGGCCATATCCGCGTCGTCGCCGAAACCGCCGGTTTGAACGTGCGCGTGACCGTCGCCGATGACGGATTTGGCATTGATGCAGCGTATATCGATAAGATTTTTGAGCGGTTTTATCGCGTTAAAAATGATAAGACCCGCTTTATCACCGGCACCGGACTGGGGCTGCCCATCGTCAAGGGACTGGTGGATTCTTTAGGCGGCTTTATTCAGGTGGAAAGCGTCCCCGGAGAGGGAAGCACGTTTACCGTGCTTCTACCGGTTCGGGCCACGGCGCAGGATTCGGTTTAAGCGGAAAAGGTATTCGGTGCCGCAGGGATCGATTTTCTTATCAGTGTTTTGGTTAGTATAGCACCCCCCACCGACACGGTGCCGTTGGCGTCCTGTTTACGGCTTTCCGGCACTCGCTGCATCAGGCTCAGCATCTCCCGGTTGGTTCCTCCCCAGCTCAATCCAATAGTTTTGAATAATTGTTCAATTGCCAACGAACCGCGCTGAGGCGGAGTCGATCGGCCGTTGTCGGTTTTTCAAGGGCAGAACTAACTCACTGATAAAAAGAGCGATAGTGGGTATTTTTATGATCCGCGACGCCCCCATAATGGGGGTTGACAGCGAAACCGCCTGTCTGATAAATGAATGAGTGTTCATTCATTAGGAGCGTTGACGGTTGTCCCAAAAGGAGGTCTGCCATCAGTACTCGAATTAAAAGCAACGACAAATACCAGCGGATCCTGGATGCCGCCATCCAGGTCTTTGCAGAACAGGGGTTTCACCAGGCGACTATCAGCCAGATCGCCCGTGCGGCAGGTGTCGCAGACGGAACCATCTATCTGTATTTCAAGAACAAAGACGACATCATGGCCAGTTTTTTCGGCAACAAGACCCGCCAGGTGTTCGCCCATTTTAGAGAAGTGGTGGACCAGGCCCAGGGGGCCGATGAAAAGCTGCGCTGCCTGATTCAGCATCACCTGGAGGAGTTCCAGCGCGACCGGCATATGGCAGTGGTCTATCAGGCGGAGACCCGGCGGATGAGCCGGATGTGCGAGGAGCAGATTCGAGAGATGTCGAAGCTCTACCATGATCTGGTATCCGAAATCATCGAACAAGGGCAGCAGGAGGGGCGCATCCGCAAGGACTTGTACGTCAGCTTGGTCAAGCGCTTCATCATTGGTGCCGTCGACGAAGTGATCAATACCTGGCTTCACTCGGAGGGAAAGTACGATCTGAGTTCCATGGCCGGTCCCCTGGTGGACTTGTTCATGCGCGGCATCGCGGTTACCGGCGATGAACCACCGTCCGACACTAAAGAATAAGCGTAACAATGGTTATATAACCCCCCCATTGAAGGAGAAAAACAACCATGGCACAGCAAATTGCAGACTTGCGGGACATCCAATTTGTTCTCCACGAGCAACTATCGGTCGATCAGTTCAGCGCGCATGAAAAATATGCCGAATTCAACAAAAAGACCGTCGATATGATCGTCAAAGAAGCTCGGAATCTGGCCATCAAGGAGATCCTGCCCACCAACAAGGAAGGCGATGAGATCGGATGCACACTCAACAATGGCGTGGTCACGGTTCCCGAATGCTTCCACAAACCGTTCGAGCTGATCCGAGAAGGGGAGTGGCTGGCCATGAGCGAAGACCCCGAATGGGGCGGGCAGGGGATGCCCAAGTCGGTGGCCATGGCTGCCAGCGATTATATGGTGGGCGCCAACTTTGCCTTCATGATGTACCCGGGTCTGACCCACGGGGCCGGAAAGCTGGTGGAAAGCTTTGGTACCGACGCGCAGAAGAAATTATTTTTGAAAAACATGTACTCCGGCAAATGGACGGGTACCATGCTGCTGACCGAACCGGAAGCCGGCTCCGACGTGGGTGCTCTGACCACAAGCGCCGTGAAAAACGATGACGGCACTTATTCCATCACCGGCAGCAAGATATTTATCTCCGGCGGCGAGCACGATTTGGCCGAAAATATCATTCATCCGGTCCTGGCGCGGATCGAAGGGGCTCCGGAAGGTACCAAGGGGATTTCCCTTTTTCTCGTTCCCAAGATCCGGGTCAACGACGATGGCAGTCTGGGCGAATCCAACGACGTGGTGTGCACCGGTATTGAAGAAAAGATGGGGATCCACGGCAACTCCACCTGCAGCCTGACGCTGGGCGGCAAAGGGCAGTGCCGAGGCACCCTGCTGGGCGAGGAAAACAAGGGCATGCGAGCGATGTTCCTGATGATGAACGAAGCCCGCCTGCTGGTGGGACTCCAGGGTTTTGCCTGCGCTTCCAATTCCTATCTGAACGCTGTCAACTATGCCCGCGAGCGGATGCAGGGAAAAAACCTGCTCGCCATGATGGACAAATCCGCTCCGTCGGTGCCCATCATCCAGCACCCGGATGTGCGGCGCATGCTGCTTCGCATGAAAGCCTATGTGGAGGGAATTCGCAGCCTGCTCTACTACGTAGCCTACTGCGAGGATATGATCCACACCGTCGACGATCCGGAAGTGAAGGACATGTACCAGGGGCTGATCGAAGTGCTGACCCCGGTAGCCAAGGGCTATGTGACGGATCGTGCTTTTGAGATCTGCAGTGAGGGGATGCAGGTATACGGCGGCTATGGCTTCATCAAGGAATACCCGCAGGAGCAGCTGCTCCGGGACTGCCGCATTACCATGATCTATGAAGGCACCAACGGCATTCAGGCCATGGACCTGCTGGGGCGCAAACTCGGTATGAAAAAGGGCAAGCCGGTGATGGACCTCATGGGCGAAGTGCAGAAGACCATCGCTGCCGCCAAGGCGCAGGAAGTCACCCAGCCGCTGGCCGAGGCCGTTGAAAAGCACCTTAATAAGCTCGGAGAAGTGGCGATGCACATGGGGGCCACTGCCATGTCGCCTCAAGTCATGACCGCGTTTGCCTACGCGCATCCCTTTCTGGAAGTGACGGGTGATGTGGTCATGGCGTGGATGCTGCTTTGGCGTGCCAGCATCGCCGCGGAAAAACTGGCCGCCGGTGTCAAGAAAAAGGAAGAGGCTTTCTACCAGGGCCAGGTGAAGAGCGCGGAGTACTTCATGAGTGCCGTTTTGCCGGTCACATTCGGGAAGATGAAGGCCATCTTGTCCATGAGCAACGCTGCAGTGGAAATCGACGAAGAATCGTTCGGCGGATAAATTCGCTGTGTGCGCTTCGCGCGAACAGCGAATTTATATGTCACGGCAAAAAAAACGGTGGCCTCCTGCAGGAGGCCACCGTTTTTTTTGCCGTAGGAGCAACGCCCTGGGGTTGCCTGCGGTTTTTTCCGGTATATCAGGGGCAGGCACAGGGGCCTGCCCCTACAATAATTCCATGCGTTTTGTATCAGACATGTTTTCAGGCCCCTATCTCGAGCAGCGGCGCGTTATCCCCTATTTTTTTACCTTGGCCAGTTCTTCGGCTCTGAGATCTTTTTTAAGCACTTTACCCACGTTGGTTTTGGGCAGTTCCTTGCGGAATTCGATCATGGTGGGCCATTTGTACTTGGCCAGGCGGTCCTTGCAATAGTCGAGCATTTCCTGAATGGTGGCGGTCTCACCGTCCTTCAACACGATAAAGACTTTGACCTGTTCACCGCGGGCGGCGTGGGGCACGCCGATGGCAGTGGCCTCCTGGATTTTGGGGTGTTCATAAAAGACCTCTTCGATATCCCGGGGGTAGACGTTATATCCGCCGGAGATGATCATGTCCTTTTTTCGGTCAACGATGTAGAAATACCCGTCCTTGTCCATGGTGGCAATGTCGCCGGTGTACAGCCATCCGTCCTTGATGGTGTCCGCTGTCGCATCCGGACGCTGCCAGTAGCCTTTCATGACCTGGGGCCCCTGGATAATCAATTCACCGGATTCGCCGATGGGCATATCCGTCTCGCCGTCTTCAAGGTTCACAATGCGGCAGGCAGTGTCAGTGATAGGCAGGCCGATGCTGCCCACCTTTCGTTTTCCCTGGGCAAACGGGTTGATGTGGGTCACGGGGCTCGATTCGGTCATGCCGAAGCCTTCGACAATGATGGCCCCGGTGCGCTCCTCGAAGGCCTTGATGACTTCCACCGGCAGCGGCGCGCTGCCACTGAAACATCCCTTGATGCAGGTCATATCGACGGCGTTGATGGTGGGGTCGTTTAGCATGCCGATATACATGGTGGGGACCAGCGGGGCAAAGGTCGGCCGAAACTTGGCGATGACGTCAAGAAGGGCGTCCGGCTGGGGTTTGGGCACGAGAATGTCACCCCAGCCCATGTAAATGGAAAAGTTCATGGCCACGGTGAGCCCGAACACGTGGAAAAACGGCAGGGCGCCCAGCATGGTTTCCTCTCCCCGATTAAACGTGGGAAACCAGGCCCGGACCTGCTGCACCTGGCGGCTCAGGTTGCCGTGGGTGAGCATGACGCCCTTGGATACGCCGGTGGTGCCGCCGGTGTACTGGTACATGGCCACATCGTCGAAATTCAAGGTGACCGCCGGTGGTGTCGGTGCGCTACCGGCCAACACGGTTTTCCAGCGATACAGATTTTCCGCCGGGGCGACATCGGCCGCCAGCCCCTTCTTTTTTCCCACCAGCGGAAAGAGCAGGTTCTTCGGGAACGGCAGATAATCGCCGATGGAGGTGACCACGATCTGGCGGATCTGGGTCTTGGGGCGCAGGGCGACCATGCGCTTGGCCAGCAGATCCAGGGTTATCAGCACCTTGGCACCGGAATCGTTGAACTGGTGGCTGAGTTCACGGTCCGAGTAGAGCGGATTGTTCATCACTGAAATGCCGCCGATTTTCAAAATCGCATAATAGGCCACCGCACAAGGGATTACGTTGGGCAGCAGTATGGCCACCGCATCCCCTTTGCGCACACCGAAACCGCTGAGGGCGGTGGCAAAACGATCCACCATATCTTTTAGTTGGCGATAGGTGACCCGGTAACCCTGAAATGATAATGCCATTCCGTCGGGGAAATCTTTGGCCGAGCGATCGAGAAACTCAGGCAGGCAGGCGTTTTCATAGTCCAGTTTTTCGGGAACCCCCGCCTGGTACTGTGAGAGCCATGGTTTCGTTGCAAACGGTGCGGTATCAGTCACGTGGAGCCTCCTTGCCCCGGAAATGGGGCGGTAGCCGGTTTGTCGCCCCTTTACCGGTTCGGCTGAACCGATACAGGGCGAAAGATCGATTCAATATGTGCCATATATAATGAATGGACCCTCATCTTGTCAACCAGGCATATGGCGACCATTTGAGTTTGATTCCGGCAAACCGCTTTTACTTTCATCAAAACTGTGCCATAAACGGTTTGCCCGCAGTCTGTGCGGGGCGGTAGCAGACCGCCTGGCGCTGACTGCGGGTTTATCAAATCAGCATCAAATATGGGCTCCTACCCCCAATCATCCTGGACCTTATGCGCGGTAACGTGGCGGGTGGAACCGCGTGTTTCGGTGCCGGAGCGATCATGCATGCGCAGCATCGTCCACAGTACGGAAGGCCTCGCTACGGCGTTTTTTTCTTGACAGGGCGATACGCTCCCGGTAATCACTGAATGAATATTCATTCATTGCCTGTTCACTTTTGGATCCGGCATTTCAGTGTCCGTATCCATTCATGAATCTTGAGGAGGGACGAGGTACGGCACTATGGAAACCGCTCTGGTAGGACCGGCAAAGGCATTTTTTCTTTTCATTCCGACGGTAATTTTTTCTCTGGTGATTCCCATTGTCGGTGTGGCGGTGTTTGCCTACATCATCGCCAACCGGTTGGCACCGCTGGTGAAGGCCGCACCGGACAACCGTTTCAACCGCTGGCCCGAACGCGTCGCCAATGTCTTGAAAATCTGGCTCGCCCAGTGGCGCCATCCCCGGTACATGACCGCCGGTGTTCTGCACATCCTGCTGTTTGCCGGTTTTCTGATTCTCGGTCTGCGATCGTTTCAGCTTGTGGTGATCGGGATTGTCGACGGCTTCGTACCGCCGGGGCTGGACGGGGTGATCGGCAGCATCTACAGTTTCCTGAAAGACTACGCAGCCACCATGGTGCTGGTGAGCGTGTCCATCGCGGCAGTGCGTCGCGGCATCGTCAAGCCGGCCCGCTACTCGGTGCCGGCCAAATACGGTAAAGACCACACCGGTGAGGCGCTCTTTGTTTTGGGCCTTATCGCCACGCTGATGGTGTCCGAAAGCCTGTTTGAGGCCTCAGAGGCTGCAGCCAGTCTTCAAAAGGGGATGGATGCTCACCTGCTGGCGCCCCTGTCACTGCCATGGCTGTTTCAGCGGCTGTTGGCCAACACGCCAGTGGACCGGCTCCAAGTGGTGCATCTGGTATCCTACTACATCCACGATCTGACTTTCTTTTTCTTCCTGTGCTTTCTGCCTCTGGGAAAACATTTTCATGTCATCACCTCTCTTTTCAACGTGCTTTTCATGCGGGTGCAGACCGGCACTGTGAAGCCGGTGCGATACGGAGTGAGCGATGAGGGACTGGACGAGCTGGAGTCCTTCGGTGTGAAGAAGATCGAAGATTTTACGTGGAAACACATCCTTGATTTTTATTCCTGCGCCGACTGCGGACGCTGCTCGGACAACTGCCCGGCCAATGCCGTCGGCAGACCCCTGTCGCCTCGGTTCATTTCTATCAAGGGACGCAATGAGATCTTTAAAAACTATCCTTTCTACCCGGTGGGCGCACCATTCTTAAAGAGCGAACCGCTCATGGGGCGGGTGTATGAGGAGGATGAGATCTGGTCCTGTACGACCTGCGGTGCCTGCGAGCAGGAGTGCCCCCTGGGGATCGAATACATCGACAAGATCGTGGACCTGCGGCGCGGCATGGTTGATGAAGGAACGGTGCCTCAGAGCCTCCAGAAGCCATTGAGCGCGCTTGAAAAACGGGGCAACCCATGGGGCAAGATGGAAAAAAAGCGTGCCGACTGGGCCGTGAAAGACAAGGACTTTGCCGAGCGCTGCACGGTCAAGGAACTCGACAGTGGTGACACCGCCGATACGCTCTATTTCGTAGACAGCATATCTTCCTACGACGACCGGATGCAGGGCATTGCCCAGGCCACGGCAACGGTTCTGGATGCCGCCGGAGTGGATTTCGGTATTTTGGGCAAGGCCGAAAAAGACAGCGGTCACGAGGCCCGGCGCTTTGGTGAAGAAATGCTTTTTCAGAATCTCAGAGACCAGAACACCGATGCCATTCAGGATGCCGGCGTCAAGCGCATCGTCACCGCCGATCCCCACGCCTTCAACGCGCTCAAAAACGATTACACCGGCGTGCCGCCGGTGGCCCATATCAGCCAGATCATGGCAGCGGCCATCAAAAACGGCACTTTGCGGCTGGCGGCAGTGGAGGGCAACGGCAACGTCTACACGTATCATGACCCCTGCTACCTGGGCCGTCACAACAACCTTTACGACGATCCCCGGTTCGTGCTCGACGCGATCCCGGGGCTTACCCGGGTGGAGATGATCCGGAGCCGGGACCGTTCTTTCTGCTGCGGCGGCGGCGGACTGATGCTCTTTTATGAACCCGAGGAAGATGAGCGGATGGGGGTGTTGCGCGTAAAGATGGCCGCCGAGGCGGGTGCCAACGTCATCGTCACAGCATGCCCGTTCTGTCTGGTGAACATGGAAGACGCCATCAAGGTGGCGGGGCTGGAAGGTAAAATGGAGGCCATCGACCTGTCAGAGCTGGTGGCAAAGCATTTATCAAACTAACTGAATATCAGATCGATAAGCAGTAGTTTTATCTGAAACATCATTATCGGGGAGGATCATTATGGAGATCTTGGTATGTGTCAAACGGGTGCCAGACACCTCTGAAAACGAGATCGCGCTCAACAGTGCGGGCAACGATATCGAACGCGACGATCTCGTTTACTCGATCAACGAGTGGGACAACTACGCGGTGGAAGAAGCCATTCAGATCGTGGATAAGGTCGGCGGGAATGTGACCGTGGTGACCGTCGGTGAAGAAGACGACGAAGAAGTGCTTCGCCGGGAGATGGCCATGGGCGCCAATAACGGCATCCTGGTGAGCGACGACGCTCTTAATGGCGCGGACGGCAAAGGCATCGCCGCTGCGCTCAAGGCCGTTGTGGACAAGGGCAACTACGACTTGGTGCTCACCGGCGCACAGGCCGACGACGGTGCCGGTCAGGTGGGCGGTATGCTGGCGGCCCTCATGGATGTCCCCTTTGCCTCTCTGGTCAACAAGATCACGGTGGATGACGGCAAACTCACTGTGGGCCGTGAGATCGAAGGCGGCAACCAGGAGATGAACGAGATTTCGATGCCCTGCGTGCTGTCTATCCAGACCGGCATCAACGAACCCCGATACGTGGGCATCCGCGGCATCCGTAAGGTGGCCTCGGTGGAGATCCCTACCATGGGCGCTGGTGATTTGGGGTTGGCGGTCGCCGCCGTCAAGGTCAAGCGGGTGGACTATTTCATGCCGCAACTCGGTGACGGCGCCGAAATGCTCGAAGGCAGCACCGATGAGATCATCGATAAACTCATTGAAATGCTCAAAGCTAAAGGAGGGCTGAAATAATGGCTCAGATTTTTGCAGTTATCGTCCACAAGAATGGGGTTGCCGATGATACCGCGCTGGAGCTGGTTGCTGCGGCGAAAAAAATTGATGCCGGCGCGTCGGTCACTGCGTTGGTGAGCGGCTCCGGTGCTGAGCTGGATGCCGTTTGCACCGCGTTGGCCCCGTCTTTTGCCGAAGTCTGGAAGATGGACAACGCCGCCCTGGCCTACCCAAACGCCGAAGCGGTGAGAAAAGCACTGGTGAACCTGCTGCCCGCCGATGCCCTGGTCCTGGCGGCCAACGACACTTTCGGCATGGATTTGGCCCCCGGCCTTTCGGTCAAACTGGATTCGGCCTTCGTTTCCGATGTGGTTGAAATCGCCGGTGTCGACGGCGGTACGCTGAAATTGGTCCGCCAGGAATTCGGCGGTCAGGTGAGCACTCACGTGGACTGCGACATGTCCGCGGGCGCTGTGGTTACTTTTCGTCCCGGCGCCATCGCCGCTGACGAGAGCGCTGCCGCCGCCGGTGCGGTGGTGGACAAGTCCGGCGCACTGGGTGATCTTACCGCCCAGCGCAAATATCTTGAAACCGTTGTCGCTGAAGTGGGGGATGTGGACATCACCAAATCCGATGTGCTGGTCTCCATCGGCCGGGGCATCGAAGATCAGGAGAACATCGAAATCGCCCAGGATCTGGCCGAGGCCATGGGTGCGGTCGTCTCCTGCTCACGGCCTATCGTGGATGCCAAGTGGCTTGAAAAATCCCGCCAGGTGGGCACTTCGGGCCAGACAGTGAAACCCAAGGTCTACATGGCCTGCGGCATCAGCGGTTCTTTCCAGCACATGGGGGGCATCAAGGGTAACCCCTTTATCATCGCCATCAACAAAAACGCCAAGGCCCCTATTTTCCAAGTGGCCGATGTGGGTATCGTCGCCGACATCCTGGAGTTCCTGCCTGAGCTCACGGAAAAAATCGAATCCTTATAATCACCTGCGGTGATTATCGGCGAAAAGCTGAAAGCCGGCGCTGGAGGGATCCAGTGCCGGTTTTCTGTTTGCGGGCATTGATATAACGCTTCGAATCATCTAAGAGACAGGAATTGTTTGCCATTCGGTAACATTGTGCGCTTGCAGGGGCATTCCGGGGCAAAAACCGTTTGAACCACGGAGTTCTCAGAGAACACGGAGGGAAAAATCGGTTCAACCGTGAAACCACGAAGACGCTGAGAACAACTGAATCTGAAACGAGAGGAAACATTTTTTGCACGGCGGTAAAGGCGTTTCTTACCACCAACTGTGGTTTTTGCGGTTTTCAAATTTGGGTTCCTCTGCGTCTCTGCGTCTCTGCGCGAAAACGGGTTTTTGTTGCGGCGGTTCCAAATTGGGTTACCTGGTTATGCACTATTCTCCAGTGAATGGGCAGGCGCTGTTTGAACATTTAAAATTCGTCATTGCACCGAAGCGCCCGTCGCGGCATTCCATATGGGCACCCGGGGGGCACTAAACCGTGTAGGGCGCGGGGTTTACCTGGCCGCCGTAGCCTTGGCGAAGGCTGATCCCCGCCCGTGATCGGTGAACAAGAACGGTTGGGGTTATCTTAGCCGATCGCGGGAGGGGATGAACCCCTCCCCTACAAAACAGCCAGAACCCCAACTGGAAAATAGTGCATAACCAGATAATGGATTTAGTTTTCTTCGTGGCCTTCGTGAACTTCGTGGTAATTAATCACCTGCCGATCAAGATACAGGTTCTTCGAGCATGAAAAAAGGCGGTCTCTTCCGATTTATCCGGGTGCTGGTGGTATTGGTCATTGCCGTTGCGGTGGCCGTGGTGCTCGTTGCTGTGCGTCCCCGGGCACAAAAGCGCCCCCCGGAGCGATCCGGGCAATTGGTGGAGACCCTCACACCAGTGATCACCACCGTTACAATGCCGGTCGAGGCCTATGGAACGGTGAGTCCCGGTGAGCAGGTCAATCTGGTGGCCCAGGTGCGCGGCACCATCACGCGTCTTGACCCCGCATTCACCGATGGCGGCGCCTTTACCGCCGGCACCGTGCTGCTGACCATCGATCCCAGAGATTACGAACTGGAAGCGGCGCGGTTGGCCGTCCAGATTCAGCAGGCCCGGACCGAGATCGAGGCCATCGACCAGAGGGCCGCCAATCTTGAGGCCCTCACCGCGCTCACCCGGGCCAACGCCGCGCTGGCGCACACCGAATACCAGCGGCTCAACGAACTGGCCGACCTGAAAGTGTCCTCCGTAACGCAGCGTGATCAGGCACATCAGCGTTATCTGTCGAGCCGGGAGCGGCTGCAGGGTCTGGAGAACGAGGCGGTCCTGATTCCGGTGACACGCCGGCAGGCCGCAGCCGCCCTTGAGATGGCCCACGTCCTGCACCGTCAGGCATTGCTGAATCTCGAGCGGACCCGCACGGTGGCGCCTTTTGACGGGCGGGTGCTGGAAAAGCGGGTGGAAACCGGCGAGCATGTGTCCGCCGGTGCGCCGCTGGGGATCATTTATCGCCAGGGCGAACTGGAAGTAGATATCCGGGTGCCAATAGAAGATCTTCCCTGGCTCCGGGACGCCTCAGGAAACATTGCCTTGCTTGCCGCGGAGATCAGCGTCTCCGGCCATACGGCAGCGGGGCGCTGGCCGGCACGGATCGCTCGCACCCAGGCCGCGGTGGACGCCAAAACCCGCACCCTTCCCATCGTGGTCGCCGTCGACGCCGAGCCGCCAGCCGGCAACGCTGAAACGCGTTCTGCGGACGCCTTGCAACTGCTGCCGGGAATGTTTGTCACCGTGCGCATCCTCGGGCGGACCGTTTCCGATATGATCGTGCTTCCGCGTCACGTGGTCTACCCCGGAGACGTGGTCTATCTGGCAGACGGCGACCGGTTGAAGATTCAGCCGGTCACGGTGATGCGGCGCTATCTGGACGAGGTTTTCGTGACCGCCGGGCTTACCACCGGTGACCGGGTTATCAGCACTCCGCTGATGGGCGCGGTGGCGGGAATGCCCATTCGCGGTGCCGCCGGCGCCGAAACCCAACCCCTCTTGCCTCCAGCCGGGCCCTCTGATCAATGAAATCCATCGCCAAATGGTCCGTTGACAACAAGGTTACCGTCAATCTGATCATGCTTTTTATTCTTGTCGCCGGGCTGATAACGCTCCTCGGGATGCGGCGGGAAATGTTTCCCCAGTTCACCCTGGACATGATCAACGTGTCGGTGGACTACCCGGGGGCAAGCCCGGAAGAGGTGGAAGAAGGCGTCTGCATCAAAATCGAAGAGCAAATCAAAGGCATCGAGGGCATTTCCAAGACATTCAGCACCGCCCGCGAAGGTAACGGATCGGTGACCGTCGAACTGGACAGCGAAGCGGATATCCAGAGGGTCATGGACGATCTCAGGACCCAGGTGGATCTCATCGACAATTTTCCCGAAGAGGCCGAAGACCCGGTTATCACCGAAATCGTCAATCGCAACCCAGCCATCACCGTGGCCGTTTACGGCCCTGTCGGTGAACGGCTTTTAAGGCGGCTGGCAGAAGAGATTCGGGACGATCTTGTCACCACGCCGGCCATATCCCTGGCCACGCTGGTGGGGGTGCGCAATTACGAGATGGCCGTGGAGGTGTCGGAAGAAAACCTGCGGCAGTACGACCTCACTTTTGACCACGTGGTGAGGGCCATCCGCACCGGCAGCCTCGACCTGCCGGGGGGGCGGATCAAAACGGCTCAGGGGGAAATCCTCATCCGGGCGGAAGGGCGCCGCTATACCGGCCGGCAGTTCGAGACGCTGCCCCTCATCACTACCGAAGACGGCACGTTGATCAGGCTGGGTCAGGTGGCCCGGGTCATCGACGGCTTTGAAGACAGCGACATCCGCACCAAATTCAACGGGGCGCCGGCAGCCCTTGTTCAGATCAACCGAACCAAGAACGAAGACATCATCGCCATCTCCGATACCGTGAAGGCTTATGTGGCGCAGCATGCGGCGCAGATGCCGCCCGGTGTCCGCATTGCCACCTGGTTCGATCTTTCCGAAATGGTGCGTGACCGGATCAATCTGCTGCTGAGAAACGGCGCCCAGGGGATCGTGCTGGTGTTTCTGGGGCTGGCGCTCTTTTTAAATATCCGGCTGGCCTTCTGGGTGGCGGCGGGCATACCGATCGCCTTCATGGGCGCCTTCATGGTGCTCGATGGCATGGGTGAAACCATCAACATGATCTCCCTGTTCGCTTTCATCATGACCCTGGGGATTCTGGTCGACGATGCCATCATCCTGGGCGAAAATGTCTACACCCACTTTAACCAGGGCAAAAATGCCCGTGATGCGGTGGTGGATGGTATTGCCGAGGTGGGCGGGCCAGTGGTCATGGCGGTGTCCACTACGGTGGTGGCGTTTTTGCCGCTGCTTTTTATCGCCGGCATCATGGGGAAATTTATCGCCGTCATGCCAAAGGCGGTGATCGCCATCCTTATCGTTTCACTCATGGAAGCGCTGTTGATCCTGCCGGCACATCTTTATGGGGCACTCCGGCGCTCGGAGCGGGATCGCGGGAAGAAGGCGTCCTGGCACGTGCGCCTGAGGCTTCGGGTGGAAGCCCGGCTGCAGCGGTTTATCGACGGGGTTTATGTGCCGGCCTTGCGCTACGTCGTGGACAACCGCTATTTTGCCTTCGCCATCGGCGTCGGGGTGCTCATCATCAGTATCGGTATCATCCGGGGCGGCTACGTCCCCTTCGTTTTCATGGCCAAGGGAGAGAGCGACTGGGTCATTGCCGAGGTGAACTACCCTTTGGGAACCCCCAGCGCCATTACCGGGGAGACCATCGACCGGCTCGAGCGTGCGGCCCGGGAGCTTAATCCCGGTTACCAGGACCGCATCGAGGGCGCGGCGCCGATGATCGTCAATTCCTTTTCACTGGTGGGGGCCATCCCGCGGCGCGACTGGAAACCGCCGGTCTTCGGCGGTCACTGCGGAGAGGTGTGGATCGAGCTGCTGCCGTCGGCGCAACGGCCCGGGGTGTCGGTCAATGAGGTGGTGTCCCAGTGGCGCCGGCAGGTGGGAGAAATCCCCGGTATCGATCAGCTGTCTTTCTACACCATGGAAGGGGGGCCGGCCGGCAACCCCATCGAGATCCGGCTGATCGGCGATCGGTTCGACACGCTTCAACTGGCGGCCGAAGAACTCAAAACCGAGCTGTTGAGCTTTCCCGGCACCTTCGATGTGGCCGATAATTTCAAGCCGGGAAAAGAAGAAAAACAGATCCATATCCTTCCCGGGGCCCGCTCGCTGGGGGTGACCATGGGCGACCTGGGCCGGCAGGTGCGGCAGGCGTTTTACGGTGAGGAGGCGGTGCGCATACAGCGGGGAAAGGACGACATCAAGGTGCTCGTGCGCTACGCCGAGGAGGATCGCAATTCCCTGTCCGGGCTGGACCGCATGTGGATCCGCACGCCCGACGGCAGGGCCATTCCCCTTCTGGAGGTGGCAGACATCACCCATGGCCGATCCTATTCCATGGTCCGCCGGGCAGACCGCCGCCGTTATATTACCGTGAGCAGTGACATCGACGAAAACGTGGCCAATGCCAGTCAGATCGTTACAGAATTGGATCGGAACTTTCTCCCGAACCTTAAGCGTCGCTACCCGGGCCTTGCCTACGATCTGGAAGGCCAGGAAAAGCGCACCCGCGAGTCCCTGGACAGTCTCAAGGTGGGGTTTTCGCTGGCCCTGATGGGGATTTTTCTGCTGCTGGCCAGTCAGTTCCGCTCATATATTCAGCCCGTCATCATCATGATCGCCATCCCCTTCGGGCTCATCGGCGCCATTTTCGGACATCTGGTCATGGGGCTGTCCTTTACGATCGTGAGCATTTTCGGCATCGTGGCGCTGTCCGGGATCGTGGTCAACGACGCCCTCATCCTCATCGACTTCATCAACCGGGCCGTGAGAGACGGCATGCCGGTAGAAGAAGCCGTCCTCCAGTCCGGGCGCATGCGCTTCAGGCCGGTGCTGCTCACCTCCATCACCACCGTGGCCGGGCTCTTTCCACTGCTCTTGGAGCGAAGCTTCCAGGCCCAGTTTCTCATCCCCATGGCGGTGAGCATCAGCTTCGGCCTCATTGCGGCCACATTTCTCACGCTGCTCTTTGTTCCGGCGCTGTATCTCATCGTGCGCGATGTGACGGTACGCCGGGATACCGGACACGATGTGTGACATATAGATAGTGTCCATCCATGGGAAGTCTCTTGTCCCCTCCCGCCCGGGGCGGCGGATGTATAGACGGACACTATCGATCAAGCGGCGCCGCCGCTGATTCGCACGGCGGTTGAAGCATCCTTGGGGGCCATGCTATGTTCCATTAGCCACTATCGGCTGGAGCAGCTAACCGGAGCAGTTAAAATGAACATCCCCGCTAAAGACGCCTGTTATGGATTGATCCGCCGGATGGGAATGCTGGATCACATTGCCGCGCATTCCATCCGGGTCTACCAGGTGGCATCGCTCATCAGCGAAAATATTCTCGATAAAGGCATCGCGGTGAACTTGCCCCTGATCACCGCGGCCGCCCTGCTTCACGACATTACCAAGACCCGCAGCTTTGAGACCAAGGAAAACCACGCCGAGACGGGTGAACAGTATCTGCGGGAAATAGGGTATCCGGAAGTGGGCGACATCGTGGGGCAGCACGTCCGCCTTCTTGTCTACGCCGATGACGGTGAGCCGATCGCGGCGGAGATTGTCAATTATGCCGACAAGCGGGTGCTCCACGACCAGATCGTGTCGTTGGAGGAGCGCATGGCCTATATTATTGAACGTTATGGCGGGGGGGCGGACCACCTCTTCGAGCGGCTTCAGTGGTTGTGCGACCGGACGGCCGCTTTGGAAACCAAACTTTTTTCCTATCTCGATTTTCCACCAGCGGCGCTTTCTCAAAAAATATCTCAGGAAGCTTTTGACGCTTCGGTTCAGGAATACCAGGGTATGCGTTAGTTAATCGGCAGGCAATGATTGACACTGTCGAAATATTAAAAGACTTAATTATGCACTATTCTCCAGTGGATGGGCAGGCGCTGTTTGAGCAAATGAAATTCGTAATTGCACCGAAGCGCACATCGCGGCATCCCATATGGGCACATGGGGTTACCAAATCGTGTAGGGTGCGGGGTTTATCCCCGCCCGTGATTGGTCAACACAAACGATCGGGGGCATCTTAGCCGATTGTGGGAGGGGATCCTCCGTCGCCAAGGCTATGGCGGACAAGAAAACCCTCCTCCCCTACGAAACAGCCAGAACACCAGCTGGAGAATAGTGCCTAACCAGATTAAAAAATTCAACAATCAACAATCCGAAATCTGCTTACATCCCCAGCTCCGTTGTCACCGGTTCCCGTAAAATCAAATCAATGGCCGCGGCCGCCGTTTCGGCGGCTTCGGGAAACACATCCTTGAGCGACCGAACGTGGCGTAAATGATCGGCCGTCCTGAGCATCAGCATGACGAGGTTTCCTTCCTCCATTTCAGAGAGTCTCTGAACGAACTCCCAATCCTTTCCCGCGCACCAGGCATGAATGCTCACCGCCGGCCTGAGGTACATGGGGCGGGTGGCAAATCCGCAGTCGCTCATTTCCGCCATGAAGGGGAGCAGTTTTTGACGGACGCTGAAGTACGTCTTTTTCAATGCTTCCGGCAGCAATGCGCGGTCGATGGTGTCGTTGGTTTCCCGCTCGTTGACGAAAACGGCCATGATGGCGGCCAGCAGGGCCGGATCTTTGTCGGGAAACAGTCGGTGGCGAAACCCTTCGGCCAGCAGCAGGGGGTGGTCCACCCGCAGCTTGGATGCCCACAGGCCGTCGTCGGTAAGTCTGCCTTCAGCGGTGGCGTAGCCGTGGATAACCAGAAACTGCAGGTGGTGGTCAAAGGCTTCGGCAAGGTGGCGCTGGCCGTAGCCGATTTTTTTCATGAGCCCCGGTACCGACTCGGCCGCCTCGATCTGAAAGGCGGCAAATGATTTGCTGAGAAGCTCTTCCACCTGCGGCGGCGTATGGGAGAGAAGCAGATTGAGCACCATGCTGAAGTTGATGTGAATCTGGCTCATCACTCCCGAAGGCGGCGCGTTCACGAGTTTGGCCACAGCCCCCACGTCCATGAACCGTCCCGGCAGCACCACGGCAAAACCGATATTGTCCATACCGCGCCTGCCGGCGCGGCCGGTCATCTGGTGAAATTCGGTGGGGGTCAGGGGCGAAAAGTCGATGCCGTTGAATTTGTCGGAATTGAGAAACACGATGGTTCGTGCCGGGAAATTGACGCCGGCAGCCACTGTGCTGGTGGCGAAAATGGCGTCAAGAAGACCTTCGGTCATGAGGTTTTCCAGGACAATCTTCCATGCCGGCAACTGACCGCTGTGGTGGGCCCCGACCCCGTGGTGCTCCAACAAATACCGCTGGCGGTGCTCGGCCGCGTGGGGGATACCCTGAGTGAGGGTATCGACGCGCTGGGCGATGGCGTGGCGCCGTTCCGGCGGCAGGGTGTGACGGCGGGCCGCCAGGGTGAGCGCCTGATCGCAGTCGGCGCGTGATTTCATGAAGAATATGGCCGGCAGCAGGCTGAATTTTTTCATGACCTTAAGAATATCGCCAAACGGGGGAAGCTGGCGGGGGGGCGCCATGAGCATGGGGCGGTGGGCGGTGGTATGCTGGTAGACTTTTTTATGAAGCCGGACTTTTTTATCCTTGTCACCCACAGTGAGCGGATAGAGGGTGCCGGTGGGGTGAAAGAAAAGCGGATAGAGCGGGACCGGTCGCCGGGTTTCCGCGACCACCCGGCAGGGCTTGCAGCGAATTCGCTCCAGCCACGCAGCGATCTGATCTGCGTTGCCGATGGTAGCTGAAAGCATGAGCAGAGGGACCCGCACGGGGAGGTAGATCATGATCTCCTCCCAGACCACTCCCCGGTCGGGATCGCCGAGAAAATGGGCTTCGTCGAGGATCACCACGTCGGTTTGAAGCGTTTCGCCGTGGTGCATGGCGTCGTAGAGCTGGTTTCTCAGAATTTCGGTGGTGCCTGTGATGACTGCGGCGTCGGGGTTTTCCTTCCGGTCGCCGGTGAGGATGCCCACCGTGTCAGCCCCGAACAGCGCGGCAAATTCCTGGTATTTACTATTGGTGAGGGCCTTCAGCGGTGATGCGTACCAGGCGCTGCCGCCCGCTTTCAAGGTGCGGGAGATGACCTGCTCGGCGATCCAGGTTTTGCCTGAGCCAGTGGGCGCTGTCACCAGCACATCGTCCGCCCCCAATGCGGCCACAGCTTCCTCCTGGAAGGCGTCGGCCCGGAAGGGGCGTTTGGCCGGAACGCCGATCCGCGCGAAGGCTTTTTTTAGCACAGGATCGGCCATGGCCCGGATTTGAGAGGGGCGGCTCTTTTCCCCGGCAGGGCGGCCCCCCCGCGGGTTTCGGTGGAATCGTTTCTTGCCAGGCATCAGAGATTGGCGATCATTTTGGCGACGATCGATTTGGCCGTGGCCTCGGCATCGTAAGGGGACGTTCCGCTGAGATCGGCTTCGATGAGGGCGGCATCGTAGGGGATGAATCCGAGGAAACTGAAATCCGAGAGATGGGTCCTGAGGAATGTTTCATCCTGCGGACTGCGGATCTTGTTGCCGACGATGTGGATGTCGGCCAGACCGATTTCTCCGGCAAGCTTACGGATGTGGTTGGCCGTGTCGATGCTGCGGCGACCGGGTTCCACCACCACAATGAGTTTGTCCACGGCCTTGGCCGTGGCCCTTCCCAGGTGCTCGATGCCGGCCTCCATGTCCATGACCACCACCTCGTCGCGGGCCAGCACCACATGCATGACGAGTGCACGCAGCAAGGTGCTTTCCGGGCAGATACACCCGCTGCCGCCTTTTTTAACACCGCCCAGGCGCATTAGTTTGATGTTTCCAAGCCGTGCCGACAGCGCTTCGGGCAGGTCGTCGACCTTGGGGTTGAGCTTGAAAAAGCCCCCGATGCTGCCTTGTTTGGCTTCGGTTCTCTCAAAAATGAGCTCTTTCATCTCGGCGATGGGAATGATGTCCTCGGCGTTGGGGATGCCAAGGGCCGCCGCCAGGTTGGCGTCGGGATCCGCGTCGATGGCCAGCACTTTTTTACCCTGGTCGTTAAGTGTCCGGATCAAGAGCGCAGCAAACGTCGTCTTGCCCACACCGCCTTTTCCACTGACTGCCAGTTTCATCAGATATCCTTTCAGTCGCTATTCTTTAATGACAGATCGCTCAATATAACACACAACGCCCACCGGGCAAGACCGCTCTCGTTCTCTGCGGCGACACTTTTCACCCGGAGCGCTAAGCGAAACGTTGGGCTTTTAGGGCCGATCAACTGAAACCGGATCCATACATACACGGCGGCTCAACAGGTGAACGCGGAAGAAATGCACATGGTCGACATGAATCCGTCGCACCAAGAATATGCTATCGCCGCCGTGTATCACTTGACCTCTTGATTTAAGGTATTTAGACTCCATCAACATTAGCTTTCTGGCGATTGTCATAAAAAAATAGTGACTGCCCACAATTGGGTGCTTCGCCATGGCGGGATTGACAACAACGAGAGCAATCCGACTTTTTACGGATTTGTCAAAGATGATGCATTCGTAAAAAGTCGAAATCTCTCGCAAAGCCGCAAAGATCTCAAAGTTAACTAATTAATATTAATACTGTTTTTCTTGGCGTGCTTGGCGACTTTGCGCGAGGATTGCTTTTTTACGGTTTTGTCAAAGATGCCATTGGTGGATGGGCACAAACCACGGAGCCGGACCGATGACGCTTCCCTTGATTCCCCTTTCCCGGAGACTTTTATCCGCTGTTGCAGTGGCAGTGATGGCCTCAACCGTTGGTGCGACGCCGGTTTGTGCCCAGGATGCCGCCAAGAAAAGCGGGCCGCCGCCGTCTCCGGTGCGCATCGCCACGGCTGAGTCGCGCGAAGTCTCCAATCAGATCACCATCGTGGGCACCGTTGAGGCCATTGCCACCAGTATCGTGGCCTCCGAAGGAAATGGTGTTGTGGCGTCATTTTCCGTAAAGGAGGGCGATAGCGTCAAGAAAGGCGATTTGCTGGTTACCCTCAGATCCACTGATCTTGTTCTGCAACGAAAAGCAACCGTGGCCGTTCGCGAAATGACCCGCGTCAATCTCGAACGGGCGCGAAAAGAACTGGATCGGCAGGAGCAGCTCAAGGCGGCCAACAGCGTTGCCGAACGCAGCTATGACGACGCCCTGTCCTCTTACGGGGCTCTGGCTGCTGAACTGCAGCGCCGGGAAGCCGAATTGGAACTGCTGGACTACCGGATTGCCCAGACCCGGGTCACCGCCCCATTCGATGGATTGGTTTCCGACGAGCACACCCAGGTGGGGCAATGGATCAATACCGGTGGCAGCGTGGTCACCCTGATCGACATTTCCCACGTATATGTGACCGTGGACGTGCCTGAGCGCTACGCAGTGCACATTCCAAAAGGTGCAGCGGCCGGTGTCATCATCCGCAGCGTGAACACCGGACGCATGCCCGCTTCGGTGCAATCGAAGCTGCCGCTGGGAAATGCCATTGCAAGAACGTTTCCGCTCCGGGTGGAACTGGCGAATCCTGATTTGCGGCTTCGGCCCGGGATGGAGGCCATCGTCAGCCTGGATCTGGATACCCGCAAAATTGCCACACTGGTGCCCAAGGACGCCGTCGTTTCAAGCGGCGCCAGCCACCTGGTCTATACCGTCGCGGAGGGCAAGGCAGTACCTTTGCCGGTGGACATCGACGGTTATTATAACGGCCATGTCGCGGTGAAAGGCCCGGTCACTCCGGGTATGCCGGTCGTCACCCGCGGCAATGAAAGGCTCCGTCCGGGGCAGGCTGTGCAGGTAACTGAATGAAAATTGTCGATACCGCCATCAAGCGCCCGGTCACCGTTGCCGTCGGCGTGCTCCTGCTCATCCTCTTCGGGCTGATATCCTTGTTTCGGATTCCCATTCAGCTTACCCCGGACGTGGATCTGCCCGAGATTTCCATCGAGACGGTCTGGAAGGGGGCCAGCCCCGTCGAGGTGGAGCGCGAGGTCACCGACGTCCAGGAGGAGCAACTCAAGAACCTTGACGGGTTGGAGGAGATGACCAGCGAGAGTGTGGACGGTCAATCCAACATCAGCCTCATCTTTGAAATAGGCACGGACATCGATACCGCCCTGCTGCGAACCTCCAACAAAATGGAGCAGGTCAAAAAATACCCCGTCGACGTGGATAAACCGCTCATCAAGAGCGGCGGGCGGCGGGAGACGGCCATCGCCTGGATGATCCTCAAGGCGCGGCCGGGGTACACGGGGGCCCTTTACTACGAGTACGACTTTCTTGATGAACACGTAAAACCAGCCCTGGAGCGGATCGCCGGGATTGCCTCGGCCAACATCTACGGCGGACGGGAGCGCGAGCTTCAGGTGGTCTTCGATGTGGAGGCCCTCACGGCGCGGCAGGTGACGGTGCCGGAGTTGATTCGGGCGCTGAGCATTGAAAACAAAAACATCAGCGCCGGTGATTTCGATGAAGGAAAGCGCCGGTACATTGCCCGTACGGTGGGAGAGTTTGAGCGGCCCGAAGACGTCGAAAACGTCATAATTAAGCGCGTGGCGGGGATCGCGGTGGCGGTAAAGGATGTCGCAACAGTCCGTCTGGACTACGGCGACCCGAGGGTGGTGGTGCGCCACATGGGCACGCCCACCATGGTCATGAACGCTGTGCGCGAGCCCGGCGCTAACGTCCTGGTGGTGATGGCGAAGCTGAAAAAGACGCTCGATGCGCTCAACGCCGGTATTTTAAAAGATCACGGCATCGAAATCGAGCAGGTCTACGATGAGACCGGCTATATCTACTCGGCCATCGATTTGGTGAAAAAGAACATCCTGGTGGGCGGTAGTCTGGCCGTTGTGGTTTTACTGGCCTTCCTCAGAAATATCGCCAGCACAATCATCATCGCCCTGGCCATTCCGGTCAGCATCATCGGCACCTTCCTGGTGATGACCCTCATGGGGCGAAACATCAACGTAGTGAGCCTGGCGGGCCTCAGTTTTGCCATCGGCATGGTGGTGGACAACTCCATCGTTGTTTTCGAGAACATTTACCGACACCGGGAAATGGGGAAAAACCGGATCAAGGCCGCTTTTGACGGTACATCCGAAGTCTGGGGCGCGGTGCTGGCCAGTACCCTCACGACCGTGGCAGTGTTTGTTCCCATTGTATTTGTGCAGGAAGAAGCCGGCCAGCTTTTCCGGGATATCGCCATCGCCATCAGCAGCGCTGTGACCTTGAGTCTTATCATCTCCATTACGGGTATCCCCACCTTGTCGGCGAAGATTCTCGGAAAGGCTCACAACCAGAAAGCCGGGCGGCGAGCGGGCGCTCTGACCGAGGCGGCCCAGGCGTTTGTGAGCGGCATTACGAGGTTCGTTTACTGGATGTGCGGGCGGGTGACGGCGCGACTTGCAGTAGCAGGGGGGTTGATTCTCGTGGCGGTATTGTTCGTCGTTTTGCTGATTCCCAAAACCGAATACCTGCCCCAGGGTAACCGTGAGATGCTTTTTGGTATATTGCTGCCGCCGCCCGGGTACAACCTGGAAGAGTTGACCGAAATCGGTAAGGAGGTCGAAAAAGATATCCTGCCGCTCATTGAAAAAGAGGGAGAGACCAACGCATTTGTCAGGGAAAAAGGCATCCCGCCGGTGCGAAATTTCTTTTACGTGGCCGTGGGGCAGTCGGTGTTTATGGGGGTTGTTTCCAAGGTCCAGGAGCGCACGCGGGAGCTATTGCCTTATATTTACAGTGCCTTACGAAAAATTCCGGGTATGATCGCCATTGTTCAGCAGTCGAGCCTCTTTTCTCGGGGAATCGGTAAAGGCCGGTCCATCGAAATCGAAATCAAAGGACCCAACCTTGAAACGCTGATTCAACTGGGGCGTCAGGTGTTCGGCATGTCCATGCAGGCGCTGCCCGGGGCACAGATTCGTCCCATCCCCGGGCTGGACCTTGGCAACCCGGAGATGCGCGTCATTCCGGATCGGGAGCGCATGACTCGGCTGGGGATCAACACCACTGATTTGGGGATTACCGTGGACGCCTTGGTGGACGGCACCCGGGCCAGCACCTACAGACTTTTGGGCGATGAGATCGATCTGGTGGTCAAAAGTCGGGAAGGGCGCCTCAACCGCACTCAAGATCTTGAAAATCTGCCGATAATATCACCAACAGGGGAGCGCGTGACCCTCGCTGCCCTGGCCGACGTGACACTGGCCGAAGGGCCGACTCAGATCAACCATATCGATTCGCAGCGCGCCATCACGATTCAGATCATCCCCTCGGAGACCATTGCCCTGGAAACCGCCATGGACATCATCCGGGAAAAGGTGGTGAATCCCGTCAAGGCCTCAGGGCAGTTGGGCGGGCTTTATTCCATCATGATGGGCGGTACCGCCGATAGACTCACCAAAACCCGGGAAGCCCTGCTCTGGAATTTCGTGATGGCGGTGGTGATCAGCTACCTGCTCATGTCAGCGCTCTTTGAAAACTTCTTTTATCCGCTGATCATCATGTTCAGCGTGCCGATTGCCGCTGCCGGCGGGTTCGTCGGCCTTTTCCTGGTGAACCGGTTTGTGGCCAACCAGGCGCTCGATATCATTACCATGCTGGGGTTCATCATATTGGTGGGTACCGTAGTCAACAATGCCATCCTGATCGTCCACCAGGCGCTAAACAACATGCGCGAGCAGCACATGGCCGCCCGTGACGCCATCACCGAGTCGGTACGCACCCGAATCCGGCCCATCTACATGAGCACGATTACCACGGTCTTCGGCATGCTGCCCCTGGTGCTTTTCCCCGGCGCCGGTTCCGAGTTTTATCGCGGCTTGGGCAGCGTCGTGATCGGCGGACTTTTCATCTCCACCGTATTCACCATTTTCCTCATTCCGGCACTGTTCAGTCTGGCCATGGATGCCGGAGCGCGCCTGCAATCGGTGGTTCAGATGGTGAAGGAATGATCACCACCGGAAATTTCCCAAGTCTTTAAGTGGTTTAACTTCTAAAGATGTTGTATATTTGTGAGGCCTGATCATTAGTTCGTGTCCGTCCAGAAATGGTAGATTTTGGTTCAGAGCAAGGCTTGAACATTTTGGAAACCGCAGGAATAGCCTGCTATTTCGAGGATTTCCAAAAGTGTGAAAACGCTGCACTGGGCCGTCTCTTTTCTCCTGGAACCCTGCGCGCGGCGCAGGGTTTGTAAGGCAAAGATGTCATTTATGGAGAGACACTGATTCATTCCCCTCCCCGTGTGGGAGGGGTTAGGGGAGGGGGCGCCGCACACCGATGAACCGCCAATCAAAAAGCCGCCAAAGTGATCATGACCGACTGCCCGGTGTTGCGGATTTATTCGGAAGCCAGGCAACCGGAAGAATCACTGCGATGAGCGATATCGATATTCCAGTTTATCTCACCCTGAAAGAGACTCCATGAAATCACGTATTGTAACGATTGCCTTGATTCAAGTTGTTATTGTCGCCGTAATCATCGTTTCTCCAGCCATTGGCGCCATCAAGCTTCGGATTGCAACCGGCGGCCAAAACGGCACGTATTACAAATTCGGTGAAGATATCCGCCTGCTGGGAAGCGAAAACGGCCTGGATATCGAGATCATCGAAAGTCAAGGGTCGCTGCACAACTACGAAATGCTCAACTCTAAGCAAGTCGAACTCGCCATCATGCAGGCCGATGCGATGGCTTTCATCAGTGATTCGGATAAGCAAGCCCCTGACAAGCTCAGGGTCTTGCTACCATTGTACACCGAAGAGTTGCATCTTTTGGCGAGTCGGAGAATTAAATGCGTCGGCGACTTGATGAAAAAAAAGATTGCGATGGGGAAATTCGGCAGTGGAACATACATTTCAACCAATCAGGTGTTGTTTGCGAACTATGTCGGAGATATCGATAAATTGTTTGACTACACATACGAAGCGGCTATTAAAATGCTTCTTACAAACAAGATAGATGCCATGACCCTGGTGGCGGGAAAACCGGTGCCTTTGTTTCAGAAACTTGAAAAAATTAAGGACGATCCGAAGCTAAGTGAACTCTTGAAGAATTTGCACTTCGTTCCAATTACAAACAAGAAGCTATTTGCCCAATATTATGAGCCAGCCACTCTGGATGTATCTGATTACAGCTGGATTGAAGCGCCGGTCCCAACTGTTTGTACGAGGGCGGTGTTGGTGCATTACGAAGATTCTTTGGCAGTTACACCTTCGGAAAATGCAAAAGACATGGAAATCGCGAAACTCCTCAAGGTTATTAAATCGAATATCTCGCGGTTGCAACAGGCAGGGCACCCGAAGTGGAATGAAGTCGACTTTTCAGCGCCCTCGATCAAAGGGTGGCGAACAGATTCGGCGGTTCAGCAGGAAGGAAATGTCAACAAACTTGATTCATTATTTAAATAGTATCAGATATTTATAAAAGTGGTGCTTGATCATTAACAAATTCCTCGCTCATTGTGGGAGGGGTTAGGGGGGGCGTCATAACCCAATGATACACCAAAAACCCATCACCCAAGATTTTAGCAGTAAGCTGCCGGCAGTGACGGTTTTTCTTTCCAGACAAGCCGATGTCGCATTTGCGTATTTATTCGGAAGCCAGGCAACCGGCCGAATCACTGCAATGAGCGATATCGATATTGCGGTTTATCTCATCGAACCGTACACTACAAAAAGGCATCTCGATCTTTTGGGGCATTTAAACGATATTCTGAAAACAGATGATATAGACTTTGTCGTTCTAAACTCAGCGTTATTGTCGCTAAAATATCGAATCATTAAACCCCGTCAGGTGATTTGCGAAAATCAACCTTTCAAGCGCCACGCTTTTGAGTCTGCGACCATACGCGAATACTTTGATTTTCACAAATTCGAGAGCCGTATCCTCGAAGAGAGGTTTTTTTAATGGTCGATCGAACGCTGGTTCTTAGAAAACTGGCTGAACTGGAACAATACTTTCATCAAATCATGTCCTATTCCGATAAAGACAGCTATTTTGGAATATCTTGGAAGTGAAGCTGGTGACGATTGATAAATCCATAGCCGTATGGCTCAAGGCTCAAGAACGACAGCGTGAAGAACGGGAATCGCTGAGGGAATCAGTGTTGAATGAGATCGAGGCAGCGTTGACGTCGCTTTCCATGCAATACTCATGGGACGCCGCTTATATTTTTGGGTCCGTGACAAAAATGGATAAATTCCGCCCTGAGAGTGACGTTGACGTTGCGATAAGAGGACTCGATAAAGAAAAATATTTTATGTTTGTGTCCGAGATTTCTTCATTACTGAATCGAACGGTTGACGTGATTAATCTTGAAGATTGTCATTTTTCTAAATCAATCGAATCGGAAGGTTTTAAATGGCACCCGAGGCGCGAATCACAGTTTTCCTAGGCGATTTTGATAGTCAACTTCAGCAGATCGCACAAATCTATGCGGTTTTGGAAAAACGCCTTCAGTCTTTCAACAGGAACCCGGCAAGCCCGGAGATGGTCGACAGTACAGGATACCAGCTGCACAATCTTTACTGCGCCTACGAGGATCTGTTTAAACTGGTTGTCGGGTTTTGGGAAAACAATGTTTCCAGCAACGGCGGTTTTCATATCAACATTTTAAAGCGGATGATGGCTGAAATCGAGGGCGTTCGACCGCCGTTGATTAGTGCTGAGTCATACTCCCATCTCGATGAACTCAGAGGGTTTCGGCATGTCTTCAGGCATGCCTACACATATCACCTTGACGATGAGCGTGTCGGGTTCTTATTGCGCCGGGTAATCGCTCACAAGGAGTGCGTGTTAACTGATATCAATGCTTTTAGAGATAAAATTCGAAATTTGGTTAAGTGAACAATGCCCAGTATCGTAGAAACCATATCAGGATTGATTGCCGAAGCGATTAAGCGAGATGACCAAATCGTTGCCACGTATCTGTTCGGTTCGTCTGCAAGCGGTACCCATAAACAATCATCAGATGTGGATCTGGCTTTTCTTGTGGATGAACGTGTTTACGCCTCAGATCCTGTCGTAGCGATTTCACCGGCCTATAGCGTGGCCACCAAGATTGCCATGTCACTCGATAAAGAAACCGATGTCACGATTCTAAATGGCGCCTCCATTGAGATGGCCTATGAGGTGATAAGCAGCGGTCGGTGCCTTTATGAGATTGACCAAGATCAAAGACTGGCATACGAGAGCAAAATTCGCGGTCTGTACTTTGATTTCATGCCATTTATCGAGAAATTAAGATCTGAACGCATACGTCGGTCGGCAATTCGAGCGGAGCGAAAATGAAAAATCACTTGGATGATTTTTCAAGATTTATCGATGAAATCCGGCAGATTCTTTCCGGTGATTTAGGCGGTTGACGCCAAATGAATACAACAGCCATAAACCCGAGTAGCATTTCACCCTGAATTTGTAGAAGGGTGAGCGGGCTAATTACGTTTATGATTACCCATTTTTCCCCTTTTGGATTAATGCCCCCAGATGTAATCCAAGGGGCGGAGCTTTATGATTGCTTTGTCTGCCACTAACTTTGATAAACTCGTAAAAAGTCTGGAATCACCACAGAGGACGCAGCGAGCGCAGAGATAACTTATTAATTATTCTTAATATTCTTTGTGGCCCTCTGCGGTCTCTGTGGTTCAAAGTCACTTTTTACGGTTTCATCAACTTTAGCCAATTAAATTTCCATTTCAGGATAGTCGCAACCACGCTCGCTAATGGAGCAGCAACATGCCTAAAAAAGCACTGATCACCGGAATAACGGGACAGGATGGGAGCTATTTGGCGGAATTGCTTCTTGAAAAAGGCTATGAAGTGCACGGGATCGTTCGCCGAGTCGCGCTGGAGGACCCTTATCAACGCATGTGGCGAATCCGGCACATACTGGACAAGCTTCACATCCACAGTGCATCCATGGAGAGCTACGCCAGTCTATTTAACGTCATCTCTGACATTATCCCGGACGAATGCTACCACTTGGCAGCCCAGAGCTATGTATCCTATTCTTTTGAGGATGAGTTTTCCACTATCGCCACCAATTTGAACGGCACGCATTATGTCCTCTCCTCTATCAAACGCCTGGCACCTGAGTGCCGGTTCTATTTTGCCGGATCCAGCGAAATGTTCGGCAAGGTAGAAGAAACTCCCCAAACCGAGAAGACGCCCTTTCACCCCCGCTCACCCTACGGCATATCCAAAATGGCCGGCTTCGAGTTGACCCGCAATTACCGGGAAAGTTACGGCCTTTTCGCCCTATCCGGCATACTGTTCAACCACGAATCCCCCCGACGCGGCCACGAATTTGTCACAAGGAAGATCACTTCGGCGGCTGCCCGAATCAAACTAGGCCTGCAGGACGAAATCCGTCTGGGCAACCTGGAGGCTAAACGTGACTGGGGCCATGCAAAGGAATACGTTTACGCCATGTGGTTGATGCTTCAGCAGGAAAAGCCGGAGGACTATGTCATTGCCACGGGCGAAACCCACACTGTGAGAGAGTTTCTGGAACTTGCTTTCGGCCATGTGGGCCTGGACTATAGGCAGTATTTGAAAATTGAAGATGCGCTTTACCGCCCTGCAGAGGTGCAGTTGCTTCTGGGTGATGCTGCTAAAGCGAAAAGAGGACTAAAATGGGTACCGGCAGTGTCATTTTCAGTCCTGGTAGAACAAATGGTCAATAACGACATGGAAATAGCGAGAAAAACGGGTGGTCGGGTCGGGTAATGGATCATTGCTCCCGATGTAATCCAAGGGGCGGAGCTGAATGAATAACTCATCTTCCGTACATCCTGAAGAGCCGGTCCTAATCATAGAGCCCGGCCGCAGTGAGAAAAACTACTGGAGCGATCTCTGGCGGTACCGAGAGCTGTTTCTGATTCTGGCCTGGCGAGATATCTCCGTACGATACAAGCAGACCATCATCGGGGTTCTCTGGGCCCTGATCAGGCCCTTTCTGACGATGGTCGTCTTCACCGTCATTTTTGGCCGGATCGCCAAACTCCCCAGCGACGGTAACGCCCCTTACGCGCTACTGGTCTTTGCGGCAATGCTCCCGTGGTCTCTTTTCTCAAACTCGCTTTCCGAATCGTCAAACAGTCTGATCAGCAACGCCAACCTGATCGGCAAGGTGTATTTCCCCAGGCTGATCATTCCAGCGGCGACAATTGTCACCGCCTTCATCGATTTCCTCATCAGTTTTGTCATCTTGATTTGCCTGATGGTCTATTATCAATTTCTGCCGGGTTGGCATATCATGTTGCTGCCGGCTTTTGTAGTTCTGGCCCTGCTCGCCAGTCTTGGTCCGGGCCTCTGGATCACGGCGCTCAACGTGAAATATCGCGATTTCCGTTACATCATCCCTTTCGTGGTTCAATTCGGTCTTTATGTGTCGCCGGTTGGATTCAGCAGCAATGTCGTCCCGGAGAAATGGCGACTGCTTTACAGCCTTAATCCCATGGTCGGGGTGATCGACGGTTTCCGCTGGTGCATTCTCGGCGGCAACAGTCCGGTATATCTCCCCGGTTTCCTTCTCAGTCTCGCTATCACCGCCTTCTTTCTCTATCTGGGTGTATCCCGCTTCCGGAAAATGGAAAAAACTTTTGCGGATTTAATTTAAGAGATGGAAGATAGGAGATAGGAGATTGGAGATGGAAGATAGGGAATATGAGATAAAAGATAGGAGGTAGGGGATGAAATCTTTTGAAGATTTGGAGGCTTGGCAGCAGGCACGAAAGCTGGTTAGTGCTATTTATCAGATGACTTCAAATGAAAACCTTGCGCGGGACTACGGACTTTCTGGGCAATCACAGCGGGCGGCAGTTTCGATAATGAGTAATATTGCCGAGGGTTTTGAGCGTATGCATGTGCAAGAAAAAATCCAGTTTTATAATATTGCTCGTGCCTCAGCAGGTGAGGTTCGATCCCTGCTGTATGTTGTCGAGGATTGTTATCCGACCCTTGCCCCGCAGGCGATATCGCTACGGAAAGATGTCGCTGGTGTCGGTAAATTAATTACTGGATTAATAAAATCTACACAAAGACGGAAAAATGGTTAACGATATCCAATATCTCCTATCTTCAGTCTCCAAACTACCATCTCCGACTTATTATGAATGATGTCGTCATCAAAGCCGAAAACCTCGGCAAGAAATATATCATCGGCCACCAAACGGAGAGAGGCGGCTACACTGCTCTTCGTGATGTGATAGTACAAAACGCCCGTACAATATGGAATAAGACAAAAGACCTTGCAACAGGAACGCCCATCATACAGGGCGACACGGTGGAAGAAGTATGGGCACTCAAGGATGTGAATTTTGAAATTAAACGTGGAGAGGCTGTCGGTATTATAGGACGAAACGGGGCCGGAAAAAGTACGCTATTGAAGCTTTTGAGCCGAATTACCGAGCCTTCAGCCGGAAGGGTCACCATCAAGGGGTGTGTCGCTAGCCTGTTAGAGGTGGGAACCGGCTTCCACCCAGAACTGACTGGCCGAGAGAATATCTATTTGAATGGTACCATTCTCGGGATGACCCGGAAGGAGATAAGCCGTAAATTCGATGAGATCGTTGCCTTTGCCGAGGTTGAGAAATTTTTGGATACTCCTGTCAAACGGTATTCAAGTGGTATGTCTGTTCGGCTTGCTTTTGCAGTAGCCGCTCATCTCGAACCAGATATTCTTATCGTGGATGAAGTCTTAGCAGTGGGAGATTTTGAATTTCAAAAGAAATGTCTGGGCAAGATGAGAAATGTGGCAACAGAAGGTAGGACAGTGCTATTTGTGAGTCATAATATGGGAGCGGTTCAGCAACTGTGTCGCCGGGGAGTCTTACTGGTAGATGGGGCTATAGAGATTTTAGGCGATGATATTAAAAAGGTTGTTTTAGGTTACATAAGTCATTCAGGTAAAAATTCTAACCGTTATGAGTGGCTTAAAAAAGAAAACAAAACTCTATCAAATAAATATTTTTCGTTGATCAGGATGGCCATTACAGACGAGACTGGTACTGCGTTAACAGTGCCTATCAAAAATGACAGTAATTTCTATTTGACTATTGAATTTGATCTCAAAGATATGGACCGATCTTTTCAGATGGGCTTTGCGCTGTATAATGACGATAATGGGTTGTTATTTTGGTCTTTCACCACAGATAGTGATGAAAACAGCTGGCCGAAAATATCAATAGGAAGAAACGTGCTGAGCACGCGACTTCAAAATAATTTATTGAATGAGGGTTCCTATAGATTAATGCTATTAGCTGCGTGTTATCATCGCGAATGGATTTTGTCGCCTGATGAGGTTAACCCCTGCATACATTTTGAAATCAAAGGAGGGTTAAGCAGCTCTCCGTATTGGTATGAAAAGAGAAGAGGCATGTTGGCCCCAATTTTAACTTGGAAGTCTGTAGCAAAGGGATAAATATATGGGTATTGTCAGAGAGGGGGCTCCGGAAGAACTCATGCTGTTTGTGCAACGGACATTCGGTATCAATGTCTTTATAGAGACGGGAACTTTTAAAGGGGCTACGTCCAGTTGGGCCGCAGATCATTTTAAAAAAGTATTTTCCATCGAGTTGTCAAAAGAACTATTTGATGAGGCAGTTGCTAAATACCAACATATCCGAAATATAAATTTCCAATACGGGGACTCGTCAGAGGCATTAGTTAAAATCATAAAGCAGCTCAATGAGTCTGCAGTCTTTTGGCTCGATGCGCATCACTGCTCCTTGAATACCGCAGGGAAAGGCTCTCGTGCTCCAATATCGGATGAGATTTGTGCAATAAGTTCATCTGCATATGATCACTTCATATTCATTGATGATGCCAGGCTATTTATGGCACCGCCTCCAGACCCACATTTCCTTGGTGAATACCCTGATATTTACACCTTGCTTGAGCACCTAAATCGATATAAAATGCATTATATTTTGATTTATGATGATGTCATTGTATGTGTTCCAGAATCAGCAAAAAAGTTAGTATCTGAATTTAGTAAAAGGGAAATTACACACAATTATAAAATGTATTTGGCTGACAAAACAAATAGAATTCAAAATAAATATTCAAAGAGATTTGTGCCTCGTTTTAAGGATTCCTTAAAAAAAGTGATTGATTATTTTATAAAAAAAAGGAACGACTCACGGAAATTGGGAAAATTTAGAGACGATTTTAATGAGTTTCATGCTCTCAATAAGAGAAATCACCGTTTCTCCTGCCATTGGGAGGAGCGTTACCCATGCCTTGATGATGCTACGGTTAACACCACCTACGACCGGCATTATGTGCTGCACCCCGCTTGGGCAATGCGGATTCTTGTTCAGAACATGCCGGATTTGCATATCGATATTGGCTCAACTCTGCGGTTCGTAGCACAACTTTCCAGTCTTATTACGGTAAAGCATTATGATTATAGGCCTCCCCTTATCAGCATTGAGAATCTTGAATGCGCTCAAGCCGATCTTACGAATTTACAATTTACTGAAAACAGCATTGGCTCTCTTTCATGTATGCACACAATTGAGCATATTGGGTTAGGTCGGTATGGCGATCCATTAGACAGTGAGGGCGATAAAAAAGCCGCTAGTGAACTTACACGCGTTTTGACGCCAAAGGGCAATCTACTGGTTGTTGTCCCGGTCGGTCGCTCAAAAGTAGCCTTCAATGCTCATCGAATTTATTCCTATCGCCAAGTGCAAAACCTTTTCCCTAATTTACAGTTAAAACAGTATGCCCTAATCCCGGATTCACACGAAAGCGGAGATATCTTATATGGGGCTTCAGAAATGCTAACAGATAGCCAAGATTACGGTTGTGGTTGTTTTTGGTTTACAAAGGTGTAAAAGAAATGATTATTTCATCACTGATGGGAGGACTTGGAAACCAGCTTTTTCAGTACGCGGCAGGTCGTGCTCTGGCTCATAAACATGGTACTCAATTAAAGTTGGATTCGTATGCGTTCGACCAATATCCTCACAGATCATATTGTCTAAATAATTTTAAAATAAACGCCGAGATTGCTACAACACGTGAAATATTGAATTTTGACACAACTGAAGGGCTCTTAAGGTTTTTTAAATCATTCAGTAGCAAAGCGCATGCTGTTTTTTATAGGGTGGCAGAAAAAACTGGTAATATACGGTATTTTACACGATATTATGATCATGAATTGTGTGCACCACTGCCCCCCCTTCTGATAAAAAGAGTTGCAAGTCAAAGAATTTTCGATTTTGATGAAGAGTTTTTTAATTTGCCTGACAATGTCGTTCTTTTAGGTACATGGGTATCGTATAAATATTTTGATCATATCCGCCCAATACTATTAAATGAGCTAAGTGTGAAACATGAATGGAGTAAGCAAAACAGAGCGACGGCTGAAAAAATAAAAAATTCAGTTTCAGTGTCAATTCATGTAAGGCGAACTGATAAAGTTGGCTCATCAACGTATTTTGCAACTGATTTGAATTATATAAACTTGGCGATGGCCTATTTTTTAGAGAAATTTGAGAATCCAGTGTTTTATGTTTTTTCAGATGATATCGAATGGTGCAGATTTAATATAAATTCAAACAGTGCTATGTTTGTTGACTGGAACGATGATACTCACGCATATGAAGATTTGCGATTAATGAGTCTTTGCAAGCATAATATTATTGCAGAAAGCACATTTAGCTGGTGGGGTGCATATTTGAATGAAAATGAAGAAAAAATTGTAATTTCACCAAATGCATTGAGATGGGTTAGTAGGAAAAACTCATTATGTAAAGATATATTGCCCCCAGAATGGAAGGTGCTTTAATGAATATAAAAGCATTATTTTAAAATGGAGCCACATGGTAGTTCGATCGACTTTATTAATGGGCTGTTATTTTCTGCCTCCACCGCGAAATGTTCACTTTCATTAACCAAGTTTGCCAAGGTTCCTATATTTTAGTATTTATTGCAATAAGCAAATACAAATTTTATCATAATTATGGTTGATTGATGAATCCACAAGTTGCTCCCGATCACTATGCTGGATCCTCTTATGATTCAAAAGAGAGATTTATAAGTTATTGGTATCAAATAAACGAAATATTTTTGTTGCAACCCAGTAGATTGCTTGAAATCGGGATTGGAAATAGATTTGTATCACGATATTTAAAAGACCATAATCAAGATATTACCACTTTGGATATTGATTATAGATTGATGCCGGATGTGGTTGGATCAGTATTGTCAATTCCCTTCCGTGATAAATATTTTGATACAGTTACATGTTGTGAAATCTTAGAACATTTGCCATATTCTGAGTTTCTAAATTCATTGAGAGAAATTAATCGAGTGACAAAGAAACATGTTATATTGTCATTGCCTGATATAACGACTGTTTATCGATTTTTAATCGAGTTGCCGAGATTCAGGACGATTAAGAAAAGTATCCAACACCCATTTCATAGGTCAGCCGAGCATATTTTTGACGGTCAACACTATTGGGAAATTGGAAAAACTGGTTTTTCATATAAAAATATTCTTCTTGATATATACAAGGCAGATTTCAGAATACTAAAAACTTATAGAATTTGGGAATTCATGTACCACAGGTTCTTTATCTTATCAAAAATTAATAATTAATAGCCAAAGACTGGATATGCTTTTAGAGGCTTATAGCTTATGAGCATTAATGACAGTATAAAGTAGTTATTTGTCACATACAATTTGCAAATAAAATGTAGAAGAATATATTAGTTTTAACAGTATTTTATAATATTGACTCTTTTGAAATATTATTAGGCAACGTGTACCACGTTGTAGTATCGCTAAAGTATTGCCGTACATTTGACCGGGTACAATTTTTATAATAACTGCAGGGATTGAATAACACTCTTCAAGTAGTCGAAAGAAGTAGACGGGAATATGAATAAAAATATTTTCTAATCTTAATTTGACCATATTTAGGAGGCATGGTGCGATTTGTTCAGCAATCGATAAGGCGAATGTTTGGTAAAATTCTAGAAAAAATAATGACGGAAGTGAATCTATTTTTTTGGCAAGGGTTGAACCAACAGGTCATGCAGCGCCAGTTATTTATCTATTATCAGGATTTATGTAAAAATCGTAAGAATCTATGTAGTTTTAGAGATGCGGGATTTCGAATATATTCTCAGGTTGATGAGGACGGTATCCTGTTATAGTTATTTTCATTAATAGGTTTTACTAACAGGACATTAGTCGATATTGCATGTGGAGTTCCTTATGGGGCAAACTCAACTAATTTAATTTGCAATTTAGGGTTTACCGGTTTATTGATCGATTCCGATTCGGCTTGCATTAATACTACGGATAAATTTTATAAGAGACATCCAGATAGTTGCATATTCCCACCAATTAATAAATGCGCAATTGTTTCACCCGATAACATTAATAGTATCCTATCCGATAATGGGATAATTGGGGAAATTGATTTGTTCTCACTTGATGTCGATGGCATTGATTACTGGCTATGGGAAAGCCTGACCATTGTAAGACCACGGGTAGTGATTTTAGAGGCTGTAGCATTTTGGGAGAGTGAAAAATCAGTATCAATTCCATATATTCATAATTTTAATCGTTTTGACAAGCATCTAGATTATATGGGGGCATCAATTCCAGCATTTATAAAGTTAGGGAAACAAAAAGGCTACAGACTTGTCGCATGTAATCGATATGGATTTAACTTGATGTTTATCAGAAACGATATCGGTAAAGAGCAATTGCCAGAGATAGACGTTAAGGATTGTTTTCATTTTTTGCCGAAAAGACTCGAAGAGATAAGAAATAAAAGGTTAAGTAATGTAATCAAATATAAGTGGGTTGAAGTATGAAACGGTAGTTTGAAAAAGTGGAATATCTATTACTACTAATTGAGATAGAATTAGGAAGTTACATCGGGCTAAGGTCTGTTATCGATTTGAAATATGTAATTTTTAAATATAGTAAATAAATGCCTCTAAAATGAGAAAATTGGAAAAATCAAATGATAAAAGTAAGCGTTGTTATTCCAACATATAATTGCGAAAAATTTTTGCAAAAAGCTATAAACAGTGTTCTATCTCAGACCTATTCAAATATTGAGATTATTGTAGTTGATGATGGATCTACTGATAACACTAAAGAGATGGTTAATAATATAGAATCAAATATTCTTAGATACTATTATCAAGATAATTCAGGGCCCGGAAGCGCAAGGAATCATGGAATAGAAAAGGCTTTGGGAAGTTATATATCTTTTTTAGACGCAGACGACTATTTTCATCCAGAGAATATCGAATATAAAATTAATATATTCGAAAATAATCCTAATATTGAATGGCTGTTCTCCGATGTGGTTTTTGTGGACACCGTGGGGAATGAAATTTGTCTCGGATCAGAATATTTCAAAAATGATTATACCTCAAATAAATTTAAAGAAAAAAAAATATTTAAAGCTCTTTTAGAATCTGGTAATTTTATTAACACTTCTGGAATAATTGTTCGACGTAATTGTTTTAAAAATATCGGAATGTTTGATGAAAATCAATTGTTACATCAAGACTATTTGCAATGGCTTCGTCTTTCTTACGCTTATCCCAATTTTATTTATATTAAAAAACCACTATCCTATATGACTAGGCGGACTACTTCGTGGGGAAATATTGGGGTAAAATCATTTATAGAAAGATTAAAGCTCTATGAAAAAATTGAAAATGAGTTTAGTAGGGAAGTTTCTGAAATACGGAATTCTTGGAATAAAAGAGTGGCAGATGTATATAACCGGCTTGGTGTAAGCGAGATGCAATCAAATAAACAGTTAGCGCGCAAATATTATATGAAATCAATTTTGAAGAAACCTTTACAAAAATTTGCATATTTGAATATATTGCGGACATTCTGAATTTAGGCAATCGATAGATATATGAGAATAGGCCTTCCATTAAGAAAGCTGCTGAGGTGGCTGGCAGCGCTTTTGCGCCTATTATTCTACTGGGTTTTTTTCTCAAAGAGCATTGATCTGCCCCTCGTGAGGAGAATCAAGAGTTTTTCAGAATCGACTACCATAAGGTGATAATATTGATTAGTATAATAATCCCGACATTCAACAGATTAAATTGGCTTAAAATATGTTTAAATGCTTTGAGTCTTTCAGTCCAAAACAAGGAAGTTGAGATAATTATCATCGACGATGGATCTACTGATGGAACTAAATATTTTTTAGATCATTTTTCTCCTCAGATGAATATAAGGCTCCATGTTTTACACCAAAAAAGAGGAGGACCCGCCAAGGCTCGAAATTTTGGTGTAAGGGTAGCTCAAGGGGGCATCGTTTGTTTTATTGATGATGATTCTATCGTTGCGCCAGAATGGTTTAGTCAAATACAAAATACTTTTGATAATATAGAAAGAAATTGCGCAGCGGTGAAGGGGCGGGTATTTGCATATCAAAACTCATATCTACCTAATTTTCTAGAAAAATATATTCATATTTCAGATAGTTGGGCTTCGAATAATATAGCTTTTCAGAAAGATATATTTATTAATGTAGGCGGATTTGATGAAAACTTTACTTTTGCTGCATGGGAAGATTTGGACCTAGGTTTTAGACTTGAATGTATGGGCTATAGGCGTTTTTATAATGAACGAATGGTAATTAGACATCCTCACGAAGAAAGCATTGAAAATCTGAAAAGAAAATTGAAAGTGAATGGCGTCGGATTTTATCAATTTTGCAAGAAGTGGATAAATATTGACAGAAAATTGATTATACGAATGTGGCTTGAAAGATTGAGGGTAATCTATTATTTGGTTCCAGGTATAGAACAATTCGATTATTTGCGATATATACATGGTTTAAGAATAAAATATGAAATATACGGATTGTTGATCGGACTCATAAGCGGCGGAAAATTTAAGAAATTTACAAAAGATTAGAATAGCTCATTATGCAGTAATCACCCCCTGTGTCAGGGTAGTTGTCGCATGATCTAAATGCCTTTATAATTGAGTTTATTGGGGGAAAGAGAGAATTGATCATGCGATATTCGAAAGAGCGAAAAGAAGCGGTACTTATAAAGATGATGCCTCCGCACAACCGGCCGATCATCGACCTGGCCAAGGAGGAAGGCATCAGCGAAGCCACCCTGTACATCTGGCGTCGGCAAGCGCGTGACAGGGGGTTGCTGCTACCCGACAGCGACACTGAGCCCGATCGATAGAGCGCCCGTGACAAGTTCAATGCCGTCCTTGAAAGCGCCGGGTTCAACGAGGCGCAGTTGGCAGAGTACTGTCGCCAAAAGGGGCTGTACCCCGAGCAGTTGACGCAGTGGCGTCGAGCCTGTGAGACGGCTAACGACCATAACTAAGTATTATACAGTTATTAATTATAGAGGGCTTGAAATTTTGAAGATTGGAATTGATATTAGTATCCTTAAACATGGAGGCGGTGTAGGAAGTTATATAGACCATCTTCTAAAGGGGTATAAAAACTCACGGATTCAACATCAGTATAGTCTTTTTTTTAATTCATTTAGAACAAATTATAAAATTAATGTTGACCCATTGTTTAATGTTAAAAGTTTTAGGATACCCGATTTAATTTTAAAATATTTTTGGATATATCTGACCTATCCACCAATTGAGTACTTTATTGGTCCTGTTGACGTTTTTCATAGCCCGGCTCATAGTCCAATATATTCTTATTGTCCTCCAGCTAAAAAATGGGTTGTAACTATCCATGATCTATTCACGTTTAAACTGAACTATGGGAAAAATACGAAGGCTTTAGAATTAAAAGTCTTGAAGATTTTGGATAAAAAGGCAAACAGAATAATTGCTGTATCCCATTCTACTCGAAACGACCTTATTGAATTGGTTCCAGGCTTAGAGTCTCGTACGATTGTCATACATGAAGGAGTTGATGAAAAGTATTTTTATGCAGAAAGATCAGAATTAATATCAAAGAAGTATGGGATTCGAACTCCGTATATCCTGTACGTCGGAGCTGGTGATTACCATAAAAATCTTATCCGACTTATAAAAGTCTATAAACGTATTTCTTATATATTTCCACATTTTCTCGTTATAGTCGGCAAAATAACTGATCGTCATCGTGTGTTGAGGGTATTAGTCAAAGAATTAAACCTTAGTCAAAAAGTAATCTTTACGGGTATCGTAAATGAGGATAATCTGCCAGCAGTCTATAAAGGGGCAGATCTTTTTGTCCTTCCATCAATATACGAAGGATTCGGGTTAGTACTGCCAGAGGCAATGGCTTGCGGCATACCAATAATAGCATCACGCAATTCATCTATTCCGGAGGTGGTTGGTAATGCAGGCGTATTCTTTAATCCTTTCCATGAAGACAATATGTATGATGTATGTCTAACTGTTCTTTCTAACCATGAGCTCCGACGGAGAATGCAGTTCCTAAGCATTAAGCAAGCACGAAAATTTTCATGGCAGAAAATGGTAGAAAGAACACTTGAAATCTATGAAGAAGTTTAGGAAAAATAAGATTTTGCAAAATTGATTAATATAACTACAAGTTGGAAAACTTTCAATTACAGTCAGAAGAGGATATTGTGTCTATAAAATTCACAGGCGAGCGTATGGTCCCGGGGATTTCCTCAAAACGAATTGAGGAGGATCACTTGGCTCGTTATCATTTTGCAGCTAAATATACTCGCAATAAATCGGTACTTGATATTGCTTGTGGTACTGGTTACGGGACAAGAGTTCTATTAGACAATGGCGCAAAGAGCGTGGATGGTGTCGATAATGATGAAACTACGATTGCCTTCGCTAAAGAAACATATCAGGCACATAATATATCTTATTATATAGGTGATATATGTTATTTTGAAATAGGGATTAAATATGATGTAATTGTCTGTTTTGAAACAATTGAGCATATAGAAGATTATACAAGAGCATTGATGAATTTGTATAATCTTTTACAAGAGGATGGTCTCCTCATTATTTCATCCCCTAACAGGAGAATTACATCACCTAAAATTTATTCTTTTAAAGAAAAACCAAATAATAAATACCATTCTCATGAATTTTCAAAAACTGAACTAATTAAAATATTAAAAGATAACCGATATATTATAAATAAAAATAATGTTTTCGGTCAACGGCAACAGCTATTATTTCAAAATAATTACGTCAATAAAATATACAATAAAATATTTAATCCAATGTTTCGCTCTGATTATACAGTTAAGCCTGTTGTCGGAATGACTCCGCGATATTTTGTCATAGTAGCAGAGAAATAATTCATATGAATTTTCCAAAAGTATTTGTAATAATTGTTTCATATAATGCGAAGAATTGGATTTATGAGTGTATTATGTCGGTTATAGATAGTACCTATAAAAACTGTGAAATTGTTGTAGTAGATAATAAATCTAAAGATTCAACGATTCAGATTATAACTGAAAAATTTCAAAATGTTTTGACAATTATTCAAGATAGAAATCAAGGCTTCGGGAGGGGGGCAAATGTCGGTATCAAATATGCGATGTCTAAAAAGGCTGAATATATTTTACTTTTGAATCAGGACCTATGGATTAAATCCGACTGTATCGAAAAAATGATTAATGTATGCGAAGATAATATAAATATCGGTATTGCAACCCCCCTTCAGATGGATTACGACGGTTCAAATGTAGACGAAAATTTCGCAAAACTATATAAATTTAAGAGCGTTATTGATTTGTTCAATAAAATTCAATCCAATGAATCATTCGAAGTAGATACGGTTATTGGGGCTGCAATGCTTTTTCGTTCAGATGTTTTCAACACTATTGGAGTCTTTGATCCTATATATTTTTTGTATCATGAAGAAGGAGATTTATGCCGCCGAGCAAAATTCCATGGTTTTCAAATCCATGTTATCCATAACGCAGTGGTTTATCACCGACATATACAGCTTTTCCCAAAAGAAATGACTTTTAGGGCTAAATTCTCTTCAGCTTATGGTTACTATATTTATATACTGAAAAATCCTTTCAGTCCCGTTAGCATTAACTTCACTGTAATGTTTAAAAGTATGATAGAATGGCTATTGCAAGGGCCTAATTTTGTAAAAATATGTACAAGGTTTGCAGTAATTCTTGTTTCAATTGTAATTGTGTTTTATCGGATTCCATTAATTCTAAATACACGAGCTAACGAAATGATTTCTAAAATGAGTTATGATAAAAATATCTAAGCTTCATTCTGCACTCACTATGATACGTAAAAACTCTCATAATTTGTTATATTTTGTATTTGTTTACTGGCATGATGACCTCTTCAAAAAGAAAGTCGGCGGACCAATAAAAGTATTCGAATTAACAAAATATCTCAACAGCCTTGGAAACCAAGTATACTTGTTTATACCAAAAATAGGTTATCCTGAAAGACAAACAACAGCCAAAGTATTTTCAGTTCCATTTATCGATTTGCCTATATTAAGGTTTGTTTCCTACCAGATAATCGCTTTTTTTTGGGCTCTTCGTTTAGCTTTTTCTGAAAATTTTCCAGATGTTATTTATGTCCGAATAATGTGGTCATTTATTCCGATGATATTAGGCAGGATTCTTGCCGTTCCGATTATTCTTGAAATAAATGATAGCCCGCATCGAGCATACACTTCAGTTAATAATAATTTCAAGAAATTTGTAATACGTGTTATTGATAAGATAAGTTTCTATTTGAGTGACCACGTCCTTCCCGTTACAAAAAAAATAGCAATAAATATGCATAGGCTCGAAGGGATTCCTTGGAAGAAAATAACTGTTTTACCGAGTGGAGCAAATACCGAGATATTTTTCCCTATGGATAAACGTAAATGTTGCTTGGAACTTGGATTCGATCAGTCGTTAACATATATCGGTTTTGTAGGCACAATTTTTCACTACCAAGGAATAGATATTCTAATCGAAGCCGCCCCAATGATTATCCGAAATTACCCAAATGTTAGATTTTTGATAGTTGGTGATGGGCCAATGAAAAATACATTGGAAAACATGGTTATAGAAAAAAGTCTTCAATCATATTTTATTTTTACTGGATACATCCCTTATGAATGTGTGCCTTCATATTGTGCGGTCATGACTATTTGTGTCGCCCCTTTTCACAGAAGTGCTGGCGATAGTTCTCCTGTTAAGGTATTCGATTATCTTGCTTGTGGTAAACCGGTAGTGGTTTCTGATGTTGGTGAAAATGGTGTTTTTTTTAAAAATAGCGGTGCTGTCGTGCTCGTTCCCCCGGAAGATCCTGCCATCTTAGCTCAAGGAGTTAATCGCTTGCTTACAAAAGAAGCCTTACATGGAGAGATGGGAAGAAATGGGAGGGAATTTATCGTCAGAAACTACAGCCGGCGAAAGAATGCTGAAGTGATAGTTACAGTGGCCAGTAAGATATTAGCTTCAAGAGTATAAAAAAAGAATAGAAAAATGCAGTTATGTCTTTGCAATAATGTTAAATATTTTTAAAAGAATTTCTATTAAATCAAAAAATCTATGCATGAATGAAAACGCTATAACTTTCAATCAATCCCCTGATAGAATGAATTTTCTATCTCGAGCCTTTCGCTCGTTCGCCAGTCTTATACCAACTATTGGCATTTATCATGAGGCGCTATTAAGGCCACACGGTATTAGCATCTACATGCGTATAAAAAATGAACAGGATTGGATTAGCGCATCAATTTCTTCAGTTAAAGGCATTGCAGATGAGATCATAATCGTTGATAATGGATCTACGGATGGAACTTATGAAATTCTTCAAGACTTAGCCCATTCGGAAAAGGGGTTGATAAAATTATCGAAAATGCCAGGACTCTATCACTGTGATCTATCTAATTACGCTTTGGAACAGACCACCTTTCGGTGGGTATTTAGGTGGGATGGCGACATGGTTGCTCATACCAGTGGACCATGCAATATTGAGAAGCTACGAACACGTGTTTTAAACTTAAATTCTAAGCGTTATTACTTAATTTACTTGCGATATATAAATCTTTCCGGAGACCTGTTTCATCAGGATCCGCAAGAGATGGTCCATATTGAAGAATATATTCACACTTACTCCAAGTTTGCTACGTTCATTCATCCTGGCCGTTTCGAAGCCGTTAAGTTTCCAATATATTATAAACCTTTGTTTTGGTATGAGCCTTACGTGTTTCATGTGAACGTTAAGCCTGCGAGACGTATGCTGTTGCGCTATTTTTGGGAAGATTGGATGGAATTAAAAGATTATAAAAAATTCCCCACACTCGAAGACTACGTAAGGGCAACTATTACTAAGGAGTTTAACACTTCGGAATGGGATGAAGCGGAAGACAGATGTGTTAGAAGAAGTTTAAGAGATCACATCCCATTTGATCAGGATAAGTTCGGCTCATATCCGGAGCTTTTGAGGCCGTTACTATATGAGCCAAAATACAGGATCCAGTATGAAAACAGTCAAATTGTCAGTAGAATATGTCGAAGTGATAGACAATGAAAAAAAAAATTCTTTTTGTTATTGATGGAATAGAATTTGGCGGTGGTGAGAGAGGGTTCGCACAGATCGTCAATGGGCTCCCAAATAACAGATATGAAACTTTTTTAGCATCATCCCTCCAGGAAAATTTTTACAATACCGTTTCAAATTCGTCAGTGCAGTATTGTCCAATAAATTTTTCGAATCGATATAATCCCGTAGTCCTGCTATCCTTGATAAGGATTATTAGGGGAAAAAGTATTGACATCGTACATGGGCAAGGCGCTCGAGCGGATTTCTATGCGCGACTTGCATCCGGTCTTTCAGGGAAGACGATGTATGTTTCCTCCGTCCAGATGCCTGTCGAGGGCTTTAATGTTGGACCAACGAAAAATCGTTTTTACAAAGCTGTAGACCGGTTCTCTGAGAGGTTTGTTGATCGATTTATCGTTGTCTCATCGGTACTTGAACAGGCAATGATTTTGGAACACGAAATACCTAAAGAGAAGATCGTTAAGGTTTACAATGGAATAGAGACGGATTTCTATAAACCTTATGATCAAGAAGCAGGGCGAAAAAGGGTTCGAAAGGAGTTTTCTATTGATGGAAGTGAGATTCTGATCGGCTCACTTGGTCGACTGGTATGGCAAAAGGGTTTCGAATACTTCCTTAGGAGTGTTACGACCCTCGTCAAGGATATCCCCAAAGTTCGATTTATGCTCGTCGGAGTGGGGCCATTGAGACAAAGGTTAGAAAGACTGGCAATGTCCTTGGGAATTTCTAATAGACTTATTTTTACTGGTCATCGTAGCGATATTAGAGATATACTGGCGGCAATGGAGATTGTCGTTATACCTTCCCTTCTTGAAGGCTTTCCGATGATTACTCTGGAGGCAATGGCTATGGAAAAGCCAATTGTTACAACGCAGATTGGTGGTATCCAGGAACAAATAACGAATTTCAAAGAAGGGTTGTTAGTCCCGCCAGAAAACCCCCTATCCATTGCCCAAGCTGTAAAGCGCTTGGTGGATGATCCAAAATATGCTCAAACAATAGGTAAAAATGCTAGGTCAAAAGTTGTTAGGGATTTCTCTGTTAAAAAAATGATATCTGAAACTATAAAGGTCTACGAATCCTTATGAGGCCACCAGGCGTCAGTGATCGAAAGAAATATAATTGCCCTTATTGTCACACTGCCAGTGATTTCTATTTTCCTTTTCACACCCGCACTTACTATAATTGCCCCTCCTGTGATCTCATTTTTGTAAAGCGTAAAAGAGGCATAAAAACTTCTATCGCTTACTATCAGAATCACTATTTTGATGAATACACCAAAGATCAGACATCGAGATATAGAACGAGCATATACAGATACATTCTTGATGTTATAGAGGATTCTATTGGCTCCGGGAAAATTTTAGATTTGGGCTGCGGTTGCGGCCTTTTCCTGAACGAGGCGAAAAGTCGGGGTTGGCAAGTAGCAGGCGTGGATCCTTCACTTAAATCAGTAGCCTATGCCAAGTCAATTGTCGGCGAATACGTCACATGCGGGACTTTGGATGATATCCCAACTGATCATTGGTTTGATGTCATTACCCTGATAAATGTTTTGGATCATATGGTTGATGCCTGCAGGCAACTTCAAAAAGTGTACAATCACCTTGGATCGAATGGCATTATTTATCTGCGTTTCCCGAATGGTAATTTTCATTCATTTGTGATGCGATTGTCCTTAGCGCTATCTGCAAAACAGTTCATGAATCCATTTCTTGTATTCCATGAATATGCCATTACACCGAGAGCCATCAAACGCTGTCTTATGGATTTGGGCTTCCAAAATATTCAGGTCTCCAACTCACCCCTTGCCGGTGATGATCTCCTTCCCGGCAAGAGGTTAATCGCAAAAAGCATCATAGAAACCATAAGGGCTCTGATCTGGGGATTTTTCAAGTCCCTTGAAAAGCTTTCCGGGGGACGCTGGCTGTGGGGTCCCTCTTTGCAGGTAATCGCGAGAAAAGGCATAGGGGGAAGCAGTACTTGAAAATCCTCTTTGTTTCTGATGTGTCGATTCAAGATGTTATCGGTGGTGCGGAGCGGGTGTTGCACGAGCAAGCAAGGCGGCTCGCTGACAATGGTCATACCGTTCAGGTTATGACACGACAGACACCCTTCCATGAAAAAGAAGTTGAAGTAGTGGATGGCGTGCACGAATGGAGATATCCCTTTAATCCCGAAAGCGCGGCCTCTCTGTATCAAACCATTCGGAGAGGGGAGGTGCTTTTTCACAAACTTTGGGATCGCTATCACTACGATTGCATTAATTTTCACCAGCCATTCACAGCACTGAGTGTCATCTTTTCTAAGACAACTAATCAGGCTCGGAAAATTTACACCTGTCATTCATTGTCCTTTGAGGAATATGCTTCACGAAATCCTCAACCGTTGGAATCTTCTAGACGACTTAAGCGTTTTCTTAATCTGTCGATTCGAAGATTCCTTGAAAAGGCAGTCTTGGACAAGTGCGAGCGAATTGTTGTACTGAGCCAATATACTAATGAAAAACTTAAAAGGATTCATCATATACAACCCCGTAAAATCGCGATCATACCTGGAGGGGTTGATTTGAAGCGGTTTCATCCCATCAAAAACCGCGGGTTTATAAAGAGACAATTCGGACTGCCCGATAAAGGCGTTTTGCTTTTTACAGTTCGCAACTTAGTGCCGCGCATGGGGCTCGAAACCCTTATAAGGGCGATGCATCAAGCGCTGAAGAAGACCCGCGATCTTTATCTCGTGATTGGAGGAGAGGGAACCCTGGAAAAGCCGCTCAAATCTCTTTGCAGGCAACTTGGACTCCAAGAACACATTCGATTTTCTGGATTTATTCCAGAAGATCAACTGCCTGCATATTATGGCGCTGCAGATTTGTTCGTATTGCCGACACGAGAACTGGAAGGTTTCGGGCTGGTGACCCTTGAGGCCATGGCCTGCGCAACACCGGTGATCGGAACACCGATTGGTGGGACTCGAGAGATCCTCGAAGCATTCGATCCGACATGCCTGTTCAATGGCGTTTCTGCTGATGGCATATCCGAGGTCATTGTCGACAAGGTGAAACAATTACGGTCGGATAGTGAGCGGTGGCGGGAAATGACAATTCGCTGTCGGCGATTTGTTGAAGATCGGTACTCGTGGGATAAAAACATTAAGATGACTGAACGAATCTTGAGCGGAGGTTGAATGGTGATAAACGGGACAGTTCGGCCTGCTTACCGTGTCATATTTCACCAGATACCATTTCCATTGAAAAGAAGACCACAAAATATCTCAAAAGGTATTCTGTATTTCAATGGATCAAGAAAATCTATGAAAGAGCTATGACAGAATATGTGTGGAATCTGTGGTAAGTTTACCTGGGGCCGCGAGTCGATAAAGCCGGAAGAAATCGATCGCATGCGTCAGACAATGGCGTATCGGGGACCAGACGATCAGGGCGTTTATACGGATCGGATTTTTATTCCAGAAAGTGAAAATGCGTTAAACATTGGACTTGGTCACAACCGACTTTCCATTATTGACTTGAGTCTTTCCGGCCGGCAACCCATGACGAATGAAGACGGGACCGTCTGGATTACGTTTAATGGTGAAATATATAATTTCAAAGAAATTAGAGCGCGCCTTCTGCGAAATGGGCACCAATTTAGAAGTGATACGGACACCGAAGTAATTATTCACCTGTACGAAGAAAAAGGGCTTGAAGCTGTTGAAGACCTGAAGGGAATGTTTGCCTTCTGCATCTGGGATTCTAAGCGGAAACGGATCTGGCTCTGTCGGGATCGACTTGGTATCAAACCGCTGGTCTATTTCTGGAATGGACGCCAGTTGAGCTTTGCCTCTGAAATAAAAGCCCTAATCTCGGACACTATGATTCCAAAGGAAATCGATTTTGAGGCAATACAACTGTATATGGCCTTTAGTTATATTCCTGCTCCCCGTACCATATTCAAGAGTATCCGAAAGCTTGAACCAGGATGTGGAATTCTAATAGAAAATGGTATTTTCGAGCAAAAAAAATACTGGGATATTGGAACCGGTAGCGATGCTGAAGACAAAAATACGATTTCAATGGGAGAATGGCAGGCACGTCTAAAAACCGTGCTCAGTGATGCCGTCAGGATAAGGATGATTGCCGATGTGCCGTTGGGCGCATTTTTAAGTGGAGGTATAGATTCAAGCATCATCGTCGGGTTGATGGCGGGCCACTCGGACAAGCGTGTAAAAACTTTCTCAATCGGCTTTAAGGATGACCCGCTCTATGATGAAACGAGGTATGCCAGGGAAGTCGCCGTACGTTTCAACACCGAGCACCATGAGTTCAAACTCGAGCAGCGTGACATGCTCGAGGCCTTGCCGGAAGTGCTATCGATGTTCGACGAACCCTTTTCAGATTCTTCAGCAATTCCGACATACATCGTCTCCAGAGAAACGCGTAAGCACGTTACTGTTGCCCTTTCAGGAGACGGGGGTGACGAACTTTTTGCCGGGTACCGATCGTATCTTGGCCCATACTGGTTTTCAACGTATATGAAGTTGCCGGCCATTTTGAGAGAGCACTTTATCGAACGACTTGTCATGCGCCTGCCGGATTCGAGAGACAATCGAATCATGGAATATTCTCGGAGAATGAAAAAGTTCGTGGCTGGCACAAAGGGCTCATTCGAAGAGAGAATCCTGAATTTAAATGAAATATTCTCAAGGGAAATCATAAACAACATCATGAAAAGGAATGACCCTGGTAGCGAAGACTTGGCTTTACAGCTGGTGAGAAACCGGTTGGGAGACTTCCCAGATGATCCGATCAATGCCGTCTTGTATCTAGATACCAAGGATTCACTTCCTGGAGACATGCTTAACAAGGTCGACTGGATGAGTATGAAAAATTCCCTGGAAGTGCGAATCCCTTTTCTGGATCACCGGGTGGTCGAGTTTGCCTTCCAGATCCCCGGTCAGATGAAACTGCACAGGGGCGTCACCAAGTATTTGCTCAAGGAGACTTTTAAGGAATTTTTGCCCAAAAGCCTTTACCGAAGACCCAAGGCCGGTTTCGAGGTGCCTATTAGTCGGTGGCTTAAATCCGACCTGAAGTTTCTCATCGACGAATATCTGAATAAGGATAGAATCGGAAAACAAAATATTTTCAACTATCAAGTAATCAAATCACTGACCGATGCACACATTAATAATCGGACCGACACCTCCTGGATGATATGGAACTTGATTATGTTTCAAACCTGGTACGATAGATTTTTTTAAGCGCGCTATGATTCATGTAATGCATCTCATAACTCGGATGGACATGGGCGGATCTGCCCAGAACACGCTATCATCATGCACTGGTTTAGCGTCTTCCTATCAAATTTCACTCGGATTCGGGCCGACCACGGAGTCGCAAATGACGGAATCGGAGGCGGCTGCTGTCAGTGGTGGTCTGATGTGTGCGAAAACAAATGGCGTTCAAATTCTCCAATTTCGGCACCTTTTGAGGCGCCCATCACCAATCAGAGACATCCTTTCGTTTTTTGAAATAGTGCGTGTACTTAACCGCACTAAACCACAGGTATTGCACACTCACAGTTCTAAAGCGGGCGTCGTTGGGCGCTTGGCAGCGAAAGTCACGCGAACCCCCATTGTTATTCATACCCCACACGGTCATGTTTTCTACGGCCATTTTGGCGCCTTCGCGTCAAAGCTTTTTCTTTTAATCGAGCGTTTGATGGATCGTTTTACTGACACCACCATCGCCTTGACCCAAGGCGAGCGCGATGACTATGTAAAGCTGCGCGTGACGACGTCAAAAAAGCTTGTTAAAATTCACAGTGGTGTAGAGTTAGATCGTTTCAGCGAAACATCTTCGAATATTGAGGAGATGCGTCAGGCAATTGGCTTAGGTTCGTTATCGAAGGTAGTGGGCACCGTCGGGTGGCTTTTACCGATAAAGGGACCGGACATCTTGCTCAAGGCCATGATGTTGTTATGGACGGATTGTCCTGAAGTGCATCTCGTTTTTGTCGGTAAAGGCGAAATGCAAAACGAATTAATGGAGCTTTCCAAAACTAGTGGAAACGCTGATCGTGTCCATTTTTTAGGATGGCGAGAGGACGTCTGGAGTATCATGCCGATGTTGGATATTTTTGTGCTACCTTCGCGCAACGAAGGCATGGGGCGCGTCATCGTGGAAGCAATGGCTGCCGGCCGGCCTGTCGTGGCATCCAATGTCGGCGGGATTCCAGATCTGGTTGAAGACGGTGTCAATGGGCTTCTTTTCCCGTCGGAGGATGTCCCGGCACTGGCTGAGGCCATCGGATCTTTGATCGAAGATCCAGGCAAGGCTCACCGGATGGGGTTAATCGGGAAGCTTAAGAGCAGGGAATACAGCACTGAGGCGATGGTTCAAAAACTCGATGGGCTTTACCGACGATTGGTATTCAATCATCAAAGTCGCGGGGCAGCATGATAGTCGCCATTCATCAGCCCCAGTATTTGCCCTGGATGGGGTATTTTCATAAGATGATCGTTGCCGACGCTTTTTGTTTACTAGACAATGTGCAATACAAAAAGAACGAATGGCAAAACCGCAACCGGATCAAGACGGCCAACGGGTGGCAATGGTTGACAGTTCCGGTATCTTTTCAATTTCCTGAAAAGATATGTGAAATTAAAATTATCAACAACACGCATTGGGTGAAAAAACACATTCAGGCTCTTAATACGAATTACCGGAAAGCGCCGTACTTTGATGAGGTCATGGGAATCATAACCAGTGTGTACGAACGCGAGTGGGAACGTCTTTGTGATTTGAACAAGACGCTGATTCAATTATTAAGAGACTATCTCGGGGTCGGGCATAAACCCATTGCGACGGCCTCGGATCTTGAAGGGTTGAGTGATGAGCCGACCATGCGGCTTATTGATATCTGCAACTATTTTGGAGCAGATACCTATCTTTCCGGTCCGGATGGTCCAAAATACATGGATATGGATGCCTTCAATCGCAATGGTATCAAGGTCATGGTGCAGCAGTTCCAGCACCCACAATACCCTCAGTGTTTCGGCACTTTTCAATCCCACATGTCAATCATCGATCTGCTATTCAACTGTGGCCCCAATAGTTATGAAGTCATTGCAAGCAGTTAGTTTATTGATATTTTTGTTGTCTAATCTGTGTAAATCTGTGTAATCTGTGGATAAATATTGCTGTTAAGGTTTTTATAATGGATAAAATCAATATTCTAGCCATCGGTGCGCATCCGGATGATATCGAAATCGGCTGCGGCGGTACAATCATCAAATACGCCGACCAAGGCCATTCTGTGTCGCTTCTGATAATGACCGGTGGTGGTCAAGGGGGAAATGCTGAAACTCGGATGCGTGAACAGGAACATTCTCGTCAGATTATGGGAATGGAAAAAGTGTTCTGGGGCGGCTATGAAGACACCCAGCTCCAGGTCAACCAGGAACTCGTCAATAAGATCGAGGCGGTCGTCAAAGAGGTGAACCCTCACTTTATTTTCTGTCACTTCCCGGACGATACTCACCAGGATCACCGGCATTTGTCCCTGGCGACCCAATCGGCAGCGCGCAATCTACGGAATGTCCTCTTTTACGAAGGGCCGACCACCTGGGGATTTAGCCCTCAGGTTTTTGTCAATATTTCCGATACATTAGATCGGAAGATCGATGCACTCCTGGCACACCGATCTCAGATTGACAAAACGAACATAGAGGATTTGTCAATCGTCCAGATCGCGCATGCCAGTGCCAACTTCAGGGGTATACAGGGGCGGGTAAAAGCTGCTGAAGGGTTCGTTCCTCTGAGGCTGTTTATCAATGTCAATCCCAAAGGAGAATGCTCTATATAATTTAAACAGCTAATATCATTGACGTAATGATAAAATTCCCCTATATAATTGGAAACGCTCTGCCAGTGGTGCGTTGAAGTAAACGGGGAAGTACCGTCATGCACCCACATCCAACGCAATCATTTCCCGCCAAAGGTTCAATCTGCCGTATTTGCCCACCCATTTTAAGCCCCCCAGATACAATCCAAAACCCAATACCCCGTGAGCATTTACCATCTCTGAAATTAACTGCATGCCAGACGGCAATGAAGGTGTTTTCTGTTTCAGGGCAAAGAGCTGATTCGTCATCGGCACTGTCATTTGCTAGGCAAGAAGGTGCGGTGGCCTCAGTGAATTTTGTGAGAAAATTGGAGATCGATCGATATCTATTGTGTAGCCATTAATATCCCTCCCCTGGCGGGAGGGGACGGGGGAGGGGGGGCGATATAAGATGATCTCTTGTTATCGATGGGTTGTGTTACCCCCACCCCAGCCCATCTCCAGCTTCAAGGGAGAGGGAGCAAGAGGTCTCTCATGGATGTGCTCGCATAAGGATAGTTCGTTTTGAGTGGAACTCACAACAGAAACGGAATTTGGTGGCGGCATTATATTCCAATACTCCTTGTCGTGTTTGTCTTATTGGCACCGTTTTCACGAGACTATTTCAATGAACAGGGGGTCCGCTGGCTATATATCGTGTTTCTTTCCTTTTCATTGTCTTTTTGTTTGACACCGATAGCTCGGTGGACTGCGTATCGTCTTTTTGCACTCGACATCCCCGATCGGCGGAAGAATCATGCTGAGGCGACGCCTTTGTTAGGAGGCGCCGCGATATTTACCGCGTTCATTCTCGCCATTGTGATCAATGGTATATATTCCCCTGAGCTGGCGGCTATTTTGCTCGCGGCTGCCTTGCTGTTTGTCGTTGGCATCATCGATGATGTCAGAGAGATTCCAGCTAAGATCAAATTGGTCGTTCAGCTGATTTGCGTTGGGATCGTATTATTCCATGGCGTCGTGTTGAGAGTTATGCCTGCACATTACGGTGTCTTGGCTGATATTCTCAATTATGCATTGACACTTTTATGGATCACTGGGATTACCAACGCACTGAATTTTTTTGATGGTATGGACGGTATGGCATCCGGTTTAGGTGTCATCATCTCTTTTTTCCTGGGCGTCGTCGCATTTCAATCGGACCAACCATTTTTGGGGTGGGTTGCTGCTGCGATGCTTGGTAGTTGCTTGGGCTTTATCCCTTACAACCTTTTGAAAAGAGGGCGAGCCACCATCTTCCTTGGGGATGCCGGCAGCACCGTGATCGGATTTGTCCTGTCCTGTGTGGCGGTTTATGGGGACTGGAACCCAGGGAACCATTTCTCCGCTATCGCTGCCCCCATTCTCATTTTCTGGATTCTGATCTTTGATATGGTTCATATTACGGTAGACCGAATCATCTCAGGGAGAGTTCACAATTTCAGGGAGTGGATCGATTATGTCGGCCATGACCACCTGCATCATCGCATATCCGCGGTCCTTGGTGGCCAAAAGCGCAGCGTCTTCTTCATCTATTTGCTCAGTGTATGCTTCGGGTGCAGTGCGGTTGCCCTGAGGAATGCCACCACCCTTGATGCGATCGTGCTTTTGATTCAAGCTATCTTTCTGGTCGCGTTGGTAACGGTACTTGAGCGGTCGGCGCGATCTTCGAAAAATTGTTGATCATAGGAAATATTTTGTAATGCCTTGGTAACATCGATGGATCCGTAAAAAGGTTGTTTCTCGTCATTACGGTGAAGGCCGGCATCCAGAAGTATCTGAATTTACAGAACCCCTGTCTAAGCCGGAGTGATATCAAAAAGAAGAAAATCGATTTTTTACATAGCCATAAAACTCATTTGAGTCGGCTTATGTGAAATTCAAAAAGACTACAAAAATTGTTATATAGATCGACAATATTTCGAGATTTTGGACTTATGTCCTTGATTTGGAGGGATTTTTAACCATGCTCCTGTGCTTGAAGAGCAGGTTTTTCAGCATTTAAACAATATGTTAGTTAGAGTCCAAGCATGAATACCCCTCCCCTTGTGGGAGGGGCCAGGGGAGGGGGAGGGGCGATATACGATTATCCTTTGTTCTCGGTGGGTTGTCACCCTCACCCCAACCCTCTCCCATCAAGGGAGAGGGAGCAAGAGGCTTCCTATGGATAGATAATAGTCAGACTTGACATAGATTGGTACAATTGTTGCTTATGTGCTTTGGCAGGAAGTCGAGTTAACTGTTTCACTTTTTAGGTGTGAATTCAGGCGATAGAATATGCAGAATCCAAAAACATTTCAAAAAGTTAGGATCTGTAGCCATCTTGTTGTTGACCTTCGTGGTACCTATATATTAACAATAACCGGTTTAGAGGCCGGAGCCATAGTGCGACAGGAATTATGAAATTCAGTAATTTAGAACGGTTACCCCACCAAGGGGATGAATCGATGAAAGAAAAACCCGGATCAGATCAGGGGCTCAGCTTCCGGCGGCTCGCCACCATGGATGGGGCTAAAAAGAAAGCCCCGACTGAGGCAGTGCCAAAACAACTCCAGAAATCTGGGAGTACGGACCGGCAATCCGACGAAGCCCGCAGAAGCCTCTACCGTCAGGCGACCCAGTACTTGAGCGGGGTGATGTCTGCAGTTCGTGAGGACCACTCTTTTCCTCTCGAACCCGGTTACGCAATTTTAGAGCGGATTGTCGATATCCGTTCACCCATGGACGCCTTGTTTCTAAAAGCCATTCATTCGGATGACTCCTATGACTTTGTGGTGAATCATTCGGTAAATGTCGCCATCTATGCCATCAAAATGGCAGAAACACTCGGATATGCGCGTGAGCGGCTCATTGAAATGGGAATGGTGGGGCTTTTCCACGATATCGGGATGGCCAAAATACCCGAGGAAATCATATATAAAAAGGAAAAGCTGAACGACCGGGAGTTTCATCTTATCAAGGAGCGCCCAAAACTGGGGTATGAGATTCTCAGGCAATTTGGTGAAAGTTATGCCTATCTTGCTGAGTGCACCCTTCAGATTTATGAACGCGTAGACGGTTCTGGATACCCAAGAGGTCTCAAAGAGGATGAAATCCATGAGTATGCTCAGATCATCGGTTTGGTGGATATGTACGAAGCGCTTATCCATACCCGGCCCCAGCGGGAAAAAATCCTTCACTATTA
>JBDRRP010000151.1:0-30883 GCA_043825735.1 Pseudomonadota bacterium | reverse complement strand
AACGCTCTAAACGCTCTAAACGCTCTAAACGCTCTAAACGCTCTAAACGCTCTAAACGCTCTAAACGCTCTAAACGCTCTAAACGCTCTAAACGCTCTAAACGCGCCTCCGGCGGCCTATTGCTGCGCCGGGATCCAGATGTTCTCACCGTCGAAGCGGATCGTGTGCACCTTGCTGAAGTCGATAGTCTCCAGCAGGTCGAAGGCTTTTTTCATGTCGTAGACGACGATTTTGCTCAGGGGCTGGATAAGGTTGAGATCGGCGGTGAGGGCGCGCTCCTTGACATTGTAGATGTAGGCCATGTTTTCGGAAAATTTCAGGAGCTTGCCAACACCTGAGCTGAAACCCTTCTGGTCGGGTTCATCGGCCATGGGTGCGATGTCCACACCCTTGTGGGAAAAATAGTCTTTGAGCAGTTTGAAATGGATGTTCCAGATATTGTCGCCCGGCTGCACCACATAGATGCCGTAGGCGTCTGCCGGCCCTTTAGCGCTCAACAGAAGATTCTGCTCGACGATGCCGCCTTCTTTTGCGTGGATCTTGCGCTGGACGTCTCCCATATTCACCGTCTCATCGCCGATCTTTACAGACTCGTCGGCTTTGACGATCATGTCCAGTCCTTTGTCCACCCCGTAGGCGGCCTTTCGCTCATCCATCATGTCGCCCAGCGCTTTGTCTTTGTTTAGCTGATTATAATCGATGACGGGCTGGTTTTTGACCGACACCGCACTATTTTCCGGTGGGGGCGCCGATGCTTTTTCCGCTTTGTTTTGTTGCAGCAGCCAGATCCCGGCGACGATGATCAGCAAGACGAGAACGACTACGGCCCCGATAATCACCTTCCGGGATGGCTCAGTTTGTTTTTTCGGCATAATGGGCTCCGTGTCTCAGCCTGTCAGGGTTCCATGGCGATATGCGACTCTCCCGGGATCATGTCCGGATCCCCTTCGATGAATATCTGCACCCCTCTGCGGGCTTCCAACTCCATGATTTCGCGGCGTTTTTTGTTGAGTACGTAGGCGGCCGTGGGCATGGGCAGCATGCATTTGGCCACTGTCATATTGGGCGTCAAGGTCTCCAAATTGAGCTTTCTCAGGAACTCGGCGCCGAGGGTGTCGGCTGATGGGATCACCCCCTTTCCGCGGCAGTAGCGGCAGGTATCGAACCGGCCGAAATCAATGGACGGGCGCAGCCGTTGACGGGACAATTCCAAGAGCCCGAAATTGGAGATGCGGCCGATCCGCGAGCGGGCCTTGTCTATTTTCATATGGTTTTTAAGCGTCTTGACCACTTCGCTGCGATGTTTGTTATCTCTCATGTCGATGAAATCAACGACGATGAGGCCGCCCATGTCCCGCATCCGGAGTTGACGGGCGACTTCCTCGGCAGCTTCCATATTGGTTTCGAAGGCGGTCTCTTCGATATCCTTGCCTTTGGTGGCCTTGCCGGAGTTGACATCGATGGACACCAGGGCTTCGGTCTGTTCGATAACGATGGATCCGCCGGCCTTGAGCCCCACCCGGCTTTCGAAAATGGAGGAGATCTGATGCTCGAGCTGAAACTTGCTGAAAATGGGTTTGGGACCCCGGTAGAGTTTGACGATATTGGCCTGTTTGGGGGCGATCAGCTGGATGAACTCCTTGGCTTCCTCGTAGACTTTCGGATCGTCAATAAGGATTTCAACGATGTCTGACGTGAAGTAATCCCTGAGGGAGCGAACCACCACGTTGCGCTCCTCGTACATGAGCGCCGGTGTAGGCTCTTGCATGACCTGGTTTTTGATGTTTTTCCACAGGCGCAGCAGGTAGTTGAGATCGTTGTTGATGAGGGTCTTGGTGCATCCTAGTCCGGCAGTGCGGACGATGAGGCCGAATCCTTCAGGGATTTTAAGCCCATGAATGATTTCCTTGAGGCGTGCGCGCTCTTCCTCATCTTCGATTTTCCGAGAAATTCCACGATTTTCCGCTCCGGGCATCAGCACGATGTATCGTCCCGGAAGGGAGATAAAAGTGGTGAGCATGGCGCCCTTGCTGCCCAGCGGATCCTTGGTCACCTGGACCAGCAGCTCCTGACCTTTTTTGACCAGTTGGTGCATGGTGCGATCCGGGCTGGTGGAGTCCTGAAAATAGTCGTAGTGAATTTCCTGTTTCTGGAGAAACCCGTTTCGGTCGGTGCCGTAGTCGACAAACACCGCCTGGAGACTCGGCTCGATCCGGGTGATAATACCTTTATATATATTGCCGTGGGTGATCCGGTGGGATGAGGTTTCGATCTGGAATTCTTCCAGCTGACTGTCAGTGACTTTAGCGATGCGGCATTCTTCGGCATCTACGGCGTTGATCAGTATTTTACTGCTCATAGAAGGTGATGATCTCCATTGTTAGCTGGATTATGGGTTGGTGGCCGAATTCTGGATTGCGCTCCGGCGCTCAGTGGCATGGTGCTGATTGAATATGGGATTGTCGAGTACAAGTCAAACGATTTTCTGGCTAATCTTTCGAAATGTCAGTGAATTACAGCACTTTGGTGTCCGAGCGTTAGGAGCGTTTTGAGCGTTAGGATCGTTGGGATCGTTGGGATCGTTGGGATCGTTGGGATCGTTGGGATTGTTGGGATCGTTGGGATCGTTGGGATCGTTGGGATCGTTGGGATCGTTGAGATCGTTGGGAGCGTTAAGATCGTTGGGAGCGTTAAGATCGTTGGGATCGTTGGGGGCGTTGGGCGCCGGAGGCGCGTTCTGGCCGCTGCGCGGCGTTCCAGGTTGGCGCCTTCGGCGCGTTCCAGGTTCCAGGTTCCGGGTTCACGGAGACCGTCGCTGGATCATTATCGTTTATTTGCCCTCCGGCCGCAGGCCGACCATCCGCGCCATCCGCGTCATCTGCGGTTAATTCGCAGTTGCTGTTGTTTTTTTGGGGTTCTCGGTTTTTCTGTCCTCTGTCCTCTGGCAGCTGCCGAACGCAGGCCGCTTGCACTTTGACAGGCATTATGGCATAGGCAGTGACACTGACCGTGGCGACGTTGTTTTCGGTGCATGGACTCAGATACCTGAAAATATTACTAAATTGCGTCAACCCCCTGTGGCCGCCGGCCACTATTTTAAGGAAAGAAGGGCATGGAAGAACGATACGATCCCAAAACCATTGAAACCCGGTGGCAGGCGTTCTGGGAAGACAACCATATGTTCACGGTTGATGTCGATCCGGAGCGGGAAAAATACTATGTCCTGGAGATGTTTCCCTACCCATCGGGAAAAATTCATATGGGCCACGTGCGCAACTACACCATCGGCGATGTGGTCTCGCGGTACAAACGGATGAAGGGGTTCAACGTCCTTCACCCCATGGGCTGGGACGCCTTCGGCATGCCGGCCGAAAAGGCGGCCATCGCCAACAACACCCATCCGGCCCGCTGGACCTATGAGAACATCGACTATATGCGGGCCCAGCTCAAGCGTCTGGGTTTCAGCTACGACTGGGGCCGAGAGATTGCTACCTGCCGCCCCGAGTATTACCGCTGGGAGCAGTGGCTGTTTCTCAAGATGGTGGAAAAAGGGATGGCCTACCGCAAGGAATCCTTCGTCAACTGGTGCGAGCCCTGCCAGACGGTGCTGGCCAATGAGCAGGTGGAAGCGGGCATGTGCTGGCGCTGCGGCAAGCCGGTGCGCCAGAAAAAACTTCATCAGTGGTTTTTCCGCATCACCGATTTCGCCGAAGACCTTCTGGTCCATTGCGATCAGCTGCCCGGGTGGCCCGAAAAAGTCACCACCATGCAAAAGAACTGGATCGGCAAAAGCTTCGGCGCTGAAATACGCTTCTATCTCGCCGATCGTGACGGGGAGATTCCCGTGTTCACCACCCGGCCAGACACCCTGTTCGGGGCCACGTTCATGGTCCTTGCACCCGAGCATCCCCTGGTGATCGAGCTGTCGGCAGGCACCGGCCAGGAAGCTGCAGTGGCCGCCTTCGTAGAGAAAATCGCCCTTCAGGACCGCTCGGCCAAGGCGCTTGATAACCTGGAAAAGGAGGGGGTCTTCACCGGCGCCTACTGCCTCAACCCGGTCACCAATCGTCGCATGCCCATCTACACGGCCAACTTTGCCCTCATGGAGTACGGCACCGGTGCGGTCATGTCGGTGCCGGCCCATGACCAGCGCGACTTTGAATTCGCCCGAAAGTACGGCCTCGAGATCGTGGTGGTAGTCCAACCCGACGGTCCGCCCCTGGATCCGCAGGCCATGGATGCGGCCTATGCCGCACCGGGCGTCATGGTCAATTCAGGGCAATTTGACGGCATGCCCAACGCCGAGGCCATCGAGGCCATTACCCGCCATCTGGAAGGCATGGGCCGGGGGAAACAGACCGTGAGCTTCCGACTTCGCGACTGGGGCATTTCCCGGCAGCGTTACTGGGGGGCGCCCATCCCCATGATCCACTGCCCGTCATGCGGGATCGTGCCGGTACCTGAGGCGGATCTGCCCATTTTGCTGCCCGAAGATGCCGACCTGCTTTCCGGGGGCCGCTCGCCATTGCCCGGGTTACCCTTTTTTGCCCGCACCACCTGCCCGACCTGCGGCCGCGAAGACGCCCGGCGGGAAACCGACACCATGGACACTTTCGTGGAATCGAGCTGGTATTTCGAGCGCTACTGCTCCCCGCACTGCGACACCGGCATGTTCGATCCCACCGAGGCGGCCTACTGGATGCCGGTGGACCAGTACATCGGCGGGGTGGAGCATGCCATTTTGCATCTGCTTTACTCGCGCTATTACACGCGCGTGCTGAAGGAAATGGGGCTGGTGGATTTCAAGGAGCCATTCACCCGACTGCTCACCCAGGGCATGGTCTGCAAGGAAACCGTGGCCTGTCCTCAGCACGGGTTCCTCCTGCCGGAAGAGGCAGCGGGCGACGGCGAAACGCGCACCTGCGCCCGCTGCAGGCAGCCGGTGGTTGTGGGCCGGGTGGAGAAAATGAGCAAGTCAAAGAAAAACGTCATCGATCCCAACCTGCTCCTGGATCGTTATGGCGCGGACACCACGCGTCTTTTCTGCCTGTTTGCAGCCCCGCCCGAGCGCGATCTGGAGTGGAGCGAGCAGGGCGTGGACGGCAGTGCTCGTTTTCTGGGCCGGGTCTGGCGCCTGGTCTACCAACTGCTGCCGCTCGTATCGGGCGTGCCTGCTTTCACCGGCGCCGCCGATGAACTGGAGGGCGCCGTCAAGGGGCTCTACCAGCAGGTGCATCAGACGATTTTTCGTGTCACCCGTGATATCGACGATCGGTTTCACTTCAACACGGTGATCAGTGCGGTCATGGAACTGGTCAACGCGCTCTACGGCATCGATATAGACAACGCGCCTGTCGGCGCGGCAGGGCCCCTGCGGTTTGCTTTGGAAAACGTGGTGCTCATGCTGGCACCCATCGTGCCCCATTTTGCCGAAGAAGTGTGGTCGGCGCTGGGTCATGGCGGCAGCATCGTGCTTGAGCCCTGGCCCACCTTCAGGGAAGACGCTCTGGAAAAGGACGAAGTCACGATCGTCATCCAGGTCAACGGCAAGCTCCGGGGCCGGTTCACGGCCCCGGCCGATGCCGATGAGGCGGCGCTGAAGGCAATGGCGTTGGCCGATGAGAACGCGCAGCGCTTCATCGAGTCAAAGACCATACGGAAAGTCATCGTGGTGAAAAAGAAATTGGTGAACATCGTCATATAACGACGGCACGCGGTCGGAGGGCGGACGACCCTCCTTCGCTAAAGCTACGGCGGGCAAGCAGATGACAGCAAAGGGCAAGGGGCTGATATCAGATGTCGGATGTCAGATATCAGAGATCAGGAAAACCAAAAACAACTGCAAAGTCGAGTAAACGGCCACCGGCAAAGCCTTCAGATTACTCGGATGATCGGCCTTCGGACCGATCCGACCTTAAAGCGTTTTCTGTCGACTGACCTCTGACTTCCGACATCTGACCTCTGCCATTCGAGACTCCATGGGCACGAAAGTCACGAAACATACTATGCGCTGCAACACATTTGTTACGCTCTTCATGATTCTGCTGTTTGCCGGCTGCGGGTATCAGTTTGCCGGCGGCGGGAAGGTCCCCGGCGGCGTGCGGGCGGTGAGTATCGCCGTTTTTGAAAACCGCACCGGTCAAACCGGCCTCGAGACGATTTTCACCAACGACCTCATCTATGAGTTTACCCGGGCCGACTCGGTGAATGTGACCACGCCTCAAGCGGCCGACGCGGTGCTGAGCGGTGTCATCCAACGCCTCTATATTACGGCCATCGCTCACACCGGGACCACTACCACCACCGAGCAGCGGGCCATCGTTACCATAGACCTCAAGCTTACCGCCACCAGTGACGGTGCCGTCCTCTGGGAGCGAAAAGGCCTCTCAGGCGAAGAAGCTTTTTCGGTGGGAAGCACCAAATCCGCCACCAATGCCAACCAGCGCGCCGCTCTGGAAGCGCTTTTCAAAAAAATGGCCGAGAGCAGTTACAACACCATGACCGCCGATTTCTAGACGGCCTGCGGCCGAAGGGCAACTGCAAGGGCGTTTTTTGGCACGGATTGCGCCTATACGGCTTAAACAGCTACGCGGATTTCGCGGTTAAAATTTAAGGCGCTTTCAGCGCCAAAAACCGCGCAATCCGTGTAATCCGTGCCAATATGCTTTTCCCCGCCGCAGGCGGCAACTAACGCAGTGCCAATCCGCGTTATCCGCGTCATCTGCGGTTAAATCTCTTTGCAGTGGGTGTCCGGCCGCAGGCCACTGATTCACTATCTGCGTTTATCAGCGTTCATCCGCGTCCCATCTTCTTTGCAGTTGCAGTTGATTTTTGTTTTTGGTTTTTCTGACCTCTGACCTCCGCCGTCACCGGATCGCCTTGACCAGTGCCGCCAGCTCCGGGCATTTGAGCGCTTTGGCCATGAGAAAATACACGCCGGCACCTGTCGCGACGCTTCCCAGCACAACCACCAGCAAGCCAAGCGCGCTGCCGTTGGCCATTGGCAGCACGGCGCGCAGCACGGCCGTCACCACAGCGCCCATCACCAGGGCCATGCCCAGCGCCTTGAGAAACGACAGAGCGATGCGCCGACCGTTGAGGCGGCCGGTTTGTCGCCTGAGCACGATTACCAGAAACAGCAGGTTCACGCCGGATGACAGGCTGGTGGCCAGGGCGAGACCGGCGTGCCCCATCCGGGGCATCAGCAGCAGGCTGAAAACGATGTTGGCCGCTACCGCCGAAACAGAAATAAGCACCGGTGTCCATATGCGGCCAAGGGCATAAAAGGCATTGACCACCAGCCGCGTTCCGGCAAATGCCCAGAGGCCCAGCGTGTAGTAAAGCAGGGCGTCGGCTGTCCGCACCGTGGCAACCGGATCGAAAGCGCCGCGCTCAAAGAGCATGCTCACGAGGGGGGCACGCACCACCACCAGCCCCACCATGGCCGGCAAGGTGATGAAAAAGACCAGCGTAAGCGTGAAGGACAATGCGTCTCTGAGACCGGTTGTGTCCCCATCGGCCGCCAGGCGCGAAAAACTGGGCAGGGCGGCAGTGGCGGCGGCGATGGCGATGACTCCCAGGGGAAACTGAACGAGGCGGTCTGCGTAGTAAAGATAGGACACGCTGCCGCCCGGGAGTAGGGTTGCCAGCAGGGTGCTCACTACGACATTGATCTGGTAGGCGGCGGCACCAAAAGCCATGGGGAGCATTTTCCGACTGATCTCGGTCAGGGCCGGGTGCCTGAACGTCCATTCCCCGCGCAGTGTCAGACCGATCCGACGCAAAAAGGGTATCTGCAAGGCTACCTGCATGATGCCGCCGACGATGACGCCGATGGCCAGCGCCGTTTCCGGTGTATGGAGCACGGGGGCCAGCACCCATACCGATCCGATGATGCCGATGTTCAGCATCACCGGGGCCAGGGCGGGCGCGGCAAAGTGGCCGAAGACGTTGAGCACCCCCATACAAATGGCCACGAGCCCGATGAGCAGCACATATGGAAAAACCAGGCGGGTCAGGGTGACGGTAAGTTCGAACTGCCAGGGCGTATCGATGAATCCCGGCGCGATGATCCTGACGATGAGCGGCGCGGCGATGATGCCGGCAACCGCGACGAGCGCCAGAATCGCACTAAAAAAAACCAAGGCCGAGCGGGCCAGAACCATGGCCTCGGCTTTTCCCTGCCGGCGAAGAACGCCGGTGAGCACCGGTACGAATGCCACACTGAGGCTGCCCTCGGCAAAGAGGCGACGCAGCAGGTTGGGCACCCGAAAGGCAACGAAAAAGGCATCGGCGCCGGCCGATGCGCCAAAGGCGGCCGCGATGACGGCATCCCGGATGTAGCCCAGGATTCGGCTGACCAGGGTCGCCTTTCCCACCACTCCGGCAGCCCGCCCCAGTTCCTGGTTTTCCTCTTTGGTGTGAGAAATCATAATTTGCTGAAAATGACTGATATCATTCAAAATGACAAGAAAGAAACGTTGTGAGCGTTAGGATCGTTGGGATCGTTAGGAGCGTTAGGAGCGTTAGGAGCGTTAGGAGCGTTAGGAGCGTTGGGATCGTTAGGAGCGTTATGAGCGTTATGAGCGTTAGGATCGTTAGGATCGTTGGGATCGTTAGGATCGTTTAGGTCGCCAAGTCTTTTTGGTCCCTTAGGTCTCTTGGGTCCTTTTGTGCTGAAATCCTCTGGTTTCGCCGTTCCTGGTGGTGAATAATGTCCTTGCAGTTGCCCTCAGGCCGCAGGCCGCCCCTTATCCTGTACATCCTGTTAATCCTGTCAAAATTTCTTTGTTTTTGGTGTTTCTGCCATCTGCCATCTGCCATCTGTCGTCTGCCCTCTGCCAGTCACGGCCGCAGGCCGCCCTTATCCTGTATATCCTGTACATCCCTGTTAAATATCTTTGCTTTCGCTGTTTCTGTCACGCGATCTCCGACCTCTGTCATCTGCTCTCTGTCAGTTCCCGGCCGAAGGCCGCTCATCCGCGTAATCTGCGTAATCCGCGGTTAATTCGCCCTTGCAGTTGCAGTTCGGCCAACGGCCGCTCATCCGCGTCCCATTTGCCGTTTGCCGCGTTTCGATCAAAAAATCCCTTGACACAACAAACGGAACTTTTTATAAGTCCGTTTTCACGATGAACCCCAAAAAGGAGCAGTACCTGTGGCCAATCATAAATCAGCGCTCAAACGCGCACGCCAGAGCGAGGACCGCCGCCTTCGTAACAAAGCCGTAAAAACCCGCGTGAAGAATATCACCAAGGATATGCTTGCCGCTACGGCGGAAACCGCAGCCGATGATCTCAAGGTTGCCCAGTCCGTCATCGACAAGGCTGCCAAGAAGGGTGTCATCCATCCCCGAACGGCATCGCGCAAGATTGCCCGGTTGACGAAGATCGCCACCAGCAAGACCGCCTAGTTTCCCAGCATTCCATACGGCGCAGGTGACTCACCATGCCTGCGCCGTTTTGTTTTTTCTCGGCCCAATCCTGTTAAAATGAGCGTTTGGAGCGTTATGATCGTTATGATCGTTAGGATCGTTAGGATCGTTAGGATCGTTTAGATCGTTGGGATCGTTTAGATCGTTGGGATCGTTTAGATCGTTTAGATCGTTTGGCGCGTTGGGATCGTTATGATCGTTTGGCGCGTTGGGATCGTCGGAAAAGCGGTGAACGGTGGATAGTAAAAAGTTGATGGACTCGTAAAAAGTCGGATTTTTCCTTTTTTAGTCATCCCGGACGAGTGAAGCGAGATTCGGGATCCAGTGATTTCAAGCACTTCTATACGCCGGCGGTCGCCGGGGTGGCGGCTTTTCGAACTTTTACAGATTCGTCGAAGTTAATAGAAAAGAGACCGTGATCGGTTATTTGCTCTCAGCAGTCTGACCTCCGACTTCAGACCTCCGACATCCGATCTCTGAAATCTGCCCTCTGCTTGCCCGCCGTAGCCTCTTGGCGAAGGGGGTCCTCTGTCCTCTGTCCTCCGGCCGAAGGCCGCGAGGCCATTATGAATCATTTCATACGCTTATTCCTTGACTTGATTCGTTGTTCAGCATTAAAGTGTGTTCGGTTTTGAACAAAACCACTTTGGCTAACGATGTGATGGCCATGCCTTTGTTATCGCGATGTTTTATCCGCACCTGATCGGGCCAGGAAAACACAGAGACAGGCCGCTTTTGATTTTATCCCAGCGCGTTGCGTTCCACCCCAAAAGCAGAGTTGATGGCGCATTATAAAGTCCTTCGGTCGTCATGCCGGACGCGTTCCGGCATCCGCAATGACAAAAACGCGGCCACCCGGGCTTTCGGCGGATTCATCCGGGTTTGCGGGGTGGGTTTATTGTGTGAGCTATTACCCGTGTCCCTTTCAGGCAACGACTTCCAGGTTTTGGATGCCCTCGATTCAGGGGACATCTCCACCCAGCGCCAACTCTCCGACCACACCGGCATCAGTCTCGGCCAGATCAATTTCGATGTGGTGCTGCTGTTTGACGCCGATGCCGAGAGCCTTGACGGTATTTCAAAGGAAACCGGCTTGTCTCGAGAAAAGCTGAAGATGCTATGGTAATAGCTGACGGAAAAGCTGCCAGCTATATATAAAAAAGCTGTAAAAACAATATGATAATTCCATGTCGACATTGTAATCGACCGGGCGGAGCTATGAAAACCGGTCTGGCGACCGGAGGTCGCGTTCTGGCCGCTGCGCGGCGTTCCGGGTTCGGCGCCTTCGGCGCGTTATGAACGTTTGGATCGTTGGGATCGTTGGGATCGTTGAGATCGTTGGGATCGTTGAGATCGTTGGGATCGTTGGGAGCGTTGAGATCGTTGGGATCGTTAAGATCGTTATGATCGTTTAGGTCCTTCATCCGCGGTATCCGCGTCGCTTTTTAAGCCGTGCCGGCGCAATCTGCGGTTAATTCGTCCTTGCAGTTGCTCTTCGGTCTTGGTTTTTCTGTCCTCTGTCCTCTGTCCTCTGTCCTCTGCCATCTGACTTCGGACCTCTGACCTCTGGTAGTTCCCGGCCGACTTGTCCGCCGTAGCCTTGGCGAAGGCGGAAGGCCGCCCCTTTTGCTCTTAATCTGTGGAGCTTTTAAGCCGTGTAGGCGCAAATCTGTGTAATCTGTGGATACCAAGATTTTAATCACCGGCGGCGCCGGCTTCATCGGCTCGCACCTGGCCGAAGCACTGCTGGCAAAAGGCTGCGGCGTTACTGTGCTGGACAATCTCAGCACCGGTAACCTTCGGAACCTTGCCGCCGTCAATGACCGCATCCGTTTTATCGAAGGCGACATCCGCAACGCCGCCGACATCGAAAAGGCCATTTCCGGCTGCGCTGCGGTGGTTCACCTGGCAGCGATGGTGCTGGTGCCCCAGACCATCGACGATCCGGTGGGCGCTGCCCTGATCAACGAAATCGGTTCCCTGAATGTGCTGGAGGCCGCCAGAAAAAACGGGTGTCGCCGGGTGGTGCTGGCAAGCTCGGCGGCCGTCTACGGCAACAACCCGGACCTGCCAAAGCACGAGCGCATGGCTTCTGATCCGCTCAGTCCTTATGCGGTGCAAAAACTGGCAATGGAGCACTACGCCGGTCTATATCACATCCTGTACGGTCTTGAGACGGTGTCTCTGCGGTTTTTCAATGTCTTCGGGCCCAGGCAGGACCCGTCTTCACCGTATTCTGGTGTCATTTCCATATTTCTGGAAAAAGCGTCGAGAAGCAAAGCGCCCGCAATTTTTGGCGACGGTTTGCAAACAAGGGATTTCATTTATGTGACCGACGTGGCTGCCGCGTGCGTTGCGGCCATTAAAGGCGGCGGGGCAGGGCAGGTGTTCAATATCGGTACGGGCCATCAGACGACTATCCGTCGTCTGTGGGGTGAAATCTCGGCCATTGCCGGAGCGCCTCGGCAACCCCAAATCGCCCCCGAGCGCCCCGGCGATGTCCGCCACTCGGTGGCCGATATCACCCGAGCCTCTCAGATACTAGGGTTCCGTCCAACCGTTTCTCTCGAAGACGGTCTCAGAACGACCTGCGAGTGGTACCGATCATTCACTCACCACAACATCAAAAACAGCGCTTACCACAGAGAAACGGAGTGACCGGAGAAACGCTGGTTCAAATGTGGTGAAATATCTTTGCTTTCAGTGTTTCTGCCATTTTGCAGTTCCCTTCAACAGGCTGTCCGCGCCAGTCCGCGCCAGTCCGTGCCAGTCCGCGCCAGTCCGTGCCAGTCCGTGCCCTCTGCGATTCACAAAGGAACAACAAATGCCTCACTTTGCTAATCTCCGCGACAAACTGAACAACCACACTGCCGTCATCGGCATCATCGGCCTCGGCTACGTCGGGTTGCCGTTGGTGCTAAGGTTTGCCGAGGTGGGCTTTCCCGTCATCGGGTTTGACATCGACCCGTATAAAACCGCTGCTCTGTCCCGGGGGGAAAGCTATTTCAAACACATTCCCTCCAAACAGGTGAAGCAGATGCTAGATCGTGGCGGGTTTTCCGCCACCACGGATTTTTCTCGAGCCGCGGAAGCCGACGCGTTGATTCTCTGCGTGCCCACGCCGCTGGACAATCACCGTGAGCCCGATCTTTCATTTATCATCAACACCATCGAAGAAATTTTGCCACATTTGAGGCCAGGGCAGGTGGTGAGCCTGGAGAGTACCACCTACCCGGGCACCACCGCAGAAGTCATCCGGCCCCGCATCGAAGAAAAAGGCTTTACCGTGGGGCAGGATGCGTTTGTTGTATTCTCCCCGGAGCGGGAAGATCCCGGCAACCCCCATTTCACCACCCGCACTATTCCCAAGGTGGTGGGCGGTGAGACGGCGGCGTGCCTTGAGATCGGCAAAACCCTCTATGGCCAGGTCATCGACCAGGTGGTGCCGGTGTCCTCCACCATGGCGGCCGAAATGACCAAACTTTTGGAGAACATCTTCCGCTCGGTGAACATCGGTCTGGTCAACGAACTCAAGATCGTGGCAGACAAGATGGGCATCGACATTTGGGAGGTGATCAATGCTGCGGCCACCAAACCCTTTGGCTACACCCCCTTTTATCCAGGGCCTGGCCTCGGCGGGCACTGCATCCCCATCGACCCCTTTTACCTCACCTGGAAGGCCCGGGAATACGGCATCAACACCCGGTTTATTGAGCTGGCCGGAGAGGTCAATACCGCCATGCCCCAGTGGGTGGTTTCCAAAGTGGCCGACGCCCTGAACGATCAGGGCAAGGCGCTCAAGGGGGCCAATGTCCTTGTCCTGGGGATCGCCTACAAAAAAAACGTAGACGACATGCGTGAGTCGCCGTCAGTGGAAATCATGGAACTGCTCGAGAAAAAAGGCTGCCGCATCGCCTACAGCGATCCCTTTGTGCCGGCGTTTCCCAAGATGCGAAAATATCAATTCCATCTGAAGTCGGTGGACCTGACACCGGAAACGCTGAGACAGAGCGACTGCGTGGTCCTGGCCACCAACCACGACGCTTTCGATTACGCCATGATCGCAGGCAACGCCCCGCTCATCGTCGACACCAGAGGCGTTTACCGAGAGCCGAGGGCAAATGTCGTCAAGGCGTAGACGGCGCACGGCTGGCGCCTGCGGCGCGTTAGGATCGTTATGAGCGTTGAGTGCGTTAGGATCGTTTTGGTCCTTTAGGTCCCTTTAGTCCCTTTGGCTCAAAATCCTAATCGGTTTTTCGGTCGTCTGCCCTCTGGCAGTTCCCGGCCGCAGGCCGTTTAACCCATTTGGTGTTAATCCGTGTAATCCGTGCCAAAATGTTCTTTGCAGTTGCCGTTCGGCCGCAGGCCGCTAATTCACAATCTCTGAATTCCTTAATCCCTGAATAAAAGTTGACCACCTTCCAAAAAATCATCGTGGCCCTAGCGGTCGTGATTCTGTTCAACTTCCTGCTGGTCATTTTTTTTGGTGACAAGGGACTGGTGGATCTGTTCAAGATGAAATCGGCCCACGAACAGACCCAGCAGAAAAACGATACGATCATCGAAGAAAACCTGAAAATGGCAAAAGAAATCGAGCGCCTTCAACACGGCGACCCGGCGCTCATCGAACACCGCGCCAGAGAGCAACTGGGCATGGTCAGGCCCGGCGAGATCGTCGTAAGGATTCACAATAGAAAACAAGAGGACAGCGGGCAGACGGCAGCGGACAAATGACCAGATGTCGGAGGTCGGAGGTCAGGTGTCAGAAGTCCGATGTCAGAAGTCAGATGTCAGGGAACTGCAAGACATTGAACCGCGAAGGGCCTTTCACGCCTGTCTGCGGTTAATGCGCCCTTGCAGTTGCCGTTCGGCCGACTTGTCCGCCGTAGCTCGTAGAGCGAAGGTGGAAGGCCGCCATTATCCTGTACATCCTGTTAATCCTGTCTAATCTCTTTGCTTTTCGGTTTTGCTGTCATCTGCCCTCTGACATCTGACATCTGACATCTGACATCTGCCCTCTGACATCTGACCTCTGACATCTGTCCTCTGTCCTTTCCCGTGTACCGTGAACCTGTTTTTCTGAAAGGAAAAACGATGCCCTTTGAAAAAAATATTCTGTGCATCGGCGCCGGCTACGTGGGCGGGCCCACCATGGCCATGATCGCAAACAAGTGTACCCGGTACAAAGTGACCGTGGTGGACATCAATGCGGAAAAGATCGCCCAGTGGAACTCGGGCAATCTGCCCATCTTTGAGCCGGGCTTGGAGGAGATCGTAGCCCAGGCGCGGGGTCGCAACCTGTTCTTCAGCACCGACATCGACAAGGGCATCGAAGATGCCGACATTATTTTCGTCAGCGTCAATACCCCCACCAAAACCTTCGGTGTGGGCGCCGGGTATGCGGCGGATCTTCAATACGTAGAAAAAACGGCGCGCCATATCCTGCGCTGCGCCAAAAAGGACACCATCGTCGTCGAAAAAAGCACCCTGCCGGTCAGAACCGCCCAGGCCATCGAGCGGATTCTATATTCAGAGGACAGCCGCGTCCGGTTCGAAGTGCTTTCAAACCCCGAATTCCTGGCCGAAGGAACTGCCATCAGGGACCTTCAGTCCCCGGAGCGCGTCCTGGTGGGATCCCGGGAGACGGAAACCGGCCGTAAGGCGCGGCAGGTGCTGGTGGACATTTATGCCAACTGGGTGCCGGCGGAAAACATCATCACCTCGAACATCTGGAGCAGCGAGCTCTCGAAGCTGGTCGCCAACGCGTTTTTGGCCCAGCGCATTTCCTCGATCAACGCCATTTCGAGCCTCTGCGAAAAAACCGACGCCAACGTCGGCGAAGTGGCCCAGGCGGTGGGGCGCGACAGCCGCATCGGCGCCAAGTTTCTCAATGCCAGCATCGGTTTCGGGGGGTCCTGCTTTAAAAAGGACCTGCTGAATCTGGTTTACCTGTTCCGTAGTTACGGGCTCGAGGCCGAGGCGGACTACTGGGAAGGGGTGATACGGATCAACGAGCATCAGAAAGAGCGCTTTGTCATGAACATGCTTGCCACCATGTTCAACACCCTGGCCGGAAAACGCATCTGCCTTTTCGGCTTCGCCTTCAAGGCCAACACCGGTGATACCCGCGAGGCCCCGGCCATTACCGTGGCCAAGAAACTTCTCGAAGAAAACGCCGAGGTCGTCATCACTGACCCCAAGGCACTGGGCAACGCCAAAATCGATCTGGCCGGCGTCGCAGGGACCGTCGATTTCGTAGAGGACCCTTACGCCGCTGCCGCAGGATGCCACGCGATTGCCGTGATGACCGAGTGGGACCTGTACAAAAAGCTCGATTTCAAGCGAATTTTTAATTCGATGCAAAAACCGACCTTTATCTTCGACGGCCGAAACATCCTCGACCACGACGCGCTCTACTCCATCGGCTTCAACGTTTTTCCCATCGGCAAGCCCAAGCGGGTGCATTATTAAAGGCGGGCGCCTGCGGTGCGTTATGAGCGTTTAGATCGTTTGGAGCATCGAAAAAGCAGTGAAACGTGAATAGTAAAAAGTTAATAGAAAATAGACCGTTTTTTGCTGTTCCGCGTGTAGCGCCCAAATCATTTTTCCTCTGCGCTCTCAGCGGTTAATTCTCTTTGCAGTTGATTTCTGCTCTTGGTTTTTCTGTCGTCTGTCGTCTGTCGTCTGTCATCTGTCATCTTGCAGTTCCCGGCCGCAGGCTGAATAACCCGTTGGTTATAATCCGCGTCATCCGTGCAATCCGTGCCAAAATTGCCCTTGCAGTGGCAGTTCGGCCGCAGGCCGTTCTCTCTTTTTTTTAATCTGTGTAATCTGTGGATAAATTGTAGTTGATTTTAGCTTTCCCGGCCGAAGGCCGCCCATCTGCGTAATCTGCGTAATCTGCGTAATCTGCGTAATCTGCGTAATCTGCGTAATCTGCGTAATCTGCGGATATCCGAAGTCATTGTTGCAGTTGCCCTTCGGCCGCAGGCCGCTAAAACTCTCTTTTTTAATCTGTGGAAATCGGTGCAATCTGTGGATAACAAGGTTTTAATCACCGGCGCTGCCGGGTTCATCGGGTATCACCTCAGCCGGCGCCTGCTGGATGCCGGCCGTGCGGTCGTGGGCATCGACAACCTCAACGACTACTACGACCCGCATCTCAAGCGCGACCGTCTGAAGCAGCTGGAAGCGAGCGAGCGCTTTACCTTCATAAAAATGGATCTGGCCGACAGGACCGCTACGGCGGCGCTTTTCAAGGCGCATGACTTCACAGCCGTCGTCAACCTGGCGGCCCAGGCCGGCGTGCGCTATTCGCTGGAAAATCCCGCGGCTTACATCGACGCCAACATCGTCGGGTTTGCCAATCTGCTGGAAGGGGCCCGCCAGCACAAATCGCTACGGCATCTGGTGTTTGCTTCATCGAGTTCGGTTTACGGCGCCAATACGAAGACGCCGTTTTCAGTCCACCACAACGTGGATCATCCGGTGTCGCTTTACGCAGCCACCAAAAAGTCAAATGAGCTCATGGCCCATGCTTACAGCCAGCTCTTCGGACTGCCCTGCACCGGTCTGAGGTTTTTTACGGTCTACGGCCCCTGGGGTCGGCCGGACATGGCCTATTTTTCTTTTACCCGGGACATTCTCGCGGGACGACCCATCAAGGTGTTCAATCATGGCCGCATGCAGCGCGATTTCACCTACATCGATGATATCGTCGAAGGCATCGTAAAAGTCATCGACACGGTACCCGCGCCGAACCCGGACTGGTCCGGTGATGCGCCTGACCCCGGCACTTCCTATGCGCCGTATCGCATCTACAATATCGGCAACAACCAGCCGGTGGCGTTGATCGACTTCATCGAAACGCTCGAGAGGGCGCTCGGCATTGAAGCCCAAAAAGTATTCATGGATATGCAGCCCGGAGATGTCAAAGCGACCCATGCCGACATCGACGACCTCATCGCCGCCACCGGCTTTTGTCCCCATACACAGTTGGAAGAAGGCATTCGCCAGTTTGTGGCCTGGTATCGGGGGTATTATAGCGAATAGAGGGTTGAAGTCAGATGCCAGATGTCAGAGGTCAGAAGTCCGAGGTCCGAGGTCCGAGGTCCGAGGTCAGAGGTCGGAGGTCGGAGAAAAGCCGGATGACGGCGAACTGCAAGACATTGAACCGCGAAGTGCGCGAAGGACGCTAAGTTTTGTCCGAATCGGGTCGCCGGGAAAAAAGCGCCCCGGGTCACGATTCGAACAAACCTCTTGGTTTTAATCTGCGTCATCCGCGGTTAAATCTCTTTGCTGTTGCCCTTCGGCCGCAGGCCGCGAAAATTCTCTTTTTTTAATCCGTGTAATCCGTGAAATCCGTGCCAAAAAGGTTTTCCCGCCACCGGCGGCCAATTAACGCAGTGCCAATCTTTGAAGCCGTATAGGCGCAATTCGAGGTGACCCCATGACCGACAAAACGTTCTTCACCGCCACCATGGCCAAAGTGCAGGAGGATCAGGGCAATTTCGACAAGGCCGAAGAGATCTGCCGCCACCTCCTGGAAAACGATCCGGACAACGAAGAATGCCAGTTTGCCCTGAACCGTATCGCCAACCGCCGCACCGGCGCCTCCATCGAGCGCCTGGCCCCGCTCTTCCGCGAGTGGATCGATCTGATGTTGGAGTATAAGAAGATTAGATCCCTTAGAAAACTTCGAGATGGTATGGCTTAAGAAAAAGCTGATTGAGGGATTCAGGAATTGAGGGATTCAGGAATTCAGGGATTGCGCCTATACGGCTTAAAAAGCGACAGGAATTGAGGGATTGCGCCTAAACGGCTTAAAAACTGCAGGAACTAAAAATGGGCTATAAGACATTCGAAGAATTGCCTTGTTGGCAGGTGGCGCGAGAGTTGTGTCGCGAAGTTTGGAAAATTATTAATGCTGTGCCTTTTAACAGAGATTACAGTTTAAAGGACCAGATTTGGCGGGTTTCGGGATCGGTGATGGACAATATCGCCGAGGGGTTTGATGATAGCTCCACAAAGGAGTTCGTGAAGTTCTTAGGATACTCTCAGCGTTCATGCAGTGAAGTACAGTCCCAGCTCTACCGCGCAACGGATTGTGGCTACATTGATGAAAACCAATTCAGGCGCGTATACGATTTGGCAGCGGATTGCCGCAAACAGATTAAAGGTTTCCGCAAATATCTCCGAGATCTCCAGTCAAAATAGCGTTAAATTCCTAAATTCCTAAATTCCTAAATTCCTAAATCCCTGAATCGATGCCAACCACCAACCATGGCTCAATTCCACAAGGAAAACTCCGATGACTGATTCTAACTCAAAAGTCGCCTTAATCACCGGCATCACCGGCCAGGACGGCGCTTACCTTGCCGAGTTTCTTTTGAAAAAAGGCTACAGCGTTCACGGCATCAAGCGCCGCGCATCGCTGTTCAATACCGACCGGGTGGATCACCTCTACCGGGATCCGCACGAAAAGGATGTGCGGTTCAAAATGCACTACGGCGATCTCACCGACGCCACCAACCTGATCCGCATCATCCAGGAAACCCAGCCCGACGAGATCTACAATCTGGCGGCCCAGAGCCATGTGCAGGTGTCTTTCGAGACGCCCGAATACACGGCCGATACCGATGCCATGGGCGCGCTGCGGCTGCTCGAAGCTATTCGAATCCTGGGCTTGGGGGGTAAGACCCGCTATTATCAGGCATCCACCAGTGAGCTCTACGGCAAGGTGGTGGAAGTGCCCCAATCCGAGACGACGCCGTTTTATCCGCGCTCTCCCTATGCGGTGGCCAAACTCTACGCTTACTGGATCACGGTGAACTACCGGGAGGCCTACAATTTTTTTGCCTGTAACGGCATTCTTTTCAACCATGAGTCTCCGGTTCGCGGCGAGACCTTTGTCACGCGAAAAATCACCCGCGCCCTGGCCCGCATCCGCCTGGGGCTGCAGGACTGCCTTTACCTGGGCAACCTGGACGCCCTGCGCGACTGGGGCCACGCCAAGGACTACGTTCGCATGATGTGGCTCATGCTTCAGGGAGATGCCCCTGACGACTACGTCATCGCCACCGGCGAGCAGCACAGTGTCAAAGAATTTGTCGACAAAGCCGCTGCCAATCTGGGCATGAGCATCGAGTGGCAGGGAAAAGGCATCGACGAAGTCGGCATCCTCTCATCAGTCGCCGACATCTCCGTAGATTTTCCGCAAGGGCCTCCGGGAGATTCAGCCGTGCCCCGTGAACCGTGCACCGTGAACCCAGGGTCGACGATCGTGAGAGTCGACCCCGCCTACTTCCGCCCCACCGAGGTGGAGACGTTATTGGGCGACCCATCAAAAGCCAAACAGAAATTAGGCTGGGCGCCCAAAATCACCTTCGAAGAACTGGTTAAAGACATGGTCACCTCCGACCTGCAAGACGCCCTAAGAGATGACACCCTGCAACAACAAGGCTTCAAGATCAAAAACTACTATGAATAGATCAGTTCACCACAGAGACACAGAGTGAACGGAGAACGACTGGTTTTGATTTCGGGAGATACCGAAATCAAAACAGTTTGCGTCGCCTTCCGGGATTCCAGAAACTCTGTTTTCTCTGTACCTCTGTGGTAAAAATTATTTATGGTAAATGACTCGATCAACGTTCTCACGGGGGCAATTATAGGCGCTGCTATAGAGGTCCACAAAGAGCTCGGTCCAGGACTTCTCGAGAACATCTACGAAGAATGCCTGTGTTTAGAGTTCAGTAATCGTGGACTTGCCTTCTCAAGGCAAAAGGAAATTCCCATCGTTTATAAGGGGAAGCCGACAGAATGTAAGTACCGTGTTGACCTGTTCGTTGACGACGTAGTTGTTGTAGAGCTCAAGTCATGCAAAAGAATAGAGACAATCCATGAAGCCCAGGCCATGACATACATGAAGATATTAAAAGCTCCGGTTGGTTTATTAATCAACTTTAACGTGGTCTTGTTAAAAGATGGTATCACTCGCCTAATGCTACCGAATGATGATTTGATTCAGGCATCTCCCTGAATCAAATTATACTCTATTATCTCTGTTACTCTGTGGTGAAATATTGGTTTTGAAATGTTGAACAAAAATGATTCCATTTTCGTCGCCGGCCATAAGGGCATGGTCGGCTCGGCCATCCTCCGCCGTCTCCAAAAGGACGGCTACACCAACATCATCACCCGCACCCGGCAGCAGCTCGACCTGCTGGACCAGCGGGCCGTCTTCGCATTTTTTGAAAGCAACAGGATCGACGGCGTGTTCATGGCCGCAGCCCGCGTGGGCGGAGTTTATGCGAACAACACCTACCGGGCCGATTTCATCTACGAGAATCTGACCGTTCAAAACAACGTGATCTGGGGGGCGTTCAAGGCAGGGGTAAAGAATCTGCTGTTTTTGGGCAGCTCATGCATCTACCCGACTGCGGCAGCCCAACCTTTGAAGGAAGAATACCTGCTCACCGGTGCCTTGGAGCCGACCAACGAGCCCTACGCGATTGCCAAAATAGCCGGCATCAAACTTTGCGAAAGCCTCAACCGGCAATACGGCTCTGACTACCGGTCGGTGATGCCCACAAATCTCTATGGCCCCAATGACAATTACAACCTTCAAAACTCCCATGTCCTGCCGGCCCTGATCCGTAAATTCCACCTGGCCAAGTTGGCCGAAATTGGCGACGGAAAAGGCATTCTATATGACGAGGAAACCTACGGCCCCATCCCGGAAGACATCCGCCATTCACTAAACGCAATTGCCATCCGCAACGGCCAAAAAACGGTTTATCCACAGATTACGCCTACACGGCTTCAAAAAATTACACAGATTGAACCCAAAGAGGGTTTTACGCAGCCTTCGGCTGCCAACCTTGAACCCGGAACCTTGAACCCGGAATGCGTTTCTCCGTCCTCTGTCCTCTGTCCTCTGCCCTCTGAAGTCCCACCCGCCGTGATCCTGTGGGGCTCGGGGGCGCCTTACCGCGAATTTCTCCACGTCGACGACATGGCCGGCGGCTGCATCCACGTCATGCAAATGGAAGAAACTGCTTATCAACGGGCCACCACCGACACCGGCGTCTCATTTGTGAATGTCGGTAGCGGCGCTGACGCGACCATCGCCGAACTGGCCGCGCTGGTAAAAACAACGATTGGCTTTACTGGCGATATGGTCTTCGACAGCAGCAAACCCGACGGCATGTACCGAAAGCGCCTCGATGTGTCCAGAATCAACGCCGCCGGCTGGAAGGCGTCAATCGCACTCGAAGACGGCATCCGGACAACCTACGAAGAATATCTGTCAAAATAATCCGGTCCTAAATTTCAAAAGCCTTAGGCACGGGGGAAAATGCTTTTTGGCACTGCTATTTTTAATGAAGAAAATAACAACATAAAAGCTCATTGGCACGGATTACACGGATTACACGGATTACGCGGATTAAAGCGCCGAAGGCGCTGCGTAATTTCTTAACCGCGTAATCCGTGTAATCCGTGCCAAAAAGGTTTTCCCCGCCGCAGGCGGCCAACTAACGCAGTGCCCAAATCCGCGTCGCTTTTTAAGCCGTATAGGCGCAATCCGTGTAATCCGTGCCAAAAAAGCTTTCCCCCGCCGCAGGCGGCCCATTAACGCAGCGCCAACAATATCCATGAAACACAGTGACCTCACCGCCAAGATCATCGACTGTGCCTACAAAGTCCACAATACCCTTGGATTTGGCTTCCTTGAAGCGGTCTATCAGAAATCACTCATGATCGAACTTGAAAAGGCAGGCCTTAACGCTCAAATGGAAGTGCCGATCAAAGTCCTTTACGATGAAAAAATAGTCGGAGACTACATTGCCGATATTCTCGTCGAGGAGAAAGTAATCCTGGAGCTGAAATCCATAAAAGAGTTGCATCCGGCCCACGAGGCGCAATTGAACAACTATCTCAAAGCAACAGGCATTGAAATCGGCCTCCTGATCAACTTTGCCCAAAGCGTTCAGATCAAACGCAAGGTTTTCACCAAAACCAAAAAGCCTTAGGCACGGGGTAAAAATTCTTTTGTCACTGCTATTATAAATAAAAAAATAACAGCACAAAAGCTCCTTGGCACGGATTCCACGGATTACACGGTTTAAAGCGCTGCAGGTGCGCAAACCCTATCCGTGCCAAAAAAGCTTTTCCCCCGCCGCAGGCGGCCAATTAACGCAGTGCCCAAATCCGTGCAATCCGTGTAATCCGTGCCAAAAAGGTTTTCCCCCGCCGCAGGCGGCCAACTAACGCAGTGCCAAAGGCTCATACCCATGACTTCAAAAAACAACACCATCCTGGTCACCGGCGGCGCCGGCTACATCGGTTCACATGCCTGCAAAGCACTGGCAGCCGGCGGCTACACGCCCATCGTCTACGACAACCTGAGCCGGGGGCACGCATGGGCGGTGAAATGGGGGCCGCTGGAAAAGGGCGACATTCTGGATGGTGAGCGGCTTGTCGCGGTGATGAAACAATATCGGCCGCAAGCGGTCATGCACTTTGCCGCCTTTGCCTATGTGGGCGAATCGGTCGAGCATCCGGAGATGTATTACCGAAACAATACCGTCGGGAGCCTGACCCTTATTGAGGCCATGGTCGAAGCCGGCATTTCCAAAATGATTTTTTCGAGCACCTGCGCCATTTATGGCGAGCCGATGGCGCTGCCCCTCGTTGAGTCCCACCCCCAGAAGCCTGTCAATCCGTACGGGTTTTCAAAGATGGCCGTGGAGCGGATGCTCGCCGATGCCGAGATCGCTCACGGTTTGCGTCATGTCAATCTCAGGTATTTCAATGCCGCCGGCGCCGATCCGGAAGGGGCGGTGGGTGAAGTTCACGACCCGGAAACCCACCTGATCCCGCTCGTTCTCGATGCGATAGACGGGCGCCGGGAAAAACTGTCCGTTTACGGCGACGACTACGACACCCCCGATGGCACGTGCATCAGGGACTACATTCACATCAGCGATCTGGCCCAGGCCCATCTGCTGGCCTTGAAGGCATTGCAGGGCGACGCCCAGAGCGCTTCTTACAACCTGGGCAACGGCAACGGTTTTTCGATCCGGCAGCTGATCGCGGTAGCCGAGAAAGTCACCGGTCGCAAGGTGCCCTATGAAATCGCCAACCGCAGATCCGGGGACCCGGCGGTGCTTGTCGGCGACGCTATGAAGATCCGCGAAAAACTCGGGTGGGCGCCCCGGTTCCCCGATCTCGAAGGCATCATCGAAACAGCCTGGCGATGGCATCAAAAATACCACGGCAAAAATCCCTAAAGTCTTTGGCGCAGATCCACCTTCGCCAAGGCTTCGGCGGACAAGACGGCCGAACGCAACTGTGAGGGTGATTTCACCACAGAGGAACAGAGGAAACAGAGTTTTTGGGATCCCGGGAGATGCCGTGATCCCAAAAGGGTTCCAGCCCTTCGGGCAGTTCGACAGTGGTCATAGCATGGTAAAACCAGCCAAGTATTAACGGTTTTGTTAGCATGATGCACCACCTCGCCGGAGGCGATCGAAACCGTTTTGATTTCGGTATCTCCCGAAATCAAAACCTGCAGTTCTCCGTTCACTCTGTTTCTCTGCGGTGGTGAAAATTGTTTTTATGGTGTTGAAGGCGATGGTGTGGCGGCCTTCCACTTCTGCAAAGGCTTCCACCTCCGCTAAGGCTTTGGCGGACAAGACGAACTGCCAGACGACAGAAACAGCGAAAACCAAAGAATTTTGATTTAGCGTCCTTGGCGTCCTTCGCGGTTCAATGTCTTTGCCGTTAGCGATTTTGAACCCGGAACGCCGCGTAGCGGCCAGAATGCGCCTCCGGCGCCGAACCCGGAACCTGGAACGCGCCTCCGGCGCCAACCCGGAACCCGGAACGCCGCGTAGCGGCCAGAACGCACCCTCGGCGCCCACACTCCCAACGCTCCCAACGCTCCTAACGATCTAAACGCTCCCAACGCTCCTAACGATCTAAACGCTCCCAACGATCTAAACGCTCCCAACGCTCCATAGGCGAAATGATATGGAATTTGAAATACCGCCTGACATCTCATACTATATCGACTGGTTCCATTCCTTTTCAAAAGGGTATTTACAGGGGACTGCCGAAGATAAGCGAAACATTCAGATGAAAATCGATCACTCTATGAGAGTGCTGCGTGTTTCTGAAGAAATTATCGACTGGTTGGACCTGCCTTCCCCCACGAGTGGTATTTGCAGAATTGCCGCACTGTTTCATGATGTCGGCCGGTTTGATCAATATGCCCGTTTCCAGTCCTACAATGATCTCAAAACGGTGAATCACGCCGCCGTTGGTGTGAAAATATTAAAAAAAGAAGGAATCCTTGCTGCGATTGAACCCAGCCACCGCAGAACAATACTGGCTGCCGTGCTTTTACACAATCGTCACCACCTGCAGGATAACCTGCCAGTTCAGGTAGATCTCGCCCTTAGGATAATTCGAGATGCCGACAAGATAGATATCATGAGTACAATAATTGAATACTTTTCAAACAATGAAGATAGAAACGCGCTCCTTTTTGGCTTAAAGTCCGACCCTGAAGAGTATTCGAAAAATATCTTGGAAAATATCCATTCTGGAGCGCCTGTCAGATATGAAGATTTAGTGTGGGTAAATGATTTTAAACTGCTGGTAAGCGGTTGGTTGACTGGATTCAGTTATCCGGTAAGTGCCAAAATTGCGATCGATAGAGGATATCTTGGTAAGCTGCTCTCTTTTCTTCCCCAAGATGCGCAAGTCCAATCACTAAAGCCTGTCATTCAGCGCCGTCTCTCAGCTATTGTCCATCCATGAATACCCCTCCCCTTGTGGGAGGGGCCAGGGGAGGGGGTGGGCCGGTATAAGATTGTCTTTTGTTATCTGTGGGATGTCCCCCTCACCCCGTCCCTCTCCCATCATGGACGAGGGAGCAAGATTCCTCCCATGGATGGACAACAGCGAAGTCGAACGGCGCAGGCAGCAAACCGATTAGTAATCAAGCTTGATGCCTTCGTAAAAAGTCAGAATTCAACACAGAGGACACAGAAAACGCAGAGATAACTTGCTAATTATTCGGTATTTTCTCTGCGGTCTCTGTGGTTCAAAATCACTTTTTACGGTTTTATCAAACTTTACGCTTCAAATTCGCCTCCGGCACCAACCGGCAACCCGGAACTTCGAACACGAAACGCGACCTCCGGTCGCCAGAACGCCGCGCAGCGGCCAAACGCTCCCAACGATCAAAACGCTCCTAACGATCCCAACGATCAAAACGCTCCTAACGCTCCCAACGATCAAAACGCTCCTAACGCTCTTGAAATGCTGAGGACCAAACCATGCAGGAAATAAAGAATTTTGCATTGATCGGGGCTGCAGGATATGTCGCGCCCAGGCATATGAAGGCGATCGCGGAAACTGGAAACCGGTTGGTAATGGCAATGGACCCGAAAGATTCGGTGGGTGTGATAGACAGCTATTTTCCTGACGCAGCCTTTTTTACCGAATTCGAGCGCTTTGACCGTCATGCTGAGAAAGAGCGCCGAAAAGGGGCGCAGCCCATCCACTATGTGAGCATCTGTTCTCCCAACTACCTGCACGACGCTCATATCCGGTTTGCCCTGCGCATCAAGGCGGATGCCATCTGCGAAAAGCCGCTGGTGCTCAACCCCTGGAATATCGATGCCGTGGCTGAAATCGCGGAGGAGCAGGGCGCCAGGGTATGGAATATCCTTCAACTCCGACTTCATCCCAGTCTGATTGCGCTCAAAGAAAAGGTGGGCGGTGAACTGGCTGCTGACCCCGGCAAAATTTACGATATCGATCTCAGCTATCTCACTTCCCGGGGGCGGTGGTATTTTGTGAGCTGGAAGGGATATCCTGAGAAATCCGGCGGCATCGCCACCAATATCGGTATCCATTTTTTCGATATGCTCAGCTGGATTTTTGGCCCTGTAAAAGAAAACATCGTTCATATTCATCAGCCGGATACTGCCGCCGGTTATCTGAGGCTGAAGAATGCCCGCGTGCGTTGGTTTTTGAGCGTCAATGACAACTATTTGCCGGAAGAAGCGTTAAAACGCAAAATGCGCACATATCGATCGATCACGGTGGACGCTAAGGAAATTGAGTTTTCCGGCGGTTTCACCGATCTTCACACGCGTAGCTATCAAGAGATATTGAAGGGCAACGGCTTTGGTCTCGATCAGGCCCGGGCCAGTATCGAAACAGCCCACCAGATACGGAACACCCCGCCGATCGGTCTGTCGGGTGAATACCATCCATTTTGCAAGATGCTGAAATCGTAAAATCCACTGATCGATGACGCTATAGTTTAGCGTTTAGGACCGGTACCCCCGATGACATTGTGTGATCACCACAGTCACGGAGGGCACGGAGAAAATCAAATGGTGTTGATTGTTTTAATACGCAATTATCTACAAATTAAAGGCGCGGCCCCGTTGCCATGGCGCTGCCCGGTGCACGCTTTTTGGAGTAGATCAGCCCGTTATCGTTTATCCATCTTTCTTTCGTGTGTTTCGTGGTTTATGGTTCTTTTTTGGTAGAAGAAAAAGAGATAAGAACCTGTTTCTGGCTGTAAGGGCGCACCGAGCGCTATCCCATCTCCACTTTTGACCGCAGTAACTCCGTGGTTCAACACCACTTTGGGTAAGGACCAACCGGCACTTTCTGCATAAGCGTATAGAAAAATGACCAGGAGAAAGCTGATGCCTGATTATTTTGCACATGAAACGGCGATTGTCGATGACGGCGCAAAAATCGGGAAAGGAACGAAAATATGGCATTGGGCCCATGTCAGCACTGGCGCTGTTGTCGGCATTGATTGCACGATCGGTCAGAATGTCTTCATCGCCGAGGATGTCATCATCGGTCAGGGCTGTAAGATTCAAAACAATGTATCTGTTTACCGCGGCGTGGTTCTTGAGGATTTTGTGTTCTGTGGCCCGTCCATGGTGTTCACCAACATCACCAACCCCCGCGCCGAGATACGAAAGATGGACCAGGTGCGCCCGACTCTGGTCAAACGCGGCGCAACGCTGGGCGCCAACTGTACCATCGTTTGCGGTACGACGATCGGCCGGTATGCTTTCATCGGCGCCGGCGGTGTCGTTAGCCGAAACGTCCCCGATCACGCCTTGGTTATTGGCAACCCCGCAAAACAAATCGGCTGGGCCTGCCGGTGCGGTGAAAGACTACCCGGCGATCTGGAATGCCTGACCTGCGGCAAGAAATATGAACAGCAGGACTACGGCCTGAAAGAGATTATTTGACAGGATGTACAGGCAACTGCGAACTGCAAAATGGGACGCGGATGAACGCAGATAAACGCAGATAGAAATTGGCGGCCTTCCCCTTCGCCAAAACCAAGGCTTCCACCGTCGCTGCGCTATGGCGGACAAGACGGCGGACAAGCCGGCCGAACGGCAACTGCAAAGAGATTTAACCGCTCTTAACGCTCTTAACGCTCTTAACGCTCTTAACGCTCTTAACGCTCTTAACGCTCTTAACGCTCTTAACGATCAAAACGATCAAAACGATCAAAACGATCAAAACGCCCTAAAAGTAGGAAGTCTTGACGCGGTGGCGCACAAGTGGCACACTCAGCTATAAAGGAGTCAAGCCATGCCAGCTAAAAATCCCAGAATCAACGTTGTTCTTGAAAAGCCCCTCTATAACGCTCTGCACTGTCTTGCTGAAGACGCAGGCATCTCCATGTCGATGTTGATGCGCGACCTGGTGAAAGAGGCTCTGGAACTACGTGAGGATCAGGCGCTTGTTGATTTCGCTGCGGAGCGCGAGAATAGTTTTGATCGGGGCAAGGCGTTGAGCCATGTGGCGGTCTGGGAGTAGCATGCCTTTTACGGTCGTCTACCACCATGACGTCAAAGAGCGAGATATTCCGAAGCTCAACGCTGATAACCGCCAGCGGATTAAAAAAGCGATTGAAAACCGTCTTATGATCGCCCCTCAAGAGTATGGCCAGCCTTTGCGTAAGAACCTCAAAGGCTACTGGAAACTCAGGGTTGGAGATTACCGCATCGTGTTCAAGGTGGCCGGCGATGAGATACATATACTCGGCATCTGCCATCGCAAGGAAATCTACCCACTGATGGAAAAGCGTCAGTGACAAGAAGCCGTTTCGATAGCGCGCTCCCTTTGTTCGGTCGTAAACCGGAGCGCTTTCCCGGCGATCCGATTCGAACAAAACTTCTTGTCAGGGCGTAGCTCGAAGAGCGAAGCCAGAGGCGTCCTTCGCGAGCTTCGCGGTTCAATGCCGTTGCCGTTAGCGGTTTTGAACCCGGAACCCGGAACTTGGAACGCGCCGAAGGCGCCTCACTCGGAACCCGGAACGCGACCTCCGGTCGCCAGAACGCCGCGCAGCGGCCAAACGCTCCCAACGATCCAAACGCTTTCACCCTTGACTAAACCACCCGTTGAGCAGTAATCTGTGTTCGGTTTTGAACAAAACCGCATCGGCGAACGAAACGACGGCTATTTCCCTGTTATTGCGGCATTTACAGCGCACCTGATCGGGTCAGGAAACACAGGGCCGGGCCGCCTTTGATCTTATCCCAGCGCGTTGCGTGCCACCTCGAAAGCAGGGCTGATGGTGCATTGAAAAGTCCCCTGGTCGTCATGCCGGACGCGATCCGGCATCCAGAATGATTCGAACCACTGGATTCCGGCTTTCCGCCGTCGCTGCGCTATGGCGGACAGGTCGCCGGAATGACAAAAACGCGGCCACCGGGACTTTCGGCGGGTTCATCAGGGTTTTTGGGGCGGGTATTTGTGTGGGCCTTATTCTGTGAGCTTTTCCGGCAAAGATTTTCAGATCCTGGATGCCCTCGACTCAGGGGACATCTGCACCCAGCGCCAGCTCTCTGATCACACCGGCATCAGTCTCGGCCAGATCAATTACGTCCTGCGGCGGCTTCTTGATAAGGGGTTCGTCAAGGTCGGCAATTTCCGTAAGAATCCAAACAAACTCGGTTACATATACAAACTAACCCCAAAGGGGATCGAGACCCGGAGCCGTCTGGCAGTGTCTTTCGTGGTCAAGCGCTTGGGTGAATATCGCGAGCTGAAGTCCCGGCTCGTCGTTCGTCTTGCGGATTTTGAAAAAAACGGGCTCATCCAGGTGGTGTTCGTGGGGCCGGCCATCGTCAAGGAATTCATCGAGACGATCATTCGAACCGAGTCCATGAAACTGCGATTGGTGGAACATCTGGAAAGTGCCGAGGAGATGGCCCGGCGCGCGCCGCCGGTTTTCGACGCGGTATTGCTGTTTGACGCCAGCAGCGAAAGCCTCGACGGCATTGCCAACGACAGCGGTGTGCCTCGGGAAAAGCTGAAGATGCTGTGGTAATTGCGGGCTGAAAATCGCCCGCTATATGTATGAAAAATTAATAATAACAGATGCATAATGCCTGGTTGATCCTGTAATCGACCGGGCGGAGCTATAGGATAGGGGGCTCATCCGGCGCAGCTTCTTTCAGCGTCGCCTTTGTTCGAATCGTGAGCCGGAGCGCTTTTCCCGGCGACCCGATTCGAACAAAACTTAGCGACCTTCGCGCACTTTGCGGTTCAATGTTTTGCAGTTCGCTGTAATCTGTCATCTGTCATCCGACCTCTGCTTGCCCGCCATCTTGTCCGCCATAGCTCGCAGAGCGACGGCGGAAGCGCAGCGAAGGAGGGACCTCTTGCTGTTTGAACTCGGAACCCGGAACGCCGCGCAGCGGCACGAACGCGCCTCCGGCGCCGAACCCGGAACGGCCGCGCAGCGGCCCAGAACGCCGCCTCCGGCGGCCCGAACGCGCCGATAGGCGCCTAGCGTCCTTCGCGTCCTTGGCGGTTCAATGTTTTTTTTCTTTGGTTTGAAGCATTCCGCTTTTAACCCGGAACCCGGAACGGCCGCGCAGCGGCCCAGAACGCCGCCTCCGGCGGCCCGAACGCGCCGATAGGCGTCTAGCGTCCTTCGCGTCCTTGGCGGTTCAATGTTTTTTTCTTTGGTTTGAAGCATTTCGCTTTTAACCCGGAACCCGGAACGGCCGCGCAGCGGCCCAGAACGCCGCCGCAGGCGGCCAAACGATCCCTCATGGAACAGAACCTGAAAAAATATTTCAGCCGCTCCCCTGAAGTGGCTGCTGTTTACCTGTTCGGATCCAGGGCACGCGGCCGGCATCGTGAAGACAGCGATGTCGACATCGGAGTGCTGTTGCGGGCACCGGACGCTGTGCCGGCTGAATTGATGCGTGAGCGAATGGTAGTCGAACTGTCGCGCAAGCTTCGCAAAGACATTCATGTGGTTATCATGAACTCGGCCAGCGAGGTGCTGCTCAAGCAGATCCTTTCTCATGGGCGACAGATATTGGTCAAAGACAAGCAGCTGTTGAGTCGCTTCTTGATGACTGCAACGGC
>JBDRRP010000150.1:0-15032 GCA_043825735.1 Pseudomonadota bacterium | reverse complement strand
ACTATTTGCTCTCTGATAACGCATCAACAGATAAATTTATGTCAAAATTGTATGCAAGAATTGTAGCTAAGTGACAGAACGTATAACAAATCGCTGGTGTGGAAACGCAAACACCCGCGTTTCCACACAGCTCAAACGTTAGCCAATAGAAATGAAAATATCATACGACGATATTGAAAACGCATTCTTGTTCGTCAGCATGAGGCCGATGTATGGAAATCAGGCCTTGCTTTCTACCAGAAATGAAAAAATATATTATATTTCTGAGTACGGTGATCCAGATGAATTGCCTGAGGATTTTGAAGAATCTGATGAATATATTGAAATTCCACACAAAAATAAATTGAACTTAGGGGAGCGGCTTGTGTTTGAATTTATTTCTGAAAAACTGCCTGCAGAAACAGACAGAGTCTCTCAGATATTTCGAAAGAAAGGCGCATATACCAAATATAAAAACCTTCTTGAATAGAGTAGGGCTTCTCGATGAATGGCACAAATTTGAAGATAGCAAACAAAATGAAGCCCTTAGAAATTGGTGCACTGAGAATAACATCGACTTGATTGGCTAACAAACGGCTTGTTGGGACGCAAACACCGCGCGCCCAACAGCCTCAACGTTCGGTGGGATAGCGCGAAATAATGGTTTTATTAGAAGTGTATTCTTGAGAAGGGCATTTCATGCTTTACAAATTTGACGGCAAGCAGCCAAAAATTGGAAACGATACCTACGTAAGTGATTTGGCGAGGGTTATTGGTGATGTCGTTATCGGGAACAATTGCTATATCGGGCATGGCGCAATCTTAAGAGGGGACTACGGCCGGATTGAAATCGGCGACGGCACGGCAGTGGAGGAAGGTGTCATTGTTCACGCGCCTCCGGGCGATACGAACCAGATCGGGAATCGCGTCACGATTGGTCACGGCGCCGTGGTCCATAGTAAAAAAATTGGTGATCAGGCAGTGATCGGCATGGGTTCCATACTGAGTATCTGGTCTGAAATCGGAGATAGTGCAATTGTCGCAGAGGGCAGTGTAATAAAAATGAAACAGATAATTCCAAAAAGAGTGGTTGCGGCAGGTAATCCAGCTCAGATCGTCAGAGAAATAAGCGAAAAAGATGAAGCATTTTGGAATTGGGGTAAACAACTCTATATTGATCTTGCAACGAAATATTTAAATGAAGGCATGGAACCGGTGAAATAAAGATAAAACATCAATATTGATGAAACCGTAAAAAGTGATTTTGGACCACAGAGACCGCAGAGGGCCACAGAGAATACCATGAGTAATTAATAAGTTATCTCTGTGCCCTCTGTGCCCTCTGTGCCCTCTGTGCCCTCTGTGTCCTCTGTGCCCTCTGTGTCCTCTGTGTCCTCTGTGGTTAATTCGGACTTTTTGCAGTTTCATCATAGAGCTGATCTTTTGTAAAAAGCGCCTCCGGTATCCCAACGGTACTAGCCGGACAGCGGATTCTATGCAAAATCTGAGCGGAAGGAGCACAACGTGGCCTGGCGACTGCTCATGGTCATGGGGGTTTTGCTGGCGGCAACCGTCTGTCATGCCGACCCGTCCAGCACACCGTGGGAAGTGACCATCGGCGCTGCGCACGTCATGACCTTTCAGACGGAACGCATCCCCTACGCGACCTATTTTTACGCTTATTCGGTTGCAGATCGCCCCGACGATATTTTTGTTTCACCTGCCGATAGCGGCGGCAGGTCTTACCCCCAGGCGCGTTGGCGACCTTCCGGGCTGCCGCTGGACGCGTATGTGTTTGTGCTCGACCTGAAATCGGGAAAAGTCGGTTTCCTGGCCTGGGAACGGTTTCTGCGGCTGAAGACGATTGAAGAACGGTTTGATCGTCCACGGCCGGATGCCTATCCGAATTTGAATTGCGGCGGTACCATGGTCGGTTATTCGAATATGGTATCGATCTGGCACCACGGGCAAACCTTTATGGCGGCGGTTTCCTTTGACAGCAAACTCAAGGAGAAAACCACCTTCGGCCTGCCCAGCATCATCCCCTTCATGGGGCGCCAGCACGTCGTTGAAAAAGAAACGTATTACAGCGGAACGGTGTTTCTGGACATCTTCCAAAAAGACGGGCCGCCGAGTCCCGCCGTGCAGTTAACAAAACGGTTGTATAATTTTCCCTCATACCCCAGCTTCGGAGATCTCGCGCTATGGGTGCAGGGCGCGGCGCGTCCCATCCTGGTGATCGTGGAAAAAAATGACGCCCGTTCGGGGAAAAAAGGAAAATTCCTGGTCATCCGTCCGCCGACTTGAAAAATTCCAACCGTTAAACCGCGAATGCCCGTAGGTTCGAACAATTTTCCCGCCTGGCCCGTCACTGCCCGTGGCAGGCATTTTAATGCACCGCCTGCAGCGTTCAGGATCAGAAGCCCCACCGGGCATCTTCAGCTGTTCGCGGCTGGAGACTCATTCCGACCCTGACGAAGTGTAAATATTTTTTCCGCGCCACCACACTTTCGAGCCTGGGGCAGCAACCCAACCTGCGCCTAAAATTCACCTTAATATCAGCAAGTAACGTCTCAATAGCATAGCAATGGCCTTTGGCACGTGAATTGCTTTTCCGATTATCGTCGATGAGCCGAACCTGAGGGGACAGCGACGGTGTTATGACGCGACAGGATACACAGCGCGAAATTACCGGCAACGCGATGCCCCCCTATTCACCGCAATAATGATTCAGGAGGCCAGAATGAAATGTGATGTGGTTATCGTGGGCGGCGGCCCGGCGGGCGTCATCACTGCACTGACGGCAAAGAGCGTTTATCCCGAAAAATCTGTATGCATCATCAAGGACATCGCCGACGGCGTCATTCCCTGCGCCATTCCCTATATGATCCATACCATGTCAGAGCCGTCACAGAATATCATGGGCGACAAGCCCCTCGAGGCGGCCGGTATCGAAATCACCGTGGACGAGGCCGTGGCGCTTGACACGGCGGCGTGTCGCCTGACCCTCGCTTCGGCTAAGGAGATTGACTACGAACGACTCGTGCTGGCCACGGGAACCTACCCGGTGCTGCCCACCATCGCGGGCATCGATCAGCCCGGCGTGTTCGCCATCACCAAGAGCCTTTCAGCCATGACCGTTCTCAGAGAAAAAGCCAGGGCGGCAAAAAAGATCGTCATTTTGGGCGGCGGCTTCATCGGTGCCGAATTCGCCGACGAGCTGGCGCGGGACCCGGGCGCCGAGATTCACATCGTGGAGATTATGCCCAAACTGCTCAGTCTCGCCTTCGATGATGCGTTCTGTGATGCCGTCGCCAATGAGCTGACCACGGCGGGTGTCCACGTCCGCACCGGACGGCGGGCGGTGTCCATCGACGGTCAAAACGCCGTGGCCTCGGTGACGCTGGATGACGGCGCGCGCCTGCCGGCGGACATGGTCGTTGTCGGCATCGGCGGACGGCCGAACACGCTGCTCGCTGAAAAGGGGGGCCTGATGCTGACCCAGGGCGGATCGATCTGGGTCGATTCCTATATGCGGACCCGTGTAAAAAATATCTTCGCCGTGGGTGATTGCGCCCTCAAGCGGGATTTTTTCACGCGCGAGGAAGTACCGGTGTGGCTCGCTTCAACGGCGACTGCGGAAGCGCGCATCGCCGGAACGAACATCTACGGCATCCGGGTGCTTCGCCAGATTCAAGGCACCGTGTCGGCCTTCTCCACGAAGATCGGCAATGTCTGCTTTGCCAGTGCGGGAATGACCTGCCGGACGTGCGAAAAAGAGGGCTTCCGGATCGTTACCGGAGAGGCGATCGCTCCGGACCGCCACCCCGGTACCCTGCCCGGCGCCGCGCCGCTGAAGGTGAAGCTGGTGTTTGCCGATCGGGGAGGAGATCTGCTTGGCGGCCAGATATCAGGCGGGCCTTCCGCGGGCGAATTGATCAATGCCGTGTCCATCGGTATTCAGATGAAACTCAACGTCCGGGATTTGGACATGATGCAGATCGCCACGCACCCGATGCTGACACCGGCCCCTACCGTGCACCCGCTGATCAATGCGGCGCACGGCGCGCTGGCCAAACTCCGGTCCGGTAACCGGTAAGCACCTCGCCGCCTCTTGCGCGACAGGCGGATCCGGTATAGAAACCGGCACCATGGACATCGGTAAAAAACTCGGCATCCTCGACGCCCTTTACCGCCGCTACGACGAGGCGGTGTCGGGCGTGGCGCAGGCCTGTGAAAAGGGCTGTTCCCATTGCTGCACCCGCAACGTCACCGTGACCACCCTGGAAGGCTACCGGCTGGTGGATAGGCTGAAGGCCGAGTCTCTTGAAACCCTTTTTGGATGCCTGTCCAAAACGTGCGCGGAAAACAGGTTCCGGCCGCTGATCACCATCAACCGCCTCGCCGAACTGTCCCTGGCCGATGAGGACCCGCCCGAGGAGGTCTGCGACCCGGCCTGGACCCCCTGCGCGCTGCTCGAAGACAATCTGTGTACGATATACAGCATCCGGCCGTTTGCCTGCCGGTGCATGACCTCGACCGCCGTCTGCGCAGCGGGCGGGTTTGCAGACATGCCTGATTTTCTCGTTTCCGTAAACACGGTCTTTCAGCAGATCATCGAGCACCTGGACGTACCCGGCGCCACCGGCAATCTGGCCGATGTGCTCACGTTCCTGAAGGACGTGGAAAACCGCTCCATCTACCGCACCGGCATGATCCGCCCCGATGCCCTCGCCATGCCCGCCAACCGTCACCTCAAAATGCTCATGATCCCGCCGCAGCACCGCGATCGGCTTCAGCCCGTCGTTTCGAAAATCCAGAAAATGCTCGCAGGCTGATATTTGACCTGCGTGCGGATACACGGCAAAAACAAAGAAGACAGACGACGGACGACAGATGGCAGCAAAACCCGGAAGGCGAAAGTATCAGTCCGGGTAGCACATTTTGCCTTTTTTCTCAGCGTCTCTGCGTCTCTGCGCGATAATCGGTTTTGACATTTGGTGTTGCGGCGAAGCAGCCTTTGCCACTTATCTGCGTTCACCTGTGCGCCGACTTGTCTGCCGTAGCCTTGGCAGCGGTGAAAGCCTTGGTGAAGGAGGATCCACGCCGAAATTACAAATCGAGGACAAAGTGGATGGCCCGTCCGACATCGGCCATTTTTGCGGGAGGCAAGGCGGTGATTAGCCCACCGATCTTCCCCTTGGAAACCGTCTGCAGGTGGTCGCAGTTGACCGCGCAATCACGGGGCATGCCGTCGTCCTTGGAAAGAAAAACCTCTGAGGGAATTTCGCGGACCGTACTGGTGATGGGGGCAATGGTCACTTCACCGAGATACTCCAGAATGGAATCCCGCGTCAGGATCAGCACCGGCCGCATCTTGTCGGGCTGGATGAATTTATACCACCGGATTTCGCCGCGTTTCATTCGTCACCCCACGCCTGCTCCGATTCCCAGACGGCAAACTCATCGGAAGCCGCCGGTTGCCGCTGGTACCCCTGGCGATGTCGAAGTTCCTGCTGCTCGACGCTGTAGCGGGCCAGCGCTTCGCGCAGCGCCTGCCGGGTAAAGGCGGAGCGCGTCGTGTTGAGCCGCTTGGAGATGCGGTCAACCGCCTGGACAAGATCCTCTTCAAGGGTCATCTGTACGGTTCGCATGGCACGCCTCATCAGTGTGGATGGTTATAGCTATGGTAATCCACAAGCCATCCACCGTCAACGGTCCTTTAGATTGCGCGTAGCTTGACAGGGGCGCGCCCTCACCGGTATGTTCGGCAATCACTGCTACGCGGTCCCCAGCCTGCGTACTGATTGTCTTTTCCGTAAAAAACCATCGCAATTCCATCTTCCAATGTCATCGGGCAAATGACGGAGGCCGAAATGATCCGACGCGCTGCACCCCTGGCGATCGCTGCCCTACTGCTGTTTTCATCGGCCGCACCGTGCGCTGATCCGCCCTTCATCCTCAACGACGACGGTCGCATGTTGATCCAGGAGGCGGCGCAGGCCTACCGCCAGGATCTCGAGGGACGGCCGGCGGTCATGGACCCGGCAGTGACCGGCTACGCGGATAAAATTCTTAAAAAACTTTTGCCTTCGGGCCGCACGCCGCCCGAAGGCATCCGCCTGGCCGTGACCGTTGTGGATTCCCCCAAACCCGAGCTTTATGCCTACATGGACGGGCACGTCGTGGTCACCACCGGCACCCTTTACGCCATGGACAACGAAGCCCAGCTCGCAGCGGTCCTCTCGCCACAGATCGCCTACCTGGTGGATGGCTATTACGTTCAGATGTACCAGGGGATCAAGGCGGCGGAGCGAAAACAGCGAAACATGGCCGTCGCCGGCGCGCTCTTGAGCGGTATGCTCGATATCGCCGTGGACTATGCCGTTGATGTGGAGGATATCAAAGCCTCCGACGCGGTCATGTCCGGCGAGGCCACCTACCGCGACACGATGGCGCGCATGGCCGCGGTCCACGCCGCCCAAAGCGCTTATTACAGTCTCAAGGACGTGGTGGAGAGCATCCCTGCGGCCGATGACAAGGGCCGCCCCCTGGATCCGCGGCTGCGCTTTGCACCGGTGGCGACCGCCCAGGGCATGACCTACCTGGCAGGCGCCGGCTATGATGCCGGGCAGGCGGCCGAGGGCTGGCGCCACATCTGGCGGATCAACAACGACATGGCGCGGGAAAACGAGCGCGTCATGGGCGCCTTTGCCGAGCAGATGCGGGCCATGCAGGGGCTCATGCAGGCCAACATGGCGCGCATGCAACAGCAACTCGGCGCCACCGGCCTGGTGCAGACTCTGAGCGAAGCCCCGGAATCCAAGGCCGCCTTCGTGAGCGATCTCACCCGCATGAAAGAAGTCACGGACGCTCAGGCCGCCGCCGGAAAAGACAAGGCCGCCGCGCCCTACCGCGCCTTTCTTTCCGCCACGCTCGCTGCCAAGGCTGAGAGTGCTCTGGCTGACGAGGAATACGAGAAGGCCCGCATGCTTTATAAAACCCTCTACGACAAGGGTGAAAAAACCGCCGCCGTGTCCTACGGCATGGCCAAAAGCCAGCTTGGCGATTTTGCCTTCGGCGCCAGTGAGGCCGAGCGGCGGGCCGCCGAAAAGCAGTACCGGGAAGCCCTGACCATTGATAAGGGGTACGCGCCCGCCTACAAAGGTCTCGGCGCACTGTACGAGGACTGGGAGCGATACAAGGACGCGGCCACGGCATACGGCAACTATCTCAAGTACGCTTCCGACGCTCCGGATCGCAGCCGGATAGAACGAAAAATCACCCTGCTCAACAGAAAGGCCAACCGATGAAACGCCCCCTGATGATCTCCACTGCCCTGCTCGCCTTCGCGCTGACGCTGTGCCCGGTCTGGGCCGGCGGGTGGCCGTTTGCTTACAAATTGAAGCCCGGCCAGACCTGGAACGTCACCATGGCCATGCAGAACACCAGCACCGTCATGGGTGAAAAGGACGTCAACCGGAGCAAGCACCAAATCCGCTACAGCGTGTCTGCCGGGGCCAAAAAGGGATGGGTGACCCTGACGGCAAAATTCCTGAATAACCCGCTGGAGGATTCTGGTATGGACATGGGCAAGATGACCTTCACCGCCGACATGCACACCACCGGCGAGCTCCGCAACAAAAAAGTCACCGGCTCTCCGGCGCCGCCCATGGGCGACATGGAAGGGGTGCCGCCTGAAATGAAAGCCATGATGGAACAGTCCTACAAGTCCATGGGTGAGATGTGGAAGGAGACGGTTTTCTGGTTTCCGGAATTTCCCGAAGGAACGCTCGACATCGGCGATGAATTCGAGATGACCCAGAAAATGAGCACCGGCGGCGCCATGGGAATGGATGCCGTGATCAAGCAGGTCTTCACCCTGGAAGACGTGAGCGACGGTCTCGCCTATTTCAGCGTGCACGAGCGCGCCTTCACCAAGACCGGGGGCCTGGGCGGTAAAACCACCACGAAATCCGCCGGCAAGGGCGAGACCATCTTTGATCTGAAGGAAGGCATGTGGGTGGAACTCGTCACCCGGGGCCAGTCCACGGTGAACATGGGCAGTGTGCCGGGGATGAGCGGTATGCCCGGCATGCCGAGCGGCGAACAGAAAATGCAGCACATGACCAAGATCACGGTCGAGCGGCGGTAGGAAATGCCCGAGGACAGACGACAGATGACAGAAAAACCAGGATCAAAAAATGCAACTGCAAGGGCGAACTGCAAAATGGGACGCTGGTGAACGCAGATAAACGCGGATAAGAATAAAGGCGGCTTCGCCGCAACGTCAACTACAGAATAAACCGCAGATGGAAGGCCTTCGGCCGAAGGGCAACAGCAACTGCATATCGAACCTCAGATTGCGCCTATACGGCATAAAAAACTCTGCGGACGACGGACGATGGCCACAACACCAAAGGCCAGGACAGATTATCGCGCAGAGGCGCAGAGAAAACCGAAAAGAAGCCCGTAACGACGCGGGAGCGTCGTGATCCGAAAATACTAGTTTTTCTCTGCGCCCCTGCGCCTCTGCGGGAGAAATTTTAAGCCAACGACTTGTTGGAAATACCGCCCTCCGACGATCCACCGGTATCGACTAAATCTTCAACAACGCACTGGCGTTGCCCCCGGTGACAGCGGCCATCTCGTCCGCCGTCAGGCCGGCTTCGGTCATCTCCTTGAAATAGCGCGCCGGGGCCAGCAGAGGAAAATCGGTCCCTAAAAGGATTTTCCCCGGGCCCAACAGATCGACGGCCATGCGATAAATTTTCATATCGTAGAGATAGGGCGAGGCCGCCGTGTCGAACCAGGTGTTTTTCAGGGTCTCGCGCACTTCCTTTTTCATCAGGCTGTAGAGAAAGATGCCGCCGCCCCAGTGGGCCAGGATGATGCGGTTGCCGGCAAAGCGCTTGAGCAGGGCATCGATCTGCGCCAGGGTGTTGGGGGTCTTTCCCGGATAGGCGTGGCCCACCGGCTCGTTGGTGTGAATCATCACCGGGACGTCGCGCTCGGCGCAAAGGGCCATCACCGGGTCCAGCGCCGCAAGGCACCCCTCATCGATGCCCCCCTCATAAAATGCCAACTCGCCCACCCCGGAAAGGCCGGCATCCAGGCAGCGTGCCACCTCACCCAGCGCCCCGGGGTGAGCCGGGTCCAGGCAGCAGAAACCGATGAGCCGGTCCGGATATCGGGACACCGCGTCGATGATGTAGTCGTTGTTGGCCCTAAAAAATGCGTCGCTGCGCCAGGGAAACCCGAAAATGACGGATTTATCCACCCCGCCCGCGTCCATGGCGGCAACGATTTCCCCGGCGCTGACCAGCCGGGACTTGGGCGAATCATAGAGCAGCCGGAATGCCGGCTCCCCGTCGAAGTACGTTTCCCGGTTTTCTCTGATATCCTTCGGAAACGCGTGTACATGGATGTCGATGATCATGGGTGGCCACCGGTAAGAACGGGTTCGTGCCCATGCTGGGCGCTGGATAGCGATCATTTAAGCAAGACCGCTCAAATTACCGCGATCATTTGCGCCAATCAACTCAAATTACCGCATGTGCGTCAAGTATCTCGTAGCGACGCTCCCGCGTTGCCACGTTTAGGTGCGGCGACTCCGGGCACAGGGTGCTATCCCTTGCCTTGGTGTTTTCTATGACCTAGCGAACTTAAGGAGGGGTTTCAGATCACCTTCGTCCGCCTCCCTCAAAGCGTCGATATAGGCCTTGCGAAAATCGTCATGGCGGGTCAGATCGGCCCCACCCCAGGTGAACCGCAGTCCTTTGGATATGTTCTCCATGAATAGATCGGTCATCAGGCGCGCGTGACGGCCATTGCCGTTGGAAAACGGGTGAATCCACACCAGCCGGTGATGAAGCCGCACCGCCATCTCGTCCGGGCTCTCGCCACTCGAAGCAATCCAGACAGGAACGTCCCGGCACAGACTGTCGACGTCCACAGGCACCTGGTGCCACGGCACCCCGATGTTTTTGGCCGATGTTCGATAGCGGCCGGCCCACTTCCAGACATCGCCGAACATCTTCTGATGAAGCCGTCGGATAAATGCCGCGTTGATGATATCCTTCGGCCGGATCCTTTCCAACCAAGCCAATGCCTTTAGGATGTTCTCGCTTTCCCACCGGTCCAACTCGCCGCGGGTGGTGATGTGGGGCAGACGAAGACCTGCCGCGTCATCCGGGTCGATGGGTGTCGCACCTTCGGGAAGTTCTGCTCCGATCATGGCTTTTCCCACAACGATGGCGGCATGGTTCTGATGATCTCATCGATCGTATCAATCAACACCTTATCCTTCTCCTCGTCGCTTAGCCCCTGCCGCTCCAGGTCCATGGTGTGGGCGACGCGCGCCATGCGCGCATGGGCAACCCGTCGCGCCTGACGTCTTACGTTCTCATTCAGACTGGTCTTCGGAACGAAGCCATAGACAAACATGCAGTCAAGCCCTTCAGCGACACGGCGAAGGGTTTTAATCGTCACCGCCCCGGCCGTCTCTTCCTTCTCGATGCGCGCAACGGACTGTTGGGTGATGCCCATTCGGGCGGCTAACTGCCGGGCCGACATGCCAAGGGCCGCGCGGATGGCCCGTATCCACCCCTTTTGGGGCGGTGGCGTGTCGCGAAGCGGCCCAAATCGTGACAATGAAGCATCAAGCTGCTCCCGGATGAGTTTTTTTCTGTCCATTGCCGCTCGGGGCTCCCGCTTAAACATTGTTTAAACTGTAAAACCGCTCATGAATTACATAATTAATGCTGTAATATATGTCAAGGAAAACAGATTTTAAGCTGTGAAAACTTTCCCGGACGTCAACAATAGCAGCCGGTGTGGCATTTTCCAGCCCCTGCGCCCTGAGGCACCACTGTCATTGATTTCATGCTATTGTTAAAACAAAGACCGCCGCCACCATTCATTGAGAACAACCGCGGCGGCTCATCTTTTTTCGCCCGGCTGCCATGGCCGGGGCGGGACCGGCGCTTAGACGCGGCATCGGCACCGGCGGCGCATCCGTGAACGCGCCGCACTTGTCCTCGCTGCAACGCCACGCCCTTTCCCTTGTCACGACGCTACCCCCACAGCTTCGTCACGACGCTCCCGCCACTCACTGACGTTCTGCCAGTCCCGCCATGTCCGTCGCATTTGGTGACGACGCAGGAACGTCGTCACCAGTTGGGAAAAACGCCCCTTGGAAGCCTTCGCTTTTCGTTGTCATCCCGAGCGCAGCGAGGGATCTCGACCTTTCAACGCCCACCGCAGCCTCCGAAAACCGAGAGATTCCTCGCTGGGTCTCGGACTGACAACATCAGTAACCCTGCCATGGATGACGCCGGGGGCACGACGCTGCAGCAAGGCGACATCCGGTTGAGTAACCGCCCGTGATGCATTATACAAAGGCCAACGAATTACCAACGGAGGGGCTGCACATGTACTTTGACACATCAGGCAAGGAAAACACGCTGGCAACGCTTCAGCAGGGATACGCCCGCGGCCAGGAATTGGGGATCACCGAAGTGGTGCTGGCCACCACCAGCGGTGAGACGGCGCTGGCGGCCCTTAAGGTGTTCACCGGCTTTCAGATCATCGCCGTGACCTACCACTGCGGGTTCAATGCCCCCTTTCAATCCATGATGCCGCCGGAAAACCGCGAGCGGCTGGCGGCGGCCGGTGTGCGCATCGTCCAGGCCACCCACGCCCTGTCGGGCATCGAACGCTCGGTGGCCAAAAAGCACGGCGGCGTCTATCCGGCGCTCATCATCGCCGATGCGCTCAAGCTCTTTGGCCAGGGTACCAAGGTGGCCGTAGAGGTGGCCGTCATGGCCGCCGATGCCGGCCTGCTCTCCGGAGGCGACATCGTGGCCATCGGCGGCTCATCTCGCGGCGCCGATGCCGCCCTCATCGTCGCGCCGGCCCACCAGGACAACTTTTTCGATCTCAAGGTGCGGGAGGTCGTCTGCAAACCGAGGCAGTTTTAAGGCAACAGCGGTGCGAGTCGACGGCTGACGGTCAAATCCTTTATCCCTGCGCCGGCGGTGATCCACTGCGAGCGCTGCCGACAATCGGCGGGGTTGGGCGCAAAGCCGACGACATGCGCCCGGTGCGGGCAGCAGCTGGATGGTGATTTCAGATTTTGCCCATACTGCGGAGCGGAGAAACAAGGATAATGGCGAAATGGTGACGCAGGTGTCAGCGGTCGCGACAGCCGAGCCCTGCCGGGGAAGGCAATACCTGGAAAGCCATGACCAGCGATTTGCAGTAATTGCAGCGATAGCGCCGGAAGAACGGCACGAGCAGCATCCACAGACGCCACCCGGCATTGCTCAGATCACAACATGTGCAGATGGGGCATCGTTTTTTGAATGTCCAGTGAGGCATGGTGATATATATACCCTTTTACTTTAATTATAAAAGGATATTATGCATACTACGTACCAGTTTTGCGAATTTTTCCGATGCCCCTCGGGATTGAACATACAGCGCACCAGTTCATCAATTGTGTGAGCAATGAGTGCATCGCATCTTCATAAATCGTCACAACATGAACGTCATGTGGTCCTGGTGGCCCCTGACGTTCATTGGAACACGGGCAACATCGGGCGGACCTGCCTGGGGGCAGGCGCTTGGCTGCACCTCATCCACCCCTTGGGATTTTCGCTCGACGACAAGGCGGTAAAGCGCGCCGGCCTGGACTATTGGCCCCGGGTGAAGCTCACCCTGTGGGAAACATTTGCCGCATTCGTGAAAGAGATGGCGGTCCACCAGGAGGAAGTGGTGCTACTGACCAAAAACGGGGCGCGTCCCTTCTGGGAAATGCCGTCACCGGCGCGCCTTTTTCTCGTGTTCGGCTCCGAAACCCGGGGACTGCCCGCCACCATCCTCGCGGCCTACCCGGAGCGCACCTTCCACATTCCCATTTCAACTGAAATCCGCAGTCTCAACCTCTCCACCGCCGCCGGCATCGTTCTCTACGAAAGCCTGCGCCGCGGATCGATGAAACATGCATGGCCTCTTTCGGGCGCTTGAAACCGTCGTGCCCGTTTGAAACGAAAGTGCGGAAACCTTCGCCAGCGTCGCCAGGCAACCATCGGAACCATTCAGAGCCATTGACAGAGCATGGCTTGAAACTACTTTGAGTCCATCCATAAACGGCATCTTTCGGCCCAGAGCGGCGTTTTCGCACTTTTCGAAATCCTCGAAATAGCAGGCTATTCCTCCGGTTTCGAAAATGCTCAAGCCTTGCCCTGAACCACACGGTTTAATCCTGACGCCCAGCGCGCAGCGCAGGGTGTCCAAGGACAATCCACCATTTCTGGATGGACACTACTCAAGAACCGCTCCCATTTTTTAACAAAGACCATCTTGACTCCAATCGGAGCTGCATTATTTATTTTCCAAAATGGCCGTTCGTCATGCTCGGCTCACATTCATTACCTGCTATCTGACTGGTGCTTATTCAGGCTGAGACCTTAGGAGGTGATTAAATGTGGACACCGCATCCCCGTCCCCGAATCCATCGCCCTTCCAGCAAGTCGCAGCCTTCCGTTGCTTTTATCGTTTCTGTTGCGCGAACGGGTTAAACAACCGCATCGTGACCCGGCCGTGCATGCAAAGGAAACCTTTTCGTTGACAGTGTTTGCGGCAAATTCCTGTGCGACCACATCAACCACAATGAATGGAGGATAAAACCGATGGCTGCCAGAGCATTTACCACGTTTCCGTACTGGGGGTTTCAATCGCCGGTTGATCAGCTCAGCGCCTTGCAGCAGCGAATGGACAGTCTGTCCGACCTGCTGATGAGAGGCTCAAGCCGAAGGAGCTTCACCTCGGCGGGTGTGTTTCCCCTGATCAACCTGACCGAAGACAAGGACGCCTTTTACGTGCGTGCCGAACTGCCCGGTATGACGGCGGACGGTCTCAACATCCAGATCGTCGGCAGAAATCTCACCATTTCCGGAGAGCGCACCATCCCCACCGAGGGCAAAGAGGCCCGGTATCACCGCCGTGAACGTGAAGCCGGGGGCTTTTCCCGGGTCATCGGATTGCCCGGGGATATCGATCCCGACCGGGTCTCCGCATCGATGACCAATGGCCTGCTTACCGTCACCCTGAGCAAATCAGAGGCCTCCAAACCCAAACAGATCACCGTCTCATAGGAGCAGACAGGAGGAAACGACAATGACCGAGAGCAAAGAACTACAAGCCAGGGAAAAAAAGGAGGTTGCGGCGCCTGCCGAGCAAACCCAACCCGGCCCGGTGTTCACCCCGGCCGTGGACATCTTTGAAACCCAAACGGCCCTGACGCTGCTGGCGGACATGCCGGGCGTCGCCAGCGAAGACATGGTCATCGATCTTCGAGACGATGTACTTACGATCACCGGCGCGGTGAAGCCCTTTGAAGGAAAAGACGAAAAGGACGTTCTTGCGGAATTTGAAGTGGGCCGCTTCCATCGTCAGTTTTCACTGTCCGAAGCCATTGATCAGAGCCGCATCGAAGCCAAACTCACCGACGGTGTCCTTCGCCTGAGTTTGCCCAAGGCGAAAAAGGCGGTGCCCCGTAAGATTACGGTGACCAGTTCATAGAAATGACCAGAGACTTCTACGCCATTTTGGGTGTAACGGCCGACGCCAGCCCGGAGAACATCCACCCATTCCCGAGCCGGGGCGCAGCGTGTTCGGCGGCATTTCTCACGCCCGTTCGATCCACCAAGCGGCCCCCTCCCCGGAGGATCTGTTCGACTGGCTGTGGCGGCAGTTCTCCGATTTCTGATCGGCCCGGGCCATAAAGCAGTGCGATGCCATCGACATGGCGGGTGGCGGCAAAAAAAGGGCGGCTGCCTGACGGCAGCCGCCCATTGAATTAGACGGGAGGGAGGGAATCCGTCTAATAACCAAGTTTTTTGAGGGTCTCCTTGAGGCCTTCGACCGCCGCGGCCGATTTGTCCAGGGCGGCCTTTTCGTCGGCGGTCAGCGTGATCTCGATGATCTGCTCAACGCCGCCGGCCCCAAGCTTCACCGGCACGCCGATGAAAAGATCGTTGTAGCCGTAC
>JBDRRP010000149.1:0-2479 GCA_043825735.1 Pseudomonadota bacterium | reverse complement strand
GTTAGGCATTTTCACCCCTCCATCGCCCACTCGATTATGGCCAGCATTTCATCCGTATTGATCTCACAATTAGGCAATATCCAACGATGTAGTTGGGACACCAAGCTGCATCGGATATTCACCGCCAGCGCGTGGCGGTCGTTGCATATGTTACAGTTTTTATCAACAGGATGACCTTCTATCCACCCCATCATGACTCCACATTTAGGGCACGGGACTGTAATGAGATTTTGTTCATCTTCAATCGGCTTCATCGGTTCCTCCTGCTATGATTTGCTTGGCTTTGTACACAATTCCCACAAGAGTATCTGAAAATTCATCGCCAACAAGATCATCTAAAATGGTTTCAGCTACATCTCTGGCAAACTCCATCGCCCGGCATATCTGCTCGTGGACGGCGAGAGATGAAACGCGGTAATCGCAACCCTGACAAACATAATATACCGAGTTACAAAATTCATTACCGGATTTCTCTATTTTATCCCCGCACCCCGGCACCGGGCATGGGCTAATTGGCTTGATCATCGGTTCCTTCCTCCTCTGGCCGCAATTCGTACCAAAACCTCGATCCATTAAAATCATCTTGTTTTACCAATACGATACGCCGGGGGTCAACGTCCCCACATACCTTGTAAAATGCCCCCGCCAACAACTCAAGATATTCGCCCTGTTTCAGAAGCGTCCTTCTCACAAAACATGCCATAAAACTACCGATATCTGGAGGTTCCGGCGTTATCATGTCTTCAGGTATGTGCCATTTACTCGGCTTCATCGGTTCCTCCTCATATCTTCTAAAGATTTTCCATAATTACGTATTTGCTCTGATGTTGGCGCGACAATGGTGCTACAACTCAATTTTGATTTAATGAAACCAACATCTTGTTTAAGCTGTTCAAGCTCATACTTTAATTCAATCGTCTGTTGTTCTTCTTCTATTTGCTGTTCTGTCCCAACAATAAATCGCCTCGCCGCACCTGCGGTAAGTAAATCTTGAAATGTTTCAAGGGCTTCGGGCAATGGTTCTATTGGTGTCCATTCCCCGCTTGTTAATTGCGTAGCCATTATTCGGTTCCCTCCAACCCCTTTAATTTAGCATCTTCTTTTATGGTTTCGAAGACGGCATCCCTAAATGTTTCATCAATTGCATCGGAAATCAATCCTTCGGGGTCATAGTCATCACCACCGGCCTGAAGTTCTTTCCTAATTTCTTCTGCCCATGAAGTCATTGCCTTTTTCAATTTTTCAGGATCAACAATACAAATCAATGAAGTGCCATCTTCGGAGAATGGGTAATCGGGTAATTCATCGGCGCAAAACATTTGTGCATCTGCCAGTGTTTTGAATTTAGATAATTCCATCCCTGCTGGTATTTTGCAATCACTACAAGACGGGTAGTACCCAATTGTATAGATAATTTCTCCCGGCCCCTTGAGTTTCCATATACCGGCGAAATCACCGCAACCACAAGCTCCCATTATTCCTTCCCCCCCATCGCCTTGTACACCGCGTCGAGTAGCGCGGAGGCAATGCGTTCAGCTAAAGTCCCCGTGTACTTGGAAACATTGAACGCGCTGATAATATAATAACCGTCGTTAGGACATGTATCGTACAATATCACTTCATCCGTTTTAATCTCAAATGCACAATCACATTCTTCACACCACTCCACCGGCCCACCTTCGGCCAGCAGGGCATCGACAGAATGGAGCCAGTCGGAGATGCAAAACTTTGTTGTTCCATCAGGCAAAAACCAACAATCAAAACCACCACCCCACGGATTGCTTTCTCGATGATATTTCCACCCCAACTTCTCCGCGACGAATTTTAATTTATCGGCCTGCGTCGGCATCGTCGGCCTCCTTCTTGGCCTTCAGTTCTTCGGTGGTCGGCTCTTTGGTGGAGAAACATCCTTCCATCCATTCGTCCTCATCTTCTATCCATCCCTCACGCCAATAGCCGGGTTCACAGTCGAGACAATTATCTCCCGAACAACAACAGGGGGCCATATCATCAATCGAACAGCCACACTCATCGCTGTGTATGCCCGTATACCCGTTTGCTTTCAACCACTCAATCAGGATTTCTGTTACTGTCGTTGACAGTGACATCACTTCCTCTCTTTCCTAATTTGTGCTTCATAAAAACCGTCATGTGCTTTGACCCATTTTGTTCTCTTTCTGAACCCGAGAGTTTTTAATTTCATGTCAAGTTCATCAAGATCATCAGCAAAAATATCCGCTAACGCTTGTGAGTTATTCGTTGGGAAAAGCCTCCCATAGCGAAACCCATCAGTATTAATATCTCGTGGATCAAATTGAATCAACACGATTCACCTCCACGGCGTCTGCCGGTCATACCAATGTTCAGCCGTGTCGTTATCAGTCGTCAATTTATCTCGTTGTTTTCTGGCCCATAGCAGGTATTGTTCTCTCGTGATTTGCTCAGTCATCAAATGCCAAATCATGCAGGCGTCGCAGGG
>JBDRRP010000148.1:0-7198 GCA_043825735.1 Pseudomonadota bacterium | reverse complement strand
ATCTCCACTCATTCGACAGCGGCGCGGCCTTGCGAAAGGGCCTTGCCTCTTGGATAAGCGGCTATAACCGTGAAAGAGGCCACTCAAGCCTTGACGACAGAACCCCGGATGAGGTCTACTACGGTCTGCGTCACCCTAACTCTGAGGCGGCCTGATGCCTCTATATTTTATTCTTCTGGCTCTTAGCTTAACGAACCCATCCGGCTGTCCAAGCTTTGGGGTCCACCCCAAAGTTCACGAAGGACACGAAGAAAACCATAATAAATTACGTTTATCCAGGAAGCTCAACCTAAAGTCGGAAGCCGTTGCAATCGGAAAAAATTATACCGCCACGGCGTCATGGAGAACACGGAGTTTTTATTATCAACATTGATGGTCCCGTAAAAAGTCCGAATCTCTCGCAAAGCCGCAAAGATCGCAAAGTTAACACGTTGATATTAAATAAATTTTTCTTTGCGTGCTTGGCGTCTTTGCGAGAAAATTGCTTTTTTACGGTTTCATCAACATTAACTGCTGTTGATTTTCTCCGTGTCCCCCGTGACTGGTTCAAGATCACTGTGGGAAGAGGCTCACTGGGGCATTCTGAATACCCGTATACCATTTCCATAGTTTCTTCGTGAACTTCGTGATCTTCGTGGTTAATATTCAATCGGTTTGAGTATTGAAGACAATTAGTTTGGAAGATCGATGCGCTCAAGAGTGACCGGCATGTCGAGAATCTTGCCGGCCAGCGTGGCGGTCATCTCGGTTTCATCCGAGACGCAGATTCGCAGCCGCCCGTCCTGCGATAGGGTCGCATCGAGTTGGGGATGAGTGGACAGATAGGCTTTAAGACTGGCCGCAACCGTTTCCGAAGAATCGATCACCGCCACCCGGGGTCCGATTTTTCGCTGAATGATGGATTTGAGCACCGGATAGTGGGTACAGCCCAGAATCAGCGTGTCGATCTGGCGCGTCTTGATGGGCAGAAGGTATCGTTTGACGATCATGCGCGTCACCGGGTGGCCGGCCCAGCCCTCCTCCACCAGCGGCACCAGAAGGGGGCACGGCGTCGACACCACGCGAACGGCCGCATCGAGCGCCTTCAAGCGACGCTCGTAGACCCCGCTGGCGATGGTGGCGCGGGTGCCGATAACCCCGATGGCGCGGGTGCGCGTCGCGTTCAGGGCCTTTCGTACCGCGGGTTCGATGACGTCGAATACCGGCACTCGGCCATCGCCCAGTGCCGCGACATCGGAAATGCTTGAGGCCGTGTTGCAAGCCACAACGATAAGACGCGACGCCTGAGACAGCAGAAACGCTGCGTTCTGCCGGGCATAACGGGCAACCGTGTCCAGACTCTTGCTGCCGTAAGGCGTGCGCGCGGTGTCCCCCAAGTAGACGATATCGTATCCCGGCAACTGCCGGCGGATGGCCCGCACCACCGTCAGACCGCCGAGACCTGAATCAAAGACGCCGATCACAGGGCACACCCGCACTCGGCCATGACGGCGATCGCACTGTGACGGTTCATTTTATAACGATCTGTTAAGGAACACATTATGACCATCGACGCCTCCACATCGTATATACAGCAGGCCATTTTCCGCCGTGGGCTGCCAACGGAAACCGTTTCCCTCTATTTGCTATGCTGCGGCCTTTTGGATGCCGGCCAAAAAGCCACGCGAAGGGTTATTTCCCAATGCTGGAATGCCGGTGAGGATCAACTGGCGCAAAGCCTTGAGACATTGCTGGCCGAGGGCATCCTCTCGGTAGACGCCGGCCCGGAAGATTCGGCGCAGCAATTCACTGTCATGGATCCGAAGTACTGGCGCCCACTGGCGTGAGTGCCGATCACAGGTCCGGATTTTCTTCCCGCACGGCTTTCACGCAGGCCCGAACACTCTCGGGGGAAACATCGGTACGCATGCCAGGGCAGCAACTGGCCATGGCCCACCAGTTGTCCACATCCACGAGGACACTGTTCAGGTAGGGCCATTGCCGGCACATCCGCGGTTTCACCGGGTGGATGCCGCACAGACCGTCGGCCCAGAAGGCGCAGTAACCGTTTTGCCCCTGGGCCAGCAACAGCCGTCCACCGGAGATGCAGCAGTGTTGTGAGACCAGGATCTTTTCTGGCAATTCCAGATACCGGGCGATGGCGGCAATGTCCGCATCACTCACATAGGTGCCCCCATAGCCGCGGCAACAGTCACCGCATTGGCGGCATTGAAAAATGTCTTCTCCCCGGCCGAGCGCTTCAGATGGCACGACGGGCCTCCATGGCTTTTTTCAACGTCACCTGGTCGACGAATTTGAGGTCCCCGCCCATAGGCACACCCGAAGCGATGCGGGTCACCGCCACCGCCAGGTCTTTGAGCAGATCTGCCAGATAGCCGGCCGTGGCCTCGCCTTCGACACTGGTACTCGTGGCCAGGACGACCTCGGTCACGCCCCCTGCCCGCACCCGCGCCATCAACTGATCGATTCGCAGCTTCTCGGGCCCGATGCCGTCGATGGGCGACAAGGCGCCCCCCAGCACCAGGTAGAGGCCTTCGAAAGCCCCCGATTTTTCCAGTGCCACCAGGTCACCGGTCGTCTCCACAACGCAGAGGATCCGCGGATTGCGGCGCTGATCGCTGCAGATACGGCACTGTTGCGCGTCACTCAAACCAAAGCAGCGGGAACACAACTGCGTCTTTGTCTTGACCTCCATAATGGTTCGTGCCAGTTGTTCGGCTTCCTGGCGCGGGGCCCGGAGAATGTGCAGTGCCAGCCGCTCGGCGGTTTTTTCGCCGATGCCCGGCAGTCGGGTGATCTGCCGGATGAGGGCGATGATGGAGGCAGGATAATAGTTCATTGGTGTCCATCCAGAAGAGAAATGCAAAAAGTGCGAGAACGCCGCCAGGGGCCGGAAGATGCCGCTTGTGGATGGGCACTCATAGGAGCCCCGGGATCTTTAGCCCCCCGGTGAGTTTGCCCATCTCCGCGGCCATCATCTCCTGGGCCTTGCCCATAGCATCATTGATCGCAGCCACCACCAGATCCTGAAGCATTTCCACATCGCCTGGATCGACGACTTCAGGGTCAATAATCACCGACAGAACCTGCTGACGCCCATTGGCCACCACTTTCACCATGCCGCCGCCGGCACTTGATTCCACGGTCCGATTGCCGACCTCCTCCTGCATCCGCATCATTTTGGCCTGAAGCTGTTGGGCCTGCTTCATCATGTTCTTCATTGATCATCCTCCTCCAAGAGCTTGATATCCACCAATTCGCCGTTGAATATGTCCATGGCGTCTTCAACGAGCGGATGCGCCAGAATCTCCTGCCTCAGTTCCTGGTGCTTATTTTTTTTTTGATCCTGCTCATCGGCGGCGTGACTGTCTCCGGTGACGTCCACCGACAATGGCCGATTGAAATACGCGGTGCAAAAGGCTTGGAGCACTTCGCGATTTTTCGGGCGCTTGACCATGTTGAGCTGGAAGCCGTTGCCCACCAGTTCCACTGCCATGCGGCCAGCGTCCATTCGCACCAGCCGTGATCCGCGCAGCTGGGCCGCCAGGGACGGATGCTTTCGGGACATGACATCCAGACAGGCCTGCCAGGCGGCATCCCGTTCGCGGTCGTTGCCCGGCACGTCAGCACCGGTATGATGTTCCGCTGGGGTCGGCGCCGTGGCGTCGGCATGCAGCTTGGCCTCGGGCGCTGAGGCCGCTGGCGACCGATGTGCTGAGGGTGCCGGTGGTTCTGAAGATGGCGACGGATCTCGTGGCGGTGCCGGTCTCGACAAGGGTGTCTCGCGATTTGACGGCGGCAGCGCCACCGCATCGTCACCGACATTCGGGCCCGGCGGCAGCGCTATGGTGGTGCGCAGCAGGTCCAGTTTTTCGATAAGGGTATCCACCGACACCGAGGGCACCACCTGACACACCTGGAAAAACACCATTTCACAGGCCAGGCGTGTATTCTGTGCCAACCGGACGGTCGTGTGGCTATCGTAAAGCAGCCTGGACACCTGGTGCAGCGTGGACACATCCACGATTGCCGCCGCCGCGGTGAGCTGCTCGACATCACCGGTGGCAGCGTCGAGCATCGGCAGCCCGCCGCGCCCCATGGCCACCACCATCACGTCCCGCAGATGAGAAATCATATCGGCGTAGAGTTTTTTCAGATCAATGCCACGCTGATAGGCGTCATCGAGGAGCATGAGCAGCGCCGCGATATCGCGCTGGAGCAGCCCGAGGGCCATCTTCTCCACCAGATCTCGTTCCACACCGCCCACCATAGAGAGAACAGTCGCCGGGGTGATGCTGCCTTCGGTGCTGGCCAGGACTTGGTCCAGCAAACTGAGCGCATCGCGCATGCTGCCACCGGCCTCACGGGCGATCAGGGCCAAGCTATGGGCGGAAGCATCACGACACTCCTCCTGGCACAGCTGCTTCATATGAGCCACCAGCGACGATTCATCAATGCGCCGCAGGTCATAACGCTGGCAACGGGAAAGAATCGTGACGGGAATCTTGTTGGGCTCGGTCGTGGCGAAAAAAAACAAGACGTGGGCCGGTGGTTCTTCCAGCGTTTTCAGCAGCGCGTTGAAGGCCCCAATGCTGAGCATGTGCACTTCGTCGATGATATAGATCTTGTGAGGGCTGTAGGCCGGCAGATAACGGATGTTGTCTCGCAGATCGCGAATCTGCTCGACACCGTTGTTGGACGCACCATCGATTTCAAAAACATCGGCAGAGCTTCCGGCAACGATATCAGCGCAGGACCTGCAGACATTGCACGGTGCCGGCGTAGGGCCGTCGACACAGTTCATGGCCTTGGCCAGAATCCGAGCGATGGTCGTTTTTCCGGTTCCCCGCGGTCCCGAGAACAGGATGGCATGCGCCACCCGCCCAGAGCGGATGGCATTGGTCAGCGTCCGTGTGACATGCTCCTGCTGGACGACTTCCTCAAAGGTCTGCGGCCGATATTTTCTTGCCAGAACCAGGTAACCCATTGTCCTCCACCTGAAAAAATGACGTGGTGCGCTGCCACCGGGGCAGCGTCATGCGACCGTTACACGAGTAAACCGCCACCGGCAGCGCCGGTGGTTTTAAATTGCGGCCGTAGGCCGCGGTTTAAAGTCGTAGCGCCAACAACGTCGGTTTTCGCCTGAAACCCTGAGCGCCGCGAAGGGATTCTAAGGCAATATGCCGGAAGTGGCAATACTGGTGCCGGCGCAGGGAACGGCGATGGGCAAAGGGGGTGGCGGAGAGAGAGGGATTCGAACCCTCGGTGCCGCTTGTGACAGCACACACGATTTCCAGTCGTGCTCCTTCAGCCAGCTCGGACATCTCTCCGCATCGGTGGGGCTTTGAATCGTTGGCTCACCGGCAACCATCGCAACGGCTACCGGCGGTTGCACTCTCACGCGCCGGAGATGGCGGAGAGGGTGGGATTTGAACCCACGATCCCGGTTTTGCCAGGATACCGCTTTTCGAGAGCGGGGCCTTCAGCCACTCGGCCACCTCTCCGCGATTCACCTTGCCGGTGCAAGGGGGATTGCTTACTGTATTTGCCGTGATGTGTCAACGATCAACTGACCCCGGAGGCCGGATTACCTCTTGAACCCTGAGCAAGGATTTAGTATCTGACACAGTTTGAATTGAAGACTCCCGCGCAGTCCGCCACATGGGATCGGGAAGTCTCCCCAGCTATGCATAGTGCTGTTTTCGATCCGCTCGATACCTCTGCGCGACAAGAATTGTCGGTGAGCGCAAGTCGGGCAGCCACGGGCAATACGATTGCACTGCTGGTTCACTCCGGCCTGTCGGCCGTCACCACAATGGTTATAGATGCTGAGAAAAGGAGTACCGATGCCCGAATTCATACCGTTTCGCGGCCTCTGCTACAATGAAAAAAAAGTCGGAGGCCTCGCGGACGTGCTGACCCCGCCCTACGATGTCATCTCGGCCGAACAACAGGAGGCGTTTTACGCCGCCCACCCGAACAACATCATTCGCCTCATCCTCAACAAGGCGACCCCGCAGGACACCGATACCTACGGTCGCCCCCAGCGCTCGGCGGCGTTTTTCTCCGCATGGCGGGAAGACGGCACACTCGTTCAGGACGCGGCGCCGGCCTATTACCTCACGGCGGTCGATTTTTCCGTCAACGGAAAGCCGGTGAGCCGGTACGGCCTGATCGGTCTGATCGGCCTGGAACCTTTCGAAAACGGCAACATTTTGCCCCATGAGCGCACATTCAGCAAAGTCAAAACAGAGCAGCTCAAGCTGCTGCGGGCCACCCACGGCAATTTCTGTCCTATTTTTTCGGTCTTCTCGGACGGCCGCGGTGTCATCCAAGACATCACCCTAATGGTGGCATCGCACCCGCCCGAAGCTATGTTCACTGACGGACAGGGGCTGACCCACCGCATGTGGCGCATCATCGACAATGACGCGCAAGCGCAAATCCGGCGCGCTTTTCAGGAAACCACTGTTTTCATCGCAGACGGCCACCACCGTTACGAGAGCGCCCTCAACTACAGCCGGGAGGTGGCCGCGGCCACTGCGAATATGGATGCGCAGCATCCGGCCAACTTCGTCATGATGTACCTCAGCAGTCTCGAAGATCCGGGGCTGGTCATATTGCCGGCCCACCGCCTTTTGAAAGACGTGCCGCCGCAGAAAATGGCAGCGTTTATCGACAAGGCATCGGCGGTTTTCGACGTTGAAGGGTTTTCTTTCCAGCCCGGAGAAGCGGCAGCGGCCCAAACGGCGTTTATCGACTGCCTGGAGCGCCACAGCCTCAACCACGCCTTCGGCATATGTATTTCCGGTGATCCGACGTTTTACTGCCTGCGGCTCAAGCCGGGGGTGATGGGGCGACTCTTTAATGCGGAACTGGCGCCGGCCCTCATCGATCTGGACGTGACCATCGTCACCCGCCTGGCCCTGATGGAATTGCTGGGCTATGATCAGGAGCGCCTGGACGACGAATCCCGCATCGACTATGCCAGCAACGCATCGGCGGCCATCGACGCATGGATGCACGGCGGCTGTGATATGGCGGTCATCCTCAACCCCACCCGCATCGAGCAGGTGCAGGCGGTGGCACAGCAGGGGCTGATCATGCCGCGCAAATCCACCTATTTCTATCCGAAGACCATCTCCGGTCAGGTGCTCTATCACCACGGATAAACCGCTGAGGCCGCCTCGAAAGGCGG
>JBDRRP010000147.1:0-4040 GCA_043825735.1 Pseudomonadota bacterium | reverse complement strand
CGCACCGGCGGCGGCGTTGATAACGTCGATGTGGCGGCGGCCACGGAAAAAGGGGTGATCGTCACCTCCAACGTCGGCGTCAACACGATCAGCGTGGTGGAGCACGCTCTGGCCCTCATGTTGGCGCTGTCCAAACAGCTTCCCCTGATGGACCGCTCGGTCCGCGCCGACCGGTTTTCAGTGCGATACCGGAATCTGCCCCGGGACCTGCGCGGTCAGACCCTCGGTTTAATGGGTTTTGGCCGGATCGGCTCGACCCTCGGAGAGGCCTGCCGCCAGATTTTCGGGATGAAGGTGCTTGCGTACGACCCCTTCCTGCCGGAAGAATTAAAACGATCTGCCGGGAAGGGGGTCAAGTTTGTCGCCCTTGAAACCCTCTTCAGCCAGTCGGATATTATCTCCATCCATATCCCCCTGACGGAAGGGACACGCCATGCGGTGGGCGCCAAAGAGTTCGCCATGATGAAACCGGAGGCGCTCCTGATCAACACCTCCCGCGGCCCGGTTGTTGATGAAGCCGCGCTGGCCGAGGCACTGCAGAACAAAAAAATAGGAGGCGCCGGCCTGGATGTTCTGGAACAGGAACCGCCTGCCGCCGACAACAAGTTGCTGAAGCTTGACAATGTCATCCTAACCCCGCATACGGCCGCTCTGACCCGTGAATGCGTCATCCGGATGGCTACCGAAGCGGCCGAATGCGTTATCGATGTGTTGCAGGAAAAGGAGCCTTTGAATATCGCCAACCGCGACGTTTTGAAAGATAAGCGCTGGTCGCAGTTGCTTCGACGATAGCACTGTGCCACAATTGTTAAATTGAATGTATTAACCAGGCAATTAAATATGTCATTCCGGCCGCAGCGTAGCGGAAAGCCGGAATCCAGAAAAGTTATTAAAAATACTGGATTCCCGCCTGCGAGACTGTGTCGCAATTATGATTTACTGTGCGTTAAAACACTTAATTTTGCCCTATCGATATGCTATAGCACTGATACAAAAAGGAGCAAGCAATGGCATACCGATATGGCGATGATCGCAACCAAATGATTCTGTTTCCAGAGAGCATAGATCAGTACGTTTCAATAGAGCATCCGGTTCGGGCATACGATGCCTTTGTCGATGCGCTCGAGTTTGACCAGTTGGACATTGATATTGACGAGCGCAAAGTAGGAAACAGTCAGTATGATCCGCATCTGATGCTCAAACTGCTTTTATACGGATACAGTTACGGCGTTAAAAGTTCAAGAAAACTTGAAAGAGAACTGCACAACAATTTATCTTTTATTTGGCTGCTGAAGAATTTAAAGCCAGACCATAAAACGATTGCCGAATTTCGACGCAATCATAAAGCGGCTTTGAAAAAGGCTTTAAAACTCTGCGCCCGATTATGTTTAAAGCTGGATCTGATCCAGGGCAACATTTTGTTTGTTGACAGCACCAAGTTGTGGGCCAATGCGGGTAAAGCCCAGCAACATGACAAGCGCTGGTATCAAAAGCAGCTTAAAGAAGTCGATCAGCGGATCGACAAGCTCCTGGCCGAATGTGAACGGATCGATCAGCGTGAAGCGCAAAGCGGCTCGCTGATAAAAATGCCTGAGGAACTCAAAGATCAACAGCGTTTGAAAGCCACCATTGAATCGGCCTTAGCAGAGTTTGAAAATCTGAGCGAACACACCAAAGACGGCAAATTTCGTCAAGTAAATCGGATCGATCCGCAAAGTGCGCAGATGAAAAGCCCCCAAGGCACCCATCCGTGCTACGCGGTTCAGAGCGTAGTTGACGACAAAAACGGGCTGATTGTGCATGTAGATGCCGTCAATGATGACCGGGTAGGTCAGGGGCCTTTCAGCCCCTTTCCCCCCTAAGAACCGTACGTGATAGTTTCCCATCATACGGCTCAAGCCTCTCAAAAGGCAACCCTTAGGGAGTTGCCCGGCTGTTTAACCTCCTAAGCGGCACTCATGACCCGTAGTTCACGGGCCGACATTGCCGCCAATAATTTGCTCTCCTTATTATTCCGTCTACGCCAGAAGTACTTGGCATATTCTTGCAAATAAGGATTTGCATCGGCCTTTATCTTGATGTGTCTTCGGATACCAATGGCGTGCAACTTTATAACCTCATAAACTACTGTTTTGCCTGAGGCAGTCTTGGAACGAACGGCGAACCGGTGTTTTCGGCCGGAAGCTGACCAGTATTGTTTTATCAGCCATCCTTTCGATTTGTTCTGGTGACGCCGTCTGACCATACGCCATAATTGTTTAAACACATAGGTATCGATTCGACCGAAGGCTTCCGACGCCACCACATGGCGGTGGTAGTTTCCCCAACCTCGAAGCGTTTCATTCAGCTTCTTGATCAGGATCGGCATCGGTGCGCAGACGTGTTTCCGGAGTAACGTTCCCACTTTTCTTACGAGGGCGAGGACTCCCTCGACTGACGGTATGATGTGCAGCACCCGACCGTGCTTTCGAAAAGTTTGTCCGAGGAACGTAACTCCTTTCTTGATATAGGTGATCACGGTCTTTTCCTTTGACAGTGTTAGACCGCGCTCGGCAAGAAAACCTTCTACCGCTGGTTTGATCTGATTTTCCAACAGGCGTTTTGATTTTCCTGTTATGATAAAATCATCAGCATAGCGGACGAAGTTGACGCGGGATCTGCGGGGAACTACACAACGCACGGCTTCCTCCAGACCATCCAGCGTCATATTTGAAAGCGTGGGGCTGATAATCCCACCTTGCGGAGTACCTTTTCGTGTGGGGTAGGTGATGCCGTTTTCCACATACCCCGCTTTCAACCACTTTTGAAGAACAACCTTGTCCATCACAATATTGCGAAGCATCCATTCATGCGAGATATTATCGAAACAGCCTTTAATATCTCCTTCCAGCACCCATGTTGCCGAGTTCGGCTTTGACAGAGCGTTAAAGGCCGCCTGAATGGCGTCGGCACATGCGCGACCTTCGCGAAAGCCGTAAGAGTTCCTGTCGGCTGTCGTTTCCGCAACCGGAGCCAGCGATAATTTGTATAACGCTTGCATCGCCCGATCATGCATCGTCGGGATTGATAACGGGCGTTTCCGGCCGTTCTTCTTCGGGATATAAATTCTTCTGAGTGGTTGAGGTTTATAGCCACGTCTGCGCAGGCTGCATGCAGCCCGCCCTTTGGCTCGGGCGCCCCGCCACAGGACGCCGTCAACGCCGGGAGTCTTTTTCCCCTGGTTGGAGGTCACCCGTTTCACAGCCAGTAACTTGGCGTAGAACGAGCGAGATATCAGATATTGTAGCGCTCTGACTTTATTCCATCTGTTCTCTCTTACAGCCTTTGCGATACGCACCTGCAGCCTTCTGGCCTGACGCCTTGCATATTTCCACTCTGTGGATTTCCATTTCTTTGCGTCGCCGATGAGTGCACCAGCTCTAAGGGCTGTCTTTTGCTTTCCCATCTTAAAAGGTTCTCCAAGCTCTCTCGCAATGAGACACCTTCCGGACGTCAGCACGCTTTCGCCGGGGCTGTTGCCCTGCGGCTTTCGCGTTGAGCCAATGTTGCAGGCTCTATCCGGCCCATTACAGACCGGCATTTGCTTCTTCCGGATTCTTTCTCCCGCCTCACCATCAGCACGCCTTGCGGTAATGCCTGCCCGATATTGCATCGGGCGATGTGACGGGGTTGATACGTTCTGTACAATCGACCATTGCAGACCACTTAGGCGGAACCTGGACGCCGATGGAAATATGGGTCCCGTACAGGCACGTTAGAGACCTGCAACCTCTCCATATGCGCAAACACAAGGAAGCACATCCTCGACCTTATAATCCCGGTAGGTCTGTCGCTCGCTTGACGGCGCGTGCGGTTCTTTGATTACTCTCGCCATATTGTCCTGACCCTAGCCCTTAACCGAGTAGGATTCTCGGAGAGGAGTCCGCCTCACGGCTTACTCCCAATTCGGTACGTTGTCGGACGGGCTTCACACCCACTGCGCAGCGCACAGCACGCATGCCGTCCTAGGGTACTGGCGGGGACACGCCAGGTGATTTCCA
>JBDRRP010000146.1:0-5405 GCA_043825735.1 Pseudomonadota bacterium | reverse complement strand
GCCATAGGCGATCCGCTGGTCATGAGTGCAATCTATTTTTGTTTAACATTATCGTTTCACTGTATTTCCAATGTGTTGAAATTCAAACATCCCCGATAGCCGATCGATTTCGTAATCGGGTCCATTCCAAACCGGACCAGGATACGGTAACAGTCCCTCGGGAGTGTAGTATTTGCCTTTGCGCTGTAACAGACATTACAAGGAGATGACCATGCAATCTATCAAGAAAATCCTGTTGGTCGAGGACGATCCCAAGGACATCGAATTAACGCTATCCGCGCTCTCCGAGCACAACCTGGCCAATGGAGTTGCCATTGCCCGGGATGGGGTGGAGGCGCTGGATTATTTATATCGAAGGGGAATATTTGCACAGCGTCCCCCCGGCAACCCGGTGGTGATCCTGCTCGATCTCAAAATGCCCCGGATGGACGGTGTGCAGGTGTTGCGACAACTTAAAGCGGACGAGCAGACACGCTCGATTCCAGTCGTCATCCTGACCTCATCGCGTGAAACATTTGACCTGCAAGAGTGTTACCAGCTCGGTGTCAACGCTTATGTGGTGAAACCGGTACGTTTTGTTGAATTCATTGAAGCGGTTAAAGAAATCGGTATGTTCTGGGTATTGCTCAATGAAACACCTCCGGACAGCCTAAATGCAAAATGATTTTAAAATGTGATCCTGATGCGCTGATTGGAGAGAGCGCCTATGGCTGAACGAAATGTGAGCTTCCAACGGATTCTTTGGGCTGCGGTCGGCGGTCTTCTATGCGGTCTGGTGGTAGTTATTATCCTTTTGCACGCCATCCATCGGCATGACGAATTCAAAGATCGCGCCACTGCGATGCGGGTCGCTTTCGTTGAACAACAAAAACAGATGATCAAGCGGGAGGTCGACCGCATTATTGAGCGTATCGCGTTCGAGCGTAATCAAATCGTTCCCAAAGCTGGCACCCTGGTGAAGGAGCAAGTCTACGAAGCGTACGCCATGCTGGAGAATATCCAGCAAAGGAATGCCGCTACAACATCGCCCGAGGAGATCAAGCGGACGATCGTCAATGTCCTTCAGCCGATGCGTGTTTATCACGGGAAGGGCGAGTTTTTTATCCTTGGCCTCGAGGGCAGCATCGTTCTCGGTGCCGCCGAATCCAATCTTGAAGGCAAACCCCTACCACTCTTCCGCGACGGGGAGAACCATCCGGCGATCGCCGGCATGATCGGACTGGCCCTGAAGAAAGGCGAAGGGAGTTATCTTTACACTTGGACCAAGCCGAACGAAAACGGGGACGATATTCTCCTTCCCTCTTACGTCAAACTGTTCAAACCCTATGGGTGGATACTCGGGGCGACCATCTCTGTCAAGGATATAGAAGCTGATATTCAGAAGGAATTGTTGGACGATATCGCCAAGGTTTGTTACGGCAAGAACGGATACATCTTCATTGACGATTGGCAAGGTGTGGTCCTTGCGCACGGCGCACAGCCGGAGCTGGTAGGCAAGAACATTTGGGACCACCAGGATTTCAATGGGGTAAAGGTCGTCCAGGACTTGATCGCGGCAGCGAAAACCGACGAGGGCGACTATGTTTTCTATTCCTGGCGTAAACCAGATACAGGCGAAGAGCGGCCCAAGGTGTCGTTTTCCAAGGGCGTGAGCGATTGGCAATGGATGGTCGGCACCGGCGTCTATATCGATGACGTGGAAGCGGATATCGCAATTCTCCAACGCGCCCTCTATGCCGGTTTGCGCAGAGACATCTTTTTTATCCTGCTGGTGTCCGGAACAGTGGGTATATTGCTTTTGCTATCCGTGCGGCGGGTTTTCCGCAGCCTGCTACGGGACTTTTCCCGGTTCGACGAATTTTTCCATGAGGCCGCATTCGCCGACCGCAAAATCGAGGTGACCGGCCTAACATTCCGCGAATTACGCGGCATGGCCTTGAACGCCAACAAGATGCTGCGAGACAAGCTCGCGGCTCAGGAGCGGTTGCGGAAGCACCGCGACCATCTGGAAGAGGAAGTGGCCGAACGGACCCACGTTTTGAAAGAAAAGAACCGTCAGTTGGAGCAGGCCAAGATGGCCGCCGAAGCCGCCAACCGGGCCAAGAGCGCGTTTCTGGCGAACATGAGCCACGAGCTGCGCACCCCCATGAACGCCATTTTGGGATATTCGCAATTGATGCAGAGAGACATCTCACTGCAACCCGAGCAACGAGAACAACTCAATATCATTAACAGAAGCGGTGAACACCTTTTGGCGTTAATCAACGACGTGCTGGAAATATCCAAAATAGAATCCGGACAGACAACCTTGAACCCATCTTCTTTCGATATCCGCGCTTTCCTTCATGACCTGGAAGACATGTTTGGCTCCAGTACGGATACCAAGGGATTGCATTTTGAGATTATTGGAATCGGCGATCTGCCGCAGTATGTGGCAGCCGATGAGGCCAAGCTGCGTCAGGTACTGATCAATCTTTTGGGCAATGCCGTTAAGTTCACCGACCAAGGCGGCGTCATCATGCGGGTTGTTGTTGAAGATGGAACGGCGGAGGGGATGCGCCTTAAGGTTGAGGTAGAAGACACCGGTGTCGGCATTGCCGAGGATGAAATGGACAAGGTGTTTGCCTATTTCGAGCAAACGGCAAGCGGCAGAGCGAAAAAAAACGGCACCGGTCTAGGGCTGGCCATCAGCCGGGACTATGTCCGTATCATGGGAGGCGATATTACCGTTGCCAGCAAGGAGGGCAAAGGCAGCACCTTCCGCTTTGAGATCGATATCAAGGGGGCCGCAGCGTCGGATATCAAAGAGAGGGTGATGCAACAGAGGCGTGTGATCGGCCTGGAAGCCGGTCAGGACATTCCACGCGTCCTGGTGGCTGACGACAAAAAGGACAGCCGTACGATGTTGGTGAAACTTCTCAGAACCGTCGGCTTTCAGGTGCAGGAAGCGGTCGACGGCCGGCAGGCGCTGGATGTTTTTCGCGAGTGGCAGCCGGATTTCATCTGGATGGACATCCGCATGCCGGTGATGGACGGCCTGGAAGCCACACAGCGCATTAAGGAGACCGAGGCCGGCAAATCGACCGTCATAGCAGCGCTCACCGCCCATGCCCTGGAGGAGGAAAGAGAACAGATCCTGGCAGCGGGCTGCGATGATTTCGTGCGTAAGCCATTTCGTGAGTATGAGATCTTCGGTGTCATGGGTAAACATCTCAGTCTGAGATATGTATATGAAGACAGAGGGGAAAAAGACGTGCCAATCGAACCTGAGATTGAAATACGCCCGGAAAGATTGGCGACCCTGCCGGCCGATCTGCTCAGCCGGTTGCATGATGCCGTAATCATATTGGACACAGACCAAACTCTGATACTGATCGAGCAGATTGCCGAGCAAGACGCCACCATTGGCAGTGCATTTAGAGTACTCGCGAAAAAGCTCGATTACGGCCGTCTGCTGAGACTACTGAAGGAAGCAGATCGGTAATTTCGGTTTCAGTTTTCCTGTTATTGGTTTTTATTCTGACGCCCGGCACCTGAAACCCAACGTCCAACGCCTGACATTAAAAACCAAACGAAGGTGTATAATGAATGGGAAAAAGACAAAGGAATTAGAACAACAGGAAATCCTTATTGTTGATGATACCCTGGCCGGCCTGCAGCTTCTGACAGGTATTCTTAGTGGCCATGGATATCGTGTACGCCCAGCCTCCGACGGCAGCATTGCGCTGCGATCAGTGGCAGCCAAGGTGCCGGACATCGTCTTGCTGGATGTGAAAATGCCGGACATTGACGGATATGAGATCTGTCGCCGTCTTAAATCTGATGACCGCAGTCGAGAGGTTCCGGTAATTTTCATCAGTGCACTTGGCGAGACAGCCGAAAAAGTCAAAGGCTTCAAGGCCGGTGGTGTTGACTACATAACCAAGCCGTTTCAGGCGGAAGAAGTGCTGGCCAGGGTACGGACCCACTTGCATCTCCGGGAACTGACCGAACATCTGGAGCAAAAGGTGGCCGAGCGGACCGAAGAACTCCAGGCCGCCAATGCGCAGTTGCAACGCGAGCTTGCCGAACGCAAACAGGCGGAAGCGGCCCTGCGCCAAAGCGAAACACTGCTGAATGCAACACAACGGCTGGCCAAAATCGGCGGGTGGGACTGGGATGTCGAACAGCAGACTTCCTTCTGGACCGAAGAAACCTACCGCATTCACGGCTTCGAGCCACAGGCGTTCGCGCCGGGGACATCCGAGCATATTGACCGCAGCCTGACATGTTATGAGCCAGCCGATCGTCCCATCATTTTCGCGGTGTTTCAGCGTTGTGTGCAACAGGGGGACGGATATGATCTGGAGTTCCCGTTCACATCCGCTGATGGCTGTCGGAAATGGATTCGAACCACCGCCACCGCAGTGCGTGAAGCTGGGCGGATTAATAAGGTCGTCGGCAATATCATGGATATCACCGAGCGCAAGCAGGCGGAAGAGAAGCTTTCCCTATACCGCGATCATCTTGAAGAATTAGTACGGGAACGCACGGCGGAATTGGAAGCGGCGAATAATGAAATGGGTGCCTTTTCCTACTCGGTGTCCCATGACCTCAGGGCACCGCTGCGCCATATCGACGGTTTTCTGGCACTGCTGCAAAAGAAAGTTGGGTCGGCGCTGGACGAACAGGGCCGGCACTACATGGATACCATTTCCGACTCAGCCAACAAAATGGGAGTGTTGATCGACAACCTCCTTTCCTTCTCCCGAATGGGGAGTCATGCCCTGTCGTTCCAACAGGTGGACCTCGAGACCCTGGTGCGCGAGGTCATTCGGGAACTGGAACCCGATGCCGCCGGAAGGAATATTGCGTGGCGCATCAGCGACCTGCCCGCGGTTGGAAGCGATGCTACATTGTTACGGGTTGTGCTAAGCAATCTGATCTCCAACGCTTTGAAATTCACCCGGCCCCGGCAGCAGGCCCAAATCGAAATCGGGTCTCTTCCCGGCCGGGACTCCGAAACCGTGATTTTTGTTCGTGACAATGGCGTCGGGTTCGACATGACATATGTGGACAAGCTGTTCGGCGTGTTTCAACGCCTGCACCGAGCCGATGAAATCGAGGGCAGCGGCATCGGGCTGGCCAATGTGCACCGCATCATTGCCCGGCACGGCGGACGGACTTGGGCCGAGGGAAAAGTTGACCAGGGAGCGGCATTTTACTTTTCACTGCCGCGGACATAAAAAGGAGGTGGCAACGGATGTGTGTTGAGTGTTGATAGGCGCATTCGTCAAAATCGGGTATTTTGCCCGGAATAAAGGCAAATTTCCAAGTTTAAAAAGTGTTGTATAGTCAATGGTAACCACGAATTCACGTCAATTTCAGTGCATTTTGCCCGATTTTGTATTGAACCTTCCTCCTGT
>JBDRRP010000145.1:0-84024 GCA_043825735.1 Pseudomonadota bacterium | reverse complement strand
CTCGCACGGGCCATGGGAAGGGGGTTTTGCTTAGAACGGTATTTTTGGGGGCCAAATTAGCATCCTAAGGCCGATTTTAGGGCCAGTTTTTCAAATTTTACTCCTCATGTCAATAGCTTGGCTTGGTCCGTCCCCCAAACGACCCACAAAAATTCTGTTAAACGCCGCCATCAAGATGAAAATGGCCTCATCGCTTTTGCTGGAGGAAGTCCCGGAACAACACGAGATCGTAAAACTTTTTAGATCCTTTGATAGGCTCACCCGTCTAAAAGTCTATTTGAGATTGCCCAACCCCGAGCTTTCAAGATACACAAAATCCCTCTACGAGGATCTAGAAAAAGGCGGCATCCGAGAGTACCTGCAAGACATGAAGAACCCGGGCGGATTGTCAAAAGATGAACAGGCCCGGCCATTCGCCTCGATTGCATTGGCTGAAGAAGGCTATAAAAGCGGAGAAGTTCTTTTTGAGGGGATAAAAGAGAACAAGTTCACCAAAGTCAGATCCAGTGAGGATGCGGCAAGAGGCAAACTGGATGCCCTTAAAGACTATGTCCGGGGCGTCGCCGCAAATGCAAAAGCTAAAGAGACACAGCTAGTCATCAGTGCCATTGCGGCGGAGATTGACAGGCTGCATCCCAAAGAGGGCTGATGGCCTTGGCAAAAAACAGACTCGTGATCCTGTGGGCCTATCTATCCGAAGTTATACTGGCAGGGCTTTTATACAGCCTTTCCTTTTGGCTCTGGGATTTCGATCAGATCGCAAGCTTCTTCATAAGCACGGCCGATAGCTGGGCAACAAAATTCACGGCCATCATGCTGGCAGGGAGCATTGCATTCTTCTGGACTTTCTATTCACGCAGCGACAGCGATTTTGCAAAATGGCTTTACCAGAAAAAAGCGTTTAACAATTACCTGCGGGCATTTCTCACAGCCATAGCGGTTTTTCTGGTGACAACCATCGCTTTTGGCATCACGCAGATCACGCAGAGCAAAAGCGCCGCCGCGATTTCCGGAGGACTGTTTATCCTATCCGTGATAAACGTGTTTTCCTTTTTCAAAAACATTGTCGATATCATGAGACTCAACATCGCCTTCAACATAGAACTTGACAAGGAAAGACAAAAACAGAAATAGGCGGCGTACCGTCTGCGTGTCCGGGCCTTACCTTCCTGCGGAGAACCTGCCTCCATAAAAGCAAAAAGCGGTTAAGGAAGAATTCCCTTAACCGCCGTTATATGTGAACAATCCATATAAGGGTGTACTCAACTATCCATTTGTAGCCTCTTCATCCTTTACGCCAAGACCACAATTCATACATTTGCTCGAAAACACGTTTGCCCATAGCTTCGACCAGAAAAAGAATTTATGACAACGAGGGCACTTACTGAAATTCAAGATAAATATCTGCAAACCTATTACAAATAAAAACAGGCCGGCAAAAGACAGGCTGACCGTTTTTGATCTAAAAAAGTAATCTGTTAACCCAACAAGTGGTACAAAAAGAAAAATAGATAGCACGGCAATATTTCTTCTAAATAGTATCTTCCTAACCTTTTCCTTAAGGTCGCTGCTTTTCGTCGTCTCCATACTCGCTTTGGCCTCTGGAAGATCATTTATTGGCGATTTTATTGCTGGCAAGTGCTTTCCTCGCTATCAGAAATCGGATAAAAAATTGTATTGTTTTGTGAAATCGTAGCTTCTGCCGGGATGCCCTTTGACACCCCGAGCACAATTCCCCAATTCCCTCTATAGTCTGTTACGAAACCTACCGAACCGAAACCAAGACCTAATGTAAAAACTTCTGTTTCTCCACTTATGGAGCCTGTATAGAAACCCGCTTCGTAGCCTATAGAACCTCCAGCGCCTTGAGTAGCCCCTGTCGTTGTATAACCGCCAAATCCCCTGTCAGAATCATATGCGAACCCACTTCCTGCATTTCCACCCCATGGACCCCAGGCTGCGACCCCGCTTGATCCACTCCAGATAGACCACAAACCATACGAATCTATCAAATTCAGCGGATTATTTTTGACATACACAAAAAGATTAACCCCTCCACCAAATCCAATCGGGTCCGGTGTGAGGTATCTTCCTGCGCTTGGATCAAAGTAGCGTTGGTAATTGTAATGAAGTGAGGATTCACTATCGAAGTATTGGCCGGCAAACCTAAAATGATTTGGTACTGTGTCTGCATTTATCGCCGCCTGCCCAAACGGCTTGATATCGGCTTCCCATACCACATTGCCTTGGGCATCGATCATTTTCTGCGGCGTGCCCAGGTGATCGTTGATGTAATAGTATACGGCATCGTTGGGGGTTGCGGCAACCACGGTGTTTGCCAGAAGGCCGGTGATGTTCAGCAGGGATGCCAGGTAGACCGGTTCGGGCCGGTATTTGGGCGGCGTGCCGTCGAACCTGTGGGGATGCGGGTTGAGTGTGTCGTCCAGGGCCAGAAGGTCCAGGGCCATCTCGATCGGTGTGACTTCGTCTGCAAGCACATTCACGACATCGGACCAGTACTGACTGCCGCCGTGATCCACCCTGAACTTGTAGGCGCCGGCCGGTACGATAAATGATACGGTGCCAGCCGCATCTGTTGGCTGCATGCGGCTCAGGTAGGAACCCGTCTCGGTAAAGAGATAAACGGAAGCGCCTTGCACATCAGCGCCGAGATCGGTGACGTGGATGTCGGCATAGCCATGGGCAATGTCAACGGCCACTTCACTTGCCCCGTTGAATACCTCGGACCAGAACTGCCGGCCCAGATAGTCCGCTCGAACTTTGTAATTCTGGTTGGGAAGCGTGAACGATACCTGCCCGTCGGCATCGGTGGTGGCATTTACGCTCTGGTAGGCGCCGGATGCCGTGAACAGATAGACCTTTACGCCGGAGAGCGGATCGCTGTCGGTTCCGTAAACCTCGTTTACGGTGACCGTCACATCGGTGTGCGGCAGACTCAATACATCGGAGAGCATGCCCGGAACGGTGCAGATGTTGCTCCAGTGCTGGTAGCCCAGATAGTCGGCGAGGAACATGTAGCCGCCATCGGCAAGATCGAACCGGACGATGCCGTTTTCGTCGGTGGCGGCGTTGATGCCAAGATAGCTGCCGCTGGTTGAAAACACGTAAACCGGCACGTTGGTGAGAGGCGCTCCGGCATCGGTCTGGACGGTTAGGGCGAATATCCCGCCGCCGGTGGAAAGCACGATCGGAGTGTCAACGCCTGCCGTTACCGTGGCCGTGGCCCAGAACTGGCTGCCCTGGTGATCGGCGCGGAACTTGTAGCTGCCCTCGGGCAGGGTGAACACGGCCTCGCCTGAGGCGTCCGTGGTGCAATTTAAACCAAGATAAGAACCGGTGGTGGTGAATGCGTAAACTTTGACGTTTTCGATAGGGCTGGCCCCCTGGCTCACCTGCACGCGGGCGATGCCCTGGGCAATGGTGACTGTCTTGTCTTCCTGGATCGTAGCCTCGGACCAATACTGCTGCGACACGTAATCAGCGCGGATCTTGTAGGCGTTTGCCGGCAGATGGTAGATCGCCAGTCCGCTTTCGTCTGTTGTAATGGAAACATTCTGGTAGCTGCCGGCCTCGGTGAAAAGATAGGTTTTTACACCGGCGGCCGGCGTCGTGGCTGAGCCGTCATCGGTCTGGACGGTGATGGCCACGTCCTGATGCGGGATGTCATAAACGAGTGCGGACTCTGCCGGCACCGAGAACACCGGCGACCAGTACTGGTAGCCCAGGGTGTCGACCCGGATCTTGTAGCCGCCGTCCGCCAGATCGAAGGGCGCCTCACCGGCTGCGCTGGTGGCGGCCTGATGGCCGAGATAGGCGCCGGCCGCCGAAAACAGGTAACACTTCACCCCGGCCATGGGCACGCCGTCTGTCTCCTGGACGGTGAGCGTAAAATTGCCGCCGCCGGTGGAGACGGTGACCGGGTTCACCTGATCTGCGATCAGGGTGGTGTTGCCGCTGAAATACCGGCTGCCCAGATAGTCGGCCCTAAAGTTGTAATTGCCTGCGGGCAGACGGAACGATATTGGAGACCCTGCGTCGCTGGCGCCACTTAGGCCCAGATAACTGCCGGCGGCGCTGAAGACATAGACCGGCACACCGTCCAGAGGCGCGTTCAGCCGGGTCACCATGATGTCCACATCGCCTTCGGGGATGGTGACGGCGGCATCTGCCTGGGTGAACGTCTCCGACCAGAACTGCCGGCCCAGATAATCGGCACGCACTTTGTATTCGGACGCCGGCAGGCTGAAGACGGTCAGACCGTTTTCGTCGGTTGTGGCATTGATGCCCTGATAGCTGCCGGCCGCTGTGAAAAGATATACCTTTACCCCGCTTCGCGCTTCGATGTCGCCGGCATTGTCGCCGGCCACGGTGACGGTGACGTCCTCATGGGGCAGGGTGAGGGCTGCGGCCGTATCGCTGGCCACGACCACCGCATCCGACCAGTACTGATAGCCCAGGTAGTCGGCACGGATTTTATAGCTTCCCGAAGAAACCGGGTAACCCGCTTTGCCGTCGGCATCGGTGGTGATCGAGATCCCGAGATAACTTCCTGCTTCGGAGAAAAGATAGGTCTTCACCCCGGCCATGGGCAGCCCTGCCGCTTTTTGAAGCGTGAAGGACAGCATGCCGCCGCCGGTGTCCACTGAGACGGGAACGCTCTGGCCGGCTGCGATGGTCACCACTCCCGAGAAATACCGGCCCCCCAAAAGATCGGCCCGGAATTGATACCCTTGGCCTTCGGGCAGAACGAACGTCACCCGGCCGTCGGCGTCGGTGACCTGGTACTGGCCCAGATAGGAACCGGAATCGCTGAAAAGATAGACCTTCACGCCCGATACCGGCACGCCGGCCTGTGTGACCAGAACCGCGGTGGCCTCTTCGGGGATGTCTATCGGGATGTTGTAGGTGCCCGGGATGGCTGCCGCCGCCGACCAGAACTGGTCTCCCAGGTAATCGGCGCGGAATTTGTACCGGCCGTCAGAAAAATCTGCCGCAGTGAAAATAGCGGTTCCATCGGGACCGGTGACGGCGTTTTTGCCGGTATAGGAACCCGCCTCGGTGAAGGCATAGACTTTCACACCTGAAAGGGTGCGCCCTTCGTCGGTGGCCACCTGAACCGCGATGTCGGTGGGCGTAGCGCCGGACGCGCGGATGGCCGCCACGCGGGCGCTTCCCAGATAGACATAGGCCGCGCTGAAATTACCGGCCGTGTCGGACTCGCCGATGACGTTGCCAAGCTGGTCCCAGTGAAAGACCGTGGTCTCGCCATTGGCGGTTTTCTTCACCCGCTGCCCGTTGCCGTTATAGACATACTCGCCGAGGCTTGCGGCGCTCTCCACGACCTGGATGAGGCGCTTGTTCTGGTTGTAGATGAGACTGCGATCGCCCATTGCCGTGGTGCTGCCGTTGGCGTCGTAGGCGAACTGCATGGGGCTCACGCCGCTGACGCTGTCCAGCCGGTGGGTGCCGGTGACATAGGCGTAGGTGTCGGTCTCCCCGTTTTCGGTGCGGGTGAGACGGCCTCCCACCTTGTCGTAAGTATAGCCGATGGCGCCGTAGATGCCCGTGGCATTGGTGAGTCGGTAAAGATCGTCGTAACCGAAGCTCTGGCTACGGGTGGGATCGAGGGCGTCGGTGATGGCGGTGATGTTGCCTATAGCGTCCATGCCGTAAGCGCGGTCCATGTGGCTGCCGGCGGTCAGATGGGTGAGGCGGTAGGCCTCGTCGAAGGTTTTGCCCACGACGGTGCCGCTGCCCAGCGTCATCTGCTTCAAGGGGCCGAAAGGCAGGTAGCCGATGTTCGAGGCCAGGGTGGTCGTTACCCCGTCCACCGTAGTGGTGACCTCGGTGATGCGCCCTGCGGCATCGGGGATGTAGTTCACAGTGCGGCCGTCCGGATAGGTCATGGACGTCAGGATGCCGGCGGCATCAAAACCGTAGGCCGTGGTATAGGTCAGCCCGTCGATGGTTCTTTCCTCTGCGCTCAGGCGCCCCTGCGCGTCGTAACGATAGACAACGCTTCCCGAAGGATCACTCATGCCGGTGAGGTGCCCGACGCCGTTTACCCCTTCGTCGTAGGTGTAAATGACATCCTGGGAAGCATCCGGGAAATGGATGCCGGTAAGCCGGCTCAGGGCATCGTAGGTGTAAGTGGTGGTGATGCCGAGCGCATCGGTCTTTGCGGTCATGTTGCCGGCGGCATCAAAAGCGTAGCGGGTGGTGCCGGCATCGGCGGAGACTTCTTCCACCACGCGGCCGAAGTCGTCGAAGACATAGCTGGTAACCTGGCCTTCGGCATCGGTCACCGAGGTGAGGTTGTCGTGGGCATCATAACTGTAAGCGGTAACGACGCTTCCGGGCTGGGTCACATGGGAGGTTCTTCCCAAAATGTCGTAGTCGACGAGCGTTTCCTTGCCATTGGGGTCAGTGACGGTGGCGACCTTGCCCACGGCGTTGTAGGCATACGCGGTGAAGGTGTCGTCCGGGTTGATTTGTCTCGCCAGTTTCCCGGGGTTTCCGGGACCGTCGTAAACGTATCGCATCCAGTAGGACCGGGAGTCCTCGGCATCATAGGCGCCCACATCCGACCGGTTGCCATTGGCGTCGTAATCGTATGCCAGCCGGTTTCCGGCGGCATCGGCCATCTCGACCAGCCGGCCGTAGGCGCTGTCGTAAGTAAACTGCGTCGTCGCGCCGCCCGGCAGTGTGACCGTTTCGATTTCGCCATCGGCGTTGTAGACAAAAGACGTCCTGCTGCCGTCGGCCGTGCGGGTCACCGTCAGCACACGGCCGCGGCCGTCATAGGTGTAGGCGTGGACGTCACCGTTCATATCGGTGATGGTGCCGGGCCTGCCGGCGGCGTCGTAGTCCGCATAGGTCGTCGTGAACGCACCGGCCGATACGACGCTCAAAAGATCCCCGGTAGCCGGGTCATAGGTGAATTCGACGGTATCCGCCACCCCATCCCGCGGGCCGTCCACAAGCACCGGCTGCCCTTTTGCATTGTAGGAAAGCACCGTTACCTGCTCGGAGGCGGCAACCGTTCCGGAAAGGTCGCGGGTGTTCCCCCGGCGGATCATCCGGTGCACCAATTGGGTCGGCGCCTCGTTGGGCGTGTCATTGCCGTCGTCGTCATAATCGTAAATGATTGCGGCATCCCCGCTGCCCATGACCGACCCACGGGTGACACTGCGCGGAGCGTTCAAAACGGGATGGTAGGTGTAAAGAAGGGTTCTTTCCTCCGGCGTTCCGAAAGCCTCGATCACCGTCTGCGCATTGCCGCGACTGTCGAAATTGCCGTATCTGATGATCCGGCCGTCGGCATATTCCTTTTCGGTGAACCGGTGGTGGTCGTCATAGGCATAGCGCACCGGTCCTGTTTGACCGCAACCCGAGGTGCAGGCCGCATCGCCCGTGACAGTGGATGCCAGCGCCTTGCCGTCTTTTATGATGATGGATTGGGTGACCTGCTTGCCGTAGCCGTCCGTGATGACGGTCTGCCTGGCGTTGACATAGTCAAAGGAAATGGCACCCAAATCCCGGCTGTAGCTGGCAATGACCCGGTCCGATGCGTCGTAATTCCAGGTGGTCAGGGTGTGTCCGGAGCGGTCCGATTTTTGGGTCAGGTTGTGAACGTCGCCGGGGTCGGCATAGGCGTAAACAAAACCGCTGCCGTCGGCATAGACCACATCGGTGAGGTTGCCGTTCGCATCGTAATCGTAGTCGACATACTTGCCGCTTGGGACGGCCCCGGTCACCGGCCCGGTGATGGCGTCGATGCGTCCCTCGGCGGTATAGGCAAGCGACAACGTTCGACCCGACCCGGTATCGGTGACAGTGCTCAGCCGGCCGTTCGCATCATAGGTCAGCGACGTGGTCAGCCCCTTGGATACAATGCTCACCAGTTTGCCGCTGGTGTCGAAAACATTTCGGATACCGTCGGAGCGATTCAATTCCCACCCGGTAAACACCGTGGCGTCGAAGGTTTTTGTAATGCCGGCGCTCGGACCATAGGCGGCCCTGTATACATTGGTGGCATCGCGGGCGTAGGGGGTCATTCCGCCGTCGCCGCGAAGAACGGCCACGTGGTCTCCGTCGACGACCTGCAGCGCGGTATTGTATGAATGGGTCCACCCGAAACCCAGCGGGCCGTCCACAGTGGATCGGCTGTTGTAGGAACGCCTGAAGGACAAGGGATACCCGAGACTTGGCAGCGACACGTCCGTGGCGGCCTCGTATTTGTTGCCCGTTGCACTGTTGGTCGGGTTGCCCTTGAGCAGCGGGCTGATGGTGCCGCTGCATTCGCCGCATCCCTGATTGGCGCTCTCATTGAGGCGCATGAACTGGTTTCCGCTGGCGTCTACGTAGAAGGGAATGTTGATTTCGGCAATGACGCCGCTGGTTCTACCGTTTGGGCCATCCTGGTAGCTATCGACTATCTGAAAAGTGGCGACGTGATAACCCGGGCCGGGATAATAATTCCAATACCTGGTTATGCAGTTGCCTCAAGTTGACTAATTTGCCAGCATCGGAGGGCAACCGCTGAGTATCTGGCGTATAGCCACCGGCGAGGAAACTGCTATTTGCTGGGCGATGCGCCAGAACCGTTTGCCTACTGACTTCGTTTGCCGACGGTTGAAGCGAAAAACGTACTCGTCCAAATAGCGCTGTAGGTATTTTTCTTCAAATCGGCCTTGGTGTGTTCCCAGCATCAACCGCTTTAAGAGAGAGATGACAAGATGCACTCCTGGCAGAACGCTGTCCTTATTATCGGTTTTGCACCGAGTCACCTGTTTGTGCACGTATTTTTCTTTCTCAAGGCCGCTATAGCCTGGCCATCCGTCAGTGGTCACAGCACTGCTAACTTGAACATTTTCTTTGACGAACGGAAGCAACTTTTCGCCGCTGCAGTTTTCGATGACTTTAAGCCGCAACCGGCCCAACTTTTTCCCTTTTCTTTCCACAGCAATCGCTACAGCGCACTTGTTTTCGGACCCGCGGCCCCTTTTGCCGGTATGTTGGCCACCAAGGTAAAATTCATCTGCCTCAACCTGGCCAGAAAGCTTTTCTCTGCCTTGGCGGATCGTACAGCAGCGAAGTTTTTGCAACCAGCTCCAAGCAGTGTGGTAACTGCCAAAACCAAGCAAGCTTTGAAGGGTAACGGCGTTGATTCCCGATTTTCGCGTGGTAAACCACCACATCGCCTTGAACCACAAGGTCAGTGGTTTTTGGGTCCGGTGCAAAATGGTTCCGGCCGTCACCGACTGATGGTGTTCGCATCGGCAGCAGATAAAAAGACCCCGTCGGCTCTTCCAGTAAGCGTAGTTCCCGCATTTCGGACACCAATAGCCAGTAGGCCACCGAAGCTTGAAAAGATAATCATAACAGGCTTCTTCGTCATTAAATCGCTTGTCGAACTCTTTTTGGGTTTTCGGGAAATCTTCGAAAACTTGGATCGGGCTCATGCTGGCCTCCTTTCGTATGTGCAGGCCAGCATAGTCGATAGCTGTGACAGATACGGTCACAACCAAAGGTTACTTGAGACAACTGCATAACCAGATTCCAATATTGATTTGACTGGAATCGATTGACCGAATAAATGCCTCTTGTTTGGCCAAGATCATCATATTGTCCATATGCATTATTCATCCACCCCCATTCACACTGGTACTCACGGCCGGTATAGCCCCCGTCCAGCAAATAGCGCGCTTTTGCATAGGTGTAACAAGCGCATCCGCCGTAAGCGCCTGATTCGTAAGAGCTTGTCGCATCGGAAAGCAGCACCGCCTGAATGTTGATGCTCGTGATTTTACCATTCGCATCGGTGCCGATTGACTGGGTAATATTTCCGCTGGCCCCGAATGCCAGCGACGGAAAGCCGACCGCCAGCAGCAACAAAAGTATTCCTACCGATGTGCATCTATGCATGAAAAAAGCGGGCCGCCTTCTTGATTGACGTGCAACTGCGGATGGCATGGGTTCAGATACGGATCGGTTTAACTGTTTCATATAAAGCCCTCGGCGTGTTCATGGTTGCGACAGTGCTTGCGGTTCATGCTGGGAGTCGAAATCGTTTGCAAGAAGCTTCGAAAACGGTGCGTTGCCCATGTCCGTTGAAAATACGGACCGTTGCTGAGCATTCGCCCGATCGCGCAGGTTATTCCTGGTGCCGGCGGACCTGAAAGCCGGCGCACCTATAGAATCGTGGTGCCTGCCGGTTCCGGCGGTACCCGTTTGCCCGAAACGTCTATCGTTCGCCCGATTGATGTCTGACTGCCGCTGCTTCAGTGATGGAACCGACCACTTCGCCCCTTCAGGGTTCCAGTTCACCGAGACTGGGAGTGAAAAGCTTCAGCAGATGAACAAAACTCCGTGCGCAAGTCAAGTGATATTTTTTATCCCGGATCTCGTTTCACTCGTTCGGGATGACGGTTCTTGGTACTGCGACACCGCCTATTTCGCCGGGATGACAGATGAAAGTGTTTGGATAACAGGTGCATGAGGAGCGCATGAAAAAGGAAACCACAAGAGATGACTGATATGACTTCATGCGACAACTACCTTGACAGGCACCGGATAGAAGCGACTGATATCGGGGCCGCTCGAATCGGAGCTGCCCCTATCGAAGACAATAGAAAAGCCATCGAAGACTTCTCGCGAGCGATAGCTAAATCAGGCTTCGCTGGGTGAGCGGCTGGGCCTCCAGGCCGGTGACGTTCTGAAAGCCGCGGGGGAGCTTTTTGCCGCGCTGGCCGCGTTTGCCGGCAAAGTCGGCGAGGTTTCCGGGGCGCAGGTTGATGAAGCGCTTGCCGGCGGTGACCACGAGCTGGTGGTCGGCCGGCAGGATGAAGAGGTGGGTGACCAGCTCCTCCCGGCGCCGGGCCTTCACCGAGGGGATGTTGATGATCTTGTTGCCCTTGCCCTTGGCCAGCTCGGGCAACTCGGACAGGGGAAATACCAGCATGCGTCCTTCGGTGGTGATGGACACCAGAAGATCGGTCCCCAGATCGCCGACGGCTACCGGCGGCAGGGGCAGGGCTCCCGGGGGAAGCGTGAGCATCGCCTTGCCGCTGCGGTTTTTGGAGTGCAGATCGGAAAGGGCCACCACGAATCCGTAGCCGGCATCGCTGGCCAGGAGCACCTGCTGCTCGGGCGGGCCGCACAGAACGGCCATGGCCGTGGCCCCGCCGGGCATCTGAATGCGCCCGCTGAGCGGCTCGCCCTGGCTGCGGGCCGAGGGCAGCGAGTGGGCCGCCAGCGAATAGCTGCGGCCGGTGGTGTCGATAAAGATCGCAAACTGGTTGCTGCGGCCGTGGGCGGCGGCGAAAAAGCCGTCGCCGGATTTATAGGCCAGGCTCTCCGGGGCGATGTCGTGGCCTTTGGCCGACCGGATCCACCCTTTTTGGGATAGGATTACCGTTACGGGCTCCACGGGCATGAGGTCGAGCTCGGTCATGGCCTGGGCCTCGGGCCGGGCCTTGATGGGTGAGCGGCGATCGTCGCCGTAGGCCTCGGCATCGGTTTCGAGCTCTTTTCGGATGAGGGTCTTCAGACGCGCCGGAGAGTTGAGAATTTTTTCCAGGCGCTCGCGCTCTTCGGCCAGCGCCGCCTGCTCTGACCGGATCTTTACTTCCTCCAGCTTGGCGAGAAACCGCAGTTTCAATTCCAGGATGGCCTCGGCCTGGATGTCGCTCAGCCCGAACCGGGCCATGAGGACCGGTTTTGGCACGTCTTCGCGGCGGATGATGGCGATGACCTCGTCGATGTTCAAAAACGCGATGAGCAGGCCGTCCAGGATGTGGAGCCGGTCAATGACCTTGGTCAGGCGGTGTTCGAGCCGATTGCGGACCGTCTGCTTTCTGAACTCCAGCCATTCGCCCAGGATCGCGGCAAGCCCTTTCACCTGGGGCTTGCCGTTGACGCCGATGACGTTGAGGTTCACCCGGTAGGATTTTTCCAGATCGGTGGTGGCGAATAGATGACTCATGAGCCCGTCCATGTCCACGCGATTGGAGCGGGGCACGATGACGATGCGGATGGGGTCCTCGTGGTCGGACTCGTCTCTCAAGTCCACCACCATGGGCAGCTTTTTGGCCTGCATCTGCTGGGCGATCTGCTCCAGCACCCGGTTGCCCGACACCTGGTGGGGCAGCGCCGTGACCACGATGTCCCCGTTCTCCCGGTAGTAGGCCGCGCGCATACGCAGGCTGCCGTGGCCCGTGCGGTACATCTCCTCGAGTTCTTCTCTTGGCGTGATCACTTCGGCCTGGGTGGGGTAATCCGGTCCCTTGACGATCTCGCACAGTGCGGTGGTGTCGGCGGCCGGATTGTCCAGAAGATGGATGCAGGCGGCCGCCACTTCCCGAAGATTGTGGGGCGGGATGTCGGTGGCCATGCCCACGGCGATGCCGGTAGTGCCGTTCAAAAGCACGTTGGGAAGCCGCGCCGGCAGGCTGGCGGGCTCTTTCAGAGTGCCGTCGAAATTGGGCTCCCACGTGACGGTGCCCTGATCCAGTTCGCTGAGCAGCGTGGCGGCGTAGCGCGACAGGCGCGATTCGGTGTAGCGCATGGCGGCAAAGCTCTTGGGGTCGTCGGGCGAGCCCCAGTTGCCCTGGCCGTCGATGAGCGGGTATCGGTAGGAGAAGGGCTGGGCCATGAGCACCATGGCCTCGTAGCACGCGCTGTCGCCGTGGGGGTGGAACTTGCCCAGGACGTCACCCACGGTGCGGGCGCTTTTTTTATGCTTGCTCGTGGCCCGCAGCCCCAGCTCGCTCATGGCATAGACGATCCGGCGCTGTACCGGCTTGAGGCCGTCGCCGATGAACGGCAGGGCCCGGTCCAGAATGACGTAGGTGGCGTATTCGAGATAGGCCTTCTCGGTAAACTGCTCCAGGGGGAGCTCTTCAATGCCTTCTAAGATCGTGGTGTCGGTGGTGCTCATGGGGATGCCTTGCTGCTGATTATAATTGAACCACGAAGATCACGAAGGACACGAAGAGGGAAGGGCCGCTGCCATGAAAACCAGATCTCTTTGTGAACGTAGTGTGCTCCGCAGTTTATATTCCCGTCGGTGCGGGAGTATTGGAAAGAGAATACTGCTGCCGGAAACCATTTCCTATGATTGCAACACGGGCGGGGGTAAACCCCGCCCCTACATCCTCAAATTTTTGCGCTGTAGTACTATCCGCTGCTCTCTTGCAATTTGTTCATGAAGTTCTCTGCGCCCCTGCGTCTCTGCGCGAGAAAATGTTTTTGTCGTGGTGATGCCGTGCCGTGCACTTCGTGGTTCAACCCCTGCTGTTCATATCTCAGATCATGCTGCCGTAGGTTTCCAGCCAGGTGCGGCGGTCGCCCGCGCGCTTTTTGGCCAACAGCATGTCCATGACGGCCATGGGGCGCTCGGGATCGACCATGGTCAGGCGCACCAGGCGCCGGGTGTCCGGAGCCATGGTGGTTTCCCTGAGCTGCACCGGGTTCATCTCGCCCAGGCCTTTGAAGCGGATCACGTTGACGGCGCTTCTGGGGTTCTTGGCGGCGATGCGCTCCAAAAGATCCTGCTTTTCGCGTTCATCCAGCGCGTAGTGGGTTTCTTTTCCCACATCGATGCGAAAGAGCGGCGGCATGGCCACGCAGACGTGACCGGCCGCCACCAGTGGGGCAAAGTGCTGGAGAAACAAGGCGCACAGCAACGTGGCGATGTGCAGCCCGTCGGAGTCGGCGTCGGCCAGGATGCAGACCTTGCCGTAGCGAAGACCCTCCAGGTTGGCCACACCGGGGTCCACGCCGATGGCCACGGAGATGTCGTGGATTTCCTTTGAGGCCAGCACCTCGGCCGAGTCCACCTCCCAGGTGTTGAGGATTTTTCCCCGCAGCGGCATCACCGCCTGGAACTGCCGGTCCCGGGCCTGTTTGGCCGAGCCGCCGGCACTGTCGCCTTCCACGAGAAAAAGCTCGGTCTGCATGGGGTCCTGGAGCACGCAGTCGGCCAGTTTTCCGGGCAGCGCAGGGCCTGACGTGACTTTCTTCCGGGCCACCACCTTTCCTGAGCGCAGCCGTTTCTGGGCGTTTTGAATGGCTATTTCGGCCAGCTTCTCGCCGACTTCGGTGTGCTGGTTGAGCCAGAGACTGAAGGCATCCTTGATGACCCCGGATACGATGCCGGCGGTCTGACGGTTGCCCAGGCGCTCCTTGGTCTGGCCGGCGAACTGGGGGTCCTGCATCTTGACGGATAGCACGTAGGTGCACCGGTCCCACAGATCGTCAGGGGTCAGTTTCACGCCGCGGGGCAGCAGTTTGCGAAAATCGCAAAATTCCCGCAGCGAGAGCAGCAGTCCGGTGCGAAACCCGTTGACGTGGGTGCCGCCCTGGGGGGTGGGGATCAGGTTGACGTAGCTCTCGCCCACGACTTCGCCCGAATCGGGCAGCCAGGTGACCGCCCAGGCCACCGATTCGCCGGGTTCCTCCACGTTGCCGGTAAAGGGCGGATCCGGGAGCAGGGGATGATCGGCCAACTCGCCGGTCAGGTATTCGGCAAGGCCGTCCGCATAGAGCCACTCCTGGCTTTCACCGGTGCGCGCATCGGTGAAACGGATGGTGAGTCCCGGACACAGGACAGCCTTGGCTCTGAGGTTGTGTTTCAGGCGCCGCAGAGAGAACCGTTCCATGTCAAAATATTTGGGATCCGGCCAGAAGCGGATGCTGGTGCCGGTATTGCGAACCCCCACGGTGCCGATTTCTTCCAGCGGGGTGTCGATGTCGCCGCCGGCGAAGGTGATGCGGTGTTTTTTCCCGTCGCGCCGGATCTCCACTTCCAGTCGTCTGGACAGGGCGTTGACCACCGAAACCCCAACGCCGTGAAGCCCGCCGGAGAAGCGGTAATTCTTGTCCGAGAACTTGGCGCCGGCATGGAGCCGGGTCATGATCAGTTCCACCCCGGTGATGCCCTCCTCGGGGTGGATATCTACAGGCATCCCGCGGCCATTATCCACCACCAGGAGGGAGTCGTCCTCGAAAAGGGTGACATCGATGCGGTTGGCGTAGCCGGAAATGGCTTCGTCCACGCTGTTGTCGATAACTTCCTGGGCCAGGTGATTGGGCCGAGTGGTATCGGTGTACATGCCGGGGCGGCGACGGACCGGTTCCAGTCCGTTGAGCACCTCGATGGATTCTGCCGTGTAGTTGTTCAAGTTCATGCTTGTCGCATCCTGCCGGTATTTCCGGGCTTGGCGGTATGGGGCATTGACGCCATGTCAGCGGGGCGTTGGCCGGGCCGAGGGCACGGAAACCACGAAAGCCCAAAAACTACAAACGAAATATGCATCATCGAACCGCGGCGCGCACGATTTTTTACGTTTCGCGTCTATGCCACTGGATTTGATCATCTTTCCATTATGGCACACTGGGTTGTGGTCGATACGCCAGATTTCTACCACATGTGGGCAGGCGACTCAATTGAATGTTTAAATGTCGGCCGGATCGGTGCATTTGACCCCGATGGCGAAGCCGTTGCGGCATAAAAACAGCCGGTGTTCGTCAATTACGGCGCCGCATCCTCATGCAAAAAAAATGTAAGCCCGACGCAAGTTCCACGACCCTTTCATGTGGCGCCCGAACGGGGTCAGGGGCCGATATGGCCTTCGATGCTGCAAAGGTGGCATGCAGATTGCTTAATTGTGTCATCGACACGCCCGTACGGGCAGAATTTTGACGGATGGTGACCCAATACCGGGGTCTTTGCCCGGCAGATGTCATAAAACGTGTCCCTGAAGGACACGGGTAGAAAGTGAGGCTTCCGATGAGAACCACTTTAAACTGGCGCCTGATGACTCAAAAAGGGCGCATCGACGAGCGCATCGATGAACTGTTTGACACGGCTTTCATCCACCGTGACATGGCCGCTTATGACAACATGACTGTTTTGGGCTGGAATGCCCTTGATCACGACGTGCCGCTTCCCGAAAATCCGGCCACGCCCTGGCTGGCCGCAAGCCGTGTGGACTGGGTCAGGGACCGGCAGCCGGAGCAGGTCGCTGCGCCAAAAATAGAGGTCACCCAAGTGCCGTCCGGTCTGCTCATTGAATTGCGGCTGCCGCGATTGGTGCGCGAGAGTGTATACATCGGCGTGCGTGACAACATCCTCACAGTGACCGGCGAGCAGGCCGTGCCCGCGCCTATCGAAGCGGCTTTTGGGCAGAGCGGCCGGCGGTTTCAACGAAATTTCCCTCTGCCGCCAGTTCCCGGAAGGCATCGCATCAATGCCTATTGCCACGGAGAGGTGCTGCGGATCATCGTTTCCGGTGATAATGAAAATGGTTGAGGTCGGTGGACCAATACCCGGCGGTGCTTGAATGTCGACGCCGCCTGCTTTGCCGGTAGTCGTTTATTCGCCTGTGATTGCCAGCCGAACCGAGACCGCGTCTTTGAGCGTGGCGGGCAGCGTGACCTCCACGGCATGGCGCAGCTCTGAAAAATAGCTGTCCACCCGGATGTCATAACCCAGAGTCGTCGTATTGCCTGTGTGTCGGTGGGCCGGGATGATGGCAAAATCAAAACCTGCCCACCCGAAGCCCCGGGAATCGATGCGGACCTGTCCCTTGCGCGTCCCCTCATAATTGACCGTGAACCGGCTGGGCTCTGCGTTGAGCCGAACGACGACGACCCCGTCCGGCGGCACCTCAAACTGGTCGGTGAATGTTCGGTAAAACGGGCGGCGCGTGGCGAAGGCCGTGCCCATGAGCACCACCGCTACGGCGATCCCGGCAATCATCCACCGCCGTCGGCGAGGGCTCAGGGGCGCGGATCGGGCGGCGTTGCCTTCTTCGGCCGGTATCTGAAGCACCAGGTAATACAGCACCTGGGCTGTCAGCAGGATAATGCCCAGTGACCACACGGTGTCCAGAAAAAAGTGCGCCCCCTGGACAATGCGGGCTGCGCTGAGCAGCCCCCCCAGGACAATGCCGGCGGCACCGCCGGCCAGAGCCAGCCGGGGCGATCGGCGATAGGCAAAAAACACCGCTACAAAAACAAAACCCATGGTGCAATGGCCGCATGGAAACGACTCCCCTTTTCCAGGGGTGCCCGGCTGATGCACGTGGCGGTATTCCCACAGTCCGCCGAAAGCCACGATCTGGTCGGGCCGCGGCCTTCCCCAGTAGGGTTTGAGGACCGTATTGACCAGAAGCCCGGCGCCGATTACCGATGTGAGCACGATGAGCAGGGAAATGGATCGCCACGGGGCGAAACGCGCGCGCACAAATGACATCCCCCAGACGATCAGCGCCCCGACGCTGAGAACGATGCCCGGGATCGTGCCGTAGCGGTAGAGCCAGAGCCAGGGCTCTTTGGCGGCCAGAAACCACCCGTCGCCGGGACGGAAAAATGACCCCGCCACCCGCAGATCCACACCCGTCCAGACACCGGCCGCCGTGATGATCACAAGGACACCGATGGTCGCTGTGATGACCCCCATTCCGCGACGGCGGCATTGGCTTCCGCTCATTGGCAGGGAAGGGGCTGAAGGCATATTTCGGGGGCGCGGTTCAGTCATGTCATTTGTGATCACGGGTTATGGTGTCACCAGGCGCTGCACCTGGCGGCATCGGCAAATAATTTGCCGGACGCCTATCCACAAAAGAACGGCGCCAACAGGCACCATGAGACTCCATCCATCGAGCCCCTGGCGCCAGATGATGCGCAGCCCGCACAGGGCCGCCACCGCGCCGGCACAGAACAGGCTCATAGAAAAGGCCAGGCGAAGCTCCCATCCGATGGGAAGCGGCCGCTCGCTTTCGCCACGGCCCGCAGCGGCCTCCTGTGCCGGCACCTGCAGCAGCTTGAAATAGATCAGGTACATGGCCGCCATGGACAGCGCCACGGAGCCCGCCACGTCACTGACCCAGTGGCTGCTGGTCATGCACCGGGCCGTGCCCATGGCCGCTGTATAAAGCATGACAAGGGCACCGACAGTGACGGGCAGAAGGGCGTTTCGGCCCGCTGACCATCGCCTCGCTAAAACGTAGACCAGGGCAAAGGGCGTAAAAGCCAGGGCCGTGTGGCCGCTGGGAAAACTACCGCCAAAGATCCCCTGGCTCATGAGTTGCGGGCCCAGGGCAAACCAGGGGGAAAACGGCAGGTGCCCGGAGAAGACCTCGCCCGGTCGGGCCCGGCCCACGATCCATTTCAGGCTGTGGACGGTGAATATGGCGCTCGTCAGGCTGGCGACCACCAGAAAACCGGCGGCAGGCCTGAGCAGGTACAATCGGGAGCCGCTCTTGGCCCGAAGGGTGGCATAGTAAAACCCCACCACGGCAATGAGGTAGCAGATGACCGGATCCCCGCCGCCGGGAAGCTCGCCTTCGAAAATTGATTGCCCCATGTATTCGGCAAAGCTTTCTACCTTGTGCGTGGCCAGGTAGACAGTCCAGGAATAGTCCACCGGTGTGGTGAGCAACAGTGCGGCGCCGGCGGCAATGAGCACGGCGAGCATGACCGGTGAGGCGTGTTTCATTATGTTTTTAGGGTGTGCGCGAGTTGTCAGGGTTGAAGGGCGGCGCGCGACGCCGGGCCGTTCCCGGCTGCGGTTGTGTTCTATACCAGTGGCCGCGGTAATGTAAATAGTGCCCATCCAGAAACGGCATCTTTTGGCCCTGGGCGGCGTACTCGCACGTTCTCAATCCTCAGGCTGTTCGTCTGGAACCCGGTGCGAAGCACCGGGTTTCTAAGACAAATAGCTCCGCTATTCCTCCGGTTGAGAACTTGCTCGAGCCTTGCCCAGAACCAAAATCTACCATTTCTGCATGGGCACTGTGCCCATCCAGAAACGGCATCTTTTGGCCCTGGGCGGCGTACTCGCACGTTCTCAATCCTCAAACGGCGAAAACGCTTTCACTCCGGCACACGCTGGAGTATGAGCCAGTGGGGCTAGGCATTGTTGATTGTCGATTGTTGATTGGAAACAGGAAATCACAAATTCCAAATGAAACATCTCCCCCACGTGTTGCTGATCAGCCCGCCGGCGGTCAAGGCCTGCGAGCCGCCGCCGGGGGTTGCCCGGCTGGCCGGCGTGCTCCGGGGCAGCGGTGTTTCCTGCCGTGTGGTGGACGCCAATCTGGACGGGCAACGGTGGCTGCTCGCCCGTTCTGAGGTGCCCGACGATACATTTACCCGCCGTGCCCTGCGGCACCGCGAGCGGAACCTGGCGCTGGTCAGCTCCTGGGCGGGATATCGGGGCGCAGCCGCCTACAGGCAGGCCGTGACGGCGCTCAACCGGCTCATGACAGCGGCCCCATCGGCCACCGGCGCGTTTGCCGGGTTGAGCAACTATTCAGACCCGGTCCTGCAGCCGTTTCACTCCGCCGATTTGTGCCGCGCCGCGGAGCAGCCTGAGGCCAGCCCATTTGCCGGTTATTTCGAGGCGCTCATCGATGCGGAATGCATCCACCGCAGTCCTGACATCGTCGGCATTTCGGTGGGATTTCAGTCCCAGGCCCTCAGCGCGTTTCATCTCATCGGCGCCCTGCGCCGTCGGTTGCCGGCAGTGCGCATCATTCTGGGAGGAGGACTGGTGACGTCCTGGCTTCGGGCCGGCAGCGGCGCACCGGATTTTACCGGTCTGGTGGACGATCTTGTGGCCGGGCCGGGCGAGGCGTTCCTGCTGAATCTGGCCGGAGTCGATCCGGCGGCCGCAGTGCTTCCGGACTACAGCGACTTTCTCCCCGGGCGGTATTTCAGTCCGGGCCCCATCGTACCCTACAGCACGGCCGACGGGTGCTTCTGGCGGCGATGCCGTTTTTGCCCGGAGCGGGCCGAGGCGTCTTTGTGGCGTCCCGCCCCCCTGGGCATTGCGGTCAGCGAGCTTGCCGCGCTGGTTCAACGTCACCGGCCGGCCTTGATTCACCTGGTAGACAATGCGCTGCGGCCGGCGCTGCTGGAGCGCCTTTGCCTCGACCCGCCGGGAGCGCCCTGGTACGGTTTCGTCCGGTTTGACCAGCGCCTGGCCGAGCCGGACACCGCGGCGGCCCTGCGCCGCAGCGGCTGCGTCATGCTCAAACTGGGACTGGAATCCGGAGACCAGGGCGTTCTGGACGCCATGGACAAGGGGCTCCGGCTGGAAACGGCATCGCGGGTGCTCACCACCCTTCATCGGGCCGGCATCGCCACCTATGTGTACGTTCTTTTCGGAACGCCCAGCGAAGACGAAACCGCCGCCAGGCGCACGCTGGCATTTGTTCGCGCGCACGCGGCGTCCGTTGACTATCTCAACGTGGCGGTTTTCAACCTGCCCGCAGGCAGCCCGGACGCCGTCACCCTTGAAACGCGGCCCTTTTCCGCCGCCGATCTGGGCTGCTACCGCGATTTCGTCCACCCCCTGGGCTGGCACCGGCGCAATGTGCGCCGCTTTGTGGACGGGGTGTTTCGAAAAGATCCGGCCATCGCCGCCATCCTTCGCCGGGCCCCGCCGTTTTTCACCTCCAATCACGCGCCGCTGTTCGCGCTGGCCAGGACCATGTAGGCCCCTCCCGTGGTTGGCGCCGGCGGATCGTTAGGATCGTTAGGATCGTTAGGATCGTTTGGATCGTTTGGATCGTTTGGATCGTTTGGATCGTTTGGATCGTTTGGATCGTTAGGATCGGACTGACCGGCCGAAGGCCGCTCTCAACTGTCTGCGTCTGTCTGCGTTCGTCTGCGGTCAATTGGCAGTTGCTGTTGCAGTCCGGCCGCAGGCCGAAGCCCCTTGGTTTTAATCTGTGTTAATCTGTGAAATCTGTGGATAACTCGCAGTTGATTTTGATTTTTGGTGTTTCTCTTCCTCTGCCTGCCCGCCGTAGCATGCTTTTTAGCGAAGGCGGGTCCTCTGTCATCTGACCTCTGTCATCTGCCGTCCGGCCGTACCCGCCCGCGGATGGCTTCCAGCGCATCGGCGGCCGCTTCGGCCAGATCCGGCGGCAGGCCTTCGCCCAGCAGAGCCTCCAGGCGCGCCACCTGGCGCAAGTCGCCGGTTTCGCCGATGACGTGGAGAAGATCACCTTTGACCGGATTGGCCGCGGTTTCCATCAGGGACCAGAGGCGCTCGGGGGCTTCTGCCGCCAGATCGGGGCGCAGGGTCTGGAAGGACTCCATCACCACCATGGCTCCCAGCCGCACCGGCCATTTGTCATGGGCCAGCAGCGGCAGCAGGTTGTCGAAGATGCCGCCGTGATCGATCATCATCCGGGCCACCGTTTCGGCCATGCCGTCTTCAATGATGCCCCTCAGACTGTCCGGGCTCAGGCGGGAGGGCTCGCGGTTGACCATGACGTCCACAATCTCGTCGATCCCCGGTTTTCCGGTCCACCGGAAGCTTCCGTCCAGGATGACGGTGGGTGCGGTGCGGATGGCTCTGGCGGCGGCCAGATCGGGGAACAGGGTGCCGTCGATGACCGACAGCCGCTGGCGTCCGGGGGCCAGCGCCAGTGGCAGCAGGGTCGAGACGGTTACTGGACAAAACGGGCACTGGGGCGTGATGAACACTTCCAGCCGGGCGGGCAGGGGCAGGGCAGAAAGGCCCCGGGCCGTCTCCGATGTCAGCGAAGGCAGCCCGCGGCCGCTGTCCAGGAGTGCTTTGAGAAAGGGCGCCAGCTCCGGGCCCATCGGCGTGGCCAGATAGTGTAGCCGCTCGGTGATCACCAGCGCCGGTGGATCGGTCTCCCGGTCTGCCGAGCGGCGTTTGATCGTGACCGCGGGCAGGTGAGTGGCCAGCGACTCAGCATATGCCAGAAGTGCCTCACTTTGGGCGCCGGGTGCGGTGCGGAGGGTGAGCGTCACCGGCGGGGTGCCGGCATCGCGCCACTGGCGCAAGACATTCAGGTCGGTGGCGGCAAACATGGCCTCAATAACTTTCCAGCTTTCCATCCGCGTGATCCGCGGCGTGATCATCATCAGAAAACAACGGTCAATCAGCGATCGTTAACAGGGATATACAGGATAGACCGGAGAAAAGAAACACACTGGAAATCAGTCCAAGGGGGGATAGAGAGAAAGTTCGATGCCGGTTACCTGCGATGCCCGGGGAGCTCGGTGAATCAAAAATGATCAATGCTGATAAAACTGTAAAAAGTAATTTTGAACCACAGAGACCGCAGGGGATCGCAGAGAATATATCGAATAATTAATAAGTTATCTCTGCGCTCTCTGCGCCCTCTGTGGTGATCTCAGACTCTTTGCATGGCCATCAGGATAACCGGTCCCAGAAATTCTTCCCGTTCTGCCGGCGGGAATCTCCGACGGGCGTGTCGGCTGAAACGTCGTCAATCGGTCGGGGCGCCTGCCCGCGCAGCCGGGCGATGCGCTCCTCGATGGGGGGGTGCGTTGAAAACAGCGCGGACATGCGGCTGCCGGTGAGCGGGTTGACGATGAACATGTGCGCAGTGGACGGGTTGGCATCCATGGGCATCCGGCGATTGTATCCGCCGAGTTTTTCCAGAGCCCGCGCAAGGCCCCCGGGCGCGCCGGCGATGCGGGCGCCGGTGGCATCGGCCAGGTACTCCCGGGAGCGGGAAATGGCCATCTGGATCAGGCCCGCGGCCATGGGCGCGATGATGGACATGACCAGCAGTCCGATACCCCCCATGCCACGGTCTTCATCGTTGGAGCGAAAACCGCCGAAGATGGCCGACCAGCGGGCCATGCTGGCCAGTACCATGATGGCGCCGGCCAGGGTGGCGGCGACGGAGCCGATCAGAATGTCCCGGTTTTTGACATGGGCCAGTTCATGGGCCAGCACGCCGGCCAGCTCCTCCCGGTCCATGAGGCGCAGCAACCCTTCGGTGACCGCCACCACGGCGTGCTCCGGGTTGCGCCCGGTGGCAAAGGCGTTGGGGGTATCCTGGGGGATGACGTAGACCCGCGCCATGGGCAGCCCTGCGTTTTGCGCCAGCTGCGCCACGAGGCGGTAGACGTCCGGTGCCTGATCCGGAGTCACCTCCCGGGCCTTGACCATTCCGAGAACGATCTTGTCCGAATACCAATAGCTGGCAAAGTTCATGGCGCCGGCGAAAATCAGCGCCAGAATCATTCCCTGGCGACCGCCCATCACCTGACCGATCCAGACGATGACGGCCGTCAAAACGGCCAGCAGCACGGTGGTGCGGATTTGGTTTCCCATGGCGAAAGCGAGGTCCTTTCCCTCATGCGGTTCATGACATTAACGGGGTCATCGTTATCTCACGACGAACCGGGCGCTCAATTATATAGGCCCGGAAGCCATATTTTCAAGGGGGGAGCGGGTTTCTTGACAGGCCCCGCAGGCCTTGCCTATACTGCGTGCCACCATGCCAGGCGAATCGCTGATATCGTATCTCGGCTGTGCACAGAACTCGATTCAATGTTAAAAGCGGGTTGCCGCTATCCGACAGTAAAGGACCCTCCATGTCTCTCACACCGCTCAACGCCATCTCCCCGGTGGACGGCCGCTATCGCAGGGCCACTGAACCGCTGGCCGGTTATTTTAGCGAAGGCGCCCTGATCCGCTACCGGGTGGCCACGGAAATCGCCTATTTTATCGCCCTGTGCGAGATCCCCCTGCCGCCGCTGGCCGGCGTCACCGGCGCGCAGATTGAGGCGCTCCGGCAGATTCCCGTCGCTTTCAGTGAAGACGATGCCCGCGACGTCAAGGCCATCGAGCGGACTACCAACCACGACGTCAAGGCCGTGGAGTATTTTCTAAAGGAACGATTTGACCACCTGGGGCTTGGGGACACAAAGGAGTTCATCCATTTCGGCCTCACCAGCCAGGATATCAACAACACCGCCGTGCCGGCATCGCTCAGAGATGGGTGGCAGGCGGTCATGCGCCCGAGTCTTTTGCAGGTGATCGAAAAACTCGAGGCCCTGTCCGAGCGATGGGAAGACGTGGCCATGCTGGCTCGGACCCACGGCCAGCCGGCATCTCCTACGCTTCTGGGCAAGGAGCTTTTGGTGTTCGTGGAACGGCTGCGCGGCCAGCTCGCGCTGGTCGATGCCGTGCCCTTCGCCGCCAAGTTCGGCGGCGCCACGGGCAATTTCAACGCCCACCATGTCGCTTATCCGGACATCGACTGGATCGCGTTCGCCGACCGGCTGGTGGGTGACGCGCTGGGGCTCACGCGCACCCGCTGCACCACCCAGATCGAGCCCTATGATCACATGGCGGCATTCTTCGACGGCCTCCGGCGGATCAACACCATCCTGGTGGACCTGTGCCGGGACGTGTGGACCTACATCTCCATGAATTACTTTCGCCAGCGGGTGATCGCTTCCGAGGTGGGCTCCTCTACCATGCCCCACAAGGTCAATCCCATCGATTTCGAAAATGCCGAGGGCAACTTCGGCATCGCCAACGCCGGCCTGTCCCACCTTTCCCGGAAGTTGCCCATTTCACGCCTTCAGCGAGACCTCACCGACTCCACGGTGACCCGGTTCATCGGTGTGCCGATGGGGCACATGCGCATCGCTCTGGTGAGCCTGATGCGGGGCCTGGACAAGCTGACCCTGGACCGCGACACCATCGCCCGCGATCTTGAGGCAAATTGGGCCGTGGTCACAGAGGGGATTCAGACCATCCTGCGCCGCGAGGGCTATCCTGAACCCTACGAGGCCCTCAAGGCCCTCACCCGAGGAAAAGCCGCCATCGACCGGGGAGCCATCCACGCCTTCATCGATTCCCTGGCCGTCAGCGACACTATCAAGGCCGAGCTGCGGGCGATCACGCCGGAGACCTATACCGGAATAAAGATATCCGCTTCTCTATGAAGCTCCAGTTTAGCGTAAATGGCCGGCGGCCCCGATGACATTGGGATCACCACGGAGGCACGGAGGGCACGGAGAAAACCAAAAATAATTGTTATTCACTCGGACCCTTGACCCCTTGACCCCTTGACCCCTTGACCCCTTGACCCCTTGACCCCTTGACCCCTTGACCCCTTGACCCCTCGAACCCTTTATTTTAGCCGGTGCAGTGCGGCCTGGTAGGCTTCGGTGATGGCGATGAACCGCTCGCTGTTGCCGCCGTGGTCGGGGTGGGCCGACAATGCCATTTTCCGGAAGTGCCGGGTGAGCTCACTGCGGGTCATCCGTCCGAGCCGGTCCTCAGACAATCCCAGCAGGCGGCTGATTTCATCGGCCGCCAGCGTCGGGGCCCGCGACGGGAAACGGAAATAGCGCCGGCTGTCGATGAATTCGCGGAAGTAGTCGTTCATGAAATCACGACGCGGGAAAGGATTGTCGAAATACATCACCGCATAGCGGTAAAGGTAGGGGTGCAGTTTTTCGCCAACGGGAAATCCGCTCCAGAATGTGGTGTCACCGTGCAGCCGGCACAGGGCGGCCGTGAAGTGCGTGTCCATTTCTTCCGGATCCATGGCGGAAGGAAACCGGGTGGCCATGGGGTGGGTGAAATGACGTTGGAGGTCCAAGATGGCATAGACGTAATGGCGCAGCTCCGTCGGTTTCAAGATGAGCTCCCACTGGAGAAAGCGCTGCTCGATTTCATCCCGGGAGCGGTTTCGCAAGGGGAGAAAGAGTTTTTCGGGGACATTGCCGATGGCGGCACCATCCACGCGCCCGCATTTGAGATAAAAGAGCCGGCGCCGGTCGAAGAGGTGAACGGCGCCGCGCATCGTTTCCGGAGGTCCCGGTCGGCCCGCCTGTCGGTGGTGAAAATGTGACAGCGCCCGCCGGATATCCGGTTTCAGAAATGGCCAGAAGAGATCTTCCAACTCATCGAAGGGAGCTGCGTGACCGGCGGCCGTCAGCGCATCGTCCAGGTCTTCTGAAAAGTAAAATGCATTGCCGCCGGGGTAAATGATAAAGCGGCCGGGATCGGCGCCCAGGTCGAAAACATCCCGACTGAGAAAGACGCCGTGCTCCGGATAAGACTCCCGCAGCAGATAGCGGACGGACCTTCCATGGGTTTTACGAGCCTGATACTCAGTAGTCTCCAGTTGGGGTTCTGGCTGTTTTGTAGGGGAGGGGTTTATCCCCTCCCGCAATCGGTCAAGATGACCCCAACCGTTCTTGTTCACCGATCACGGGCGTACTTGGCGCCTTCGGGAGAAAACCGCTTTTTGCGAGATTGTCGAAACATATGATGGCGATTGCGTCGGCGGTGTCAATCCATGCCGAGATTTTTCAGGTACCCGGCCATGGTGCGCACAGGGTCCATTTCAAGAAGGGTGGCATAGGTTTTCAGGAAATTTTTAAGGTAGAGCGCCGATGGCAGGTTGGCGGCGTTGTCCGATTCGATGGCGGTAATGATGGATACGCTGATGCGCGTGGCATCGTAGATTTCCTCGCAGGTGATGCCCAGCTTTTCCCGGATCTGCCTCAGATCGCTGCCGCTAATCCGCTCTTTTTCTAAAACACCGTCAACCTGCCGACGAAAATCTGCCGATCCAGATGCCGCGCGGATCCGTTTCTTTACGCTGTCCGTGCTGGCAGCTGTCGGAACTTCGAAAATCGGAATGGGTTTTTTGTTCTGCTTTTCATCATTCGCCAGCACATCGGCGGAAAGTGCCCCGGCTTCGATCAGGTAGGCGTCGTAGGCCTGCCGTCGTGCCGGATCTACCAGTGTCTGGAAGGCTTCGGCGAGGGTCGCCAGGATCACTTTGCGCTGGCCGGGATCGAACATGGAATAAGTGACCAGTGCTTCTTCACTGTAAAGGGCGCACGCATCAGTATACGCCTGCCTGATTTCAAAAAGGGTGGCCGTCACCGGAACCTGAAGAATTTGATAGTGGGTCTCACCCAAATTCACTTTCATAAGACGGCCTCTGCGGACAGGGGGGTGTTGATGGCCCGGGTGATCAACTCGCCGGCGATGTTTCTCAGATCCACTGCGGCGGTGGTGTAAGGATACTTGTGCACGTACAGGGTGCGCGACAAGATGCTGTCGTGGACCCTGTCGTCATAGTTGATGAGCCCCAGACAGTCGAACCGGCTGTAGAAGTGGCGGCTGCAGACCATTCGCAGTTTTTCCCCGATACGGGCGTCGTTGGTTTTGCGAAACTGGTTGATGGTCAGCTGGAAGGTGAACTCTCCCAGGCAGCGCAGCATCAGATCCTTCTTGTCGGGGTCGTAGCGTAGGATGCGCTCGATGACGTCCGGCGAGTTGAGAGCGCCTTTCTGCGCCTGGTCCACCGCATCGCGAACGATGACGTGAAATTCGTGCTGCTTGATAAGCTGTTTGAGTTTTCGGATGGTCACCGATCGAATGAAGCGGATCGTGTTTTCGATGGCCGTGGGCTCCGGCGTCATCACCACGATTCCCTGCTCACCGCTTAGAAAGAAATCCAATGTATTGAAATGGGTGCCCGCTCCAAGATCAAGCAGCACGTAATCGGCCTTCAGGCGACGGATGGCGTTGATGATTTTGATTTTTTGCTGGTGATAGAGGTTAGCCACCTCCATGGAGCACTGGCAGGAACTGATCAATTGTAGATTGGGGATGGCTGTGGGGACGGCCACCGATGCCAAATCCAAAACGGATTTGTTGAGAAACTGGTGAAGCCCCTTGACAGGGGGGGATAGGCCCAGAAGGGTATGCAGATTGGCGGCGCCGAGGTCCAGGTCCACCAGGATGACCGATTGGTGCAGCTTGGCCAGAAAGGCCCCCAGGCTGGCTGAGACAAAGCTCTTTCCGACGCCGCCCTTGCCGCCGGCGATGGGAAAGATGCATGGGGACGAGGATGCGAGCATGCGTTTGGCCGTTTCTGTTTCGGCAAGCGGGGCCGGGGTGGAAGAAAGGGCTACCGGAGAGCGCCGCCTACCCTCGGGAGAAATCCGTTCGGGTGATATCGAGCACTTCCCGAATCGTTTCAGACAGTTCGGTTTTTACTACCGGTTTGATAATCAGTTTGCGTATGCCCATCTCAATCGCTTTCTTCTCGTCGATGAGCTCACTGAAGCCTGTGCACAGGATAATGGGCACATCGGGTCTGATTTTGAGCATCTCTCTGGCCATGATGTCTCCAGTGAGCCTGGGCATGGTCATATCGGTGATGACGAGGTCAAAATTATACGGGCTTTCATCGAAGCGTTCAAGGGCTGAAATGCTGTCAGTGCATGCGTGGACATCGTAGCCCAGATGGGTGAGCATTTGCTTGAGCATGCGCACGATCTGTTCTTCATCGTCGACCAGCAGGACACGCTCTCGGCCCCGCTTGGCTTCGGCGTTGCGCAACTGGATTTCATCGATCGCTTTTTCCGTGCGGGGTAGATAGATTTCCACCAGTGTGCCATTGCCGGGTGTGCTCTGCACCTGAATACTGCCGGCATGGCTGTTGACGATTCCGTGCACGACGGCCAACCCCATGCCGGTGCCTTCCCCAAAACGTTTGGTCGTGAAGTAGGGCTCGAAAATGCGATCGAGCGTTTCTCGTGACATGCCGCAGCCGGTGTCGGCGATGCTCAGCTTGATGAAGACTTCCGGCCTGCCGGTGTCACCGCCCGGTTCTTCGGAGGCAATTTTTACTTCTTCGATACGCACGGTGAGCGTGCCGCCACCCACTTGCATGGCGTGAAAAGCGTTGGTGCACAGGTTCATGATCACCTGCTGCATCTGGGTCGGGTCAGCGAGCACGGGTCCCGAGCCATCGTCGATTTCCTGCTGGATGACAATGGTGCTGGGAAGCGTGGCGCGAAGCAGTGTCAGCGACTCTTTCACAATGGGTTGCAGTTTGATCGGGATGCGACCCTGCTGATCCTGGCGGCTGAATGTGAGGATCTGCTCAACAAGGCGGCGGGCGCGTTTGGCCGCGGTCAGGACTTCTTCCATGTTCTCCCGGGCGGCGGTCCCTTCAGCGAGCTCGTCCATGGCCATCTCGGTGTAGCCGATGATGGGGTAAAGGATGTTGTTGAAATCGTGGGCTACGCCGCCGGCCAGGGTGCCGATGGCTTCCATCTTCTGGGAGTGCCGGATTTGCTTTTCCAGCTGCTCCTTTTCCTTCTCGTGCTCACGCAGCGCCGCCTTCATGGTGGCGAAGCTGTTGGCGGTCTCCTGAATTTCCATGTAGACAGACTGTACCGGCGGGGTTGGCTTGAGGTCCTGCAGCCTGATCGCGCGGGCTTCGGCTTCAAGTTCGGCCACCGGCCGGATAATGCTGCCGGCAAAGATGAGGGTCAGCACCGTGGCTGCAACCGACACCCCCAGGGTGACCATGATGTTAAACAGCCGGTTGTCCTTGATATCGCCCAGGTAATCATCTTCGGGCAGGTAGACACCGATGACCCATGGCCAGTGTTCATTGGGAAAGGGAGTGAACATGGCATTGTACTGGTGGCCGTCAAAAGTGAACTGAGCAAAAAGCGGGGCCGTGATGAGCAGTGACCCTTCGGCGTCCTTTTCCCATTTTATTGAATGAAAGGCGCTTTGGCTTAAGGGGTCATCGATTTCGGTGATCTTCACCAGGCGTGTGCGTCCGGGGAAAGCGGCGTTTTCCAGTGTGATCTTGGAGAGGTCCGGAAAGGCGACCACGTCCATATTACGGTTCATCATGAATGCGCGGCCGTGTTTACCGATGCGCAGTTTAGCCATGAATATGGACAACTGATCGATTTCGATATCCACCCCGACGATTCCCTGCAACTGGGATTCTTTGCCGTAGACCGGTCCGGCAATGGTGATTCCCGGTTTCTGGCTGGTGAAAAAGACGTAGGGGTCCGTCCACACGATGTGTTCCTGCTTTTTTGCCTTGATGTACCAGGGGCGCTCGCGAGGGTCATAGGTGTCGTTGGGGTCGATCTCTTCACCCAAAAGATTGCCTTGGGCATCCCGGTAGGTGAGCTTTACTACCCGCTGGCCGTCCACCTGCTGAATCGCTTTGGTGCGCAAGCCGTCGACGTCGTTGTATCGAAATCGGCTGACCATGAAGAAACTGCCGTTGGGCATGCCGAAATAGATTCCGGCAAAATGCGGGTAAATGGCCAGTTGATCAAAGAAATACCGTTCCAGCGAATCGATCTGGCCGCTGTCGGAGCTTACCACCTTGGCAGTGATCAGCCGTTTGGTCAGATGTGCGGCCCCCTGGGCAAGATCCAGGTGGTGCCGGGCCTGCTCCACTGCAAATTCGGCGATGTTGTCCATGATGTCCCGAGCGTGACCCATCAGGACACGTTGGGACGTTAAGTAGGAGGAACTCACGGTGATGGCCTGCAGGCCCCAGATGATGAGCAGCAGTCCGGCGATGAGGGCCCAGCGGATGGACAATTTCATAAAACGCATCCTGTGTGCGATGGTGGTTTGCCCGGCAGCGCTGCCGTACTAACGGGCAATTGAAAAGCACCTGTTCGTAACTTCAGACTCCCGTGCATCGAATCTTTCGGCGACAGCGTCGGGTCCCGCCGATTGTCAGCCCCGGGCCCTGCAGTGCACCGCCTCAAGGATTGACAGTCCCGTAAAAGTCCCGAAACCCGTCAAACGCGCTCTCGCCTCATAGCACATTACATTACCGGGTCACAAGGAGACACGGAACCCGGCGGGTCAGGCGGACGGTGCGCTTCGACAGGGGCCTCTTCCGCGGCATATTCTAGTCACAGTGTTTCGGTCAGCTGGGCCAAGCGAAGGGAAAAATGGGCGATGGCGGCGGTGATGGGCTGCGGGGAGGTCATGTCGACACCCGCTACGGCCAGGGCGTCCAGGGGGTAGCGGCTGCCCCCCAGGGATAGAAACTCGAGATATTCATCTGTTTTCTTGCTGCCGCCCTCGAGAATGCCCCGGGCCAGGGAGATGGCGGCGCTGATACCGGTAGCGTATTTGTAGACATAAAAAGCCGTATAAAAATGCGGGATGCGGAAACATTCCAGCGTCAATTCCGGATCAAGGATGAGATGGGCGCCGAAATAGGTCTCCAGCAGCTCTCGGTAGATGTTCTGAAAGGTGTCCACGGTCAGGGGTTGGTCGCTTTCGGCCGCAGCGTGAACCCGCTGTTCGAATTCGGCGAACATGGTCTGTCGGTAGAGGGTGGCCCGGATGTTGTCGATTTCCCGGTTCAGGATGTACGCGCGCATTCGGGGATCGTTGGCATGGCGGTCCAGCAGATAATGGCTGAGCAGGGTCTCGTTGAGGGTAGAAGCCACTTCGGCCACGAAGATGGCGTATCCATGATAGACATGGGGTTGAGCCTGATTGGACAGGTACGTGTGCATGGAATGGCCGGCCTCATGGATCAGGGTGTAGAGGCTGTTGATGGCGTGATCTTCGTAGTTCATGAGAATATACGGCGGCGAGCCGTAACAGCCCGATGAGTAGGCCCCGCTGCGTTTGCCACGGTTTTCGTAGCGGTCCACCCACCCGCCGAGCAGGCCTTGGCGCAGGGTGTCTCCATAAACCGTTCCCAGCGGGGCCAGTGCCTGGACACACACGTCCACGGCCTCTTCAAATGGCATGATAAAATCGACATCGGCAACCAGGGGCACATAGGTGTCGTAGATGTGCAGCGCCTCCAGGTTCAGTGCCTTGCGCCGCAGCGCCAGATAATCGAACAGTGGCGCGCGGTTTTCTCGTACGGTGGTGACCAGATTGTCGTAGACCGATGACGGCATGTTGTCCGGGAAAAGGGCGGCCGAGCGGCAGTCGGTGTAGTTGCGCGCCCTGGCGTAAAACACGTCTTTTTTGGCCGATGCGGCCAGTGCCGCTGCCAGTGTGTGCCGGTGGGCGTCATACTGGGCGTAGTATTGCCTGAAGGCGCATTTTCGGATGTCGCGGTCCGGGTCCATGAGAAAGGTGATGAAGTTGCCGTGACTCAGCTCGCTCTGGCTGCCGTCTGCCGTGGTGATGGTGCCGAACTGCAAGTCTACATTGTCCAACTGTCCGAAGACCTGGGCGGCCGCCTGACTCATTTCACCGCTTTTGGCCAGCAACGCTTCTTCGGTGCCTGTCAGGGTATGAGGGGCGTAGCGCAGGATGGTTTCCAGATGGAACCGGTACGGCGCCAGGTCCGCGCTGTCCAGAAACGCCGCCATGCGCGGCGCCGGGATGGCCATGAGTTCCGGTCGGTAGAAACTCGAGCACTCGGCGGCCCGGGTATAGAGGCTGGCGGCCCGCTGGTAAAAACCCAGGGCGCGGGTGTTTGCTTTGTCCTCGTCTGAGCGCAGGTGAGCAAAGGTGTAAAGCCGTGACAGGTTCAGGGAAACATCCAGATCGTAGGCGATTGCTTCACGCAGCAGCGCCGGCGATTCGCCCAGGCGCCCTCGGTAGGCGGCGTATCCCTCAAGGTCGGAAGTGACTTGGTCGAACAGGGTTTCCCACTGCGCATCGGAGTCAAAAAGGGGGGTCAGATCCCACTGATGCGCTGCTGGAATATCTTTTCGTTGAGGCACGGTGCGTGTCGACATAACAGGTCCTTTGCAGTCCCCGGGGCGGTGGTCTGGCTATAGGGTGATGTCGGTGTCCTGGCCCACCGCAAAGCAGGTCATCGGACTGCCGGCCTCGGCAATTCGTGCGCGGCAGTCCGCCACCAGCGCGTCCAGGGCTGCGTCAGTCCTATCGGGGCTGTGGTGAAACAGGCCGAAGCGGTGTACGCCGGCTTTCAGTGCCAGGTCAAGGGCGTCGGTAACGCTCGAGTGCCCCCGGCCGGCCTTGGACGGATACTCCTGGCGGGTATATTGAGCGTCGTGAAACATCAGGTCGGCCTCCCGGGCAAACGTGACGTAGTCTTCAAACGGTTGCCCTCCGGGGTGTTGCCGGCCGAGTTCGTTGTCGGTGAGAATTACGAAGCTCTTGCCGTTTTCTTCGAAGCGGTATCCGAGGCCCGGATGCGTGTGGCTGATGGCGATGGTATGCACCGAGGTCATCGCGATGCCAAATGATCGCATATCATGTTGCTGAAACATGTGAGTGGCGTTGAGCCGGCTATAGCGGATGGGAAAACCGGGCGGACTCATGAGGTTCTTCAGGGTGGCGCGGATGTCGCCCTGGATCTGCCGAGGATGCCAGATATTTGTCCGGGTGGCTTCGAGGTAGTTTGGTTTGAAGACCGTGAATCCGATGATATGGTCCCAGTGAAAATGGGTGAAAAGCAGGTGAAACTGCAGGCGGTTTTCTGCAATGAGACGGTCGCCCAGCCGCCGCATGCCACTGCCGGCATCAACGACGATGGTTTCCCCGCTGCCGGTCAGAATTTCTACGCAGGTCGTGTCGCCGCCGTATTTCAGATAATCCTTGCCCGATACCGGTACCGAACCCCGTGCGCCGTAGCTCCTGATCCGCATGATTGGGGGCATCCTCTCATATCACCGCCGCAGTGCGGTGTCATGGTGTTGTCAATGGCGGGGGCGTGCCGCCGGTTGATGGAGACCTGACCAACGTATCATAGCCAACGAACCGGCCAGGGTCAATCGACGGTTGATGCCTCACTGTCATCAGCGCGGTGTGCCGTAGCGGTTCTGAAAAACCTTTCCGGACGGAAGGCTGGCGACAGCGTGCCCCTCGGGGCGCCTCTCAGGGTATCCCACGGCAACCATCGACAACACGCGGCGGTCATCGGGGATGCCCAGCAGGTCGCGTACATAGGCCTCTGAAGAGACCTCCGCAGTGTGCTGGCGATTTCTCAACTGGATCCAGCAGCTGCCCAGACCAAGGCTGTGCGCCGCCAGGTGAATGAATGTGGTGGCGATGGCGGCATCTTCGATCCAGACGTCACAGCGCTTCGGGTCAGCCGTCACCACAACGGCCAGGGGCGCACCGGCCAGAAAGCCGGCGCCGTGGGGCTTGGCGCAGGCTAGGCCGGCAATGGTGGCCGCATCGTCCACCACGATAAACTCCCAGGGACAGGTGTTTCGCGACGAGGGTGCCCGAAGGGCCGCCTCCACGAGCAGGTCCACTTTTTCTCTTTCCACCGGCGTCGGCGTGAAGGCACGGACGCTTCTGCGGGAGCGGATGAGATTGAAAAACGGCATGACGGTTCCTTTCACTGAAGGGGGGCCTACGCCGGCCGTTGAGGTTTAAACCGCTGGGGTGCAGCGTGATAGGTGCCGATGATGTCGACGGTGTCACAGAAGTATTCCAGCTCATCCAGGGCCAGTTGGACACTTCTGTCCCGGGTATGGCCCTCCAGGGTGATGAAAAATTTGGCTTTCTCCTGGGAAACACCCACCGGGATATAACTTTCGAGTTTGAGCAGGTTGACCTGATTGGTGGCAAATCCGCCCAGAGCCTTGTACAGGGCGGCGGGGATGTTGCGCACACTGAACAGCAGCGAGGTGATGACCATGCCATCGGCCGGGTCCGGATCCACAGGGCGAAGGGATATGGTCACAAACACCGTGGTGTTGTCACGACTGTCCTGGAGATCGGAGCCGATCCGCTCAAGACCGTACATCTCGCCGGCCAGCGCCGAGGCCAGCGCGGCCTTTTTGGGATCTCCCCAGCGTGCCACGTCCTTGGCCGCCAGGGCCGTGTCCGCGTAGTGGTGGATGCGCAGCCCGAGCGCGTTCAGGTTGTCCCGGCATTGCATGAGGGCCTGCGGATGAGAGTAGACATCGCTGATGCCGGCCGGGTCGCTGCCGGCAACGGCGAACAGGTGGTGGGCGATGGGCTGAAAGTGCTCGGCAACGATGAAAACCGCTGCCCCTATCCACAGGTTGTGAATTTCCGCGACCCGTCCAGCATGTGAGTTCTCGATGGGAATCATGCCCAGGACGGCCGCCCCTGACCGTACGGCCGCAAAGACCTCCTCGAAGGTGTGGCAGGGCAGGGTGGTCATACCGGGATAGGCTTGGCGGCAGGCCAGATCCGTGTGCGCGGCGTGAACGCCCTGGAAGGCGATGACTGGCTTTTTCATTGAAACCTTTCTGGCGGTTGCAGGCCCCAGGGGTTGTTGTGACGGTTCGGCGCGTGGTTTAGAATTTTTGTAAACATACGTCTGTTGTGGCGATCCGGCATCCGTTCTAAAGGGCGCGGGGGAAATGGGCAAGCCCGTTCCTTGCCCTAGAACAGAACGATATCAAACAGGTTATGGAAACCGGCATGACGATGGAAGGGAATTTTACGGGTCCAATCAGCGCTGCGGCTTCCATGACTTTGAGCGATTTAGCAGAAATGTGCGCGGTGCGCCAGGGGGCACAAAAAAAGTAAAAACTATTCAATAGAAACTTAGAAGAATATATACAGTCCCAAGGATTCACACCGTGGCCGTGAACGCGGCGGTGTCCGGGCGTCATACCATTCCCACCGTGGCCACGGCGTTTTCGATCTGGGCCACCCGGTCCTCGATGCTGCCGGAGTAGCCGATGGATAGCCTCAATAGACCGGGGCTGAGCCCCATGCGCGATTGGTCCTCGGGGGCGATTTCCGATGAGGTGGATGACCCCGAACACGACATCAGCGTATCAAAATATCCCAGAGATACGGCAATGAGGCCGAACCGTTCCTGGTTTTGGAGCACCGACATGAGCCTTTCGGCTTTTTCACGAGTGCCGCAGTCAATGGCCATCATGCCACCGAAGCCGAACCCCCTGTTCACGATCGCCGTCAGCGTGAGGTGCTGAGGATGCGTGGCGAGGCCGGGGTAAATCACGGGCAGTCCAAGGGCGTGCAGTCGCTGGGCAATGATCATGGCCCGCCGGGAGTGCTCGCGCATGCGCAGCGGCAGGTGAGGCAGGCGCTGGATCAGGTCAAAGGCGACCCGGGGATCCATCGTGGGCCCCAGCAGCATGACCCTTCCGGTGTGCAGGTCCATGAGCCGCAGGCGAAAGGCGTTGCTGCAGCAGATGGCCCCCGCGATCATGTCACTGGCGCCATTGACGAACTTGGTCAGCGAGTGCACCACCACGTGCGCGCCATGCTGCGCCGGGGATACCATGACCGGAGAAAATGTGTTGTCCACGATGAAGGTGAGCCCCCGCGACTCGGCCAGTTCGGCCCATGCCGGCAGATCGGTGACTTTCAGGGTCGGGTTGCCGATGGTTTCGGCATAAAGCACGCGGGTTTCCGGTCGAATGGCCCCTTCGACGGCGGCCAGATCGGTGGGATCCACAAAGCTTACCGTGATGCCCATCTGGGGCAGCAGCTTTTCCAAAAGGGCATGCGTGCCTCCGTAGATGGTGTCACTGGAGACGATGTGATCCCCGTGACGGCAGAACTGAAGCAGACTGCAGGCGATGGCCGACATTCCGCTGGCCGTGCACACAGCTGCCTCGGTGCCTTCCATGGCGGCCAGGTATCGCGACAAGACATCCAGGGTGGGATTGAAATGCCGGCTGTAGAGAAAACAACCGTCCTTGTCCGGCCCCCGCAGGCCCTCGAAAATTTCCGGCATTGCGGCAGGGTCCATGACGGTGAACGTGGACGAGCGCGATATGGATGGCGTTACGCCGCCGTGTTCGCCAAATTCCCTGGTGACACGCCACAGCTCCTGTTCCGGATTGAACGAGATCATGGTGCCTCCCGGAGATCGTGTTGGAGATAGATACGGGCAGCGCCGCCGTGTTCCGGAGCGCCAACCGCCGTAATGCTGCCACAGACCTGGTGGACGGTCAAGCCATCGCAGCGGTGCACCAAAATCTACCATTTATGAACAGGCACCAATTATGCTATAGGCTGCGGGTGACCCTTCGGGCCTTTGCCCGGCGGACTATCGGGTATCGGAATGAAAGGACAATGCAATGATTTTCATGGGGCACTTTATTCATATCACGAACCAGGAAGAAATCGAGGAAGCCAACCGCCGGCATGGCGAGTTCAACATGATCGTCGAAGCTGACGTGGCGGAGCGGGCGCTCAGGATGTTTCGTGACCGCATCATCAACTACCGCGCCAACAGTGATTTTTTCGATGGTGAATGCGCGGTGTATCTGGTTCAACTCTTCGAGTTCGACCGGTTTCCCCAGCATTCAGCCATGATGCTCAACTACAAATCCATTGCCGGCGATCCCCTGATGCCATTCATCGGGTGTTCCATCCCGTCCAGCGATACCGATGCCTGCCGAATTTTCGACTGGAACAACAACAACCCCGAAGTCGACGGTGAACGCGAGAAACTCTTTATCCGATTTGGCGTCGATGAGTCCTGCGCCACCGCGGCCCTTGCCGATTCACAAGCATAATCCGTAGGAGCCTCTACGGGCAAGGAGCGGCAAAGAGCCATGACCGACGTTAACAACCATATCCCTGAAGCGGTGGGGCGGGTACACCTGATCGCCGCCTGCGGCACGGCCATGGGTGCCCTTGCCTGCATTCTCAAGGACAGTGGTATCACCGTCACCGGCTCCGACGCAAATGTCTATCCCCCGATGAGCACCTTTCTGGCGTCCAGGGGAATCCATCTGCTCGACGGATTCGATCCAGACCATCTGACGCCGGCGCCGGATCTTGTGGTGGTGGGAAATACCGTGAAAGCGGACAACCCCGAGGCCCGGCGCGTGCGGGAGATGGGGCTTGCCTACTGTTCGCTGCCCCAGGCCCTCAACCGGTTCCTGGTGGGGCAAAAGCGCGCCCTGGTAGTGACCGGCACCCACGGGAAAACCACCACATCATCACTTCTGGCCTGGGTTCTCTACCGGGCGGGGCTGGATCCCTCCTTTATGATCGGAGGCATCCTGAAGGATTTCGACAGCAACTGCCGCCGGGGCGGCGGTCAGGTGGCCGTCCTTGAAGGTGACGAGTACGACACGGCCTATTTCGACAAGGGGCCGAAGTTTCTTCACTTCCGGCCGGCCGTCGCCATCCTCACCAGTGTCGAGTTCGACCACGCCGACATCTATCGCGATCTGGACCATGTCTGTGAGGCGTTTTCCCGGTTCGTCCACGGGATGCCCCGGGAGAGCCTTCTCGTGGCCTGCCACGGAGACGCGAACATCGATCGCGTTCTCTCCGGTGCCCGCTGCCGCGTCGAAACCTATGGCGGCGCTGCCGGGGCGGTCTGGAGAATCGATGACGTGAGCGTCGCCCCGCCGTGGACGCAGTTTTCCCTTTACCACCGGGATAACCTGTTCGGGCGGTTCCGCTCACCCATGCTGGGGCGCCACAATGTGAGCAACGCCGCGGCCGTGATCGCCGCGGGCGCGGCGCAGGGACTCGAGGCGCCGGTGATGGCCGCGGCGCTGGCGTCGTTTTCCGGGGTCCGCCGGCGGCAGGAAATCCGCGGAAAGCGCCGGGGCGTCACCGTCATGGACGATTTCGCCCACCATCCCACCGCGGTGCGTGAGACCATTGCGGCGGTCCGGCCCCACGCGGCCGGCGGGCGCCTTGTCGCCGTGTTCGAACCGCGCACCAATTCCAGCATGCGACAGGTTTTCCAGAAAGTGTATCCCACCGTCTTCGATGGCGCCGATCTTATCTGCATCCGCCGTCCGTCCGCCCTGCACAAAGTCCCCGAAGCCCAGCGCATGTCCTCCGAGCGCCTGGTGGAAGATCTCCAGCGCCGGGGACTGGACGCCCATCACTTCGAGGATACCGACGCCATCATCGATTTTCTCGCGTCCACCTGCCGATCCGGCGACACCGTGCTGATCATGTCCAACGGCGGCTTCGACAACATTCACGAAAGACTGCTGGCTGCTATTGGAATGGAGCGGTCTGCGCCGGTCTGAAGATCACCACCATGCCCACGGCACGGCCCCGGTTGTCCTGGATGAGGGACAGGGTCTGAGCGATGCGGCATTCGTCGCCGTTCATGGCGATGAGGATATCGTCAGGGAAGTGAATGGGACTGCCGCCGGCGTCCATAACCTGCGCAATCAGGTGATTGCGCTGGGTGCGGTGGAGACCATGAAGGACGTAGTAGACTTCCTGGATGGGTTTGCCGATGATTCGCGTGCGGTGCCAGCCGCACAGCCGCTCGGCTTCCTTGTTGTAAAGCAGCACCGCGCCGCTCAGATCGGTGCTGATAAAGCCGTCGCCGATGGCCTGTATCGTGACGGTGAGACGGTCCTTTTCCGCAGCCAGCATCTGTTCAAGATCCGCATCGTCCTTTCCCGATGTCATCAGCAGGACGACGCTGAATCCCAGAAAACCGTATTCCATGAGAAACTGAACCGTGTTCACCCCGAGTGTGGCCAGGATGTCGTGAAATCCCAGTGACGCCCACACGGCAAAACCGACCCCGAACATCACGGCGCTGCGCCCGGCCAGGCGGCGGTGGGCATACCATATCATGGGCAGGGCCAGGAGGCTGGTGGCGATGTAGATCAGATACAGCGGGCCCAGCGGACCAAGGCCTGGTTCTACGTAAGGGCGCTGCAGCCAGAGGAAATCCCGGAAAACGAAGCCGTCTCCAAGGACGAGATCGGTAAACCACAACAGACCCAGCAACGTCACATTGATGATGCCAAGAAGGGTGTGCACCCACCGGAGGTCGAGCACCAGGTAGGTCAGGGTATAGCCGAAGGCGGCTTGCTGGATCAGCGCAAAGCAGGTGTACTGGATGAGCTCGGCAAAGAGGTTGAGGGGGCCGGCAGACGCATTGAACTGGATGAACACCGCCACCGCGTAGACACACGTGCTCAGACTGAGCGCGGCCCCCCATCCGTTCCACGCGTAGTCCGGTTTGCGCAAGTACAGGCGGTACTGATAAAAGAAAACGAGCAGGGCCACGGTGGCAACGCAAAGTGATCCGGCAGATGATGTGACGATGTGGCCTTCCAGCATGAATATGCTCCCTGGCCGATGGCGACGGCCAGCTTGTTGTCTAACATGGATCGATCATAGGGTAGCTGGGGGGAGCTGTCAAACGTATCGCACCATTGTCGGTCGCATCGCGTGTCCGCCGACGGATGCATGACGAAAAGTCGCTCGGAGTGGAGATACCCGTTGACTTTGCCATCGTTTTTCGTTAACCCAAAATCCGAGAAAGGTTGACGAAAAGCTTTGAGCACCCATCGACGCGCCCAGATCATCACCATACTGAAAAGTGCCGGCGGGGTGGTTTCCGGAGAGACCATCAGCACCCGTCTGGGGATTTCCCGCACGGCCGTGTGGAAACAGATCCGCGGGTTGCGGGAAATGGGGTATCCCATCACGGCAACACCGACAGGGTACGTGCTCTCTCCGTCAGCCGATGCCCTGTTTCCCTGGGAGTTTCCACAGTGGGAGTCCCTGATCCATTATACGGGGGTGACCGATTCCACCATGAACGATGCCCGCCGGCTGGCCCGTGACGGGTGCCCGCATTTCTCTCTCGCCCTGTCAGAACAACAGACCGGTGGCCGCGGCCGGCTCCAGAGGCACTGGGTGTCCCCTGCCGGTGGACTGTTTTTCACACTGGTGCTGCGACCGGCGCTGCCGCCGGCATTGAGCTTCCGGTGCACTTTTGCCGCATCCTATGAACTGGCGCTGGCCATCGAAGCCGTCACCGGAGTGCACGCGAGGGTCAAATGGCCCAACGACCTGCTCGTGGAAGAGGCAAAAATCTGCGGCATGCTTTCTGAGATGGAGACCGAATCGGACATGGTCAGGTTTCTCAACATCGGCATCGGCATCAATGTCAACAACGCACCCCCGGCCGATATACCCGGCACCACGTCACTGGCCCGTCTTATCGGAAAGCCTGTTGCCCGGGCACGGCTCCTGGATGCGTTTTTAACCGGTTTTCACAAACGCCTGGGCTCCGGTTCCCTTGAAGACATCGTTTCCCTGTGGAAGACCCGCGCGGTCACCCTCGGCCGCAAGGTCCGGGTGGAGACCCGCACCACCACCGTCACCGGTACGGCAGTGGACGTGGATTCCGTGGGCGCTCTGTTGGTGCAGACTTGCGACGGACGAATAGAGACCGTTCATTACGGAGATTGTTTCCATATGAATTCGGCCGGCGCCTACCCTGAGTAAGGCTCAATGTTGACAGTCCCGTAAAAAGTCCTAAATCACCACAGAGGACGCAGAGAGCGCAGAGATATGAATAATTATTCGACATATTCTCTGCGGCCCTCTGCGGTCTCTGTGGTTCAACATCACTTTTTACGGTTTCATCGACATTGGGTTTTATTGCGATCCCTGACGATACAGACAACCGATTTGTGAAATTTTTCAACACCCCGTGAAAGGAAACCAACATCAAATGCCATCCACCACCCCTTCAGTTGATGACTCGGTGCTTCTGGCACCCGAACAGATCCGGTCCATGGTCTATACGGCCCTCATGGCCGCATTTATCGCCATCGGCGCCTTTGTCGCCATCCCCATCGGTCCGGTGCCCATCGTTTTGCAAAACCTTTTCGTTTTGCTCGCCGGCCTGTTGCTGGGGCCCCGGTGGGGCGCTGCCAGCGTCGGCCTCTATTTGTTGGCCGGCGCCTGCGGGCTTCCGGTATTTGCCGGCGCCACCGGGGGACTGGGCCGCTTCATGGGGCCCACGGGCGGCTATTTGATCAGTTATCTGCCGGCGGTGATCCTGGTGGGGGCGGTGTCCGATGCCGGAAGGGGAAAGTGGGTGCTCGAGCTGATCGGCCTCATTGCCGCATCGGTGCTGATCTATGCCATTGGCGTGCCGTGGCTCAAATGGGTGACCGGCATGCCTCTGGGCAAAGCCATCGCCGTAGGCGTGATCCCCTTCGTTCTGGGCGATGCCCTGAAGATCGCCGCGGTACTGTCCATCGCCAAGGCCGTGCGGCCGGTGGTCGGCGCCCACCGCCATCAGCCCGATCGCCCCCGATGAACATTCTGAGCGTCGAAGATCTGACCCATGTCTATCCCGGCACGAATTGCGGCATTTTTGACATCCGCCTTTGCGTGGGGCAGGGCAGCTTTGTCGTCGTGGCCGGCCGCAACGGCTCTGGAAAGACCACGCTGCTGAAACATCTGAACGGACTGCTCTGCCCGCACCGCGGCCGTGTCGTCGTGGACGGTGTGCCGGTGGAACAGGATCTCAAACGGGCCCGGCAGCGGGTGGGATTCGTATTTCAGGACGCCGACAGCCAGATTGTGGGCGAGACCGTTTATGAAGACGTGGCCTTTGGCCCCCGGAACCTGAATCTGTCTGCTGACACCGTGCACGCGCGGACGCTGTTCGCCATGGCGGCTGTGGCATTGACCGAACTGGCGGACCGCGCGCCGCACACCCTTTCCGGGGGAGAAAAGCGCCGCCTGGCCGTGGCCGGCGTGCTGGCCATGCAGCCCGGTATCCTGGTATTCGACGAACCGTTTTCCAACCTCGATGATCCCGGGGTCCGGCAGGTGCTTGAGCAGATCGTATCCCTTCACCGCAGCGGCCAGACGGTGATGGTTACCACCCACGATCTGGAAAAAGTCATTGCCCATGCCGACCGGCTTGTGGTGATGAGCCACGGTCGCATCTGCCTGGACGGCCCGCCCCTGACGGTGCTGCCCCGGGTTGCGGAATTCGGCATCCGGCCGCCGTGTGCCTATACTCACCGCGGGGTTCTTGAATCATGGCTGGCATAAGTCCGTTCGGTTATCGGCCGGGCGCTTCGAGCGTGCACCGGCTGGACCCGCGATTAAAGCTGGGGGCTATGGCGGCCGTCAGCATGCTGAGCCTGTATGCCGGATGGGCGGGGCTTCTGGTGCTCTCGGTACTGCTTGCCGCTTTGGCATTCACCATGGGGTTTTCTTTTTCCGCGTTTTTTTCCGAAAGCCGGTATGTCATGCTGCTTTTGGCGCTCATCATCGTTTCCCGAGCGATCTTTACCCCGGGCACCGTGCTCATCGGCTGGGGCGGGCTTGCCGTTTCACAGGAAGGCCTGGCGGCAGGGGGGCTCGTAAGCTGGCGTCTGCTGTGCATTCTGCTGGCCGCCGCACTGGTCATTGCCGCCACCAGCGTGGAGATGCTGTCGGCTGCCGTGACCTGGTTCCTGCGGCCGGTCCCGCTGGTCAACGAACAGCGGGTGGGCGTCCAACTGGCACTGGTGATCCGGTTCATTCCCCTCATATTACACCAGGCCGCGGTGTCCCAGGCCGCCCAGCGCGCCCGGTGCATCGATCACCTGCGCCGCCCGATCCGGCGCATGCACCTGCTGATCGTTCCCCTCATGCGCCGCGTATTTCTCAACGCCGACCGCATGGCGCTGGCCATGGCCGCCCGTTGCTACAGCGAACCGCGCACCCGGCCGCCCCTGGCCATGGGGCGCGCAGATGCCGCCGCGGCCGTTGTCGTGGCGGTGGTTGCGCTGGCCATGATACTACTTTAGGCGCTGATTTATGGTATTTGTCTGAACAATGTCCCGTTTCATCCCAGGACCCTCTCGGGGTCGGGATCGAAATCGGTATCGATAAGCGCCGCAGCAAACCGCAATATTCAACGATCGTGATACGGGTTGACTATTGTCTCCGGACTGTTAGACAATGCGCCGGCAGTGGGCTGCTGCGGACCTCATCGTAACCCTCTGGGGAGAACGCTGTCGTGAAAATTGTCATCATCGGTGCCGGTGAAGTAGGCTTTCACATTGCCGGACATCTGGCTCTTGAAAACAAGAACGTCACCCTCATCGACACTGACGCCGCTGCCTTGCGCCGAGTGTCGGACCACAGCGACGTCCAGACCATTCAAGGCTCCGGGAGCTCGCCGGAGACGCTGCTGGAGGCCGGCATTGTCGAGGCTGAAATCATGCTGGCGGTGACCAACAGTGATGAAGCCAACCTGGTTGCCTGCATGATGACCGACATCCTGTCGCCCACCACCAAGAAACTGGCCCGGCTTAGAGGCGCGGCCTTTGACGACTACCACGAGCATTTCCGCACCCATTCGCCCCACATCGACACGGTCATCAACCCGGAAATCGAAGTGGTCAACACCATCGACCGGCTGATGAGCGTACCGGGCGCCGTGGACGTCAATGAATTCGCCGACGGCAAGGTGAAGTTCGTGGGGGTTACCCTCGACCAGGGCTCCCCCCTTGACGGGCTCCGGCTCATCGATCTCGCTCAGAAGCTGGGATCGCGGCGGCCGCTCATTGCCGGCATGGTGCGCGACGAGCAGGTCATCATCCCCCGGGGCAAGGACCACCTCAAGGCCGGCGATATTGTCTACTTCATCGCCGAGGAATCCACCCTGATGGACACCCTGTCGGTCTTCGGCAAAACCGCAGAGCCCATTCGGCGGGTGCTCATCATCGGCGGCGGCCGCATTGGTTTCAGATTGGCGATGCGGCTTGAGGAGACCTCCGTTTACACCAAAATCGTTGAAACCGACGCCGGCCGTTGTGCCAAGTTGGCCGAAAAGCTCAACCGCGCGGTGGTGCTCCACGGCGACGGCTCGGACCAGGCCCTGCTGGCCGAGGAGAACATCGCGGAAACCGACGTGGTGGTGACGCTCACCGACGACGAGGAAACCAATATTCTGGCGTCGCTGCTGGCCAGCCGCATGGGGGCCCGAAAGACCATCACCAAAATCAGCAAGTTCAGCTATTTTCCGCTCATGTCAGCCATCGGACTCAACCAGGTGGTCAGCCCGCGGCTGTCAGCCATCAACAGCATTTTGCAGCATGTGAGGCGGGGTAAAGTGCTATCGGCCATATCCATCAAGGGCGAGCAGGCCGAGGTTTTGGAAGCCATCGCCATGGACACTTCGGAAATCGTGTCACGGCCCCTCAAAGACATCGCCTTTCCCAAGGGCGTACTGGTCGTGGCCATCATTCGACAAAGCGAAGTGATCATTCCCTCCGGTGAAAGCATCATCCAACCCGATGACCGCATCATCATTTTCGCCCATCGCCAGGCCATATCCAAGCTGGAGAAGATTCTCGCTGTTAAGTTGGAGTATTTCTAATGCGATGGCGGTTTATCATCAACATCGTGGCGATCCTGGTGGCCGCCATCGGCGCGTGCATGGTGCTGCCGCTGGCGGTGGGACTCTTTTACCATGACGGCAGTGTGACGCCTCTGGCCTTGTCCATGGCCATCACCCTGGCTGCCGGCGGAGGGGCCTTTCTGGCCTCCCGCGGAAAACCCATTGAGATTATCAGCGCTCGGGAGGGGATGGCCATCGTGGCCTTGGGGTGGACCGCGGTGGGGGGCTTCGGCGCTCTGCCGTTTTACTTCTGTGGGGATTTCCCAAGCTTTGTCGATGCCTTCTTCGAGTCCGTGTCGGGGTTCACTACCACCGGAGCCTCGGTGTTGACGCAGATCGAAGCGGTGGACCGGGGGATCCTCTTCTGGCGGAGTTTCATCCAGTGGCTGGGGGGCATGGGAATCATTGTGCTGTCGGTGGCCATCCTGCCGTTTCTGGGGGTCGGCGGCATGCAGCTATACAAGGCAGAAGTGCCCAGCCCCGTGCCCGACAAGCTCAAACCCCGCATTCGCGACACCGCCATGATCATGTGGAAGATTTATGCCCTGATCTCGCTGGCCGAGGTCCTCTTGTTGATGGTGGGCCACATGAGCTTCTTCGACGCCTTGAACCATACGTTTACGACGATGCCCACCGGCGGTTTTTCTACAAAGAACACCTCCATCGCCCACTACGACTCGGTGTATATCGACCTGGTGATCGTGGTTTTTATGCTCCTGGCCGGCATCAATTTTTCACTGCACTACCAGCTGCTGAGGGGGAAAACGCTGATTTTCTGGAAGGATTCAGAATGCCGTTTTTTTCTCGGAGCGGTGACCGTACTGACCCTGCTGGTGGCCTTCGATATCTACGGTGATGTCTACCAGTCCGTAGGGGAGGCGATGCGCTACAGTGTTTTTCAGGTCGTCTCCATTGTGACGACCACGGGATTTGCGACCGCCGATTATGAACTCTGGCCCGCCATGAGCCAGCTGATTCTTCTGATGTGCATGATCCTGGGGGCCTCCGCGGGGTCTACCGGCGGGGGGGTGAAATGCCTGCGGATCATGCTGTGTTTCAAATACTGCTACCGGGAGCTCTTTACCCTGGTCCACCCCCATGCGGTCCAGCACATCAAGGTTGCCGGAAAATCCGTTCCAGACGACGTCATGCGCAGCGTGATGGGATTTCTGGCGCTGTACATGGGGCTTTTCGGGGTGTGTGCGGTGATCCTGGCCGGAATGGGTGTCGATTTTGTCACATCCCTGGGAGCCGTCGCTGCCACGATCGGCAATATCGGCCCGGGCTTCGGGGGGGTGGGGCCGGCTGACAATTTTGCCGCCATTCCGTCCGCCGGCAAATGGCTGCTCATCTGGTGCATGCTCCTGGGCCGCCTTGAGATTTATACTGTCATTATACTGCTGGTGCCGGCGTTTTGGCGCCGCTAAACGGTGTTCGTCCACAGGCGGCATCTTCCGGCCCAGAGCGGCGTTTTCACGCGTTTGAAATCCTCGACGTAGCGGAGCTACGCCTCCGGTTTCAAACGCGTTCAGGCCTTCCGCCTACGCAAAGCAACGCTACGGCGGACAAGTGCCAGGAACCAAAATCCACCATCTGTGGCCGGACACGATTGGCTATTTACCGGCGGCCTCTTTGCCTTGGCGCGCCAGGCGGGACAAACAGGGCTCCTATCGGCGTTCTTGCCCGGGCCTCCGGTTTTTTTATTGACAAAGCTTTCGCAAGTCGATACTGAGCTGAATTCGATTTGCCCGACAGGGGCCGTTAACTCAGTCGGTAGAGTATCTGCCTTTTAAGCAGAGAGTCGCGCGTTCGAGTCGCGCACGGCCCACCATTTTAGCGCCACTTTTTGTCCCCATCGTCTAGCCCGGTCCAGGACACCGGCCTTTCACGCCGGCGACAGGGGTTCGAATCCCCTTGGGGACGCCAAATAAATAATGGCCGACCAGAGTGCTGGTCGGCCATTTTTTATATGATGAACTCCAAAAAGCCTTTTTCTGCCGTATCCCGTCATGCCGGCGATCTGTCCGCCATTTTATCCGCCAGAGCCTCGGCGGCGGGCGGCAGAAGGCCGGCATTCAGAGCTGCCGCCGGCACCTGATACCAACACACGAGTGGCATCACCGGTGTCCCATAAAACATTTTCTCAATGAGAAAGGCCTGTTCTGTGCGTTGAACTTTTTCCTATGCTGTTGTAGAAAAAAGGTAAAAATTTCAATCGGCCGGCGTTCTTGATCCGATCCGGCTTCATATTAGCGGCGGATTTAACCGGGTTGAATTGAGACAAATTCGAACTATCATTATGGATAACCGGGCGGTTTTGATGGGAGCATGGGATGAATATTTTAGCCGTTGAAATAGAGATTCCTTACGCTGTGGATGTCCATGCCGATGAGGCGTCCTTGATCGTCGATCTTCAAATCTCTCTTTCATGCCGGTGACAGTCATGCCACATAAACAATGGCCGACCAGAGTGCTCGTCGGCCGTTTGGTTTATCGTTCGGATTGATCGACAACTTTTTCATGGTCCATGAACCGCCCACTACTGAGGCATCTGGTACAGCCCGGCAGCCACAGGGAGGTAGAGAGACAAAATGGGGACCAGGGACAGAATCACCAGAACGACGATATCCATGACGATGAACCACAGTGCTTCCTTGGCGATGCTGTCGAGGTTGCCGTTGATGAGGTTGGCCGCTGTAAAGAGGTTTACGCCCACCGGTGGCGTGGCCTGGCCGATGGCCAGGGCCGATATGAAGATCACCCCGTACCAGAGCGGATCGATCTTGAAGGCCGTCAGCACCGGAATGAGGATGGGCATGACCAGGTAGGAGATGGAAATGGCATCGATGATCATACCCAGCGCCAGCAGCAGCAGGTTTACGAGGATGATCATGACCACGGCGTTGGGCGATATTCGGATGATGGCTTCCGCTGCACGGTCGATGATGCCGATTACGGATGCGGCCCAGGTAAAAATGCCTGCAAACACCACAATGAACATGATGACCGAACTGGTGACGCTGGCATCCACCAGGATCTGGACCATGTCGCGCCAGGTCAGGGACCGGTAGACCACCACCGCGACAAACAGGCTGTAGAACACGGCCACCACGGCGGCTTCGGTCGGGGTGAAAATGCCGGTGTAGATCCCGCCCAGGATGATCACAGGGGTGAGAATCGCCCAGATCGACTTTTTCAGGGCGAGGAGAATTTCCCGCAGGCTGCCCCGGCGCTCAAGCCCGCGGTAGCCCCGTTTGCGGGAGATCAGGTAGGCCACCAGGAGTAGTCCCACCCCGGTTATAAGACCGGGAACGATACCGGCCACGAACAGGGCGCTGACCGACACGCTGGTGATGTTGCCGTAGATGATAAAGGCGATGCTCGGCGGGATGATGATCGACAGATCGCTGGCGTTGGCGATGGTGGCCGCGGCAAAATGTTTGTCGTAGCCGTGGCGAATCATCGGGGTGAGCAGAATCAGGCCCACGGCGGCCGTTGTGGCCGGTCCGGAACCGGACAACGCTCCCCAGAACATGCAGGTCAGCACGGCCACCATGGCCAGACCGCCCACGGTCTGGCCGACGAGCAGTTCGAAAAAACGGGCGATTGTGGCCGCAAGCTTCGCCTTTTCGAGAATAACCCCGGCCAGGACGAAAAACGGAATGGCCAGCAGCGGAAAGGAGGCGATCCCGTTGAGAAAGTTGACCCCGAGCATGCCGATGCCGAGATCGAAATAATAGATGGTGACCACGGCGGCAATGCCCAGGGCGGTTCCGATGGGAACACCCAGAGCCATCAATACCAAAAAGACGGATCCGATGACCGCAGCTTCCATCTACTTGTCCCCGCCGCCGTCGAGGCGTTTCAATAAAAGCGCTGCCTGGCGCCGAATGCCGATAAACACGAACACGGACAGCACCGGTACGCCGGCGTAGTAAATCCACACGGGGATGCCCAGCGCCGCCGACGTTGCCTGAAACAGGGTGATCTCTTCGTAGATGGCCTGCACCATGTAAATGTCAACCAGCAGAAAGAGCGCAGCGCTGAGGATGGCGCTGAACCATATGACCATTTTTTTCAACCGCTTCGGCAGGACGTTGTAGAGCGTGACCATGCCAAGCTGGCTGCCCCGTTCAAAGGCGATGGCAGAGCCCACCACCGTCATCCAGACAAAGAGGTTGATGGTGATCTCCTCTGTGGCGGCAAACGAAAAGTGGAACAGGTACCGGCTGAGTACGTTGGCAAAGGCGATGGCCGCCATGATAAACAGCATGATCGCGGCAAGCCAGTAATCGATACGAATGCCCTTCACTGTCGGCATCATCAGATCTTCTCCGGGCCAGGCTTCTAATGGAAAGCCCCTGCACACCGGTCAACCGATCCGCAGGGGCTTTTCCATTTCGGGCTATTTTGCCATATCTGCCTTTGCTTTCGCGTAGATTTCCTGCCCGATTTTAGGCACCCATGCGTCGAAAACCGGTTTGGTGGCCTCCATGAAGGCCTGGCGCTGGGCGTCGGTGAGGTTGGTCACGGTCATGCCCTTTTCCTTCACGAACGCAACCGGATCCGGGATTTGCATGGTGTACTTGAACTCGTTTGTAAGCGTGGCCAAGGCGGTGCCGTCGTCGATGCCGGCCCGTGCCAGGGCGATTTCATAGCGCCCGGCCTCGATTGCGGCCTCGGTGATGGCTTTCTGGATGTCCGGCGGGAAAGCGTCGAACTCCTTTTTGCTCCAGTAGAAAATCAGCGGATCCACCAGGTAGTTCCACCGGGTGAGGTACTTGTGATACTGCCAGATCTGAACCGGGATGCAGACGTTGGGCAGCGGGTTTTCCTGGCCGTCGACTACCCCCTGCTGGAAGGCCGATGTCGCGTCGCCCCAGTTCATATTCACCGGATCGGCGCCGAGTTGACGGAAAATGTCGATGAAGATCGGACTGCCGACCACGCGGAATTTGAGTCCACTGACATCGGCGGGCATGGCAATTTCACGTCTGCTGTTGGTGATCTGCCGGAATCCGTTTTCTCCCCAGGCAAGCGGCTTGAGTCCTTTTTTCTCCATGGCCGCGAAAATGGCCTTTCCGGTTTCCCCTCCCGTGAGTTTGTCGAGATTTTTGAAGTTGTTTATAAAAAACGGCAGGGAGAAGATATTGCATTCCGTAATCACCGGCGAGATGTTGATGGTCGACTCGAAGGCGCACTCGATAACGCCGTTGGCAACCATCTGCGCCGATTTAAGTTGAGCGCCCTTGAGCAGCTGGCTGCCCCAGTAAGGCTTGATGTTGATTTTGCCGCCGGTTTTGGCCGTCACCAGCTCGGCAAACTTGGTCGCCCCCATGCCCCAGTAGAATTGGGGACCGACATTGACCTGCATTTTGTATTCTTTCTTGAATTCGGCGGCATGGCCTGCCGGGAGGAATGCAAACACGACCGCCACGGTCAGGATCCAAACGAGCCAGGTTCGTGCTGCTCTGGATGTCATGGTGTTGCTCCTTTCTGTTTTGGGGCGTTTTCCGAGGTGTGGTTTGAAGCATTCATCACCGCTGGGAGTCCTTTGGCTATCGGTGGCGAAGACCGTCCGGACCCCGATTCGATGTGGTAAAATAGTGTTGTCATAAAGCATTAATCCCTCTATTGTTGTCAAGTGAAATCCATGCTCTATGAGCAAACCCCGGCGATACGATTTCCCATGACCGCATTGATTGTCCTGCTTAAAATCGGGGTCACCCTGGCAATGGTCGTAGCCCTCTCGGTGGTGGCCGAACATGTCAGCCCCCGTGTTGCCGGTGTCCTGTCCGGCTACCCTCTGGGGTCCGCTATCGCTCTGTTTTTTATTGGACTGGAAATCGGCCCCGGCTTTGCCGCCGATAGCGCCGTTTACACCACTGCCGGGCTGGTGGGAACGCTCTGCTTCGTTTACGTGTACTACCGGACGGCAGTGCGCTGCCGTCGCTGGGAGATTGCCGCGGCATCGGCGGCAGCCACCGGAGGATATGCCGCCGCCATCGGCCTGCTACAAACCGTCCATCTGACAAAGCCCATGGCAGTGGTCCTGCCCGTGGTGGCAACCGTCGCCTTTGCCGTCCTGTTTCGCCGCATCCCCGACAGCCGCATCGACCGACCGGTCCGGCTGACCTTCCGTGTCCTGGTGCTCAGGGCCGCCCTGGCGACCTTGATTCTTTTGGCCGTGACCGGCGCGGCCCACTGGGTGGGACCCCGCTGGGCAGGCCTTTTTTCCGCCTTTCCCACCACGCTGTTTCCCCTGATCCTCATCATCCACGTCAGTTACGGTCGCAATCACGTCTACACCATCGTCAAGAACTTTCCCCGCGGGCTGGGAGCGCTGATTTGCTATACGCTGGTGGTGTCTCTCGCCTACCCGGCCTTGGGACTCTATGTCGGCACCGCCGCCGCCTTTGCCGCTGCCACCGGCTACCTTGTCAGCTTTGCCGTGCTTGTCGTTTACAGGGAGCGGCGGCTCTCGGCATGGGGCCGCACCGGTTCACTGAAAAATCGTTTTGTGCGAAGATGATTGGGAAGCCCCGGGTTTACCGAATTTCAAGGAGCAGGTTATGGCACTGACAGCAGCGGAGCACCACCGCATGTACCGGAGCATGGTGACCATTCGGCAGTTCGAATTGCTTGCGGGAACCCTTTTCGCCGCATCAAGGATTCCCGGCTTCATCCATCTGTCCCTGGGCCAGGAAGCCTCGGCAGTGGGGGTGTGTTCCTGCCTCAGGGCCGACGACTACCTGACCACCACGCACCGCGGTCACGGACACATGATCGCCAAGGGGGCCGACCTCAACAGGATGGTCGCCGAGCTGTTCGGCAAAAAAACCGGATATTGCAAGGGAAAAGGCGGATCCATGCACATCGCCGACGTGTCCCTGGGCATTCTCGGCGCCAACGGCGTCGTCGCCGGCGGACTGCCCATTATCGCCGGGGCCGGATTCTCGATCGCCATGAGAAAGACAGACCAGGTGGCGGTCTGCTTTTTCGGCGATGGTGCCGCAAATCGCGGGCCGGTGCACGAAGTCATGAACCTGGCCGCCATATGGAAACTGCCCATTGTCTTTGTCGTGGAAAACAATCAGTTCGCCTCGACCACCCCCCATCGCAATGCCTGCGCCGTGGAAGACATCAGTGCCCGGGCGGCAGGTTATGCCATGCCCGGTGTCGTCGTGGACGGAAACGACCTTCTCGCGGTACGTCAAGCAGCGGAGACGGCCGTCGCCCGCGCGCGCAGCAGGCAGGGCCCGAGCTTGATCGAAAACAAGACCTACCGCTGGCGCGGGCATTTTGAAGGGGATCCCCAGAAATACCGCACCCCGGCGGAAGTGGCCACCTGGCAGAGCGAACGCGATCCGGTGGCGCTTTATGGCCGGCTGCTGGCGGAAAGAAAGATTTTGTCGGCCGCCCTTCGGGAACAGATATGGACCGAGGTGGCGGCTGCGCTGAGCGCGGCGGTCGCATTTGCCGAGGAGAGTCCCTTCCCGGAGCCGGCCGATGCCCTACAGGACTTGCTGGCCTCCCCGCATTGCAAAGGAGATGCCCCATGACCGATCGCATCTTGAGCTGTTCAGCGGCCCTGGCCGAGGCGTTGCATGAAGAGATGACCCGGGATCCTTCCGTTTTCATCCTCGGTGAGGACCTCAAGGCCCACGCCGGCATTTTCGGCCAGTTCAAAGGCATTCCCGAGGCCTTTCCGGATCGCATCGTCGACACCCCCATCAGCGAGTCGGCCATCGTAGGGGTCGGCTTGGGTGCCGCCTTGACCGGGATGCGCCCCATCGTCGACCTGCACTTTTCGGATTTCGTCACCTGCTGCATGGATGAACTGGTCAACCAGACCGCGAAGATTCGATACATGCTCGGCGGGCAAGTCAGGGTGCCCCTGGTGGTCTGGTGCCCGGACGGCGCCGGGCTGCGGGCCGCAGCCCAGCACTCCCAGTCCCTGGAGGCCTGGTTTGTCCACACACCGGGTCTGAAGGTCGTGGTGCCCAGCGAGCCGGCTGACGTCAAGGGACTGATCAAGGCCGCCATTCGCGACGACGATCCAGTCATGTTTTTTCAGCACAAGAAGCTTTTTGCCAAGGAAGGGCCGGTTCCCGAGGGCGACACCGTCATTGCCCTGGGCCGGGCGGCAGTCAAACGGGAAGGCTCCCATGCCTCCCTGATCACTTACGGCGCCGGCGTTTACCTGTGCCGGGAGGCTGCGGCAACCCTCCAGCAGATGGGAATCGAAACTGAAATCGTCGATTTGAGAACCCTCAAGCCCCTCGACATGGACACGGTGGCCGCATCCGTTCGCAAGACCAAACGGGCGGTCGTGGTGCACGAGGCCTGCCGGACGGGCGGATTCGGGGCTGAACTGGCTGCGCGGATTCAGGAAGCGCTGTTTGACGACCTTAAGGCGCCGGTGCTGCGGGTGGCCGCCAAGGACGTGCCCATTCCGTTTTCACCCGGTCTGGAAGACTTTGTCCTGCCCAATGCCGGCCAGGTCGTCGATGCGGTTCGAACGGTCGTCGACTGGTAAGGCCGGCCTACCTTGAGGGGTATTGATTAATTATCCTATTAGCATTGGCATCATGACCGGATTTGCCTATTGCGCTGACCGGGTTGTACGCTTATAATTGCACGTAATTTCAAGAAAAAGCCAAGTCCCGGGGGATAAGGGGACGCGGAAAGCTGCGGGACCTCATGGTGGGTCGGCCGGGCCGCCTTGAAAGGCGACCCGGTATTTGTGTTTTTAGACGGCCTTTTAGACGTCTTTTGACGTCCCCATCTGTTTCCGGAGATGACGGATAGACCATGCTCCTGCTTACGGCCAGTGCCATTGATCGCGCCATCGATATCGTAAAAAGCGAGCGTCGGCCCGGGCGGCAGTTTCTCTTCCAGCAAGTGGAGCCCCTGTTTTTTTCCCTGACCGCCATTCACAGAGACTATCTGAAGGTGTTTGACCGGGCCATCCTCCTCATGGAAGCCGCAGAGCACACCCCCGACGCAGCCTACAATGAGCTGCAGCAGATGATTGCCGATTTCCTCCCGGTGAGACAAAAAGTCCATCTGTTGACTTACGAGTTGAAGCAGTCCATGAAGAAATCCGATGCCGACGTTAAAGACCCGTTCAGCGATCTGATCCGAAAGATCAACTGGTATTTTCACATGGGATTCGGCGGCATCGCCAAGTCCCGCCTGATGATGGCCAACTACAGCTGCCTCTATGACATCCTTCAGGATTGGCGCGGCGATTTTACCGACTACACCCTGCTGGAGGAAGCCCGGAAACTGAGAAATCAGCTGGCGTCCCATTGGTCCACCCTGTGCACCTCTTACACCCGCGTAAAACTCTCCTATCTGAAGTCCGGCTGATTCCCTCCCTGGACACTTTTTTTTCTCTCTCAGTATCATTTGCCGCTCGCTTAGAGTGCTTGTCAGAATAATGTTCCGTTTCATCCCCAAGATCCTATCGGGGTCGGGATCGAAATCGGGATCGAAATCGATGTTTTCCCAGGTCGATACCGATACCGATACCGATATCGATTTCGATGTCACCCAGCGTTGTTCTGAAAGCGGAACGTATTTATGACAATGGCTATAAAGCATTTTATTCATTGGTGCGCGCATGTTCCCTAAAGTTCTGTGCTGAATCGCCGATATTTCTGGCGAGAGAAATTCTAACACCAGCGGCGATGACATGATTCATACCGAGGCATCTGTTTCATCCGAGAACGCGTCCCTGGGGGGCACGGCCGACAAGCGACAAAGCGGCATGCTGACCTGGCTGCCGGCGGCGATGGTGGTCGGGGGTATTATGATCGTCGCCGGGGGCTGCTGGCTGCTTGCCGGCGCCGACCTGTTGTCGGGGCGATTCTTCCTGCCCTTGGTGTGTGGTCTGCTCGGCTTGACGTGGTTACGCCGTGAGCAAAAATTCCGGCAGCTCAAAGACCGGCTTCGGCATATTCAGTGGGAAGCGCTTCAGACGGAAAAAAAATCGCAAGCGGCCACCGAACTGTTGGAGCGCGAAATTGCAGACCACCACCGCACTCTTGAGCGCCTGCGCACCAGCGAGCGCAATTACCGCAACGTGTTTGAGAATACCGGCACCGCTACCATCATCATCGAACCGGATATGACCATCTCACGGGTGAACCTCAAATTTGTCGAAATGACCGGTTTTCAGCGTGAAGAAATCGAACACCGAAAACGGCTCCCGGATTTCGTATCCACCGAAACAGCCGACAGTCTGAGTGCTTATTTTAAAGGGCGACTGGCTGATGCCGACCTGCCGACGGAAATCGAATTTACCTTGAACGACCGGTCGAAAAAAGCCAAACAGATCGTCGTGCAGGTGGGAAGAATCCCGGGAACCCGGACATTCGTTGCCTCACTGTCCGACATCACCGATCGCATCAACGGGGAAAAAGAACGTCACCTATTGGAGGCCCAACTCCACCAGGCGCAGCGCATGGAAGCCATCGGCACGCTTGCAGGCGGTATCGCTCACGATTTCAATAACTTGATGATGGGAATGCTGGGCAATCTCTCCCTTGCCATGGCGGAACTGCCGGACGACCATCCCGGGACCGCCAAACTTAAAAATGTTGAAAGCCTCATCCAAAGCGGTGCCAAACTGACAGGACAACTTCTAGGCTACGCCCGCAAGGGGCAGTTTGAAATTCACCGGATCGATCTCAACGAAGTGATCCGTAAAACCGGTGAGACCATCGGCCGCACCATGAAGGGGGTGGCCATCGAGTTGGATCTGAATCCGGAAATCGAATCGGTTCATGCAGACGGCGGGCAGATGGAGCAGGTGCTGGTAAACCTCATGGTCAATGCCGCCGACGCCATGCCCAACGGCGGCAGCCTGTATCTCGGCTCTGATGTCGTCTCCCACCGGGATATATCCGGCAAACAGTACACCCCCAAGCCCGGCCGCTATATCCGCCTTACCGTCAGAGATACCGGTATCGGCATGGACAGGCGAACATTGACCCGTATTTTCGACCCCTTTTTTACCACCAAGGAAATGGGGCGCGGGACGGGCCTGGGGCTGGCATCCGCTTACGGGATCGTCAAAGGTCACGGCGGATATATCGACGCTGAGTCAATCGTCGGCGAAGGGGCCACGTTCAGTATTTACCTGCCCGCGGCGGGCCCCCTTCCCAGTGTCGCCGTCGCCCCCACCGGCGAGTGGGCCGGCGGCAGCGAAACCATCCTCGTTGTGGACGATGAGCCGATGGTCAATGATGTCACCACGAGGATGCTCGTGGCCGCCGGCTATCGGACCCTGTCGGCGCAAAACGGTCATGAAGCCCTGGACATCTATCGGGAAAAAGCCGGCGATATCAATCTGGTCATTATGGACATGGTGATGCCGGGGCTCTCTGGCGAAGCGTTGTTCGAAAAGCTCCTCAAGATAGACCCTCAGGTGAATGTCCTCGTTTCGAGCGGCTATTCAATGGACAGCAAGTCCGAAAAACTCCTTCACAACGGTGCCCGCGGTTTTATCCAGAAGCCTTTCAGCATGAGCACCCTGGGCAAACGGATCCGCGATATTATCGATACCTGCAGCATTGCCGCATAAGCGTATATCGTATTTGTCAGAATAACGTTCCGCTTCATCGGGCTTGCACTGGTGAAGATTGTGACGTAGTTTCGATGCGATGCGGCGCGCTGGCATTTGATAAACGCACTACCGCAGGATCTGCTATCGCCGCAACCCATACATGATATGAAAATACTCGCCGTCTCCGATACCGTCACTCCGGCGCTCACGAGCCCCACCGGCCCGGGATCGACTCCGGCAGTGGACATGGTCATTTCCTGCGGAGACCTGCCGCCGGAGTACCTGAGCACCCTTGTCGCCATTTGGCAGGTGCCGCTGTATTATGTCCGCGGCAACCACGACATCCGCTACGAAGACACCACGCCGACGGGCTGCACGGACATACACCTCAGGCTCATTCGGTTCAGGGCGATGAATATCCTCGGTATCGAAGGCTCTCGGTGGTACAATGGCGGACCTTACCAGTACACGGAGGCGGAAATGCGCTGGCGGCTGTTTTCGCTGCGACCGTCGATCTGGTGGGGCCGCGGCGTTGATATTGTGGTGGCGCACGCACCGCCGCGCTTTATTCACGATGCCGAGGACCCGTGCCACCGGGGGTTCAGGACCTACCGGCGGCTCATCGACCGGTACCGGCCGTCGTATTTTCTCCACGGCCATATTCACCGCCAATTCGAGTCAGCCGAAGCGCGCGTGACTCGGATCGGCGATACACAGGTCATCAATTGCTATGGACACACCATCATCGACATCCCGTCTGAAACGGTGGCTGGCAAGGCTGTCCGGCGCTCCTGACAAACCGTGCGATGTGGACGATGTCAAATGCTTCAGTCAGGATCAGGAGCGCGCGCAGGCATTCGACAGTCGTGACCGGGGCATCCGCACCGTGGCGCTGGAGAAGATCGTCGGCAGCGTCGGCCGCTACCAGGACTTCGATCACCAGTTCCGGTTGAAGCAGCGGGTGCCATCGGAGCGCCTCGAGCGGGTGAAAGCCGCCATGCGCGAGGGCAAGCCCCTGCCGCCGGTGAAGCTCTATCAAATCAAGGACGAGTATTATGTGCTCGACGGCAACCATCGCATTGCCGCAGCAAAGGAGATGGGCCACGACGACATCCTGGCCACTATCGTGGAGTTCATTCCCAGTCCCAGCTCTCTTGAAAACGTCCGGTATCGGGAACGAGCGGCATTTTTTGACCTGACCGGCCTTTCCGCGGACATCGAGTTGACGGAGGTCGGGCAGTATGACGGGTTGCTCGAACAGATTTCAGAGCACCAGACGTATTTGTCTCATAAGGCCGATCACGCGCCCGTAAACTTGACTGACGCCGCCATCGACTGGTACCGGACCATCTACACCCCGCTGTGCGCCATTATCAAGCGGGGGCGGCTGAACGTCTCTTTTCCCAAAAGAACCATTGCCGATCTCTACGCCTACATTTCATGGCATCAGTGGAACCAGGGGCGCAAGCGTTCCTACGGCATCGGCGTGGACAAGCTCATCCCCAAAGACATGGAGGCATTCAGAGCGAAAATGGCAGAACTGGAGAAGACAGAGTATCCGGACATGAAGCATCGCATCACTGCGTTCGTGCTCATGAACGTTCAGGCGAAAAAGGAAAACCGCATCATCGAGAAACTCTTCGAACTCGACGGGGTGAAGGAAATCCATTCGGTGTTCGGGGAAGTGGACCTGCTGGTAAAGGTTGAGATCACCCGGGACCTGCTCAGCTCCGACGCGGAAATGGTCTCCCAGTTCATTCACGAGTCCGTGCGCCAGCTCAACGGAGTGCTCTCCACACGGACACTGATACCCGGATATTCCAAAATAAAATGAGCAAACTGCACCTGGAGGCCTACACGGGAGCGCTATCCGGTAAGGACATTGTTGTCGCCTGCCGGGAGGGGATTCTGCGCGATCATTTCGAGCACATCGTCTCGGACCTGAAATTTCTGGCCCGCCAGGGGATGAAAACGGCCCTGATCCACAACATGTCCAACCGGTTTGCCAACCAGAAGCATTTTCAGCGGCTGGCGGATCGACTGCCGGAAACGCACATCATCCGGCTCATGCCTGACACCGATTTCTACCAGCAGGTACTCGATCGCACCGACACGGCGTTCAAACTCGTGTTTCTGGAACGCCGCTTTCTGCAGGATCAGAAGGGGCGCAAAATCAACGCCATCAGCACCCAGCTCATCAGCGACGTGGCCGGGTGGGTGGGAAACGTGAACTTCAGAAACGCTTTGGATCGCATTTGCCAGAAAATAGACGCCGGCATATACAACCGGGTGCACATCGTGCCGGCGGGCAGACAGACGCTCCGTAAAGAGCTCTTGACCATCGAGGGGGCCGGCACCCTCATCGCCAACAACTTCACCGAAACCTTTGCGCCGCTGACGATGGCGGGTCTGCCGTTGGTGGCGGCCATGCTGGATCAGTACAGCAAGGAGGGGCTCATCAAGCCGAGGGACCGGCAGTACCTGTTGGAACACCTGCCGTTTTTCTATGTGACCCGCATCGACGATATCGTTGTGGGATGTGTCGAGGAAAAGCCTGTCGATCAGGATACCGTCGAGTTGGGGGCGCTGGCCATCGCCACCAAGTTTCGCAACCAGAGGGTCGGGGTTTTCACCGTCAATGCATTTATCCGCGAGATGAAAACCAAGGGCTACCATCGGTTCATTTCGCTCACCCGGAACATAAAACTCCAGCAACTCTACCTGTCTCTGGGGTTTCGCCAGGAGACCCCCGAAGCGTTCAAGGCTCGCCAGGCCCAGTCCCCGGGCGTACCGATGTATTACTTCGAGTTGGCGTGAGATCCGGATCGGCCGGCACATCGAAAATGCATGTCGAATTACCGGAGGCAGGGCGGTGCATGAGGCTCGGGGCAGGCTCATGCGCCCCGGCGGCTCAAAACGAGGGGCGAGAGAGAAACTGCACGCCCTCCGGAGTGACGACCAGCGGAGTCACCGGCGTCACGCGGGCGATGGCGCGGTCCTTCTTGCGTCCGGAGAAGATCTCCCGGGTGATGGCATGGAAGATGTGCGCCGGTATCCTGAAGCCGATGCCGCTCATATCCACAGCGGCTGAGGCCATGTTGGTGTATAAGAACTTATAGAGCCGGTTGGGAAGGTTCAGCTGCGCCGCGGTCTTGACCACGGCCACACTGGCCACGATCAACTTGCGCTCATGGCTCCAGCCGATGTTCAACTGCCCCGTCTTGCCGTTGACCTCTTGGCGGATGGTATACATATGGGGTTCTCCTGACGGCTTTCTATCCGGGTGGTGCACCGGTTTATCGGGTTAACGGGAAAAAGACCTCGCCGTGCTCACCGCCGCGCTCACCGTCGACGACGTGAGCCCGTCCCTGGAGCCGTCCGTTTTCGTAGTAACAGGTCAGGATGCCGTTGATACGGTCGTCTTTATAAGGTTCCTGCCGGGCCAGTTTGCCGTTCGGGTAAAAATAGTTGCTATCGCCTTGCCGAAGACCGTTGACGTATCGCTTGCGAAAGCTCAAGGGCGGGCTCCCGGGCTCCCTGTCGATACCGGTGACGATGCCGGAAAAAGGCTCTGCGGCGTCTCCGGTCCTGTAGAGACGTCCATTTTTGACAATGGTCTTGTCTTCCGGTATTTCAGAACGGCAGCCGACAAGTGCCAATGTGATGGCGACGGCCAGGAGGACGGCTGTTAATCGCAGTATGGACTTCATCATAAAAAAACCTCGCGGCCCAGTCATGTCGCAACGGTCCGGAGGCGTAATGGGCGGCATCCGGCAACCCGGCGATCATGACCGATTGAATCGGTTTTAGACCCGTGGCTTTGCGTCGCCACCTTTCGATGGCTTTGCCTTTTTCGAGACGCGGTGAACTCGATACCCGCTTGTAATCGGTGAATGTGGATATTGTCAACCGTCACTATTACTTTGCCGGTGAGAAGCAGGAAATAACGGGCACCAATAGCCGGCATGTCTACTTTGAAAAAGGTATCGACCGAAAGCGTCGAAACTTTAGCGCTTTTTTCACACTGCAGCATCGGGCATGCGCCGATGGCGGATAGACTTGAAAAAGATTATGCCCAAAATGCCTCGGCTGTGCGGCCGGATGCCCACTCGGATAGAGGGCGCCCCCATCGGGGAGGCATAGAGACTCTCTGGAGATGTCATCACATGCAGCAGACCCGACACGAGGTTTTTTTCGATACCGCCGAGCGCATGGACCAGGTGCCCGATGGCAGCGTTCACCTGATCGTGACCTCTCCGCCCTATCCAATGATCGCCATGTGGGATGAGCTGTTCTCTCGTAGTGATGTTGCCGTAGCCGCCGCCCTTCAGCGCGGCGAGGGGAATGCCGCCTTCGAGATGATGCACCGGCGTCTGGATCCGGTGTGGGCCGAAGTCCACCGCGTGCTGGTCCCGGGAGGGTTTGCCTGCATCAACATCGGAGATGCCACCCGGACCGTGGGGGGCGACTTCGCCCTTTACCCCAGCCACATGCGGATCCAGAAGGCCCTGACAGAGGTCGGCCTCATGGCGTTGCCGGGGATCATCTGGCGAAAACAGACCAATGCACCCAATAAATTTATGGGCTCGGGCGTGCTTCCGGCCGGGGCATACGTGACGCTGGAGCACGAATACATCCTCATTTTCCGAAAGGGGCCCAAACGGGAATTCGTCACCGATCCGGACAAGCAGCGTCGGCGTGAAAGCGCCCTGTTCTGGGAGGAGCGAAACGCCTGGTTTTCCGACGTGTGGTTTGACGTCAAAGGATCTCGCCAGTTACTGGGCGAAAAGGATGTCCGCAAGCGCAGCGGCGCATTTCCCTTCGATATCGCCCAGCGGCTCATTGCCATGTATTCGGTAAAAGGAGACCGGGTGCTCGACCCGTTTCTGGGAACCGCCACCACGACTGCCGCGGCCATGGCTGCCGGCCGAAACAGCATCGGCTACGAGATTGATTCGGGCCTGGCGCAAACCATCGCGCAGACCGTCGGCAGGGCGGCGGCGCTGTCGGCGTCGGTGCACCGCCAGCGGCTCGACAGCCACGTGGCCTTTCTGGCCGAACGGATCAGGGAAAACCACTGTCCCAAACACCGTAACGTCCCTTACGGATTCCCAGTGGTGATGGCCCAGGAGACGTCGCTGATCTTCAACGATGCCGTGCAGGTTGAGCGGACCGGTTCGGGGCAGTGGCGGGTGGATTATGCGCAGGCGCCCCAGGCGGCGTACTGCAGGGACTGGGAGGCGTGGCTGGCGTCAGAGGATCGATCAGGTGCTCTGTCGGAATCGCTATGTTTTTGCAGCCCCCGGCCCCGCCAGCGTGGGCTTTTCCCATAGTCTCGATGTGCCCGTAAAAAGTCTGAAATCACCACGGAGGACACCGAGAGCGCAGAGATAACTTATTAATTATTCATAATATTCTCTGCGGTCTCTGTGGTTCAAAATCACTTTTTCCGGATTCATCAATTTTTTCAACACCCGTTCGAGACGCTATCCGGCCGATTAGATGCCGATGCCTTCGGGCGGTGAGATGCCGAGGGCTGCGAACGCTTCGGCCATGGTGTTCACTGTCAGGTACTTTCTGGAAATCCCGTGAACATCGGCCAGCATGCTGAAGGTTTGACCCAGGTTGAAATCGATCAGATTTCCTGTGACAAAAACAGATTTGCACTTGGTGGAAGGGTTGTCGATGGTGACAGCGTTGATGCGATGGATCAAGGACTGGAATCCCTGGTAGTCGAATCCGCTTCCGTCGGCGTTGAGGAAATCATGAACCTCGAAGCGGGAGGGGTTTTTCATATATGATTGGTGTACGTCCAACCACTGGTTCGCCGTGACAATACCTTCCCATCGAAAAATCGTCAGCTTGAGCTCGGGATATTGATCAAAGCGAATCGCCATGATGATCCCTCCTTAGACATCGATGATCATGTCGTCAAAGGCGGTGGAAACCTCAAGGGGTCTGCCTTCGCACACTAACTCCGCATAGCGCCGCGTTTCCAGCAGGACCTGGTGGAGCATGGCATCGGTGTAGGCCGGTTCGTGGTGAAACATACACAAGTGTTTGACACCGGCGCGCAGACACAGGTCAACACCGACCATGTTGCTCGAGTGGCCCCAGTCCGCTTTGACGGTGATCATGTCTGCCAGGGAATACATGGCGTCGAAGATCACCAGATCGGCCCGGTCAAAAAAGGCGACCACGCTCTGGGTTTCCATCCCGTCTTCCTGCTTGTGCTCGGCGTCGGTAGCATAGACAATGGCTTTACCGCCGGTTTCGAAACGATAACCGAAAGATCCGCCGTGGTGAGTCTGCCGTTTGGGCAGGACGCGCAGCCCGGCGATCTCGTGCCACTGATCCGCCGCCAGGTGGATAAAACCGATGTTGGCGCCCATTTCCTGCCAGTGGACCGGGAAACTGGGCGCAGACTGCTGCTTGAGGAAGGCGGTTTCCATATCGGCCATCGAATGGCCGCCATAGATGTGGATCCGGTTTCCGGGGATATACGCCGGCGGGAAAAACGGCAGGCCCATGATGTGGTCCCAGTGCAGGTGGGACATGAAAAAATGGTATTCCCGCGGGGCGATGCCATGATCGGCGAGGACCTGCTGGCCATAGCGGCGAAGGCCCGAGCCCATGTCGCAGAGGATGGCGCCGCCGCCGGTGGTGATCTCAACGCAGGAGGAATCGCCACCGTATCCATGGCGGGTGGGAAAATCGATGGCCTCGTCGATGAACCGGTCCACGGCCTTCGCGTCATCGAAACGACGCCCGCTGGCCAGCAGCAGCGATTGTTTGATTTTTTCCCGGATGATCGGGCCGGCGGCAGCCACCGGCAGCGAGCCCCGGGTCCCCCAGAATCGGATCAGCATCATTTATTCCTGACGATATGCGTTCTGAAACGGTATCGGTGCCCGCGGGTCAGTCCCCGGATCCCGCACCGGTCGCTTCCGGCGACACGGCTTTAAGGGCGGCCCGCGTCGACGGGTACACCGGGATGATCAGATCGAACCGGCTGATGCGAACGATCTCGGCGATCATGGGCTGCAGGTTCGCTATGGCCATGGGACGCATCTGATGTTTGCAGGCCTTGGCCGCGATCATCAACACCCTGAGCCCGGCGCTGGTGAGAAAACCGACTTCTGCCATGTCCAGCAGCAGCGGGCGGCGCCCGTCAGCTTCAGGCCCTTCCAGGAAGGGTGCGAGTGCCGTTTCCAGCGCCGTCGCATGGTCGTGATCGATCCGGCCTGCGATTCGGATCAGGGTAATGCCTGAAACTTGTCGTGATGTCACTTCCATGGCGCTCTCCGGCTCATCGCTGCGGCCTGGATTGGATGGTCAACGATGAATTTTTCTCGTCCACAGTTTAAGTCAGCGCAATGGGCGTGTCAAAGCAAAACACGCTCCGCCGCCGGTCAGCAGGCCAATGATTTCCCCGGATGCAACGTCAAGCCGGTTCTCTGCAGTCCGTCGGATCAGCGTGCACCGGGCGTTTCCGCCAACCCCGCCGATGCGGCGGGAGACTGCCGGGGACGGCGCGGCTTGCAATTTGGGAGAAGGATTGGTAGCCATAAGAAAGTCGCGGCCTGCCACGGTCGCCCAAAAGGGCCATCAATGACTGTGCTTGTTATCGGAGAAGTATTGGTAGATCGGTTCCCCGACAGAGACCGTTCAGGCGGGGCCCCCTTCAATGTCGCCTGCCATTTGCCGACATATTCAAACTCAACGAAGATGAGCTCGAGACGATTCGGCAGCTTTTGGACAGACCCGGGCCGCCGGATGCATTTGCCGGCTACCTGATGAACCATTACGGCATTTCGATCCTCGCCGTCACCCGGGGAGCCGCCGGCAGCAGCATTTTTCACACCGACGGGCGCATCGAGGCGCCGGCGCCACCGACGGTTTCCGTGGTCGATACGGTGGGCGCCGGGGACGGGTACAGCGCCATGCTGGCCCTTGGCGTGATGCGGAGGCTGGCGATGGCGCACACGGCCGCGGTGGCCGGCCAATTTGCCGCCGGCATCTGCCAAATACCCGGTGCGGTACCGGAAGACCCGCGGTTTTATGACCCATGGAAACCCGGCCTGATCGCAACATAAAAGCGCGGGTGCTTCAAACTGGCCGTCATCGCGGTGAAGACCGGCGGTTTCGATCGGAAGCTCAACACGATGTTTCGGATTTCCGGGGTATTCGCTCCCGATAGCCCGCATCACTTCCGGCATGACGATGAACAGTCTGCTGACGCACCCATTACTTCCAAAGGAACCGTAATGAAGGACGCCGCAACGTATTATGTCCAGATGTTCAGTCTCCACGGACTGATTCGCGGAGAAAATATCGAGCTCGGCCGCGACGCCGATACCGGTGGCCAGGTCAAGTACGTGCTGGAACTGGGCCGGGAACTGAGTCGACGTCCCGATATCGGTGGCGTTGATCTGTTCACCCGACTGATCGACGACAATCGCGTTTCTGACGACTACCAGGTGCCCGTGGAGACCGTCAACGAAAAATTCCGCATCGTGCGCATTCAATGCGGCGGCCGGAAATACCTGCGAAAAGAACTGCTGTGGCCCCATCTTGACGAATTCGTGGACAAGACTATCAAGTTTACCAAGCGAAACGGGGGGCTGCCCGACATTGTCCACGGGCACTATCCGGATGCCGGTTACGTGGCCATGCACCTGGCGCGCATTTTCGGCCTGCCCTTTGTTTACACGGGTCATTCCCTGGGCCGCTCCAAACTGCAGAAGCTTCTTGCCGACGGCATGCGGGAGGCGGACATCGTCAAAAAGTACAAGATCGACCAGCGCATTGCCGTGGAGGAAGACATTCTGGCCAATGCCGACCTGGTGGTCACCAGCACCCGCCAGGAGATGACCTCCCAGTACGGCCTTTACGAAAACAAGGGGGTGCCGGAGTATGCCGTAATCCCGCCCGGGATCGACATCCACACGTTTTATCCGTTTTATCACGACATGCTGTCCAACAGTGATGTCGCCGAGGATGTGATGTACGCCCAGGCCTCCATGCTCAAGGAGATGAACCGGTTTTTCATGCGTCCCGAAAAACCGCTGATCCTGGCCCTGAGCCGCCCGGACAAACGCAAGAATATCTCCGGCCTGATCCAGGCCTACGGCGAGGATCTGGAGCTTCAGGCAATGGCCAACCTGGCCGTGTTCGCGGGCATCCGCAAAGACATCGACACGATGGAGGAAAACGAACGGGAAGTGCTCACCGGGATGCTGCTGATGATGGACAAGTACGATCTCTACGGCAAGATGGCCATCCCCAAGAAACACGACTTCGAACTCGAAGTGCCGGCCCTGTACCGGATCGCCGCCGACACGCGCGGTGTTTTTGTCAATCCCGCCCTGGTGGAACCCTTTGGCCTGACGTTGCTCGAGGCTTCCGCCTCGGGGCTTCCCATCGTGGCCACGCGTGACGGTGGGCCCGAGGACATCGTTCGCAACTGCGAAAACGGCATCCTGGTGGACCCGACCCGGACTGGGAATATCGCCGCTGCCGTCAAGAAGATCATCGCCGATGCCCGGTTGTGGGAAGTCTATTCAAAAAACGGCGTGCTCAACGTGCGCCGGCATTATACCTGGGAGACCCATGCCGCCACCTATGTCGACCGCATCGGTGAATTGACGGCCAAAACCGTGGACGCCGGCATGGACACCACCGTGGCCACCGACGCCATCGGGCGGCGCCTGCTGTCACTGAGGTCATTTCTGATCACCGACATCGACAATACCCTCATCGGAGAGGACAACTCGCGGCTGGGCGAACTGGTGGCGTTCATCGCGGAAAACCGCGAGTGCCTTGGGTTCGGCGTGGCCACCGGTCGCACCATCGACTCGGCCCGCGATGTCCTGAAGCGCTTTTCGGTTCCCGCACCGGATTTGATCATCAGCTCCGTGGGGGCTGAAATCTACTACGGACCGGCCAACCATTTCGGGCAGGGGTGGGCCACGCACATCCAGCACCAGTGGGACCGCGAAAGGATTGTCGATCTGCTCAAGGGCTTTTCATGGCTGAAATACCAGGAGGCCGACACCCAGCGGCCCTTCAAGGTCAGCTACTATATGGCTCCGGGCAAAGACCGGCTGGCCGCGATCCACGACCGGCTACGGACCCACAAGTGCCGCTACAGCCTGATTTATTCTCACGACAAATACCTGGATATCCTCCCTTACCGGGCCTCCAAGGGAAAGGCCGTACGGTATCTGAGCTACAAGTGGGTCATCCCGCTGCGGCAGTTTCTCGTGAGCGGCGATTCGGGAAACGATGCGGAAATGCTGCACGGCGAGCCGTTGGGGGTGGTCGTGGGCAATCACAGCGCCGATCTCGAAGGGCTCAAGGGGGTGCGCAACGTTTTTTTTGCCACCGCGCCCTGTGCCGGCGGCATCCTGGAGGGGCTCAAACACTACCGCTTCATCAGCAAGGTCGAGAGGGAATGCCATGAGCATTCAAAATAAGGTCCAGCTCATTACCTACCCGGATTCTCTGGGGATCAACCTTTTGGAGCTCCACTACGTGCTCAGGCGCTACCTTCGAAAGGCGGTGGGCGGCGTGCACCTCCTGCCCTTTTACCCGTCTTCGGCCGACCGCGGATTCGCCCCCCTGACCTATATGGCGGTGGACCCGGTCTTCGGCACCTGGGCCGACGTGGAGCGCATCGGGGCCGAATTCGATCTGATCATCGATTTTATGGTCAACCACATCAGCCGGCAGTCCATCTATTTTCAGGACTACTTTCTCAACGGGCCGGACTCCAAGTACGCCGACATGTTTCTCAGCTTCAACAAGCTCAGCCCCAACGGAGAGATCAGCCAAGCCGATCTGGCCAAGGTCTACACCCGAAAGCCGCGCCACCCGTATACCGTGATTCAGCGGGCCGACGGGTCCCGGGAGAAAATTTGGTGCACTTTCGACTACGAGCAGATCGACCTGGATCTTACCGCCGACAAGACCAAGGAGGTGCTGCGCAGCTTTCTCATCCACCTGGCGCGCACCAATGCACGGATGATCCGCATGGATGCCTTCGCCTATACGACCATCCGGGTGGGGACCTCGTGTTTTTTCCTCGAACCGGAAGTGTGGCAACTGCTGGAGTGGCTCAACGAATACCTGACACCCTTTGATACGGTGATGCTGCCTGAAGTGCACGAGCACCATCGCTATCACTTGAAGATCGCCGCCAAGGGGTACTGGACCTATGATTTTGCGCTGCCCATGCTCGTGCTGCACACCCTCTATCACCACACCAGCGCGCGTTTGAAGCACTGGCTTTCCATCTGCCCCCGCCGCCAGTTGACGACGCTCGACACCCATGACGGTATCGGCGTGGTGGACGTGGCCGATCTGCTCTCTCCCGAAGAGATCGAGCGGACCCTGAACGGCCTTGACGAAAAGGGCGCCAACACGCGCAACATCTACTCCGGGCCGGAGTATCAGAATCTGGATATCTACCAGGTCAACTGCACCTACTTCTCCGCACTCGAGCGCAACGAAGACTCTTACATGGCCGCGCGCACCATCCAGTTCTTCGCCCCGGGGATCCCTCAGGTGTACTATGTGGGGCTGCTGGCCGGGGAAAATGACCTCGCGCTGGTCGAGCTGACAAAGAACGGACGCGACGTCAACCGGCACAATTACGCTCTCGATGAAATCCAGCGGGACATTGAAAGGCCGGTGGTGCAGCGGTTGCTGCGGCTCATGGAATTTCGCAATACCTACCCGGGCTTCGGCGGCACGTTTGTCATCGAAGACGCACCGGACGATCAGCTCGCTCTCAGCTGGTACGACAACCCCCACCAGGTGACGGCCCGGGTCGATCTCCGCACGTACCGCAGCGTGATCGAGTACTATGATGCCGACCAGATGAAAAAACGCGCCTTCGAGGTTTAACCTTTTGCGCCGGCGCGCCCGGACGCCGACAGTTCCGACGCCTGCAGCAGGGCAGGGCGGGCGAGGGCGGCGACGATCCTTTTCGGGAGGCTGCCGGACATTCGGTCCAAGAGTTTCAACCCCAGCACCGATCCCAACAGGGTGACCAGCCCGGCAGCCGGGTAAATAATATCCATTGTGATCATGATTGCGCCTTCCAGGTGGCTTTCCGTCAAAAAATCAATCATGGTTGTGTTAGCGTGGTATTATCGTCGTGTGTTGTTTTTGCTTGTGTGTAAAATCTCGAAGGTATCGATGCCACGGTACCGTCGTAGCGGTAAAACCGATTGGGCTGCCCTGCAGGAGAGGGGCTGATATGGCTGCGGGTATCCTTTCGAATCGATGGTTGATCGCCGAGCGCCACGGGGTGTCGCTCAACACCATCCTTCTCTGGAATCGCCTTGATCTCAGCCGGCCGATCCACCCTGGCCAGGCCCTCCTGCTCTACGCGCCGTCGGAGCCCGATCCCGTGGCGGAGGACTCGACCGAACAGCCGTAGGCTTGCGGGATTTGGCGGCGGTTTATGGGCCGGGGTGGTCGAATGCCCGCTGGAAGGCGCTTTTCGGATTATGGCAACTGACCGTATTAACAGAAGAAAAGATCTTTTTGCCGTATTAATTCGGCAAGTCGCTTGCTTTATTCCCTGATAGCGCCTATTGTCTGCGTATCAACAGTGTTCGCCATTTGTCGGCGAACCATCAGCATTCTGAAGGAAATATCCATTTTTCAAGATGGCATCCTCCAGCAGGCGACGTTGAAAAAACCTATTTAATGGAGGATGTTATCATGGCTAATGGCACAGTAAAGTGGTTCAACGATCAAAAAGGATTTGGATTCATTGAGCAGGAAGACGGACCGGATGTATTCGTTCATCATTCCGCGATCAATGCCGCCGGTTTTAAATCCCTCAGCGAAGGCGACCGTGTTTCCTTTGAAGTCGAGCAGGGCCCGAAAGGTCCGTCGGCATCCAATGTAACGGTAGTATAGTCTTCCATCCGACTTAAAAAGGCATTTCTTCACTTGGTGAAGAAATGCCTTTTTCTTTTTATCGATCACCCATAATGCATTGACCAAGGAGGCCGCCCATTGGCAAGGACCAATTTTTCCTTTAAAAAACGTCAGCAGGAAATTGAACGTAAAAAGAAACAAGACGAAAAACGTCAGCGCAAACAGGCGAAAAAAGCAGGCGATATCGAAGACACGCCTGCCGATGGCGCAGCTGACCGCACACTGATTTCAGGATCCGCAGTAACCGAAGCACTGGATGCCGCTGTCGACTAGCCGGTTAACCTGTGGCCTCGATTCGGCTGACGTATGAAATGCCCCGCGGCAGACCCCGGTCCCACATCATGGGCGGCGACCTCGCCGACACCCTCTCTCGCTATTGCCATCAGTGCCACCTCGCCGCCATCCCGGATCAGGGCCGATAACACCCCTTCGGCATGAGTTACTCAGCAGCTTAGCACTCGGTGAATCCCTCGGGGGAATCCTGCTGCGACTAAAGGCTGTCCAGGCTCTTGGTGATACGGATCGCATTTCCGCCAGTGGTTTTGATAATCAGGGTAATCTCTTTTCCTTCCTGGACTATTTTAAAGGATGTGGCCGTTTTCTGGTATTTTTTGACTGCCCCGGCCAGACCTTTAAACAGCCTGGCACCGATATGGCAATATTTACCGGACAGTTCCAAGGCAGCCTCGCCTGACAGTCGGGGCGGGTCATTGAGCAGCGCCATTTTAAAGGCCCCGAAATCTTCAAAACGGTCTTGCGGATTCTTTTCAACCGCACGCATGATCGCGTCACTGATTGTGCGGGGCAGATTCACAATCTCATGCGGCGGGGCAGGCACCGTGTTGACATGCGCCACGATCATCTCGGTGGGGCTGTCGGTTTGAAACGGGTGCGCCCCGACAAACATTTCATAGAATACCAGGCCGAGTGAATAGATGTCCGAGCGGTGATCAACGGCTTCGGTATTATGGGCGTCAAAGCGTTCGGGGGCGGTATAGCGCGGTGAAATCATGAAAAGGGACGTTTGCTGAGATTCGGAGGTGGACAGTTTGGCGATGCCGAAATCCATGATTTTGACGGTACCGGCATCGTCGACGCTGATGTTTTCCGGTTTGATGTCGCGGTGAAGGATGTCTTTCATGTGGGCATAGTGAAAGGCGTCCAGGGCTTGGGCTGCGATCCGGCAGGCGGTGTCCAAGGGCAGGGGGCCCTTTTGTGCTTCAAGGATGTTCTTGAGCTCGGAGCCTTTGACGAAATCCATAACGATGGCGTAGTTGCCTTCGTAAGGGAAGAAATCGATAAACCGGCAGATGTTGGGATGGTCCATTTTTGAAAGGATGATGGCTTCGTGGAAGAACTTGCGGACCGCCCGTTCATTGCCAATCACATCGGGGTTGAGGACCTTGATCGCCACCGGATGGCCGTCCGGGGTCAGGCCTTCCCAGACCGATCCAAAGCCGCCCTTACCCAGCAGATTGCGGACGACATAACTGCCGATTTTGGTTTCACCGGGTTTTGAGCCCGGTTCCTTCCTTACAAACGTGGCTTCGACATTAAAGGCAGGCTCACTGTCATCGAGAAAGACCGTCTCGTCATCATCGGGCTCGGGCGGGGGCGATGCGGATTGCGCTGCGGCATCGAGCATGGCCTGACTGTCAAAAAAGGCCGTCTCGTCGTCATCGGGCGGGGTCGGCGGTGATCCTGCTTCCACTGCGGCATCTATCATGGCCTGACTGTCAAAAAAGGCCGTCTCATCATCATCGGGCGAGGGCGGTGCGGGTCCAGTTTCCACTGTGGCATTGAGCATGGCCTGGCTGTCAAAAAAGACGGTCTCATCGTCGTCTTCGGTTTCAGGTGGCGGTGGGGGCGGCGGCGGCATCGCTTCCAGAACGAAGATAAAAGGGAATACATCGAGACGGATTTCATCGCCGTTTTTAAGCGTGTAAGGTCTTTCCGGCTCCAGTATCTCGCCGTTCAGGCGGGTTTTGTTGGTGCTTTTCTGGTCGATGACAACATATTGATTCTGCCGCAATTCGATGATGGCGTGTCGGCCCGACACGGTGCCTTGAGTGAGGATAAGGTCACTGCTCGGATGGCGGCCGATTCTGAAAACAGTTCCACCGATGCGAAAATCTGGCTTGCCGCTTGTATTTTCGGTGTCAACCAGCCGGGCCTGGTGGCGGATGTTATTCATTGATCCTTTTCCTGGTCATTTTGCGGCCGTAAACAGGCGGGGGGCGTTCATGCGGGTGGCCGGTCCGGTATTTTCGGGATAAGGGGCCCGCGCCTCCTATCACCCGGTTGCCGGCGAAAGTCAAACGGATCGTAGCAAACTGTTATCAGAATGTCATCCATCATGATAATCGTGCATTACCAGAATCGGTAACTCAGCAATAAGTATAGAGTGCGTCAGTTGTCATCTGTGGTATTGTTCTTTTGCGCCCCGGCGCCAGTTTATCGACGCTTTGGAACCATTGTCATAAAGACGCTCCATGTGGGCGGCGTCTCCTGTTGGTCATCTATTTGGATCCCGAATCCGAGCGGGCCTTATGGATGAAACGGAACATTATTCTGACAAGTACTGTAACCGCTCGTTTTCAACCGACTGGTAAATATTGAACCCGGAAAAAATCCGGATACGCGGTAAACAGCGGTCGGTCGGAAATGACACGCGATTCAAAAGGGAGATCCATGAACGGTTCCCGAGGATGTCAATTACGATGCATTCTGGCAGTGTTGATGTGTTCATTGTTTTTGAGCGCATGCGGCGCCGACCAGAAGCCGGAGGCATATGTCCCGGAATCGTCGATGCCTGTGGCCGCCGTTGCCGCCACGCGCGCCATCATCGTCACCGGGCGCGTCAACCAGCCCCCCGAAATATTTGTTCAGATGGGCCACACCGATGACGGCTACACGTCCAACACCGTGGCCGGGTTCACGCCCGACGGACGGTATGTCCTGACCGGCGGCAAGGACGGGACCGTCAGGCTCTGGGAAACGGAAACCGGCCGGGAGATCAGAACCTTCCGGTGCCGCGACCGCGTCACGGATATCGCCGTCAGCGCGGACGGCCGGACCATGGTCAGCGGAGGCACATTCCACGGCGACAACATCACCGCGTGGGAGCTTTTCTCGGGTGCGAAAATCCGCGCGTTTTCCCTTGAGGGCCTCAACGGGCCGCCGGTCGTTTTCCGCCCCGGCGACAACAGCCTTCTCGCGGGTGGGGAGGATGGCCTGCTGCGGCTGTGGGATCTTTCTTCCGGTGCGCTGATCCGGGAATACGCCGCGGCCATCAACGGCGAGGTCAGCGCGCTCGTGTTGACCCCGGACGGCGGCAGCGCGATCGTGGCTTACAGATACTATGACCAAGGCGGCGCTGGACCGGTAAACACCATCGGCGTCTGGGACATCGATACCGGCAAAACGGTGCTGTCCTTCAACAACACCGGCACCGAGACCGTGGCGCTGGCCATCACGCCGGACGGCAGTCAGCTCCTGTCCTCGAATTGGGGGCAAGACAGTGTGCGCCTCTGGAACGTTCAAACCGGAGCGCCCATCAAATCGATCGTCACGGGCGGCACTTCGGCCATCGCGGTTAGCGCGGGCGGCCGCTATGCCCTGCTGGGCGGATACATGAACTTCAGGCTGGTCGAGCTGGCCACCGGAAAGGAAATCCGTAAAATCGAGGCGGGAATTGGCGACTGGGTGCAGTCCATCGCATTCAGTCCGGACGGCCGCTATGCCCTGGTCGGTGATCAGGTGCCCCAGCCGAAACTGTGGGATCTGGCTTCGGGAAAACGGGTCAGAACCTTCGGCGGGTACGCGGGCCAGACCATCACCGCCCGGATTGCACAGGCGGGAAAGGTGCTGGTGACCGCCCACGGATACAGCAACAGCCTCGCGTTGTGGGATGCTCAAAACGGCATCCAACTGCGGCGAATCAAAAACGACCCGGGCAGCCTGTCGACATCCGCCGCCGTCAGCGCGGACGGGGCCACGGTCGCTTTCGGCGGTTGGGACATGACTGCGGAAAATGCGGTTGTCTCGATCTGGGATGCGCACACCGGGAAGCAAATTACGAAAATCCATCCGCCGGAAAAATCGTCCCTTCATGTCCGTGCCCCTGTCTTTACCAAAGGCGCCGGGAAAATCATCTGGGCCCTGGGTGGGGAGATCATCATCTCCGGCGCCCGGGACGGCGTCGAGATCAAGCGGTGGCGCCTGGGCCCCAGTGATATTTACCAGATGGCGATCGATCCTGCGGAGCGATATCTGCTGGCATATGATGACCTCAGAAATTCGACATTGGTCGATATCACCACTGGCGAAACCCTGAAGACCTTCAAGTCCGCCAAATGCATCTTCAGCCGTGACGGACAAAAAATCTATTCACTGGCGGAGAATTCCGAAACCACCGCTGTCTTGAAGGAAACGGATCTGTCCAACTTGACGGAAAAGCGCCTGTTCGAACTCGGTTTCAACACGAGGCTCCCGGCCGATGGGTTGTACCTGGTCAACTATATCGAATCATTTCTGGCGGGATCCAATAACACGTCTTTGTTTTTTTCAGATTCCCTGAATCATTTCATTTACAAGATCGATTTGAGAAAAGGCGAAATCACCACTCGGTTCACGGGCCATACCGAAAAGATCACCAGCATCGACACTGCGCCGGACGGGGCCTTTCTGTGCTCCGGCAGCCAGGACGGCACCACCCGATTCTGGGATCCCGACACCGGCCGGGAGCTCGCCAGGTTCATCGGTTTTTCCGACGAGGAATGGATCGTCATCACGCCCGAGGGCTATTTCAACGCCTCGCCCAGCGGGGCCAAATACCTGAATGTCCGGGTCGGCAGCCAGGTCTACAGCATCGATAACTTTTACGAGAAGTATTACAATCCGGCTTACGTCGCCGCTGTCCTGCAGGGCAAAAAAGTGTCGCCCGCCGCGGATATCCGGCAAGGGGTGGCGCTACCCCCTGAAGTCGCCATCGTCTCCCCGGCGACCGCCGCCGAGTTCAAAAACGATGAGATCCAAATAACGGTCTCGGCCGAAGACATGGGCGGCGGTATCGATGAGATCCGGCTGTATCATAACGGGAAGGCCGTCGGGGAAGACACCCGGGGTATCCGGATCGCCTCGGCCGAGCGTCGGCGCGAAAAAACATACACCGTCACCCTCGTTGACGGGGTGAACCGGTTCAGGGCCGTCGGCTTCAGCCGGGATCGGACCGAATCCAACCCGGCGGAGATCACCGTCACGCTGGCGGCGCCCATCAAAAAGGTTTCCCTCTACGTACTGGCCGTCGGGATAAACTCATACAAAAATCCGGCGCTGAACCTCAATTACGCGGAACCCGACGCCAGGGGCATCGCGGATTTTTTCAGGCAGCGCGGCGAGGAGTTGTTTAAAAACGCAGAGATCAACGGGGTCTACAATGATCAAGCCACCAAAGCGGGGCTGGTGGCTGGCCTGAAAACGTTAGAGCGGTCGAAGCCACAGGACGCCGTATTGATTTATCTCGCCGGGCACGGCGAAAGCATCGACGAGAAATGGTATTTCATCCCCTATGATCTGACGTACCCTGAAAGGGCAGACGACGTCCGGGAAAAGGCCCTCTCCTCCGATGAGCTTTCCGGTTTGATTCAGAACATTACCGCCCAGAAGGTGCTGGTGCTCATCGACGCCTGCAAATCCGGGGCGGTACTGGTGGCCTTCAGGGGGTTCGAGGACAGAAAGGCCCTGTCGCAACTGTCTCGGGCCGCCGGTGTACATGTTGTGGCGGCATCTTCCAAAGAGCAGTTCGCCGCGGAAGTCAAAGAATTGGGACACGGTGTATTCACCTATACGCTGCTCGAGGGTTTGAACGGCAAGGCCGTGAGCAAGGGCGACACCATCACGGTCAGAAAACTGATGGGGTATGTCGAAGAAGAACTGCCGGCGTTGACCCGGAAGTACCGGCAGGAGGCCCAGTATCCCGTCGTCGATTCCAAAGGGATGGATTTTCCTCTGGTCAAAAGCCGCTGATCGGCGCCGGGAATCTCCGAGGCGGCGCATCCGTCATGGGAAATCTTCGTTAACGTCGAGAAAGGTATCCAGCGCCTCGGCAAAAAAGAGCGGAAACCCGGCGTATAGGTGCCCTGACTGGACCACGAACCGTTCGAACACGTGTGCCACACTATTCACCGTGCGCTGTGAAGTAAAGAGCAGATCCTGAACCGGTTATTCGGACGGCCGTCTGCAGCGATGTGTTTTCAGAATGGATTGCCTTCATTATGCACAGGAAACTTTAGCAAGGCAATAGAAATACCGGCAGGCCTGGCAAGTCAACGGCTCAGCGGGGGGATGCCGATTTTATCCACCGGGACTATGCGCCCAGACGGCTGTCGAACAACCCCTGGTTTTCGGTCAACATGGTGCCGGCCATGAGGTCCGCCATGGCGAGCTGGTAATGCTTCAGTTCGATGCCGGGGATCAGCCCGTGACGGTGGATTTCCGACAGAACGGCCATGTTCTGCATGCGGACATCCGGCAGCTCTTCATGGAAGACGGATATGACGCGAATGCCCCGGGCGCGGCAAAGATCCCGGATATCGCTTTCGGTGACCTCCGCCGTTTCGTTCAGCCGGACGGAAAGCGGCTGCCACACGGTGTTGTAGTAGATCAGGCACCCGTTGTCCTTCAGGGCGGTCGCGGCCCCCCGCAGGGCTTCGTGTCTTTCCAGCGAAATGACCAGATCCGTCCGGCCGGCCGGAATGAGCGGAGAGAATGCATTGTCGCCGATGCGTATGTGGGACACGACGATGCCGCCGCGCTGGGCCAGCCCATGGGTGTCCACACTTTTAACCGGGTGGCCGCCGTGATCGGCCGCCCTGAGAATGATTTCACTGATCAGGCCGATGCCCTGGCCCCCCACACCGGTCAGATAGATGTTGAAGGCCTTCATGCGGCACCGCCTTTCCCGGTTTTTCCGGACGGGGTGATGGCTTTGATCGGGCAGGTCTGGATGCAAGAACCGTCGCCGATGCAAAGATCGGTGTTGATGGTGACATTGCCCTCGAGGTCCCGGGTGAAGGTGGGGCATCCAAAGGCTTCGATACAGCTGTGGATCCGCTGGCATGTCTCCGGTCCGATCGTCACATGCCGTTGCTGGTAGTTGGGCTTTTTTCTTTGCTCACGGGTGAATTTGAGCATGCACGGATGTCTGGCGATGACCACGCTGAAGTCGTCGATGGCGGTTGCCGCCACCACCAGTTCGGTCAATTTGGCCTGCTGATAGGTATCCACCTCGAAGATGTGCTTGACCCCCAGGCCTTCCAACACCCGGCGTACGGGGATTTGCTCGGTCTTTGCATTGAAGTTCTTCCCGCTGGCGGCGTGGTCCTGGTGGCCGGTCATGGCCGTCGTACCGTTTTCCATGAGAATCAGGGTGATGGGGTGCCGGTTGAAAACGGCATTGATAATGCCGGGCAGGGCGGCATGAAAGAAGGTCGAGTCACCCATGAACGCCACCACTTTGCGGCTGGTGTTGAACAGCCGCAAGCCGCTGGCCATTGCGGTGGAGGCGCCCATGCACATGAGCAGCTGGCCCATTTCGTAGGGCGGCAGATAGCCCAGGGTGTGGCAGCCGATGTCGGCCACGGTGATGTCCGTAGGCGAAAGTGCTTTTTTGATGGCGTGAAAGGCGCTGCGGTGGCCGCATCCCGGACACATCTGGGCGGGGCGGTGGGGCGCCGGATCTTCGGCCGCAGCGGCCGGTGCCGGCGAAACGATGTCAGGCCAGGTGGCAGAGAGCACCTGCCTCACCTTGTCCGGGCTGTACTCGCCGATCCAGTCCTCAGGTGCGTTTTTGCCGATGATTTTGACCGGCACCTGACGGTCGAAGGCCAGGGCCTTGATCTGGGTTTCGATCACGTCGTCGAGTTCTTCGAGAATTTTCACTTCCTGGTGAGCGGATAGAAATGCGGTGATCGCCTCGTGGGGCAGGGGGTGGACGTAGGCCAGTTTGAGGATATCCGGCCGGTTTCCCACGCCATCCAAGGTTTCCATCAGCGAGAGAAAGGGCAACCCCATGGTGATGACGCCCCGTGCGGTGTTGCCGTTATCGATGACCCGGTTCAGCCCGGTTTTCTCGGCATGCCGGCGGACCCGCTCAAGCCTGTCCAGGGCGATGCGTTTTTGCGCAATGGCCAGGGTCGTCAGAGGGATGTAGGGGCCGTTGGCCGGGTCGAACCGGGGCGTATCGTCAGCCTTTTGCGGATGCCAGGAGCCAAATGCCACCTTCTCCTTGGCGTGGCAGACGTGGGTGGTCAGCCGCAGGATCACCGGGAGGCGATGCTGCCGGGACAAATGGGCCGCTTCGAGATAGAAGTCGTAAACCTCGGCCGGATCCGCCGGCTCGAGCACCGGGGTGTAGCTCATCAGTGCATAGTGCCGGTTGTCCTGCTCGTTCTGGGAGGAGTTGGCTCCCGGGTCGTCTCCGAGCACCACGACCATGCCGCCGGTGATATTCATCAGACTGAGCTGAACAAATGTATCGGCAGCGACATTGAGGCCGACGCTCTTGAAAAACACCGTGGACAGGTGTCCATTGAGCGCCGCGCCATAGGCGAGTTCCGTGGCCACCTTTTCGTTGGTGGAGAATTCAAAATAAAAGGGCCTTGCGGCGGCAGGGATCGATCGGATGGCCGATGCGATTTCCGGTGTCGGAGATCCGGGGTAGCTGCTGACCACCCGGGTGCCGGCCTCGACCATGGCCCGGACGATGGCCGTGTTGCCCATGACGATTTCTGAAAAGGCCTCTTGCCGGAGCAGCATGTCTCCCATTTTTTTCATGGTGTCTCTCCTCTACCGACGTCTATGATTGCTGAACTGGCGTCGCTGTTCGCCTGTTCCGGACGGACACTATTTAACGGATGGTACACCGACATGTCTAGACAAAATTTAGACATTTTGACAGGTTGTCCAGACTTCTCAAGCATAAATATGGATCGAGCCCAACGCGCTATCGGACAATTTTGTTACCGTGGATTTGAACTGGCCGGTATGAACATCATTAAAAGAACCAGTCAATCCGACTTTCAGCATTTCCAAGGCCTTTTCAGGGGTAATTGCGGCCTGAGTTTCCTTGTTCTGGGTTACCGCGGGTTGGATGGCATGCGCGCGCATCTTTTCGTCACGTTAGCATCTGGGCGCGATTGAAGCAGCGGTTGACTGAATGAGGAAATTGTATTATTTGATAATCGTTATTATTAAATTTCAAGAGGCTTCAATTGACAGACCATAAAAAACGGTTTGATACCATCATCCAGAAATTACGGGACAATGGCCACAAGATAACGCCACAGCGGATGGCGATCGTCAGAATCCTTGCCAAAAGCGAGGGCCATCCCAGTGTTGAAAATATCCATGAGGAAATAAAAAAAGACTTTCCGACAATGAGTCTTGCAACAGTCTACAGAAATATTCTAATGCTTAAATCATTCGGTGAAGTTCTCGAGTTAGGGTTCCCGGACGGGAGCAACCGTTATGACGGGAACAAACCGACCCCTCATCCTCACGTCATCTGCATCAAGTGCAAAAAAATCGTCGACCCGGACCTGGATAGCCTGGATGAAATGAAGAAAGAGGTCGCGTTAGAGACCAATTTTGAAATTCTAAGTCACAGGCTGGACTTTTTCGGCATCTGCGGCAGTTGTTTGGCCAAGCCAGCGTAAAATTTTTTGCCCAATAAATGATAATTATTATCATATGATTTTTATTCCTTGCTTCAGAGCCCAGTATCCAAGGCAACACTTGAATAAACCCCGAATACAACAGGAGGTGGCATCATGACTGACGAAAGCAAGTGCCCGGTAACGGGCCGATCCAACAAACGCTCAGCCGGCACCGGCACCACGAACCGTGACTGGTGGCCGAACCAGTTGAACCTGAAGATGCTCCATCAGCACTCTCAAAAGAGCAACCCGATGGGCGCGGCGTTCAACTACGCCGAGGAATTCAAGAAACTCGATCTGGCGGCTGTGAAGAAGGACCTTTATGCCCTCATGACCGACTCCCAGGACTGGTGGCCGGCCGATTACGGTCACTACGGGGGGCTTTTCATCCGCATGGCATGGCACAGCGCGGGCACCTACCGAATGGGGGACGGCCGCGGGGGCGCGGGCTCCGGCAACCAGCGTTTTGCGCCCCTCAACAGCTGGCCCGACAACGTGAACCTCGACAAGGCGCGCCGGCTGCTGTGGCCGATCAAGCAGAAATACGGCAAAAAGATCTCCTGGGCCGATCTTTTGATCCTTACCGGCAACTGCGCCCTCGAGTCGATGGGATTCAAGACCTTCGGCTTCGCCGGCGGGCGCGAGGACATCTGGGAGCCGGAAGAAGACATTTATTGGGGGTCCGAAGAGGAATGGCTGGCAACGAGCGACAAGCCCAAGAGCCGCTACAGCGGAGACCGGGAACTCGAGAATCCCCTTGCCGCCGTGCAGATGGGCCTGATCTACGTGAACCCGGAAGGCCCGGACGGCAACCCGGACCCGGTCGCCTCCGGCCGTGACGTTCGGGAGACCTTCGCGCGCATGGCCATGAACGACGCGGAGACCGTCGCGCTGGTTGCCGGCGGGCACACCTTCGGCAAGTGCCACGGCGCCGGCCCTGCCTCGCATGTGGGCCCTGAGCCCGAGGCCGCCGGCATCGAGGAGCAGGGCCTGGGCTGGAAGAGCAGCTTCGGCAGCGGCAACGGCGGCGATACGATCAGCAGCGGCATCGAGGGTGCCTGGAAGCCGCACCCGGCCCGGTGGGACATGGGCTATCTGAAGGTGCTGTTCAAATATGAGTGGGAGCTGGTCAAGAGCCCTGCCGGCGCCAATCAGTGGCTGGCCAAGGACGTGGCTGAAGAGGACATGGTGGTTGACGCGCACGACCCGTCGAAAAAGCACCGCCCGATGATGACCACGGCCGATCTTTCTCTTCGCTTCGACCCGATCTACGAGCCGATCGCGCGGCGCTATCTGAAAAATCCCGAAGCATTCGCCGACGCCTTCGCCCGGGCGTGGTTCAAGCTGACCCACCGCGACATGGGCCCCCGCTCGCGCTACCTGGGCCCGGAGGTCCCGAAAGAGGAACTGATCTGGCAGGACCCGGTGCCTGCCGTCGATCACAAACTGATCGGTAAAAAGGACATCGCCGCCCTCAAGAGCGCGATCATAGCCTCGGGATTGTCCATTACCCAGCTGGTTTCCACCGCCTGGGCGTCGGCGTCCACGTTCCGCGGCTCTGACATGCGCGGCGGCGCCAATGGCGCGCGCATCCGTCTTGCACCGCAAAAGGATTGGGAAGTCAACGAGCCGGCCCGGCTGAAGAAGGTGCTCAAGACCCTGGACGGGATCCAGAAGGAATTCAACGGCGCGCAGTCCGGCGGAAAGAAGGTGTCGCTGGCCGATCTGATTGTCCTGGGCGGCTGCGCAGGCGTCGAGGCGGCAGCCAAGAAGGCCGGCCACACGGTCAGCGTCCCCTTCACACCCGGACGCACGGACGCCTCCAAGGCGCAGACCGACGCGGTATCTTTCAAAGTACTGGAGCCCAAAGCCGACGGATTTCGCAATTACCAGAAAACCAGGTACGCCGTCTCGGCCGAAGAGATGCTGGTCGACCGGGCCCAGTTGCTGACGCTGACCGCTCCCGAGATGACGGTGCTTGTCGGCGGTCTGCGTGTCCTGGGAGCCAACCACGGGCAGTCCAAGAACGGCGTCTTCACCCGGCGACCGGAGACCCTCACAAACGACTTTTTCGCGAATCTGCTGGACATGGGAACGGTATGGAAAGCGTCCTCCAAGGACGAAGGCGTCTTCGAGGGGCGCGACCGCGCCACTGGCAAGCTCAAGTGGACCGGTACACGGGTCGACCTTGTCTTCGGCGCCAACTCCCAGCTGCGGGCCATAGCCGAAGTCTACGGTTCTGCGGATGCTGAAAAGAAGTTCGTCGAGGACTTCGTCGCGGTGTGGAACAAGGTGATGAATCTGGACCGCTTCGAGCTCGCCTGATCGTCACAAAAGCGTCTTTGCGGGTGTTTCTGAATCAGCAAGCCCGAACGCTCACGGAGACGATCGGCAATACATCAGGCGCGGCGTTTCGATACGATCTGAAACGCCGCGCTTTTTTTGTTGCCCCACGACATCCCCGATGCCTCACTGTTGCTGCCGGCAAGGGGCAACGTGCCTATGTCCCGCAAAAGGTCTGGTATGGCCGGGCCGACGGCGTCCGGGCGATGATCGGTGTCGATGGATGTCATGGATGCGTCCTGCCTTTCGTGTGCCGTCGGCGTACTGGGAAACATTGGGCATAAAAGCCACCGGGTCAAGGCACGGTCCGGTTAAACGGCGCGTCGGCAGAGCCCCATTTCCATTGGATTGGCGACCCTGATTCATATCGATACAGATCGTTAGGGGGAGCCCCCTTGACGGCATCATGCCCGGTGGGATAGCATCTGAGCCGCTGTAGATATGACCGTGAAAGGAGTTTTTTTGAACACGACGCTACTGGATTTTGTGTCAACCGTTGCCGACAAGGGGGCATCCCCGGCGGCGGATTGATCAAGGCGCCAAACAGCGCCAATTGACCCATCCTGCAGTCACCGATCGGCCGATGCCGATCGGCACTTCTTCAGGCGCCGCGGCACGGCGCCGCCACTACTGCTGTTTCCGCCCTCGGCAACGACTCCCGCAATCGATAAATCGAAGATAGAACGCATCTGAAGCACGGGTTTTATATTTCAGATCCGGCGAGACCGGGACGATCAATAGTGGAGCAATGCAATGAGCATGCATCGACATATCGAAACCATGAATGCCGCCCCTACCACCGGCGGCCTCGAACGGCTGGGGTGGACATCCCACTTTCAAAACCAGATGCGCCCAACGCGCGACGCCGCGTCGACGCCGGCCAGGGTGGTCGGGGTGAGGCGAAACGGCTTTCTTGTCATGAACGGCGATAAAGCATGGCGGGTCACCGCTGCGGGGCGGCTTCGCCACCAGTTTCAGGAGGCGTATCCGGTCGTCGGAGACTGGGTCCTTACGGCCGACACCGTCATCACGTCTGTGCTTGAGAGAAAAAACGCCCTGGTGCGGGGCGCGGCCGGCGCCCGGGGCCGCAAAGACGGGAGGCCGGCGAGCGCACAGGCGATGGCGGCCAATCTCGATGCAGTGGTCATCGTTTGCGGTCTTGACCGGGACTTCAACCTCAGACGCATCGAGCGGTATCTGACGCTCGTGTACAGTTGCGGCATGAGTCCCGTGCTCGTTCTCACCAAGGCGGACCTTCACCCGGATCCGGAGCGGTTTGAAACCACGGTGGCGGAGGTGGCCCTTGGGGTGCCGGTTCAACTGGTCTCGTCACTGGACGGCCGTGGCCTGCCCGCCCTGGCGGCGCGCCTGAAACCGGGGGAGACCGCGACCATGATCGGTTCGTCAGGGGCCGGCAAGTCCACCCTGTTGAATCTGCTCTACGGCAAAGCCCTGCAGGCGACCGGCGATGTCAGCGAGCGCGTAGGGAAAGGCAAGCATATCACCACCCGCCGTGATCTCATCGTTCTGCCCAACGGCAGCATGGTGATCGACAACCCCGGCATCCGGGAAATCGCCTTTTGGGATGATGACGCGGGGCTCGAGACCGCCTTTCCGGATATCGATCGCCTGGCCGCAGGATGCCGCTTTTCCGATTGCAGCCACACCCGCGAACCGGGCTGCCGGGTCCTTCAGGCGGTGGATGCCGACGAGGTGTCGCCTGGGCGTCTGGAAAGCTTCCGTAAAATGAAACGGGAGATGACGTATCTGTCGCAGCGACAGCATAAGAGCGCCGACCGCGTCGAAAAGGAGCGCTGGAAGTCGGTGGCTGTGAAAATCAAAACCATCAACAAGGATCGTTGCTGACCGGAGAATCCCTATGTCCGCCGGAGACGACAGTGTTGACTTGACAAAGAACAAAACGGCAACAAACTTTGCCTGATCCATAGAATTGAATCAAATGTTAGTTCTGACCGCGTGGACTGATTGTATATATTGACAACGCTCCTAAAACACTGATAGTGAGCTATTTCACAGGGTGAATCCACATCTTGTGGTATGCGCGAGAACCGCACACCAGCTGTCGTGTGTTGGGGTGACAGGCATGCTGGTAAGCGAATGTCGCTCTCGGGGTGTCTGGCCAAACGATCTGATATTGAACCCAATGTCGTCATCTCCATGAAATATCGTCGAGGAGACTGGGGGTAACCCCGACTGAACCCCATCTGGTACCCGGCGGGCAGGCGTTGGTCCGGGGAATCTGCCGGCTGGCGGGCATTGAGCCTGTGAAGGGCAAAAATGATACCTGAGTACCTACTTGGTTATAATAGGTAATAATAACAGATATTAAGCAACAGATTACATCGACAGCCAAACCCATCGTAAGGTTGGGGCGGAAAGCCACGGGTCCAATTGTTGACGGACAGCCGGGTTGCCATGTGTGATCCATGAAAAGGTCACAAACGGTAACCCGGTTTTTGTTTTTTTGAACCTTGGACTCCGGATCTCGCTTCACTCGTCCGGAATGACAAAGACAGAATCAACCGGAATGATTAAAAAACCATGAAGGCTTGTTACAGCTTCATCAAGATAGAAGGCCGCGAACGTGCACCAACGGGGGGGGGGGGGGGGGGCGTTCACGGTATACACCCCCGGTTACCAGGGTTATTTTGTTAAGTGAAAAATGTTAGCCGCAATTTAACGGGGGAGTAAGACATGTGAAAAATAAAAT
>JBDRRP010000144.1:0-28095 GCA_043825735.1 Pseudomonadota bacterium | reverse complement strand
GTCCCATCGTTCCCAACGATCCCAACGATCCCAACGATCCCAACGATCCCAACGATCCCAACGATCCCAACGATCCCAACGATCCCAACGATCCCAACGATCCCAACGATCCCAACGCAGCGAGGAAACACCATGCCCCCCACTATCGAAGAACTCGATTACCAGCAGACCCGCCTCGGCGAGCTGATCCTTCGCCGCCGCCGTGTGCTGTCACTGGGCGGCGCCGAGGTCTACGAGGTCAAGCTCGGGGACGAATACCTCATGAGCAGCCTGTTTCACGTCGCCGAGGTGGCCCTGGCCGATATCGCTCTGAGGATGCTGGCGGGTGATGGATGGGACGTGGTGGTGGGCGGTCTGGGGTTGGGGTATACGGCGGCGGCGGCGCTCAAATACGCCGAGGTGGCGCGCCTTGTGGTAGTGGAGGCCCTGGCGCCGGTCATCGACTGGCACCGGCGCGCGCTGGTGCCCAACGGACAGATTCTCAGCGGCGATCCGCGGTGCGTCTTTCATCCGGCGGATTTCTTTGCCTGCGCCCGGGGCGACGGTTTCGATCCGGCGGCGGCCGCTGCCCGCTTCGATGCGATCCTGCTCGACATCGACCACACCCCGGGCCACCGTCTTCATACCAGTCACGGTGTTTTTTACACCATCGATGGCCTCCGGCGGCTTTCGGCGTTTTTAAAACCGGGCGGCGTCTTTGCGCTCTGGTCCAACGATCCGCCGGATGCGGCTTTTCTCGACGTTATGTCCGAGGTCTTCGCCGACGCCGACGGGCACGCGATCACCTTTGACAATCCCCTGCTCCAAAACACCGCCACCAATGGCGTCTATGTAGGACGCTGTCCGGTCTCGATCCAAGTTTGATGAAACCGTGGAAAGTGATTTTTAACCGCAGAGCGCGCAAAGATCCGCGCGGATAGGGATTGGGGCCTTCGGCCGGAAAGGCAAACACCAAAGAGAATTAACCGCGGATTACGCAGATTACGCAGATGGGCGGCCTGCGGCCGAAGGGCAACGGCAAAAGCAAATGGTATTTTGCGAATTTTTATTCCTGGCAATGCACCTTTCACCAGTGGATGGGCAGGTGCAGATTTGACATATTAAATTAGTCGTTGCAACGAAGCGTCCATCGCGGCATTCCATCGGGGTACCGGAGAGCACTCAACCAGGTAGGGTACGGGGTTTACCCCCGCCCGTGATCGGTAAACACAGCCGCTTGGGGTAACCTTTGCCGATTGCGGGAGAGGATCCTCCGTCGCCAAGGCTATGACGGACAAGAAAACCCCGCCCCAACGAAATAGCCGAAACCCCAACTGGAGAATAGTGCATAACTATATGGTTATTATTATCTCTGTGTTCTCTGCGCTCTCTGTGGTAATTCCTGCTTTTTTCTGTCACCGCGCTTAACGGCCGAAAACCCCGTCCCCCAAGCAGAAGATCATGAGCACAGCATGCTGGATGGGGAATCTTGGAGACCGGTGGACAAACCCGCCGTAGAAGCGATAATATCGCTCCCTGCAGGCTCAAAGGCATCAGGGGGAAATTTGCCGGAAACGCCGGTGCGGCTTGCGTGCACTTGGCATCGCCTTTTAACTTACGGGGAGCGTGCTTCGACCGATACACGGGCGGGGGTAAACCCCACCCCTACGAAACCCTTTCCCTAAAATGTAGGGGCGGAGTTTATCCCCGCCCGCTGTTATTTCAGATGTCATACAGGCGCTTTGAACACGCGTCGTCAGCGCCTATATTCTTTCTACGGAGGCAGGAGCGCAAAATGAAAAAATGGGTCAAATGGAGTCTTGCCGGCACCGGGGTGGTGCTAATTGCGGCGGTTGCGGCAGCTGGCTGGTTCATGCAAAAGGCCGGCCCCATCGGCAGCGGGTTCGTGTCCAAGTATCTGTGCTCCAGCACCTTTATCTCCCACAGAGACCCGGACGTAGTGTTCCGTGAAGACGTGGTGCCGGTGAACCCGCTGGCGCCGTTTTTCGACTACCGCATCGATCTCACAAATAAATCGGTAACGGCCGACGCCCACGGACTGTTCGGCCTTACGGCCATCTACCGGGAAGGCTGCGGATGTTCCCTGGTCATCGATACGAGCGAAGCCGCCATGCGGGCGCAGCAGTTCGTGCCGCCCGATCTTTCGGCCTCGCGTCCGGTACGGTCGGCGGATCTGCCCTGGCCCGCCGGCAGCGCTGGACCCGCGGATTCCGCCGCTCTGGGCATCGATGTCAAAAAACTGGATGCCGCCCTGACGGATGCCTTCCGGGAACCAAGGCCGGACAACCCGAGAAAGACCCGGGCCGTGGTGGTCATCTACGACGGCCAATTGGTTGCAGAGCGCTATGCCGAGGGCTTTCACAAGGACATGCCGCTGCTCGGCTGGTCCATGTCCAAGAGCATCACCAACGCCCTGGTGGGAATTCTCGTTAAAGACGGCCGCCTCGACATTAAAAAACCAGCGCCGGTGCCCGAGTGGCAGGCGGCAAACGACCCACGGAAAGCGATCACCCTCGATGAGCTCCTGCGCATGAGCAGCGGTCTTTCCTTCGAGGAAGTCTACAAGCCGCTCTATGATGCCACCGACATGCTTTACGGCACCTACGACTTTGCCGCCTTCTCCGCCAAAAAACCATTGGAGGCAGCGCCCGACAGCAAGTGGTATTACTCCAGCGGCACGGCCAACATCGTGGCGCGCATCGTAAGGCAGGCCGTGGAAAAGGACACCCCCCACTATTACCGGTTCATTCACGACAGACTCTTTGACCGGATCGGAATGCTCAGCGCCGTCATGGAGCCGGATTCGTCCGGCACTTTCGTGGGCTCGTCTTACGGCTATGCCACTCCCCGGGACTGGGCGCGCTTCGGGCTGCTGTATCTCAATGACGGCGTCTGGCAGGGCGAGCGGATTTTGCCCGAGGGATGGGCGGCCTACAGCGCAACGCCCACGCCCAAGGCCCCCAAGGGCGAATACGGGGCCCTTTTCTGGCTCAACGCCGGCGCTCCAGGCGATCCAAGCAACCGGCTGTGGCCGCACGCGCCCCGCGATGCCTATGCCGCGCAGGGGTTTCAGGAACAGAAAGTCATCATCATTCCGTCACGGAAAGCCGTGCTGGTGCGATTCGGAGCGACGGCCGATCGGAAGACCTGGGATACGGATGCGTTCATCGCAGGGGTTCTGGCGGCGCTGCCGGAGTAGGCGGCCTTTGGCCGAACAGCAACTGCAACGGATATTGGCACGGATTACACGGATTACGCGGATGGCGCCTATACGGTTTTAAAGATTGGTCACTGCGTTAATTGCCGCGCCAAAGGCGATTTAGACCGCGTAATCCGTGTAATCCGTGCCAAAAAAGTTTTCCCCGCCCTCGGCGGGCAGATAACGCAGTGCCAATCAGCTCCGAACACACCACCGGCACCGACCTTATACCGTCAACACGCCCGAAGGGCTTTATGACCGATTGTCCACATACCGAAATCGTATTGATTCCGACGGCAGCCCGCCGGCTGCGCTGCCGACACTGCCATCTGACGATCAGGGCCGAAGACCTTGGGGACGGGTACTGCCCGGAGTGCTTTGAAGCAAGCGGGAAAAGACGGTTTGACTTCGATGAAATCGCTCCGGAAGGAAACGCCGCGCCCCGGTACCGGTGCGAGCAGTGCGGGGCGATACTGCATCCAGCGCCGTAACGGCGCCCTCACCCCTCATGCCGGCGGCCACACCACATCCGCTTCAGACGCCATGTCGTATCCTTCAAGGGCCCCCCTTCGGGGAATCCCCCTTTCCGGGTCCATGACCATGCGGGCGTAAAATTCCGAAAGCATTTTTGAGAAATTCATACGGATGCCCTCGGGCTCGCCGTCGCTGGCCGGTTCCAGCATTCGCGGGGGCAGTACGTCATCGGCCGCGGTCAGACCGTAGCGGTAGTTGAGCAGGCGTTTGAGATAAAACACCCGACGGCCGGCCCGCAGCATGTCGCGGATGTCCCAGCCGTAGCCGGCCACGGCGTCGAAAAGTCCCACCCACTGGGTCAGCGTGAGATCCCGGTCGGCGAACTGGCAGTAGCAGGCGCTGTTTTCGATGGCCCCCATTTCGGTGGCCACCACAGCCGCCATGGCCTTGTCCCGGTCGGTCATGGGCTCCAGTTCGACGTCGAAACCGATTTCCGGGTAATAGCAGGCGCCCGATTCCATGGGAAGCATGGCAGTTGCCACGTGACAGCCGCCGCGGGGGCTGACCGCATAGGCCAGGGCCAGACCGTGACCGCCGCCCCGGGGGTCGTGCATGGGCGCTTCCAGACCCTTGCTGTGAGCCGTGTAGTCAAGGGCGCCCTTTCCTGTTTTTATCGCAGCCGCCACGCTACCGTCGGCCAAAAGTCGTCCCAAAGGACCTTGTCTTCCGGCAATGCGCTGGAGCATGTCGATATAATCGGACATGTTTCCCCATGTCAGCCGTAGCCCGCCAGTGTCCTCATCGGACAGTGCGCCCTTCTCCATGGCCTCGGTGGCCCAAGCCAGGGTGGCCCCGGCGGAGATGGTGTCCATTCCGGCCTCGTTGCAGACCCTGGCGGCCTTGCAGGTGGCTGCCAGATCCATGGACCCCAGCAGCGCGCCAAAGGAGACGATGGTCTCGTACTCCGGCCCCGGCCCTTTGGACACGGCAAAAGGCCCTTCATCCACCCGGACGATGCGCTTGCAGGCAATGCTGCAAAACGCGCAGGACCGGCGCCCCGTGAGATAGGTCTCTGAAAGCGTGCTGCCGGTGAGGGCCTCCCCCATTTCTTCCCAGGTGCTGGACGTCCAGTTTCGTATGGGCACATCCCCCATGGCAACGCCGTATTCCAGTTTGGCCGCCGTGCCGAGCTCGCCCAGGACCATGGCCGTCACCGATTCACGGACCTGGGTGTTGATGGTCTGTCGTATTGCCGCGTAGGCGTCAGGATCGGCCACGTTCATTTGCCGCCGACCGGTGGTGACGGAAATGGCCTTGAGCTGCTTGGCGCCCATGACAGCGCCGAACCCGGCCCGGCCGAAGGCGTGGTGCGCCTCACCCATGATATTGGCAAATCGCACCCGGTTTTCACCGGCCGGCCCGATCACCAGGGTCCGACAGAACTTCCCATAGTCACTTTTAAGCTGAGCGTCGGTCTCGCTGACGGTGCGCCCCCACAGGTGGCCGGCGTCCTCGATGTCTGCACCGTTGTCATGGATCCGCAACAGCACCGGCGTCGACGCGCGGCCGGTAATGACGATGCCGTCAAAGCCGGCGTACCGGAGCGCCGGGGCGAAATACCCGCCGCTGGAAGAATCCCCCCAGGCCCCGGTGAGGGGCGAGCGCCCGGCCACACTGCTGCGGCTGGCGCCTGATAGCCGAAGCCCCGCAAAGGGGCCGTTCATGAAGATCAGCATGGCCTTCGGTGAGAGCGGGTCCGCGTCGAAGTCGCCGTTTTCCCAGAAGTACTTGGCCGCCAGTCCGCTGCCGCCCACGTACTGCCGGTAGACGGCCTCGGGCAAATGCTCCAGGGTGGTTCTGCCCTGTGAAAGATCGATGCGTAGAATGATTCCGGTATTGCCGTTCATCGGAATTTTTCCCTAATAAAGAGTCGGTATCCGCTTATCTATTTTTTGGTCACCACCAGCTCGTCGTATCCCATTTCCCGAAGGATCTCGGGGAACCGCTTGAAGGTAGGCTTGACCACGGGCAGCAGTTTGAGCATGGCGGTGATCTTGCCGCCCTGCTTGACCTTGCCCCGGGTCACGGCTGCCACTGGATTCTCGAACCCGTGCCAGAACCGGTGGGAGTGGTCGGCGCTTTGCTTGCTCCAGACATCTTCCTTCAAATCGGTGGGCCCGAGGTAAAAGGTGCCGTAATAGCCTTCCTTGGCCGGCGGATTTTTTAGATCGATGGTGATCTCGCAGTCCGGGTCGGTGTAGATGAATTTGATAATAATGTTGGCCTTGGCCATCTTGGGCCCGATCTTTTCGTCCTTCAGCACCTGATCCAGAAAATAGTTGTAGATTTCGTAAAGATGCTCCCCGTCCCGATAGTACTGACTCATGACGTCTCTCCCATTTGGGTTGACCCGGATTATCCGGATGTTACTTACGCTGATCGAAGCGCCTGCCGAAAATCATGCTGGCCACGGTGATCTTGAGCATCTGAAGCGTTCCGCCGGCGACCCCCCACGCCCGGGCGTCCCGGAGCATCCGCTCCAGCGGGAACTCGGTTGAATACCCGTATCCGCCGAATATCTGAATGGCCAGATCGGTGACTTCCTTGACCATCTCGTTGGCGTAGCACTTGCCCAGGGATGCCTCGTAGATGGAGGGCAACCCCTGGCCCGCCCCGGTGGCGGCCCGGTAGACCAGCAGTTTGGCCGCATCCAGTTTCATGGCCATCTCGGCCACCATGAACTGGATGGCCTGAAATTCGCAGATCTGCTTTCCGAATGCTTCGCGCTGAAGGGCGTAGTTTTTGGCCGCCGCCATGGCGCCGCCGGCCACGCCCAGACACATGGCCGCGTTGCCGCAGCGCTCGATGTCGAAGGTCATCATCAGATTGCCGAATTCTCCCTTGTTGATCACCACGTTTTCCTTGGGGATTTTCACATTGTCGAAGAAAAGATCGCAGGAGGGCATCCCCCGAAGGCCCATGTATTGTTCCTGTTTGCCGAAGGTAAAACCGGCCATACCCTTTTCGGCGATCACCGCCCCGATGGCCTTGTAGCCGGGTTTTTCACCGAACCGGCAGTAGACAAGATAGTGACTGGCGTGCCCGCCACCGGTGATGAACACCTTTCTCCCGTTCAGCAGCAGATGGTCGCCCTTGTCTTCCACGCACGTTTTGAGGCTGGTGAGATCCGAGCCGGCTTCGGGCTCTGTCATGCACACCGAAACGCTGTTCTCGCCGCGGCAGACACCGGGAATGATGGCGGCTTTCTGTGCGGCGGTGCCGAACATGTCGATGACCCGGACCGGGCCCACGTTGGACTCGAAGACCGGCGCGGCGATCATGGGGCTGTATTTGGCGAGCTCCTCGATGGCCAGCACGGCGGTGAGCGCGCTTTCCCCCACGCCGCCGTATTCCGGAGAAAGGGTCATCCCCAAAAGTCCCATTTCGGCGAATTTGGGCATCAGGTGCTCGGGAAACTCCCCTGTCCGATCGATGTGGGCGGCCAGTTCCTTGAACTTCTCCCGTCTGGCCATGTCCCGCAGGCTCTCCAGGAGCATTGTTTGTTCTTTGCTCAGATTGAAATCCATTAACTTTCCTTTATTTTACTGAGAAGCCTTTGAATCGAGTGAAATCGCATAAATGATTTTGAACCACAGAGATCGCAGAGGTCCGCAGAGAACTCATCGCATGATTAACGGTTTGCCTCTGCGCTCTTTGCGGACTCTGTTGTGATTTCTAATTTCCGCTTCTCTATGAAACGCCAGTTTAGCGTCAAAGACCGGTGGCCCCGATGACATTGTGATCACCACGGAGTCACGGAGGGCACGGAGAAAACCAAAAGCGATTAATTTTGTTTATAAAATCTCCGTGTCCTCCGTGACTGGTTCAATATCACTTTAGGAAAAGACCAACTGGAGCTTTTTGCATAAGCGCATTCTAGATCAACGACGCCAGCCGCCGGATATCCGGCTGGTTTTCCAGATCGAGCACCAGAGAAATGATTTCCGACGACTTGCCCCGGTCCCGATCTCCGGCAAACCGGTAGAGCTTGTCACCGATGGCGGTGGCATCCATCGGATCTCTCGGGTCCCCGGTGGGGATGTCCACCTGCTCAGACACCGAAGTTCCGTCGATAAACGAAATGGTGATTCGGCTGGAGGTCTTCCCGGGATAGGCGCTGTTGAATTGCTCATCGGTTTTGACCACAACCTTCGCCGCCAGAGCGAGCAGCGCCGGATCTTTGATGCGCTTTTCAGCAAGCTGCCGAGGCCCCAGGGCGCCGTCGGTAAGGCAGACGGCCACCACGTAGGGGATGGAAAACTGCGCCGATACAAAAGAGCTGTCCGCGCCCACCCCCTTGCCCACGGCAAGCTCGGCAATGCCGTATGTTTCAACCAGAATCTCGGTGATCGCCGCCGGATCGACGCCCCTGGATTCGGCCAGCGCCAGTGCGGCCTGGGCGGCGCCGTGGGTGTGACGACAGGCCGTATAGGGCTTGAAGTAAATATCCATGATGGAGTAGTGCTCACCCAGACCGTCGGTGATCCGCGCCAGAGTGGGCGGGGCGGCGGCAGTGATCTTTGTGAACCCCCCATTTAGCGCCGAGCCTTCCAGCACATAAGGGGCGCCGGTGACGCCGGCGCCGGCCAGTCCAGCGGCCATGATGCCGGCGCTGGCTGCCTGGCCGCCCTGCACGATCTTGATGGTGTACCCGCCCATGAGATGCTCGGCCATGGAAATGGGAAGTAAATATCCTGCATTGCCCACTGCGTTGAGCAGGCCTTCGGCATCCAGGCCCCTGAGTTTTGCGGCGGCCACGGCCGCACCGAAGGTACCACAGGTTCCCGTGGGCAAAAACCCGTTGAGGGTATGCCAGGGGTGCATGGCCGCAGCGGACCGGTTGGCCGCTTCGTATCCGGCCACAACGGCGGCGATCAGCGCACCGCCGTCGGCACCGGTTTCCTCGGCCACGGCCAGGGCTGCCGGGATCACCGCAGCCCCCGGATGGTTGCCGCCGAACCTGAGACCGTCCTGGGCCTCGATGGCCTCAGCGGTGGTGCCGTTGATAAAGGCCGCCTGGTGGATGTCCGTCTTGAACCCGCAACCCAGGGCGGTGATCTTTTCCGCCGCCTCAACCGAACGGATAAGATTCACGACCTTCCACACGGTGTCGAGCTCCAGCGATCCGTAGATATTGGCGATGTAGTCGAGTATGCACAGCTTGGCCTTGTGGACCACCGCCGGCGGCAGGGATGAAAGTGATACGGCCGAGCAGAAGGCGGCCAGTTGACGCGTTTCGTCCATATGGTTTTCCTTTCCCGGTAAGCGTGGATCATTGAAAATTCGGGGTTCATCACACCACTTGATTTCACTGGTGGTTGATTTCCCCGGGATCGAAATCGATTTACACCGCCAGGCCGTCAGCCATTACGTCGTCTCATTCCAGGGCGCCTGTCGAGAGGCCGCCGATACCCCCGTGGTCCGGCACGCGACGTCAATAACATTTCGATTTCGATAGCGATCCCGATTTCGATTTGGAATGGTATTCTAAACATACCCCTTGGTTTCATAGATACGGATCATCCCGTGAGGATCCAGAACTTCCCGAAGCACCCGCAGCTCCTCCGGGGTGGGCGGCTCGGTCGGTCCGACGTTGTCCGGGACCTTAAGGTCCCACGGCGTGTTGGCCACGATCTCCTCGATGGTGCAGTCCGGGTGATAGGAAAAAAGGTAGGCCTCCTTGGTCTCCGCGTCGAACCGGAGCACGGCCTTGTTGGTGATGATGCACCGCGGACCGGTCCCTGGCGGGAGCCCCCATTTTTCGCGGGCCCCGGGACCGTCGAGATAGCCCGCCGTGGTGATGAAATCGACTTTTTCCGCCAATCGCCGCTTGTCGTGCAGGGCGATGATCAGGGTCCTTTTGGCCAGGGCGCCGATGGGATTTGCCCCGCCGCTGCCGGGCAGCCGGCTCTTGGGATTTTGATAATCGCCGATGACGGTGGTGTTGATGTTGCCGAACCGGTCCACCTGGCTGCCCGAAAGAAAGCCCACGTCCACCCAGCCGGCCTGAAGCACCATGCCCATGATCTCCACCAGTCCGCCGATCATGGCCGCGCCGGGGTTCAGGCAGGGATCGCCCACCGACAGGGCCGGACGCTTGGGCCGGGCGTCGATGACGCCCGACTCCTGCATCATCACGGCCCGCGGCGCGTGAGTGTGCTTGGCGATGTTGGCTGCCATGGCGGGAAACCCGGTGCCGACGATCACCACGTCGCCGTCCTTGATTTCCCTGGCACCGCAGCAGGCCATCAACTCCGGTTTGATATACTTTTTTTGATCGGTACCCATTGTGGTTGCTCCCTCCAATGTCTGGTTTGCAGGGAAAATGTATTCCGTCGATCTACAATGACCAAGCTTCACTGTGACAACGGTTAGACTCCGCTACGGGTTTATCACCACGAAGTGCACGAAGATCACGAAGTGTTTATTCCACTGCATTTAGTTTTTATCTTCGTGATCTTCGTGTTCTTCGTGGTTGATCTTTCATCTGCCGGGGCAACGTCAATGTTATCCTCAGTACCCGTAGTTGACCGGATAGCTGTAATCAAAGGCCGCCGCCAGTTTTTTGAAGGCGGCGTAGCCAAAGCGTGCGATGTAGTGCTGGATGTAGGCGCTGCGGTCTTCGATATCGAAGACCCATTCCTTGAGAAAGGCGTCCAGCCCTTCGACAGTATTGGAGGCCTGCTGGTAGAGGTATCCCATACCGAAATCCACGTCGTAAAACCCCGGCGTGTACCCCGGGTGCGCGCCGAAGGGCTCTTCCACCACCGCCACCACCTTGAACGCGGGGACGATGGTACGCGAGGGGTCCTTTCCGATGACCTCCCGGCTCACGATGCGCTCGCAGGTGACGATCACTTTTTTGGCTGCGTTGGCTCCCATCTGGCAGTCTCCGCCGATGCCCCAGATCTGGGCATTTCCCTCTTCATCGGCCTGCTGAACATGAATGATGGCCACATCTGGGTTGAGGGCCGGCACCAGCAGCGTCGGGCTGCCGTCGAAGGGCGAGTCGATCATCTTGTATTTCCCATCGCCCATGAAAGACTTCACGTTGAGAAGATCCGTGCCGACCATGTCGCGCACCGGTATGAAGGGAATCCCCAAGGCCCCGGCCTTGAGCATCATGGGCAGCGACAGGTTGGTGTATTCCTCGACTTCTATCTTTCTGGGAATGCCGTGCTCCATGGACCGGCGGTAGCACCGGCCCAGGCCGTAAATGCCCAGAGAGAGAAATGTGGCGAAGAATCGTTTCACCAGGCCGGCGCCGATGAGCATGTCGAAATCATCGGCCGCATTGCTTCGGGTAATCGTGAGATCGCCCTTGCCCTGACGGATGATCTCGTGAATGGCTGAAAACGGTGTCCGGCAGATGTAGCCCCCGATAAAGAGAAAATCGCCGGGGCTCACGAACCGGGAGATGGCATCCTTTGTGGTCATCACCTTGCTCATCGGCGTGCTCCTCACATTCATCCAGTTAAAGGGTATAGCGTGTCCGCCGGATAATCTCCTCCTGGGCGATGTCGCTCAGGTTGACGAAAATACCCGAATAGCCGCTGATTCTCACGATGAGGTCGCGGTATTTCCTTGGATCTTTTTGTGCCGCTTCCAGCATGGCGGTGCCCACCATGTTGAACTGAACCTGAACCCCGCCCTTCTGGAAGTAAGTTTTGATAATACTCCGAAAAATGGCGGGGTTGATCGACTCCCCGTCAAAACGCATGTTGAGATTGAGTCCGTTGGTAACCCGCCGCAAGGGAAGCTTGACGACGGAATTCATCAGTGCCGTGGGGCCGGACACCGCGCGTCCTTCGCTGGGCGTGATGCCGTTTCCCAAAACGTCGCCGGCATAGCGGCCGTCCGGGGTGGCCCCGGTAAACGCGCCCATGGTGATGTGAAATCCCACCGAGAAGATCCCCGGCCAGAAACGCCCGCCGCGAAAGTTGGTGTGGACGGAAAGGACGTCGCAAAAATGGTGCATCACCTGCGCGGCCATGGCATCGGCCCCGTCGTCGTCGTTTCCGTATTTGGGCACCTTGTTCAAAGAATAGGCCTGTGCGGACTCGGCATCGGTCCAGTCGTCGGAGAGCCACCGGGAAAGATCCGCCATGGTGAACCGGCCCTCATCGAAGACACATTTTTTCACAGCAGTCAGGCTGTCGGCGATATTTGAAAACCCGATGAGCTGCACGCCTGTCGAATTGTACACGGCACCGCCGCGCGTGAGATCGCGTCCGGTGTCCATGGGGCCATCGATCATGGCCGAGGCAAACGGCGAGGGCACCTTTGCGGCGATGGCCGCATCGAGGCAGGTGATCCCCCGGACCATCTGTTTGACATAGTGGGTCACCTGCCGGTCATAGGCCTGCCACAGTTGCTCAAAATCGGTAAAACCGGCCGGATCGCCGGTCTCAAGACCTGACAGATAGCCGAAGATGTTGTCCACGCCGTTGGCCAGGGCGAATTCAAGGCATTTAATGCCGTTGAACTGAACGGCAAAGGTCGACCCGAATGTCTTTCCCTGGGCGCTCGGTTCCAGGCAGCCGACCACACCGTAATCGCGCGCGTCTTCGAGGCTATGACCGGCATCCACCAGGGAGGCCACGATGGCCTCATCGTTGAAAAAATGAAGCAGCACGCCGTCCTTGGCATAGCTGACGGCCCGGGCGAAAAAAAGATCGGGCGCATCCGGACTCAGCCGCACGCCGAAATTGGGCTGCACCGTTCTGAGCTGGGCGTAGGCGTCCATGACGATGAAGCTCAGCGCGGTGGTGGCGTCCCGGCCGTTGGCGTCCATGCCCCCCACCACCACGTTCTGGGTGGTTTTTCCTTCGGTGCCTTCACCGCCGGGGATGTAAGCTTCCTCCAGAACGTTCCAGATCTCGTTGATCTTGAGAAACAGCAGTGACACCAGCTCCCGGGCCCGGACCGGCTCGATGCGGCCGGCGGCAATGTCCCGCTCATAATAAGGCAACAGAATCTGGTCGAGCCGCCCCAGAGAGATGGAGTTTCCCCCGGATTCGATCTGGGCGATGAGGTGGACAAAATAGATCGCCTGAACCGCCTCATGGAACGTTTCGGCAGGATGCGCGGGTACCCTTCGACAAACACGGGCCACCTGTCGCAGCTCCTCGGCCCGGACCGGGTCCTTTTCGGCGAAGGCCATCTTTTCGGCAAGGTCGGCGTAGCGACCGGCAAAGGTGACCGCCGCGGTGAGCGAACGGATCATGGCCTGGTAAAGGAGCCCCTGTTGCCCATTCCGATCGTGTGCGGGCAACTTCTCCAGACGCTTCCGGGCCTCTGAGATAATGCACCCGGTGCCCTTTTCGAGCACCTGCCGGTGGTTCATGGTGAAATGGCCGACGCCGTAGGTGATCTCCAGCATGAAGGTGAAGATGTACTTGTCCATGTCCTCCATGATGTCGTCCGGCAGCGCGGCCTCGAAATCGTCTTCGACGCATCGCCCCGCCCAGAACGGCAGGATCTCCTGGAGCAGCTCCGTTTTTTCAGCAGCGGTGATCAGGGCGCGCTGCACTTCACGCCGGTCGAAGTTTTCCGCGTCCCCTTCCAGCCAGCGCGCCTTGTTTTCCGGAAACAGCGGGGCCCCTTTGAGCTTGGACGTGCGGCACCCGACGATCAACTCGTCGTCTCGGATGATGACGCTGATATTTTTAAGAATATGCGCCAGAGCGTGGCTCATCCGGGTGAGCGGGTCTTCTTCCCAGTGCTTTTCCATTGACCGGGTGAGAAACCGTGCCCGTTCGATGCACACTTCCTGTGGCGCATCGATGATGCGTGCGCGCAATCGGCCGATCCGCGTATCGGAAACGGAAAGGGGTGTCGCCAATGCTGTTTCCATGATCACCTCCTGAAGCCACCGACTTTCCATGCCGGCATTCGAATCTTGATGAATCCGTAAAAAAGCAATTTTCTCGCGCAGAGGCGCGGAGACGCTGAGAACTGCGTAAAATGGAATTGCGCGAGTGCTTTTCCCTGCGCCTCTGCGTCTCTGCGCGAGATTCTGACTTTTTACCGATGCTATTTATGTTTTGATGTCCATGTGGTTGAGCAAAATCCAATCCCGTGCCCACTTGGGCAGCAACCAGTTGAGAAAGAGAAAGAACGTGCTCATGAAGTCGACCTGGTTGTGCAGTTTCGGCGCCGGCGACTGGAGCACCGCGACGATCCGGCGGGCCGCCTGCCCGGGGGTCGTAGCGCCCTTGATGAGCTGGTTGTCTCTGTTGATGAAGCGCCCTGCCCTTTCCCGATAGGGCGATCCTTCCGGCGGCAGCGTGTGAATTTTGGCGGCAAAACTTGTCGACACCTGGGCCGGCTCGATAAGGGCGACTTTCAGTCCGAACGGTTCCACCTCGTATTTGATGGATTCCACCAGGCCTTCGATGGCGAATTTACTGGCCGTGTAAATGGACTCGAAGGGAAAAGGGATCTGCCCCACCAGAGAGCTCATGGCGATGAGCTTTCCCCGCCCCTGTGCGCGCATAGGCGCGATAAAGGCCTGCAGTATGGCGGCCGCCCCGATGACGTTGATCTCCAGGCATTTGAGGGCGCGCTCCAGATCCACCTCTTCGAAGGGGCCGAAAAACCCGATGCCCACGTTGGAGAGCACCGTATCCACCCGGCCGTAGTGTGCCACCACCGCGTCTCTGAACGCCAGGATACCCGGCCGGTCGGTAATGTCCAGGGTGGTCAGATAGTGGTCGCCGCCGATTTTTTCCAGTTCTGCTTTAAGCGATTCAATGCCGCCGGCATCCATGTCGAACCCGGCCACCGACGCGCCGGAAGCAGCCAGCATACAGGCCACCTCCCTTCCCATGCCCTGGGCCAGCCCTGTGATCACAATAACCTCGCTCATGATCCCTCCGATTCGGTTTTCGTTAACAGTGCACTCAGTGCAGCGTGCTCCGGTACCACTGTCCCATCTGAGCCATGGAATCGATAAAGTCCGGGTAAATGAATCGATACCCCGTCGCCTTGAGCTTGCTGTTGTCCACGACATAGTCTTCAGAAAGGTAACAGGCCGCCTCGTATTCCAGATCCGGGATGCGCCCCCGGAGGCTGGAAACAACACCGTCCAGCCGAGCCAGCGCCCTCACCAGAAAAAGGGGCAGATGCAGACCGGGCGTCTTTGTCCCAAAGGTTTTGGCCGCCAGGGTCAGCGCTGTTTTGAGGCTCGGATGGCTGTCGTCGGCCAGGTTGTAAATCTCCCCGATGGCGGCCGGGTGCCGCGACAGATGGACCGCTGCAGCGGCTACGTCTTCGGCACGGATGTTGGAGAGCAGGTGTTCACCGCTGCCCGGTATGGCGGCGATGGCGGTGGCTCTTGAAAACGCCTTTCCGGCGCCGTCGGTGCAGCGGGGGCCGTAAACCGTGCATGGGCGCACGATCACCGCCGGCAACCCCTGATCCATCCTGCGGAAGAGTTCATCTTCACCGTCACGCTTACTGCGACCGTAGTCGTCCTTGGGCGCCCGGGGACTTTCTTCGGTGAAGGGCGCGCCGGTGCCGCATCCATAGACACTGGTGGAGGTCACGTGCACAAAGCACCGGACCCCGGCCTTCAACGCCAGATCGGCCATATGCCCCACGCCCAGGACATTGGTTGGGTAAAGCCGCTCGTAGGGGGTGGAAAAGTTGCAGATGGCGCCCAAATGGATCACCCGATCCACGGGGCCCTCAAACAGCGGCGGCAGGGTGCCTGGCCGGGTAAGATCAGCCCCGACGAATTCAACACCCAGCCGGTCAAAAAATGCCGTGTCCTTTCCTGGCCGGGCGGTTGCGCGCACCCTCACGCCCTGCGCGGCAAGATATTCCACCACATGCGAGCCCATAAACCCGGCCGCGCCGGTGACCAGGGTGATACCGTCATAATCCATCGCGACTCCCTGGAGGTGCGGAAAGCGGACCACCCTTCTGCGGGTTAAAATCACTGATCATCTGCCACAGACTCCAGTACCAGCGCCGGCCGGGATTCGAGGTCGGCGTCAATTTCTTTCCTGGCGTATTTCAGCCAATCGAGAAAGAGCTCATTCATCCGGACCCCCAGTTCCCCCATCAGCCGTGCATACACCCCTGAATTCTCCCAACGGGCCAGATTGCCGTAACGGCGGGCCAGTTGGCGTTCCCAGTCAACGACCTGATCGTCGATGAGCTTCAACGCGTCCGTTTTCTCGCCGAATCCGAAGAACACAAAGCGCATGAGAAAAGGGTCCCGCAGCAGCATGCCGCGCTCAGGCGACTCGGTCAGCCACTGCCTGAAGGCGCGACGTCCTTCCTCGGTAATGGTGTAAAGTTTGCGCGGCGGGCCTTTCTCGCCTTCACACACTTCTTCGGCCATCGTGATGAGACCATCGTCTTTGAGCTTCTTCAGGTTGGGGTAGATCTGTCCGTAGTTGATGGACCACATGTGTCCGAAATTGCGTTCGATGTGCTCCTTGATGCGGTACCCGTGCATGGGCTGGTAGTGAAGCAGACCGAGGATGGAATACTTGATCGCCATGAACCCTCCAGTTTTTATATACTTTGTATATAAATAAAGTTTATATTCCGGTCAAGCCTATTTATCGCCACCGCATCTTTTGCTATGGTCGGGTGACATATGGAGACAGACAACCGGCCAAGCGCCGATGGAAAGAACGCCATGAACGCGTCGACAACGGATACCGCCGCCGTACTGGGAAGCCCTGCCCTGCAGCAGTTTATTGACCGCCGGCAGATCGCCGCCGAAATCATTCCACTAGGCGCCCACACGGCCACCGTGGCAGACGCGGCCCTGGCCCTGGGCGTCGACACGGATCAGATCATCAAGTCCCTTGTGTTTCGCTGCGACGATACGGCCCTTCTGGTCATTACCAACGGCCTGGCGCGGGTGGACCGGAAAAAACTTGCCGGCCAGCTCGGGGTGGGCAGAAAAAAAGTGAAATTCGCCACGGCGGAAGACGCACTGGATATCACCGGCTTCATTGTCGGCAGCATGCCGCCCTTCGGCCACCGAACGCAGCTGCGCACCCTGGTGGACCCGTCCGTCACGGCGATGGAAACCGTCTACGGCGGCGGCGGCGACATCGACGCCATGTTGCGTCTCACCCCCGGCGAGCTCTTGCGGGTCACCGGCGCAGATGTGATGCCGCTGGCCGAGGACTGATTCCGGGGCTTGTCTTTCGGCGCCCCTTTGCGGCAATATGGTCGGTGACCCGGTCCGCCGCTGCGGACGGATACCCCTTCGCGTGCATCGGACCCAAAACCGGGGAGGCTCGCCATGCGGATCGATACCAACGTCAAGCTGCTGATTTACCGCCGGACCAAAATCGTCGCCACACTTGGGCCCAGCTCCGGCGACGCCGCCACCATCCGGCAGCTCATCCAGGCCGGCGTCAATGTGTTTCGCCTGAACATGTCCCACGGCACCCATGAAGGCCACCGTGACGTCTATCACCGGGTGCGCCGCGCGGCCACCGAGTTGGAAATGCCGGTGGCGGTGCTGGCGGACCTGTGCGGCCCTAAAATCCGGGTCGGGGCGTTCGCCGGCGGCGGCGTCCAGCTCGAAGAAGGCGCCGCCGTAACGGTGACCACCCGGGCGGTGACGGGCACCCCCGCGCTGATTCCCTCCCAGTACCCCGCCCTGAACAGCGATGTGTCCCCGGGCAACCGCATCCTGCTCGACGACGGCAACATCGAGCTGCGGGTCGATTCCGTGGAAGGCAAAGACATTGCCTGCACGGTGGTGGCCGGGGGCCGGCTCAGCGACCACAAGGGGATGAACCTTCCCGGGGCCTCGGTCTCCGCGCCGTCCCTCACCGAGGCCGACCAGGTGGATGCGGCCTTTGCGCTGTCGCTGGGAGTCGATTTCATAGCCCTGTCCTTTGTCCGCCGGGCCGCTGACATCGAGGCACTCAAAGCCCTGATCGACGCCGCCGGCGCGCACACGGCCGTAGTGGCCAAGATCGAAAAACCCGAAGCCCTGGAAAATATCGACGGCATCCTCGATACGGCCGATGCCATCATGGTGGCCCGGGGCGATCTGGGCGTGGAACTGCCGCCCCAGACCGTTCCCGCCGCCCAGGACCAACTCATCGAGCAGGCCCGCCGGTATCGCAAACCGGTCATCGTGGCCACTCAGATGCTTGAGTCCATGATCACCCATCCCCGCCCCACCCGGGCCGAAGTGTCCGACGTGGCGACGGCGGTGCGCGCCGGAGCCGACGCCATAATGCTCTCGGCCGAAACGGCCTCGGGAAAGTATCCGGTGGAGTCGGTCAAAATGATGGACGGCATCGCCCGGCAGACCGAAGGGCACCTGTGGCGCCTCGGTGTTTTCGGCTCACTGGCCAGAAAGCCCGAAGGTGAGCGCCCCTACCCCGTGGAAGACGCCCTGAGCGAGGCCATGGCCAAACTGTCCCGCGACCTGCTGGCCAGGTCCATCATCGTCATCTCCGAGCAGGACCGGTCGCTGTCGGTGATGAGCGCTTCCCGGCCGGCGGCGCCCATCATCGGATTTTGTCCGGACTATCGGCGCACCGGCATCTCTTGTCTGCTCTGGGGTGTCATCCCGGTGGCCGTCGATCCCCACGAGCTGCGCGATCCCCACGCGCTGGCCAGATCGATCGTCATTCAGCGGGGCATCGCCGCCACCGGCGACACCATCCTGGTAGTCAAGGGATTCAGTGCCGTCGCCGCCGAAAACACCCCCAGCGTCACCATCGTCACCGTGTAGACCGTTGATCATGAGACAGAAAGAAAATCACTGAGCTGTTCGAGTACTGAAAGGACCGCCTGTGCCACTCACGAAAGGCGCTGCCACACCGCCCATACCACCCGTCGCCGATGCATTCTCCCACGATCCCCCGTCCTTGCTGGATCGCCTCAAGCGGTGGCCTGAATATGAACGGCCAGCGCGGACCCGGGAATCTGAGGCGTCTGTATGGCGATCGGCTGTCGAAACCCGTCGCCGGCAGGGCCGCCCCAGACGCGTGCTGTTCGTCCACGGCCAGCTCCCGGGAGAAACCGGCTCCGGAGTGTATCTTCAGCAGATCGCCGCGGAGGCCATTCGCCAGGGTATCGACTTTCATCTGCTTTCCGCCGGATATGAACCGCTGGATGCCACCCATATCCAAGGCGTTCCGGGTGAGCGGATCGCCACTTGCCTGTTCACCCCGAAAGATGCCGTCCCGGTCCCCGGCGCGGTGAAAACGCTGATTTCGGGGATGTCCGTGGTCATGCCCTATCCGGTACTGGCCTACCGTGACCGCACCAATGACGAACTTCTTGACTGGCTCACCGTGTTCGGCCGCCGCATTGCCCAGCAGGTGGCTCAGCTTCAGCCGGATGTCATCCATATCAACCACTTGTGGCTCTTGAACGGCCTGGCACGGCTCATTGCACCCTGGATTCCCCTGGTCGCCTCAGCCCATGGCACGGCCCACAAACTCATCAAAGACGCCCCCCGGTTCAGGGACCTGGTGGTGCCCTGCGTTTCCAGCGCCGATCACGTGTGCGCCATCTCTCCGGATTCGGTTCACGAGTGCGTGGCGATGTTCGAGATCCCTCAGGAGCGCATCTCCATCGAAGGCTACGGATTCGAGCCGGAACTGTTCAACTGGCGACCGGTGGATGCGGCCACCGTCATAAGGGATGCTTTCGGATACGCGCTGAAAGCCGATGCGCGCCTGGTCGTGGCGGTAGGCAAGTTCGTGGACTGGAAGGGATTCAAGGAACTCACCATGGCCGTGGGGTTTTTGCGCGCACGCGGCCACGACGTGACCGCCGTCATCGTCGGGGAGGGTGACCCTGAAAGTCGGTCGGATCTCGAAGCGTTTATTGCATCCAAGGGACTGGCCGACCATGTGCGCCTGCCGGGAAAAGTGGCGCGCACCGCTCTGCCCGATATCTACCGGGCGGCGGACATCTATGTGCTGCCCTCCCATGTGGAGCCCTACGGCATGGTGCTCATGGAGGCCCTGGCTTCAGGCGCGCCGTCTGTGGCCGCCAACATCGGCGGCCCGCCGGACTATGTCCCCAGCTCATTGACCGAGGCGGGTCTGGTCGTGCTGGTGCCCCCCATCGCGCTCACCGCTGGCGACGCGCCCGCACCTGAGGCGCGCGCGCATTACGCTGAAAGCCTCACCGCGGGCATGGAAAAGCTCTTAAATCGCGATATCGGAGAAAAAGAACGGTCGGCCATCGCCAATGCCATGACGCACTTGAGCTGGCGGCGGCTGGTGACAAACCTCGCCGGTATCTATGAGCGCGTTGCAACGGAAGCCGTGGCCTCGCGCGGTTAATCCCGCCGGTAGTTTCACATGGCCGGAATGACACTGGTCATCGACGAAATGATCGCATTCGACCGCAGATAATCCCAGCGGCCCCGAACACGTTAAAAAAAAATTCAAGCAAACCGCGAAAAGATGATTATTGTATAGACTCATGCGTCCTGTTTCGGAACGCCGATGGCAGGGTGCCGCCAGATGAATGGCGATGCCTTTGAGGGAGTTTTTTCAAAACTCCGGTGCTGTACTTGATTTCGGCACATGTGACTCCCGGCCAATCGGCATCGTAGACATACCGTTTTTCCAGCGAGCGCAAAGCGAATGTGCGCGAAAAACAGCAAGCAAGGAGGTGTCATGGCGTTAAACCAATTTTTTCAATTCCAGGTCGACGAGCAGTACGAAAATGAAAAAGGCGTATTTACAGTGCTTTCCATGAAGAACGGCCAGATGGAGATTCAATGGGAAGATGGAGAGAAAATCCAGACCGATATGGATCTGCAGCGCAGTATTCAGATCCGGCGGCAGATGGAGGTACACTACGCCGAGGTCGAAGTGGCGCTTAATGAACGCAAGGCCGCAAAGGCTTCCGGTGTCAGAAACCGGCGCTTCGATGGTATGCTGGCCACCGATTTCAAAGACTCCGCGGCACGCACCCGATGGCGTGGCCGTGATCAATTGGGTGGTGCGGTCGCCCAAAAACTGCCGCGTGATGAATTGTCCATTCAGTCCTGGGCCGCTGCCCAGCGCCCTGAGGTCCACTGGCAGGATGCCACGCACCGCAAGCGTAAGGGCCTCGGAGATCCCGCGGTGTTTTTCGTCAGGGTGGATTCCCAGGCGATGACATACGGATTGCGAGTATCCAGATCCGCTGCTTCGGGCATTGCCGAGCACGACTGGCAGGCCTTGGCTGACTGGCTTAGACGACCGGAAAACGAGCAGCAGCTGCAAACCACCGCCGCTGAAAACGATTTGACCGTTGACTTTACCGGTCAAGCGCTCTCCCTGCGCCTGCAACCGACTGAAAATGGATGGCAGGACACCGCAGCACCCTCATCCCGCTCGGCCACAAACCCGTCGGCACTCATGGACGCAGCAACCACAGAAGCGCCCGTGGTGATGGAAATCGCCGGGTCCCTGCCAAAAGAAGCGGTCATCGAACGTGGGGGCGATATCGCCACAGACATCGCCGCATTGTTTCAACGATTGATGCCGCTGTATCTGGCCGCTACTTGACGATTTTCAGCCGACGGTTTTTGATGCGCCAGTCATCGAAAGCCTTGAGGTGAGCGAGCAGATCCGTGCACTCCATCCGGAACAGGTTGACCTGCCAGACGTCCGCAGGGGATATGCGGTTTTCAAAATAATGAAAAATGCTCTCGCCGCCATGGGGATCGAGGGCTCTCAGAAGGGATATCATCTTTCGTACGGTGGGCAGGTAATCGCGGATATCCAGAGGGCCGGAGACGATCTCGCCGGTGAGCGCCTTGAGGCGGTGGTATGCCTCCGGCTGCCGACGAACGGCAGTCTGGGTAGCGCTGAGCGCTTTTTCCCAGCGACGCTCAAGATCTCCGACGGTGATGCGATCACTTTCCACAACGGCCCCGGTCGGTTCAGGGAGCCCCGGGTGCCGGGACTCCCCACCTGATGACGAGGTTACATGGCGGTTTCGGGGTGGAATACGTTGACCTCTTTCAGATCGTCTCCCAGGTACTCCCGCTCATTCGGTCCTAAAATGCCCAATGACAGGCAGATGAGCGTCCACATGTGAACCACAGGGTAATGCCCCCCGTAGTGCTCGCTGAGCTCGTGAATCTGGGCGTGGCAGTTATGGCAGCCGGCAATGCAGTAGTCGGCCCCGGTGGCCTTGATCTGCTCGTCCTTGATCCTGCCGAACTCCAGGCGCTGCTCCTTGAAACCGGACTGGAGAAACCCGCCGCCGCCGCCGCAACAGTAGTTGTTTGAGCGGTTGGGAGTCATGTCGATGAAGTTTTCTTCACCCACCACCGCTTTAACCACATACCGCAGGTCTTCTGCAATAGGATCGCCGTAGCTTTTCCGAACAATCTGGCAAGGATCCTGAACCGTGAACTTGATCTTGAGATCCTTGTTCCAGTCGGAATTGACCTTCAGCTTGCCCTCGCGAATCCACTTAGCATAATATTCGTAGATGTTTTTGACTTCAAAATCGTGCTTGAGGTTGAATTTTTTCAGTCCGGCCCGGACTGAGAATGTGACGTGCCCTCACTCGGTGTTGAGAAAGACCTTGCACCCCAGCTTGTTGGCCTGGTTGACCGTGGTGCGGGTCACCTGTTCCCAGTCGGCGTTGTCGGCCAGAAACATGCAGTAATTCTCTCCGGCCCACCCGTGGCTGCCGTAGGTCCAATCGGCCCCGGCCAGGTGGAGGATTTTCCACAATGGCACCATCTCGTCGGGTTCCGTGACCGGCTCCCGGGAGTTCTGATTCAAAAAGAAATAGGCGCCGTCCTTGTCGATGGGCGCCTGCATGTCGGCAAACTCCGGCTGAGCCTCCTGATATTCCGCCAGCACGTCTTCCACCACGTATACGAAATCGTCGGGAGAGGCCCCCATGGCGCTGGTGCTCTCGTTTTTAAGGGCCATGTCGCAGGAACCCAGAATGCCCTTGGGGCGCTCCTCTCTCGGCCGCAACCCCCTGGCATTATATACCAACTGGGGGATGTCGATTTTCATTGGGCAGACATAAATGCACCGCTGACACATGGTACACATCCACGGCCAATCGGATTTGGCAATTTCCGCATCCAGCCCCAACGCCGCCATCCGCAGGAATTTCCGCGGATCCATACCGTCTAACCCGCTGGCCGGGCAACCGGATGAGCATGCACCACAGGTCAGGCACAGGTTCAAATTGCCGCCATCGGGCAGCAACTCCTTGACTTTATCCATGAAAAAACTGCGTTTTTTCCCCCCTACGCGTATGACATCATCACTCATTGACTGCCTCCTGTTGCATTCAGATAAACACCACCATGGCTCTGATCGTTGTAACCTTTGCGGCTAATGCATTTCGCGTGCCCGGTGGTTTCATTTTCCATGAAACAGAAAAACCAGAGTGCTATCAAAGTGTTGTGTTTCACCGCCAAATAGGGAACGCGGGGTTGATTTGCGGAAAAGCAATGCTATTGCCATGATCCATTACAAAGATGCGATCATTGTGTCGGTGGGTGCAAACCATCCGCTCCAAAATCCGACAGTCGCTATACACCGGTTCAATGAGAAACCATAAATCCGGTGAGCATGGCGGCAACCGGAGACAGCAACAGTTCATAAAAAACGGCGCCGGGACATGGACCCCGGCGCCGCATTCTTGAAAATTCAAATGATCTTAGGCAAAGCTGGTGGTGTTTAATTGCGGTCTAAGACCGCTTCTTCTTTAACCCCTGCGCAGCATTCTATCAGCCGGCCTTTTGCTGCTGCCAGTATGGGTTAATCAAGTCCTCAAAAATGGTCATTGCGGCCGCGGCCCCCATGCCGGTGGCAGTAACGATCTGCTTGTAGCCACCTTCCACATCGCCCGCGGAATAAATTCCGGGGATATTGGTCCGGTGCTTGTCGTCGTGTTTAATGTAACCCTCGTCATTGAGCGCCACACCGATGGCCTTGGCCAGATCCACCGACGGTTCGTATCCGATGGCCATGAAAACGCCATCAACTGGAAGGGTACTGGTTTTTTTGCTCTGGTTGTTGATCAGCCCAACGCCGGAGACCCGCTCCTCTCCGAGGATTTCCGTGATCTCGGTGTTCCAGAGCACCGTCATGCCCGATTCCTTGACCTTGTCCACCAGCACGTCCTGGGCACGGAGCGCATCGCGGCGATGCACCATGGTGACGTTCACCCCGATGTTGTGAAGGTGCAGGGCCTCGGTCACCGCCGAATTGCCGCCCCCCACCATGATGACTTTTCTTCCGCGAAACAAGGGGCCGTCGCAGGTGGCGCAGTAGCTCACACCGCGGCCGGCCAGTCGCTGCTCTCCGGGGACCCCCAACAGTTTATGCCGAGCGCCCGTGGCCAGCAGCAGCGTCTTGGTGAGAAACTTCCTCCGGCTGGTCTGAACGACAATGGGCTCGCCCGGAGTGATCCCCACCACGGCTTCGCCCTGGAAGATCTGAACGTATTCCAAGGCATGGCTCACCATGATGTCCACCAGGGTTTTGCCCCCCACTTGCGTGAAGCCGGGGTAGTTTTCCACCACCGGGGTCAGGGCCACTTGACCGCCCAGGGCGTCGCGCTCGATGACAGCGGTCTTCAAACCGCTGCGCACCGCGTAAATTCCGGCGGTGAGCCCTGCCGGCCCGCCGCCCACAACCACCAAATCGGTTTCGACCACTTCGGCATCGCTTTCCGGGATGAAAATGGTCTGGGGCTCCATCTTGTGCAAAGAAGCGGCAAACACCTCCTCGGACTGGGCCCCAAGGCCGATGAGCACGTCGTTTGCAAAAGCCTGGGGCACGCTGTGGGCGTTGTACTGATCGGCAATCTCCGGTTTGCACTGGATGTCGATGATCTCAAGGGAGATCTGCTCGGGGTTTTCAATGACCGCCTTGACGGCGTTGACCGCCTCCTGGGGGCAGTACGGGCAGGTGGGGCTGACGAAGACCTTGATCTTTCGGGGGGTGTCGATGCGGTGGATAACGGTCTTGGCGGCATCGCTCAGCCCGCTGTCCCGGGTACCCACGTGCAGCAGCAGTTCCAGAAAGGTGCGGCCCTCTTCTCCCATCGGTGCGCCGATCCAGTGGATATTGTATACATCCGGCGCAATGACCAGGGTCGGGACGTCGGTGACCCCCCACTTTCTGGCATATTCATGGTCGAGGCCGAACTCCCTGAGGGAAATTTTATCGGTCAGTTGCCGAAAGGCACGAATCACCTGCCGGTTTGCCTGGGCGAAAACATCCTCTTTCGCCGGGCTTGCGAAAAGAAAGATGTCGATGGGGTGCTTGAATGCCGCAAACGTTTTTTTAAGGTGGTTCAAGACGGCCTGCTGCTGGGCCATTTCATCGGCCTGGGGTCCATCCATGGGTTGCATCATCGGGTAATCTCCTTGTCTGTGGTTACCACGGTTGAGAGCCGTCAGGGGGTGCGGGGTTACAACCCAGCCCGGTCAATGGTGCGCAACGACGCCGTGTGTGCTGTAAAAATAGGATACGCCCTCACCGGTGTCAACAATGCGCTGCGGCCTTGACAGGCCTTGCCGCTGCCATCATATTTGGAACCCATCGACCATAATGTGCCGGAGGATGCCATGTTTTTAAAGCTGTTTGTCGCGTTTACCTTGATTCCCGTGCTGGAGCTCTATGTCATGATCAAGGTGGGCACCGCGATAGGGGCCCTGAATACCATCGCCATCGTCATCGTGACGGCCATCGCCGGAGCGCATCTGGCACGGACACAGGGACTTCAGACCATGCTCAGGGTCCGCGCCCGACTCAACGCCGGGGAAATGCCCGCCGATGATCTTATCGATGCGATGATCATTTTTCTGGCCGGCGTGGTACTGCTGACCCCCGGATTCATCACCGATCTTTTCGGCATCCTGCTGCTCATACCGGCCTCCCGAAGCGCATTCAAGCGATGGCTCCAGCAAAAATTCTCAGACTGGTCCCGCAACACTGAAATTCACATCCAGCGGTTTCCCTGAAAGCGTCCTTATGCGCCCGTCCACGAACGACTCTGCTGACAGCGACGCCCCCGGGCTTGGCATCCGCACCTACCCCATCGGCGACGGATGGGAGGTCTGGGTCGGTCGGACCGACGCGGACAACGACTATCTCAGCATCAAGCTGGCCCGCCCTGACGATTACTGGTTTCACGTGCGGGGGATGCCCGGCAGCCACGTGCTGCTTCGCGCCCGCAGCGGTCTGGAGCCGGGCCGGGCCGTACTGACGGCGGCTGCGGCCATCGCCGCCTACTACAGCAAGGCCCGAAACGGTGGGGTTACGCCGGTGGCCTGTACCCGAGCACGCTATGTCACCAAACCCCGCGGCGCCAAGCCCGGTACGGTACACATTCGCAAGGAAACGGTGTTGAAAGTCAGACCCGAGTTGCCCGAGGCGTCGAATTTGCCATGAGCGGCACAACCCCCAAACAGCTTTCCCAATTCGTCGCCTACATCCTGGGGAGGCACCCTGAAGCATTCGGCGTCGTGCTGGATTTTGACGGCTATGTCACCATCAAGACCCTGCTCAAGGTTCTCAACGAAGAGCCCGGCTGGCGGCATGTCCGGATCGGCCACCTCAACGAGGCGTTGCTGACGCTCCAGGATGCCGGCTTCGAGATGGACGCGCAGCGGATCCGTGCCCGCAGCCGGGAGCACCTGCCCACCCCGGAACCGGCCTCTGCCCTGCCGAAAACCGTGTTTACCTTTATCCGCCGAAAGGCCCATTTTCACGCGGCGATGAAGGGCCTCAGCGGCACCGATGACGCGCCGATCGTCCTGTGCCGGGACCGGGCGCTGGCCGAACGCATCGGAAAACGCCTGGACCGCTCACCGGTACCCCTGGTGGTCAACACGGCGCAGGCTGAGGCGCTGGGGGTCAGCTTCTGGACCGCCGGCGACGGCATGTTCACCGCCACCGAAATACCGTTAGGGTGCTTCAGCGCCCCGCCCCCGCCCAAGGCCCCTCCCGCCGCGCTCGATCGCAAACCACCGCCCGCCGAAACAGCGCCGACGCCGGGCAGTTTCACCGTGGACGCCGACATGCTCCTGCCTGGCGGCACCGGGGCCGACCGGAAAAAAGAAGGGCGAAAAAATAAGCGCCGTCGCCGCGCGCCGCCGTGGCGCCAGTAGTATTTGCCGATGGTTTCCATGCCGAATTTTGGTTTGACAAGGTGTTTTAAACCTGTTAGGAGCCTCGACACATTTGCAGTACCCAATGGGGGCCGTTAGCTCAACTAGGCAGAGCAGCTGACTCTTAATCAGGAGGTTGTTGGTTCGATTCCAACACGGCCCACCACGAAAATTCCACGGATTCAGGACTTGCGCCTGAATCCGTTTTGTTTTTTACCGATACAATTTCGTAACAAGTACGCCAAATTGACTCTTACGGAATGAAGTCTGGCGTAAAGTCACTGGATCCCGGATCTCATTTCACTCGTCCGGGATGACGAAAAAAGGAAAAATCCGACTTTTTACGGATCCATCAATTCTAATAGGAAATCGGAATAGTCTGCTCAAGTGAACTTATGGGTTGGGGTATCTCGGAATCCGATATATCACTGAGGAAATGGCCTTGCCGGAAACATATACAAACACCGAGGAATGGTAATGGTATTCCTTGATCTGATCAACATTCGGAATACTTTATTTTCATAGGCGGAGTCCTCGTAATATCCTGCCATATTTGGAAGGATTATTTCCCAGGAATGGTTGTCGAAACAAGCTGTATTGAACTTTCAAGGATTGGGTTGGTATGGTGGATCTTTCCATGGCCAGTGAAGGTTGGCGCATAGGATAATCATTCTTGGGTTTGTTCACTGCCATAAATATCCATCCCGGGGTAATATTTTTTAGCGCATTCCTGGCAAATACTGTGGCTGAACTCCGCATCAGAATGTTCTACGATATAGGCTTCAATCTGATTCCAATAGCCCATGTCATCACGGATTTTCTTGCAGTGCGAGCAAATGGGAAGAAAACCCCGTAACGTTTTAACCTCGGATAGTGTCTTTTGAAGGTCCGCAATTAACTTATCCCGCTGTGCCTGCGCTAACTTGCGCTCGTTGATATTACGAATAAGGCCGATGAATCCGGCTATAGCGCCCTCATCATCCAACAAATAAAACACATTGGTTTCTCCAGGGAAAACCGAGCCGTCCTTTTTTTGGTAATTAACGGTGTATAAAAATCCGGGATCGCCAATATGGTCTTTGATCGCGGCTCCCACCTGTCTGAACTCTTCTTCGTTTTTATAAATGGATAGAGTCTGCTTGCCCAGCACCTCCTTTTTCGAATAACCGAAAAGATCTAATAAAGCTGGATTGCAGTCGATGATCGTTCTGTTGGTATCGGCCACCAATATGGCATCTCGGATGCTATTGAAAAG
>JBDRRP010000143.1:0-9150 GCA_043825735.1 Pseudomonadota bacterium | reverse complement strand
TTCGGCCGGCAGCAGATCCGAGCGGCATATTAGCGGTGAGATCAAAACGCAGATACACTGCAGGCGCCCCTAAGTCTTTCGGTCCGCAGACGTAATTGGCTGTTTTCTTAGTTGCTTTTCACTCGACCCCTCGACCCCTTGGACCCTATCCATCCACCAACTCTTTGTGCAGATGGCCCAAGTTTAAAGCACGCGTGTTTCGACCGGCTCTCCGTCTACATAAAGCGTTACGGCGGTGTTACCCGTGACGGGAACCATAAACCACAACTCGGTGCCAGGGGCAACATATTCATCAAAAAGATCAAAGGCGATGCCAGCACCGACAACATGCAAACGGACATGCTGGCGCAGAAAGCCGGATCCCAACCGGTGCCGGATAAATCCTGAGTGCGTCGACATCACGGTGGCCGTGGTGGGGCTGCCGGGATGTCTCCGGTTGACCACCAGTTGTACGGTGTCACCGGTCGCCATGCGGTAGCCGGAGAGCGGCGACTGGGCCAGCACGCTATCATCGGGTAGATCCGGACGCCGTTCCCGCGATATGTCGGTGACGGAAAGACTGGCCTGCTCGGCAGAAAGAATGGCCTCCTCGACCGGTAGACCGGTGAGTGCCGGCATGACAAATTCCTCGGGCGGGGGGCCAAGGCTCACCAGAAGATTCACACAGTCTTTTCTCAGCACCGGGGCCCCTGCCGACGGCTCCTGAGCCGCTACCTGGCCGGTCAGTGTGTCGCCGTTGTGCCAACTTGAAAGCTGGCCTAAACACAGACCGTTTTCTTCCAGAACGGCCCTGGCATTATCAAGGCGAGTGCCCACCAGCCGAGGCACCACCGTGCGCAAAGGGCCTTTGCTGATAATGAGCCGGACATCGCGCCCTTTTTTGATTTCACTTCCCGGTGACGGTTTTTGAAAAATGATATGATGCGTCGCCACCGAGTCGTGGTACTCCGCACCGGTGACCTTTGTGTTGAGCCCGAGATCGCTGAGTAACTGAAGCGCGTAAACCACATCTTTGCCGGAAAGGTCTGGAACGACGACGCTCTTTTCGCCTTTTACGATAAACATGATGGTGAAGTATGCACTACCGCCGGCCAGCGTTACGAACAGCAGCACCACCACCAGTACCTTGAGCAATCTTGGCATCATGGGTTCCGTCTGAAAGTTGCCGCGAAAAAACCGTCCATGCCGTGTCGGTGCGGGGTGCTTCGAAAGCAACCGTCTGCATCCACCAGCCCTCGGGAGTGTAAATCCAAGGAAGAGGGTGGGGGGCAAAGTGAAAACGCCGAGTGTCGACTCAGGAAATCGGTGACCACAACGGTGGTTTCTTCGGCTTCAAGACTGCATACCGCGTATACCAGAACCCCGGAAGGTTTGACAAGCGGTGCCAGGTGGCTCAAAAATCGCCGCTGTCGGTCGCCGTAGCGGGTCAGGTCCGATGGCTGGCGTGTCCACTTCGTGTCCGGATTGCGCCGAATCACCCCCATTCCCGAGCAGGGGGCATCCAAAAGGATTCGGTCGAACGCGCTCATTGTGCCCGGCGGCACCGGATGATTTAAATCCAGGCGCAGCGTGTCGACACAGGAAATGCCCAGTTGCAGCATGTCCGCAGCCAGTGCGGATAGCCGCCGCACATCACTGTCGACTGCCAATAGTCGGCCCTGGTTTTCCATGAGCTGTGCCAGGTGGCCGGTCTTGCCGCCGCGTCCGGCACAGGCGTCCAGCACGGTTTCCCCGGGTTTCGGGGCCAGTAGAAAGGTTACCAGTTGAGCGCCTTCGTCCTGGATCCGCAGGTGCCCCTGGGCAACGGCCGGCATTTTGGCGATGGGACCGGTGAGCCCGGTGATGACCAGACCGTCGGGAGAGACGGTAGTGGGGGCGGTGCAAGCGCCGTCGGCTGTCAGCGCGGCCATTACGGCCTCCCGGGTCGTTTTCAGTGTATTCACCCGCCCCACCAGCGGGGCCACGGTATTTATCCCTCGACAGAAAGCGCTCGCTTCTTCATTGCCGTAGCGCGCCAGCCATCGATCAGCCATCCATCTGGGGATGGCGTGCTCAAGTGCCAGCGCTGCGGCTGGGTCCTCGGAGGGCGGACGCAACAGTTCATCCACGCCCCGACGCTGCGCCTGGCGGAGAACGGCGTTGACAAATCCTGCCAGTTGTTTTTTCCCCGAAGCGCGGGCCAGTTCCACCGCGCTATGAACCGCTGCGGACGGCGGGATGCGGTCCAGGGCACTCAACTGGAAAATGCCCATGCGCAGGATGTTGCGGATGACAGGGTCGATACGACGTCCGGGTGACGACAGGCAGGCATCAATGACGGCGTCCAGCCGTGAGCGCCATCTCAGCACGCCGTAAACAATGGCCTGCACCAGGGCGCGGTCCCTGGGATCGAGAGTGTCCATGGATGCCTGACGATCCTCCAGGATTCGGTCGAGCGTGAATCGGCGGTCCTCCATGGCGATGAGGAGCTGAAGGGCCAGGTATCGTGCGGTGTTCGGGTTCATGAACCCGATCGCCTGGAAGGGGTAGTCTTCGGTGGCGGCATCCGGTGCCGGCTCATGTCAGCACCGTTCCGGGACAGATCGGGCGGCCGCGAAGATAATCGGCGATGACCAGCGTTTTTCCGGAAGCCCCCTGAACGCGTGTGATGGCCAGGGCTTCACTGCCGGCTGCCACGACCAGTTGATTCTGGAAACGCCTGAGCACAGTGCCCGGCATGGCGGATTCGGGCATGGGCACTACTGTCGCTTCAAGCACGCTGATCCGTTTGCCGTCGATCGTGGTGAACGCCCCCGGCCACGGTGTGAGTCCGCGGATGCGGGCGGCGATGGTTGCTGCCGGGGCCGTCCAGTCGATGGCGCCGTCGCTTTTTTTGAGCATGGGCGCCAGGGTGGCATACGCAGGATTCTGGGGGACGGGTGAGATGGCGCCTTGGGCCAAACCCTCCAGCGTATCCAGAATCAGCTCACCGCCCATTGTGGCCAGCCGATCATGGAGGCTCTGGGACGTGTCGGTGTCGGCAATGGGGGTGGCTGCCGAGAGCAGGATATCTCCGGTGTCCACCCCGGTATCCATCAGCATTGTGGTGACGCCGGTTTCACGTTCACCCGTGATGATGGCCCATTGGATGGGCGCCGCGCCCCGGAACTTTGGCAGTAGGGAGGCGTGAATATTGATGGGACCCAGTCTCGGGATTTTCAACAGCGCGGCGGGGATGATCTGGCCATAGGCCACTACCACCAGGGCATCCGGAGCAAGGCGGCGGATATCGTGCAGCGCCTCTGCGGAGCGAATGGTTGCCGGTTGGATCACTGGCAGCCCCAGCACCGCGGCGGCATTTTTGACGGGCGGCGGGGTCAGGAGCCTGCCGCGTCCCTTGGGGCGGTCGGGCTGGGTCACCACGCACACCACATGGTGTCCGCGGCCATGAATGGCCGTTAGGGCGGGGACGGCGAAATCCGGCGTGCCCATGAAGACGATGCGCAAGGGGATAGAAGCCATTTCAAAACCTCCCCTGAGGCCCAATCTCGGCGTTGGACGAATGATTCAATACTCGAAATACCATTTGTATTCCTGCGTTTGAATCAATTCGTCCGCCTTGACCTTGGACCTGATTGAATGTTTTGAAACAGCTTCTAATGTTCATGCGGTTTTCAGTTGTTTTTTGACGCGGCGTTTGTACATTTCACGTTTCAGTGCACTGATGCGGTCGATAAAAAGAATGCCATCGAGGTGGTCGATTTCATGTTGAAGAACAATGGCGTGAAGTCCTTTGTCTTCGATGGTGATCGGTCTGCCGTCGCGATCGAGCGCCGTCACCCGCACCCATTCATAGCGCGTCACATCGGCCCGAAAGTCCGGCACACTCAAGCACCCTTCACCTTCGGAGAGCTGAGTTCCACCCTTGTCGACGATCTCCGGATTGATGAGCACCGTCATTCCGTTTTCGGTTTCGGGGGGAGAAATATCGTAGATGAGGAGGCGTTGATCCACGCCCACCTGGGTGGCGGCCAGACCGATTCCGGGGGCGGAATACATGGTATCGGCCATATCGTCGATGAGCTGCCGGATGGCGTCATCGACCACCGGCACCGGACGGGTCTTGGTTTTGAGAAAGGGATCGGGGTATGTAATGATTTCCAGTATTGCCATAATCGTACCCTTGCAAAACGGAAGAACTGCGGAGCGTCCTTCCTCACATGTCGAAGTCATTTCCGCGAAATCATGCACCGGTTTTGCCGTCGTACCGGTTCTTCCTGTGGCCAGTGACGGCTCTATTGGGACATGCCTGATGCTTCGAGAACGGTGTCAGCGGCCATCCCGGCACAGTCAACAACCATAACCATCGGAGGGCGGCGTTGCAACGCCAGGGGCCGCTGGCGGGGCGTCCACCGATGCCGCCACCTGTCGGATGCTGATCCCGGTGATCAGTGCCGATACCAGACCGGCGAAAATGACCGGAAACATTTGTACCGCGTGGTTGACCAGGGTGTATCCGGCGGCCTCTTTTGCGGGCACGGCGAACAGCGAAAGGGCGAACACGCCGCCGGCCTCCCATATGCCCCAGAACCCGGGAACCGAGGGCAAGGCGATGAAAAAACTGACGATGATCATTATCGCGGAAAGCTCACCCAGGCCCAATGCGATGCCCGGGCTGCCCTTGGCGACAAAATAGTAGCTGACGGCCGCAAGCCCCCATACCATAAACGACAACCCCAGACAGGCCGCCAGATTTTTAGGGTGCTTCACGGTGACGAATCCGGCGGCCACGTTTTCCACCACACTGACCAGCGGCGCCGCCACCCGTCGTGACACCGCGTCAGTCCATCGCGCACCGGCGAAGGACATCGTTTGGGGCAGGGCGCGGATTACGGTGACGATGAGTCCTCGGGTGCGGGCCAGGCTCACCATCACAACACCGGCGATGAGCACGAGGCTCAGTTTCACCATGCTGCTGCCGATCATGATGAGGGTGTCTCGATTCAGGGTGTAGGCGCCGAAGCTGTAGCGGATCTCCGGATCGATGTCCACCAGGGAGAGCACCACGGCAAAAAAAATCACGAGCATGACGATATCAAAAAGCCGCTCGGCCGCTACTGTGGCAAGGCCAGTCGTGAAGGGCACCTTTTCTCGACGCTGAAGAATCATCGGCCGTGCGATTTCGCCGATGCGGCCCGGCAGTATGCAATTGGTCGCAAAGCCGATCATCAAGGGGTGGTAGGCCGCCCAGAACCCGATCCGGTGCGATGCTCCCAGTATGATCTGCCAGCGCATCACCCGGGCGATAAACCCCAGCATTACGGTTATCACGGCGGGGATGATCCACAGATAATTGATATTGCCCATGTAGACCAGAAGCGCTCCCATAGGCACGTTGCGAAAAGCCAGGTAAAGGGCCGGCAGGGAGAGGGCGATGCCGATGCCTAATGATATGGTGGTTTTACGGTTCATTAGTGCCCGTTCACAGGTGGTAGATTTTGGCTCCTGGCAAGGCCTGAGCGAATTTGCAAACGCAGGCATAGTGGGCCTATTTGTCTTGGAAACCCGGTGCTTCGCACCAGGTTCCAGACGAACAACCCGAGGAGTGCAAATGAGCGAGAACGCCGCCAGGGGCCAAAAGATGCCATTTGTGGATGGTCACTCATTAGGCGTTTCCGGATGGAAAAGGGTTACGCGGGCCAAAGGCTACAGCTCAGGCGCTGAGGATTTCTCTGGCCCGGATGACATCCAGTTTGATCTGCTCGGACAATTGCTCGAGGCCGGAGAAGCGAATCTCATCACGGAGACGCTCGATGAAGTTGACCCGGAGCTTCTTCCCGTAAATATCGCGGTTGAAATCAAACAGGTGGACTTCAACGGTAAACAGATGGTCATCGAAGGTGGGGCTGAAGCCGATGTTGGCTACGCCCTGGTAAGTGACACCATCCAATTCCACCGTCACGGCATAAACACCCGTTTTGGGGCATAGTTCGTCTTGAAGGGTGATGTTGGCCGTGGGGAAACCCAGCAGCCGGCCCCCTCGGTCGCGTCCGTGGGCCACGTCCCCGCGGACCTGATAGTGTCGGCCCAGAAGCTTTTGGGCACGGTCCATGTCACCGTCCATGATCAACTGGCGGATTTTCGTACTGCTGATGCGGTGGCCGCCGTTTTGAGGCCCCTGTATCCAGCCCACGACACGAACCTCATAGTTCAGCTCGGCGCCCCACTCCTTCAACCGGTCGATATTGCCTTCCCGGTTTTTCCCGAAGGCATAGTCGTTTCCGATGATGATGGCCTTCATGCCGATGCGCTTTACCAGCAACTCGGTAACAAATTCTCTGGCCGGGATACTGGAAAACTGCCGGGTGAATGGAATCGCCAGCAGGACGTCGATGCCCGCTGTACGAATAAGCTCGGACTTTTGCTCGAAGAGGGTGATCAGGGCAGGGTGTCCGTCGGGATCGAGCACCCGCATGGGATGCGGCTCAAACGTGATAGCAACGGATTTGCCATCCAACCGGTCAGCGGTTTCAACCACTTCGTGAAACAGCGCCTGGTGGCCGATGTGCACGCCGTCGAAATTACCGATGGTCACAACCGCATTGCGAAACGGGGCGGCGATGTGTTTGAGGTCTCTGATAATGATCATTTTATTGGACGGACACGGCTCAGGGTTTTCTGATTGCGGACAAACACGCATTTAAATATATTACCTAATATTTTGAGCAGGTCCTCCGCTCAGGGTGACAGCGGTCCGGACGGATGCAGAGCGATATTCTTTCGGCTGCCGGGCGACGATTTCCCGCTTGACAGCCAAATGAAAAAAATATAATTAAGTCATCTTTCGGCGTAAATCAAGGTTTATGTCGGTTCTGTGTCAGTGCCGAAGTGGCGGAATTGGTAGACGCGCTAGGTTCAGGGTCTAGTAGGGGTTCCCCTGTGGGAGTTCGAGTCTCCCCTTCGGCACCACGGAAAAGAAAGAGCCGTAATCCTTATGGGTTATGGCTTTTGTCTTTTTGGTGGTTGCGGATAGGTTGCGGATAGTTGCGGATGGGGGAGGGGAATCGAGGCGGTTTACAGCACCCCGGTTGCTGCTCGGGATGAGGTGGCCGTAGATGTCAACAGTGATTTTTATACTGGAGTGCCCCAGCTGTTCCTTTACATATACGGGACTTTCGCCCCTGCTCAGCAGTAAGCTGGCAAATGTGTGACGGATGTCGTGCAAACGCATCTCACGGATGCCTGCCTTGACGAGGACCCGCTTGTACACCCGCCGGATATGGTTCTGTTCGATTGGTTTGCCATCCCGATGAAATATGGTTTCCACCGGCTCGCCCAGGCCCGATTTGAGGGCTTCCTTCTTTCGGGCCGTCAGCAGTTGATTGAGACCAGCAGCCAGTTGATCCGACATGTCCACCCGCCGAGCTTTGCCGGTTTTGGTCTTGTCGAAGCGGCCGCGTTTATAGGATCGCTGTACGCGGATGAATTTCTGGTTCCAGTCGATGTCACTCCATTTTAATCCCAGGAGCTCACCCAGACGCATGCCAGTCCGGAACGCACACAGGAAAAATTCCCAATGTTCCCGGTATTGACGGAAGCAGGTAGCCAGGAATAGTTCGACCTCCTGTTCGTTCATGGGTTCGACGGTGATCCGCTTGTCTCTTTCAAGTTGCAGCCGTTTCAGAATGCCAGTCACGGGGTTGCCAGGGATGAGCTCCTCGTCAACCGCATATCCCATAGGGCCACTGATGACATCTCGAATCAGGCAAATCATGCTTCGAGAAAGCTTCGCCTTTTTCTTGCTGACGATCAGGTTCCTGATTTCAGCACGCTTGATCTCGGCGATCGGCCGCTTGCCGATCTTCGGGAATACATGCCGTTTCAGTATGTCGCCGTAGCGTTCATAGGTTGATTGCCGTCGCAACGGCTTGATGTAGTCCTCCAGCCAATAGGTCGCATAGGTTTCGAAATCCTGGCTTTCGGGTTCCTCCTTTTCCAATAGGCTAAGGTCGCCCAGCGTGAGCTTGGCCTCGATTTTTCTGGCGATTTCCATCGCCAATTTTTTGTTTTTACCGATTTTCTTGGCCTTGCGCTGGCCTTTGTAGTCGATAAAAACCCAGTAATCGCCCGATCCATCCGGGCGCTCCCTTACCTTTACCGCCATGGCATTTCTCCTTTCATTGGGTTGTAAGTTCCTGGAAAAGTCCATCAACCATCGTATCCACTTGGTTTTGCGAATCGGCAAACTGCTCAAGGAAGGCATCCAGGGCATCGTAGCGAATCCGGATTGTACCGGTAGGGAGCTTCGCATGCCGCAGGCCCTCCTTGAGCCAAGTACGCAGGGTACGCTCCGAGATATCGGCGTACTTGGCTGCGTTCTTTATGTTTGCCCATCCTTCCATAAAATACCACACCTTCAAGTTGTGATATGCGATATATTTTATGCCTGTCAGCTCCCGATATCGGTCATCGAAATTACCAAGGGTGTGGCCTCCGATGATTTGTGGGGACCGACCTTTTTCCGTCCCGGTTTGTGCAGCCGGTCGCATTGGCTGCGGAAGGCTCCCCCAGCAGCCTGAGGGAGCCTTGCCAATCAGTCGTCTGTTTCTTCCATCAAACGATCGATCCAGGAATTGTCCTCTGCGATTAGCCGGAAAGCCTTTTCTTCGTGGTTGAATTCGGCCGAATAGTTTTCGCCGCACTCCGGGCAGTGGAAGCTTTCCACCGTCTCGTGCTCGTTCCAGGTTCCCCGATACATCATCATGCGGGGGTTGCCGCAGTTGACGCAGATCTGGTTTTGGATGCAGTGCATTAAGGCCTCGGCCATTATGTTAATCGTGGGTTCAGCCTCCGGTACAGTGTGTTCGTCCGGTTCCGGACCTTCATCGACTTCGCTTTTGTACTTCTCGAAAAAATCTTTCATACTATCCATTTTAGCCTCCTCGCTGAATCCGTCTGAATCAGCCTTGTTGGTCAATTAGTGGTCTTGTGACGTTGGATGAAGCTTTCGACATCGTTGCTGTCGATGAGCATTTTCCGACCGACCTGGACATACGGAAGCTGGCCGTCCCAGACCTGTGATCGCCAGAACCATTCGGTTGCTCCGATTTCGCTGGCCAACTCCTTGATGGAGTAGAGCCTTTTCTTGGGCACATTCTGGGCACAGGGCTC
>JBDRRP010000142.1:0-3512 GCA_043825735.1 Pseudomonadota bacterium | reverse complement strand
ATGTCGCCGGCATGAAATATCGACGGATTTTCCATGTGCTCACTGGTGACCGCCAGTTCAGTCGTCAATAACCGCTCCCCTCGTCGATGTCCAAATCTATTACTTCCCCGAACGGCACTTCCGGCTGCGCCACTTTGCCGGTGTTTACCCACAGCACCGGATAGTCAGGCGGGGCTTCCGGAAAATCCCAGCATTCCATGTCTGAGAAGATAAGCAGGAACCGGGGTTGCTCGCCGCAGTTTGCAACGTGCTCAAAGACCGGGACAAACTTCGTGCCGCCGCGGGCGGTGCCCTCCAGAACAATCGGCAGATCATCATTTCTGAACCGCTGCTCGTCGTCTACGCGGACCACGGTGTCAAAATAGTTGACCACCAGCTCCACCTGCGGAAATTCCTCCAGAATGCTCGAAAGCTCTGCGCCAAACTGTTGCAGTTCTTCTTTCTTTACGCTGCCGGAGGCGTCGACGTAACCCCTGGCGTTCAAAAGCTCAACGCCGCCGGTCAAACTTGGCATATAGACGCCGTGATATATGTACCGCGGATCGGGCCTGGCCATGCTGTAGTCGTTGCTCACCTGGTCGATGATCCACATCCGGAGCTGCTCGCGCCACGTCACCTTGGCCTTCAGCATCTCATCGATGATGAATTTTACGGTGCCGATGGCATCGCCACAGCCCTTGCCGCTCTTGCTGGCGTTGAGCAAGGCCTGGCGCCAGTCGTTTTCAGATTTTTCCTTTGCCCCCTGAGAAGCGCCGGTCCCGGTCTGCGAATCGGCATCGGGCGGCAGATCCCGCACATCACCGCACGGTCCGTTGTCGGGTTGACCACCACCCTGAGACTGACCACCACCCTGCCCTTTTTGCCCTCCTTGGCCGGGCTGCGGCCCCTGTCCCTGGCCGCCTTCATCCTCATCTTCGGGAAGCATGGAATAAATGCGCTCGGCGGCCATGTTCGTAAATGCCGTATCCGGTGCGAATCCGCCGGGGAGTTCAAAACCCGCCTCCAGAACCAGCGGAATGATCGCCTGATCGCATGCCTTTTGCCAGCGTTTCGGTGTCCGGCTTTCCCTGCGAACATGGTGCCCGCAGGCCGGGTGCATGATGAGCTTTGCAAACACCCCCATGAGCTGGTCGACTGTGCAGCCTTTGACCCACTCCGGATTGTACCCAACGGTAAGGCCGTCAATCCACGCCTTTTCACACGTCGGGTCCGGGTGAGCCTTAACGCGCAAATTGAGCCGCCCGAAAAACGGCGCATTGAGAATGAGCATGGTACGCGCCCGCTGAACCTTTTTATCTGGCGGCAACCGATCATCAGGATTCATCTGTAGCCTCCGGTGGTTTTTTGGCCAGTGCCCATGCAAGCCGCAGATTAAGCCCCCCGTAGACGGCCAGCGCGCCGGCAAGGACCGACGCGATAACCGATTGGAAATGGAGGGCCAGAAAGAAAAGCGCTACTGCAACCAGAATCCACAATAGCGCCACGATTTCCTCAAGAACGCTTTTCAACCATTGCTGGCCATCGTCAGCTTTTGACAAATGCCCCCTCCCCTATGCTGCTTTCTGGATGTCGACTTCATCCATAAAGTTCGCCATCAGATTCACGTTTTCCTGAAGGGCCTTGGCGCGATCGAGCACCGTCTGCTTAACGGCCGGATTCTTTCGGATGTCCTCAACCGTATATTGGCAAAGCTCCCGCTTCATCCGCTGCGCCAAATTTTCGAGCTTCTGATCGCCCAGCACATTGAGCCGCGGCAAAAGGTCGGCAAGGTCCTCGATGCCCGAAACCATCGTCGCTGAAAACCGCTTGTCCTCGGTCAAAGAGCTGACCATCCGGCCGATGACCGCCTGCGCCCGGCCAAACAGATCCTCGACCGCTGAATCGATGCGAAGCTGGACGCCGCGCCGGATCTCCTTGGCGATCTCATCGGCCGCTTCTTTCGACACTGCAACCCGCAGATCGTTTGCGTCCTCGATGTTCGCCACATCCAGCTCGAACGTGTAGGCCTTTTGCAGATCATCAACCGAGGGGTATTCGTTCGGGTTGTGCATGGCTCCCAATTCAGACGCTCGTTCGGCGACCGCCGAAGGAAACACCAGGGCCAGCGTGCCGACCGCCTGGAAGTATTCGCGCTTGATCGCTTTGATCTTGAGGCGAAAGTCCTCCAGCATCGCCATGGGAAGGATTCGATCCTTTTTTCCCCAGGGGAGCGTGCTTTCCCGAAAAAGCTTTCGGGCCTCGTTGGCGATCCGGTCGATGTTCTCGGTGTAGCGTTTGGCCAGAAGGCGCTTGTTGAAATTGCCCGCATCGGCAGTGGCCTCGGCCTCGGCGATGGCCTTGCTCGTTACCTCGTCATCCCTCTTGGATACACCCCACTTCGTTATTGTCAGCGATACTCGGATCGCTGTCTCCTGAATGCTGATCATGGCCCATGGCCTCCTTGTTGCTAAATTGAATCGCAGTGAGCGTGTCGAAAAGCTCAGAGATCGTCCATTTGAACGCTTTCTCCAAAAGCTGGAGAAACCGATTGTTCGGGACCGTCTCTTTGAAGCCCGGCATGTGCCTCAAGTGCTTTCCGGTAGTCGGGCCCCAAAGGTTTTCGGTTTTGTACCCGCCATATCTCGGGTGGTAAAAGCCGACCGGCGTTTCATAGGAGTAAAACATCACCAGATTCCCCAAAACCACCCGCCGGCAGTTCGTATTCGTCAGCATGTACCGATCAATGGAGAGTTTTTCGATCATTAGATCATCACGTCCTTATGGTCCTGAAACCACTTCTTAAATTCCTTGGACATCTGGAAGCCCTGGTTGCGAGCCTGGCAATCGCGCACCATGAGCACGTTAAACTCCTCGGGCAGGCGGTTTGCGTAGGTGATGATCCGCCCCGCCGTCTTCTGACTGGCGCGCATGGCAACTGCACCGCAGATCGCATAGCGCATGTCCAGGCTGTCAGGAATCGGCGCGTTGTCCGGGTCCATCAGAATCGCATCGGGATCAAACGCCGCCCGGGCCAGTTGCAAGTGACCGCAGTACTCGGTTGCAAACGCCTCACCGGCCGCGCCCTTGAACATTTCAAACTCCAGGGTCGGATCGATTGCGCCGCCGTTGGCCGCTGCCTCCAGGATGTTCTGGCATTTGCCGACATTGGTGACCGTGCGCGGCGAAGGGGTGTTGGTCATGTCGCTACTGGCCTTGAACTGGTGCAGCATGTCAGGCTTCCACCGGATAAACCCGATGAGCGGCAGCGGCACGTCGTTGGCAAGCGCCCATTTGATCCAATCGTCGACCGAAACCTCCAACTGCAGGATGGACACGAACCGGGATTTCACTGGTTCGAGCATCCCGAACACGCCGGCTTTAGCCGACTTGAAGTTGGTTGCCGCGATAATGCGGACGTGGTCGCTGATCTTTTTTTCGCCAACGCGCCGGGCTTTCAAAAGCTGCATGCACGTCGCCTGCACCGCCGGCGCCGCCTGCCCCAGATCGTCCATGAAAAATACGGTCGGCCTGGA
>JBDRRP010000141.1:0-6544 GCA_043825735.1 Pseudomonadota bacterium | reverse complement strand
TGAAGCGGGTTTCGGGAATCGGACGATTTGTACCGCCCACAAATACCAGTTGAACAGCTCCCGGTAGAACTTTTCGTTCAATGCTTTGGTGTCCAGCGTCTTCTGCCAGGCGTTATGCAGCTCGACAAAGTTGCTGAACTTATGTCTGGCCAGAAGCTCGGTAAATGTAAGATCAAACAGAATTTCAATATGCGCCCGGTGGGGGCTTTCGATACGAATGTCTTTGATGAGGGCGACTTTTTCTAACACATCGCGGCCTTGATCCTTTTTGTGCAGCTGCCGGTCAATAACCGAGAACGTCAGCGCACCGTTGTGCCGTATGAGCAGCATGGCGGGCATATCGAACAGCAGGTTAATCTCTCGCGTAATGTCTGCGAGCTGGGTGCGTGTGTAATGGTTCTTCTCCAGATCAAGGGCGAAGAACAGATAGGACTGGTAGTTTCCTTGATCATAACCGGAATCAAAAAGCGTACCCTGCGCACCGGCATGGCGCACCTCGTCATCGGTAATCTGAAACAGGAATTCGACGGACTTCCAGCGCTCGAACAGGGCCTTTGCCTTGCGGAATTTTCGGTCACGTTTGTCGAACTCGGCAAGAAAGGCGCCCGGTGTATTGTCAAGATCAAGGGCCTTCTCACTGTGGTAACCGAGGGTGTTCAGCAGACCAATGGAGGCGGCGCGCAGGTCAGCGCCGGAAAAGGCCCGAAGCGCTGTTTCGATTTGTTTTCTTGTGTCTGTGTTCATGGTTGTAACTGTGCTTTCAGTTCCATTTTTTATCCTGCTTTATTCCTGCATAGACTTCAGCAAATGTTTCCCCGCATCGGTCAAACGGTATTTCTGTAGGCGGCTGTTGGGCTTGTCGGGGATGGTGTATTCCAACAGGCCTTCTTCCCGCAGTCTGGGCAGGGCCTTGCGCAGGTTCCCGCTCAACTGCTTGTGCCCCAAGGCGGCTGCAATTTCCGCAGACGAAAGCGGGGCAGCGGTACAGGCCGTCAAAATGCGGATCTCAGCTTGTGCCCCGACTTGTGCCCCGACTTGTGCCTCGACTTGTGCCTCGACGTGTCGTTCAGAGGTATCAACGCCAGGTAACCTGATAAGTATCCTGAAAATATCGCCTTCCACCAACTCGGGGTCGTGATCGCTGTAGGCCTTACCATACTTCATGAGATTGCGAACACCGGAACCGAGTTCATCCGCCCGCCCGATTTGACGGAAAAACCGGGCAATCACAGGGTTTTTAGGATAAGGCGTGAAATTCGCCGGATTAATCAATCCAAACCCGTGCGGCTTGTTGCTGTTTTCAGTGCGTACCTGTCCGCGTTCGATAATCAACTTAGCAGGAAAGGAATTCAGGTATTCCCGGTGGATCAGAATATTGGATGCGACTTCACGGAAGATGGCATCGCGGATACTGATGCGGGTATCCCCCTCCAGATAAAACGGGTCGGGCAGGTGCTTGGCAATGAACGCCATGGTCCGCTCATAGCTCTCGATCAGGTTGGTGCGCACATCGTCACGATCGTCATAGCGGTCGAGATTGATCCGCCGCAGAATCAAATCCGTTCGATGATGCGGCACAACAGACAGTATGGTTTCATCCCTGCCGAGCAGAAGAATCCCCGCCAGGGTGACACCGCTTTTTCCAGTCTCAAAATCGGTCTGATACAATTGAGCGCTTTTCAACAGCTCCAGGTCATCCATGGCCGGCCACGGGTGCTCTTCGCGTTGCAACCCTGCGATTTTTCGGCACTTGGCAATCAGGTCTTTTCGGAGATGTTCCAGCGTGGCATACGGATAAATTTTATTTTCGGAATAAGCGGCCTGTTTGCGATGGTACAGGTCGCTCACCATGCGCGTGTGATCGGTAATATCCAGATCCCCGTCTTCATTCCGGTCGAAGATGCGCCCGTTACAACGGTGTACCTGAGAGCTCTCCGGAGCAAAAATATAAAGTACGGTTTCCCCGTCAATCCGTACTTCATCAACCGACAGATAACAGGCCGGATTGATCTTCTGCGGATTGTTAATGGCCGTTACAAAATCTTTTTTAATCTGCCCAACACAGTCGGGATCAACACCGGTCACTGCACCGGCATCACTAACCCCAAGCAGCAGGGTTCCGCCGTGACGGTTGAGGAACGCGCAGACGGTCACATAAACATCCCGGTTAAGGGTTCGCCGACATTCCTTGAATTCAACGGAAATGCCTTCACCCTGCTTTATTAGCGCTTTGAGATCAGCCATCAGTTCTTCCCGGATTTGATGACAAGCCAGGTGATGAGTTCAAAATCAGAGGCATCCGTGGCTTGCTCCTGCTTGTCGGGGATAATAAAATCCCGGCCGGACTGTAGCCCGGCTGCAGTCCGTTTTTGGAACGTGCGGACAATGGCATTGATAGCCTTGACCAGCAAATCGCTGTACGTGTCCATCCTGGCGCCGCTTTCCGTCTCCCGATCAAACAGATCGCAGAGCGCCTGATACGGAACTGCCTTCCCGACACAGAGCTTCTGGAACATGGAAAGGGCGCTCTTGGCCTGAGTAAAGGTGAAGCGAACGGTGCCGTCATCCCGGATATAGAGAAGGTAATACCGCCCCAACGGATTAACGTTGGAGGATCGTTTCTCCTGCGGCGGGTACTTGTGCCGCAAACAGAATATCACACCGGGCTTCACGATCTCGTGCCAGTTTTTGTCAAACAATGTTGCGTCCTTCATTTCATCAAGCGTCGGTGCCACGGCATAGAGGCCCAGCGGGGCGTCCTCCAGTTGTTTGCGGTTGCTGATCAAAAAGTTCATAAGCTCAACCCGGAAATCGTCGAGCGTGAATTCACTGAGTGAGACGTTGTCGCCCATCTCCTCCAGATCGATCACCTCGTCTCTGAGCCGGAGGAGCTGCTTCTCACGATAGGTCAGTTCTTCAGCAACCAGAGCTTCGAGTTGATCGGGATCGAGAAGGTTGTCGGCACCGCTGGCAGCAAGATCCACCATTGCCATACGTGCTTCGACGCGGTCCTTGAGGTTGATGTACTTGTTCAGGTCGTCAGTGGGCCAGAAGTTGACGAGTTGAATCTGTTTGTTGGTGCTGCCAATGCGGTCGATTCGGCCGAAGCGCTGGATGATCCGCACCGGGTTCCAGTGGATGTCATAGTTGATCAGGTAATCGCAGTCCTGCAGGTTCTGGCCCTCCGAAATGCAGTCGGTGGCGATGAGGATGTCGATCTCGCCCTCCTGCGGCATGTTCGGCATCTTCGCACGAAGCTTGGAGCGGGGTGAGAAGTTGGTCAGGATGGAGATGAAATCGGTCTGGCGGGCATAGCCGGTCTGCTTGAAAGTGGTGCGGTTATCGCCGGTGCCGGTAACCAGCGCGCTGTGCAGGCCCATCTCCTTGAGCGCCCAGTCCTTCAGGTTTGCATAGAGGTATTGTGCGGTGTCGGAAAAGGCCGTGAAAACAAGCAGTTTTCGATTGTCGTCGTTAAGTGGGTGGTTGATTTTGTCCTGGATCAGACATTTTAACTCCTGAAGCTTGGCGTCCCGGTCCGCAGTGACGGCCGCAGCTTTCTCGTGGATGGTAATCAACTGTATGCGGTCCTTCTTGAGGTCTATTTTCCATTCCTTGCGTTTCAGGTGTTCTAACCGGATCGGGAGCTTTTTACCTACCATCAGGCGTTCCAGCAGCTCCGCCTCCTCTTCCTCGCCCTGATCCTTGAACAGGTCTGGTTGAGTGTACTCATCGAAGTTGCCTTCGAAATGGTCGATCTTCTCCAACAGGTCGTCAATTTTTTTGATTGTACGGTCGATAGATACCTCGAAGCTGTGCACGGAGCTTTCGAGTCGCTTCAGGTAGTTTGTACGCATCATGCCAATAAGATAGGACTCGCGGCTTTTCTGGTCGTTGAAAAGAACCAGCTGCGCGCCGTCCTTGATGTAACGGTTTACATGGGCGTCTTTCAGATAGGCGGACGGATTGAAGATGGTCAGCTTGTATTCCGAGATAGCCGCATGCAGGTCATCGTAGGACGGAAAGTATCCCTTGATATCTGTAGCCGGATGCAGGGCTATTGGTTTGAGCCTTTTGGGGAATTCTCCCATACGCTTGGTCCCGTAATAGCTGATGATATGTCGACGGGACCGTGCTATCGTAAGTTCGTCAAGCAGCTTGAAGAACGTGGAATCCAAGGCGTCGAGCAGGCGGCTGACCTTACGTTCCGGGTTCTTCTTCGGGTCAGCCCATTGGGTGAAGTGGGTCTGCGCATTCTTCATCGCCTGGGCAATGCTGTAGATGTCAAGCGACTCGTGGAAGGCCCGGTCCTGATCTTGTGTGATCAGCAGGAACTGATTTCGCAAATCCTTGAGGCTGTTGTTCACAGGGGTTGCCGAGAGCAGCAGCACCTTGGTATCCACTCCCGTCTGAAGAACCCGTTCCATCAGAAACTCGTAACGCGAAGTCTTGCGAATGCCGTCTTCCTGAACCTTGCCCCGGGCGTTATTGCGGAAGTTGTGAGACTCATCAATAACCACGAGATCATAATTGCCCCAATTGTGAGTTTCATAAGTATCCCGCCCCAAATCGGTATGAGCCAGCACGGTGAACGCAAACCGATCCATGAGGAGGGGATTGCGTGTATCGTTTTCGCGGTAGACCTTCCAGTTATCCTCCAGCCTTTTGGGGCAGAGTACGAGCACGCGACCGTTGAGAAGTTCAAAATACTTGATGACCGCCAACGCTTCGAAAGTTTTTCCCAGGCCGACACTGTCTGCGATGATGCAGCCGTGATGCTTCAAGATCTTGTTGATCGCGCCCTTTACGCCGTCCTTTTGGAACTCATAAAGCATGTTCCACACACCGGATTCGAAGAAGCCGGTCTTCTCATCGAGGAGGCCACCACGTTCTGCCTCCGACAAGTAATTCTCGAAGATGTGGAAGAGCGTCTTGAAGTAAACGAACTCCGGTGAATGATTTTCATATAGCTGCGCGAGGTAGTTCAGGACCTCAGCCTTGACGTCTTCAACGAGCTCTTTGTCGTTCCAAACCTCGTCGAACCAATTCTTCAGGTCTTTTCGATCTCTGGTGCTATCAACTTCCAGATTAAGCTCGATGTTGTTGCCCAAAGCGCCCAGACCAAGGCCGCGCACCGTAAAGTTCGAGCTTCCGATAATGGCTTCTTGAACGCCATTGTTGTCCATATGGTACATCTTGCCGTGAAGGAAGCCCGGCTTGATAATCGATCTGACATCGACTCTACTTTTCAACCAATCCGAACATTCCTTAGCCACTCGTTTCTGCTCAAGGCGATTGGATAGGAAAAGGGCGTCGTCCTCAATCCTGAAGGCTTTTTTCTCTGTTTTGTCAGGGTCAAGTGATTGGATGAATTGTGGTTCTCCGAACAGAAACCGAAGATGATTGATCTGGTCCAGCTGGTCCTTGAGGGCGGCATATGCATAAATGGTGAAATAAGCGGAAACGAATGAGAGATCTGAGCCTTGGAGAATCTTTTCTTTGAGAAAATCACCAATTGACCCACGATGGTGGTTGTCCCAAATACCGGATGTTTTTAGGCTGGATGATGTCATGCGCAGCATCTCCCCTGGTTCTGGCGCCTGATCATTACCGGCCGCTCTCGATTTTGCCCATCCTCGAGACCCTGAACGGTATCGCCCTTGATGCGGAACAGATTCATTTCACTCATATCCTTTTCCCGATCATTCCTTGGCACTGTCTTTGCGCTTTTCCGTGCCACCTCCGCTTCGCATCCACTCGTCGACCTCTTCTTTCCGAAACTTCCACAAGCGGCCGATCTTGTGCCCAGGCATATTTCTTTCACTTATCCATCTATAAACAGTATCCCGCTTGATGCCGAGATAAGCCGCAATATCGTCTACGGAGAGCCATCGATCTTCCATCATTTGTCTCTACTCACATTTAGCACCATTGGTTGTCTCGCAATGGCCTTCTGCTATCGGTTCATGGTTGGGTTTGCCATGGATCTGATTTACGGGTCTTTAATCCAGACAAACCGGGATAAACAAGGATAAAATATGCCAGACGAAGGCCTGTTGTCAAACGCTATTTCCGATTGTATTAGTTTTAACCGACTTAGACCGATTGCCTCGGTGATGGCCAACTGGAATTGATAGTTGGGGATATCCGGCTTTCAAGAAGCCGATCTCGAATATAGAGCCATGCCAAGACAATGATCTCCCTGCTGTGAACCGGTCAAGCACACAGCTGTAAAAGCTCCGCTCACCGGGATAGAAGCCCTCCAGGCGGGTTATCCGCCGTCGTTCTTCGAACTATGGCTGGACAAGTGGCAGGCAGGCGGAATTCGGGGTCGTTAAAGGTGAGAAGTTCCATCCGCAGAAAGCGGGACATCCCTTAAGTTTTTCCGTTTCAATAAATTGAACCCATAACATGTCGATTCATCCCACTATGTCCACCTGAGACATCTTCTGGAAATCACACTTACAGCCAAACCTTCGATAAGAGAATTTATGTTGCGAGCATACCTAACCATTTAAAATTGTTAGAATATTCGCGGCGACCCACA
>JBDRRP010000140.1:0-8227 GCA_043825735.1 Pseudomonadota bacterium | reverse complement strand
GCTTGCGACGGGCACGAAAGCTGTATTCAGCTTTGTCGTTTTCCAGGTTCAATTGCGCCAAATGCCGCTGCCTGAGTTGCATAAATACCTCACGCCCCTGTTCCATGGCAGCCGCCATGGAAGCACGAAAAGCCTCTTGGTTTTTGCCACCAGCGACAGCGCCGTTGACCTGCCATCGATTGATATTGAGCTCCTCCCAAAGATATCGAGCGGTAGGCTGCAGCGCGCGTCCATCATCATGAACAAATACAGGCAGTATGCGTTGGCGGCGCCGGTCAGAGGTAAGCATTCCGATCTTCCAAAGTGACCAAAAGCCGTTAATTTCATCGGGAATGCCGTCAAGGGTGATACATTCGATGGGACATCCAGGAGCCTGGCGGGGCAAGTGGGTAATCACCCCTCGGACTCTCGGGTGTTCGAGCGATAGCAGATCAACACCGGCGGGCAGGTTCCATTGGCGCCCTGGGAAGGCAACCAAATGTGTATCTTGTTCATTCGGCCAGCGGATCTGGAACGCAGCGCCATCATGTTTGAGGGACCCACCATGAGCATCGAGGTAATTCGATGTCATCGCTTCGATCCATTCCCCAATGGGCAATTGCTGCGTCTTCATTGCGTCGGCTGTGTCCAAGGCAACCGGATCGTCGAACAGGGACTGTTGTGCCCGAGCGCGTGAAGCCTCTTCCTGGACAGTGGCAGCCGCCCTTTGCACAGTATCGCTTATATGTTCGGGGTGAAGCAGTGCTTCCAGATAAAGTTTGTCGAAAATCGCGCCGGCTTCAATGGTGTCGAGTACATCGCCGGTTTTATCGACGCCAAACTCATCCAGAATGATAGAGAGCTTTTCCTCCAGGACCTCTTGAACGCGGCATTCAATGGTATCTTCCAATACAAAATTCATGGCCCGAACGATCTTCGTCTGACCTATGCGATCCACACGACCGATGCGTTGTTCCAGACGCATCGGGTTCCAGGGGAGATCGTAGTTGATGACAACGTGACAGAACTGGAGATTGAGGCCCTCCCCGCCGGCATCTGTGGAAATTAGGATACGGACGTCCCCTGCAAAACAATCCTGGACGTGGTTGCGCTGGTCCATATCCATGCTCCCATTCAGGCAGACTACCGAAAAACCCCTTACTGTCAAAAATTCGGCCAGCATCTCCTGCGTTGGAATGAATTCGGTAAATATGAGGATTTTCAGGTCGGGCTCACCCTCCTCCTTCTGCAGGGTATAGATCCATTCCAGCAATGCGTCGGCACGCGCATCTGGGCCTTGGGCTTCCACCCGGAATGCCAGGTCGAGAAGATGTCGGACTTCTTCTTTCTCGGCATCCAGAGGCGTAGATCTTGACGCCAGTAAGTCCTCAAGCTGAGCCTGCCCGTCCAAATCACCCCAATCGTCATCGAATAACATCAATTCCCGAGAATTCGAGTCGACGCTTTGATTCAAGGCATCCATGCGCCGCGCCAAAGTGGTCGTAATTGACCGTGTGGACGAGGTGACCAAGCGCTGCATGAGAATCATCAGAAAGCCAAGATATCCCTTTTTTTCTCTCAAAGCCCGGTTGTAGCCCGCTCGCACATACTCGGTAACAGATTCGTAAAGCTGGCGTTGGCTTTCATGCTCAGTTTTCCAAGGGATGGTGACCATCTTGGTGACACGCGGCTTGAAAAGCGGTTTTCCATCGGCATCGATCGCTTGTCGCTTTTCGGTCCTGATAACGTAAGGGAGAACGCGCTCCTTCACGACACTGGACGGGTCCGGGAAGGCGTCTCGATCCAACAGTGTAAGAAGCCGGTGGAAGGCATCACTCTTTCCCTGATGCGGGGTTGCCGAGAGCAGGAGCAGATATGGCGCAGCCTCGGCCAATCCCTTGCCCAGTTGGTGGCGTGCCACTTGGGCAGTGCTTCCTCCCATGCGGTGCGCTTCATCGACAATGATCAGGTCCCAGCCTGCGCTTATGAGATCCAGAAAACGGTCCTGGTTGTGTTGGTCGAGTTGCTCCCGACTCCAACCTTTACGGGACTCCAGGGGTTTCACCGCGTCGAGCGAACAGATGATCTGCGGGTACGCTTGCCAGATGTTGTCAGTCTCCGCTATCCGGCGGTATGATGGAAAATCGGCTGGCTGGAAATGACGGAACTTCTCGCCGAAGTGTGTCTTCATCTCTGCGATCCATTGCATGATCAACCCACGCGGGGAAATCACCAGAGACCGTGTCACCAAGCCGCGAAGCTTTAACTCCCGGAGGATGAGTCCTGCCTCGATGGTTTTTCCCAACCCAACCTCATCAGCCAGCAGAAAACGAACGCGGTCCCGCGAAATGGCTTTTCGCAGTGCCCTGATTTGGTGGGGCAAAGGGATAACAGAAGCGTCAATGGGTGCAAGCAACACATCTTCGGTTAGCAGATTGGACAGCCGTGCCGCCATGAGTAGATATCGCAAGCGAGCTTCCACTGTCTTGCGCTCTATGGCATGAGACGGCGCCAGCAGGTCGTTTGCCGGAACCTGCACAATGGCATCACGGTCCGGCAACCAGATCCGGACAGAAGGCAAATCCCAAAGGTCTATCGATTCTACGATGCGAACCAAGGCCTGGTGTGTTTTTGACCAAGCCCATTCGCTTTTCGATTCATCCGTTTCTTGGCTGTTCCCCATAAATTGATCAATCCGGCTCGATGCCGCTTCTCGTGACAGCACTATCGTAGATCATTTGCAGCTGCTCATCGTTTTCAATCACATCATTGGGAATATAGTTCGCCACGGCAATAATGGTGTGGTAGTCGTTTCTTCCGAAGCAATAGTTGAATCCAATACGCACCGCTTCGGTTCGGACAATCGCCAGACGTTTTCCTTTGGGTGTCTTAACCTTGGGCTGGTCCAACCCCGGCAGGTTCTGCTGAGGTTCGTTCCTGCGTGCAGCCGCCTCGTATCCGGTGGGAAGATAGGTCCAGAACTCTTCCAACAGCCGCTTTTCCCGTAACTGCTCAACTTGAACTTGATTTTTTGGGTCTGGAACATACCAGCGATCACGCGCTTTTGCCTTCAGCATGGCATTGTCTGCCGGCAGGTTTCGCAATTCCTTGAAATTAGTGGAAAGGTAGCTGTGGATTTGCGATGGCACATCCCCTTCACCGTGATAGCAGAGGAAATACAGATCCAACATCGCCCGCAACTCCGGTCGGGTCTCCCATTTTTTCCAGCTCTGGTTCAATTGTTCGAAAAATTCAGGTTGGATTTCCTGATACTTGGAGGGCTTCCTTTTCAGGAAGCTGCGCAGCCAGTTGGCAGCACTGCGTTCGTCCTCCACAAAAATGCTGAGCTGACCGACCCCTTCCATTTTCATTCGTGTCTTGTCATACTCGACAGCCTGTTCCGGTAGAAAATACATGCCGTCCCGTTCCGGGAATTTGTCTGCAAGCAGTGATTGAAACTCCGGTGACGATATGGGGACTGGAATGTTATGGCGGACATAGAAGGCAACTGTGCGGTCGTAAAGTATCCGGGGGTCACGCTCTGCGATCGGCTCCAGTTGGCCACCTCTGGGGCGGACAACAGGAAGATTGTTTAAATGCGTCCTAATGAATTCCCAGACCCCACCTTCCGTTTCTGCACTCTTCGCAAAGCGTGTTTCTAAACCTCCGTTTGGTTTGTATGCTGAGATGACCAAATCTTGCTTCACCGCGGTTGGTGATGTTACAGATTGAAAGCTACGTTGCTTTTTGTCCAAGGCTGCAACATTGGCGACGACAAAACCAGCCTCCTGTAATGTAGTCTGAATACTGTTCCAGACTGATGCTTGAGAATTTGAAAACTCTACAGTTATCCAACGCCCTGGTTTTAAAGCATCAAAGTATTTTTTAAAACACAAAAGCATTAGATGTTTGTAATCTCTAAGATCCTTCTTCTTAACTCTATCTACTATGGCCTCTGGTTGAGGATTTGTTAAAACTCGATGCCATGATTCAATGAGCAGATCTAAATCAGAGTAGTAAATATTTTCTCCAAAGGGTGGATCTGTGAATACATAATCCAGCGAGCTTGGAGGCAATGGCAGTTGAGCGCAATCACTTGATGAAATTATTACTGGAGCATTGTTCTGAGCAATCGTTAAGAAAGCCTTTTGGAGCCTCTTGGCCTTTCCATCCAGTATGTACCATGGTGAAACGTCAACGATGTGGGATGCAACATAAAAAACACCTGATAGATATTGGTTTACTTGTGAGTAATGAGTCGGTACGTACCGCGCGAGAACCGACATGCCCCAAATTGCCTGTTCAACGAGAAACAAAATCGCAGATCGAGATGAGCGGCTTTCAATTGCTTGAGCTTTCTTCCAGAGAAAGCCAAGCGCTTGAGTAGCCCGAGGCATGAAAAAGTGGTGCAAGTGGGTAACTGCTGTAGTCTTCATCCGGCCAACACGCATCATTTGCATGTCAGGAATCTTGAAGGTGGGTACGATCGTAGGAATTGGAAGTTCCTGGATGCGCCTAAGGATCGACATATCATTATCGTCCGGTGCCTTTTCATACTTTGTTTTGCCGACACTGTAATTAATTAAGACAGGAACTCGTTTTGGGCGTTTGGCAGTATCTTGTATAGCTGGGTCGAAATAGGTTTCGAATATCAGTTCAAGGCTGTTTTTTGTTAAAGCAACGGAACATCGAGGGCATGAAAATGATTTATTTATCTTTTTTGTTGAAGAATCAAATGCAGTTTTAGAAAAAATTATTTCTTCACCACATTCTGGACAGGCAAGAACTTCGCTCCATACGGTGTAGTTGATCCTGCCTTTCTTTCCCCCTCCGGGGTGGTTTGTTTCATACATCCATCCGAGTTCTTCATCGACATCGCGCAAGATGCGATTGGCTTCCATTTTGAAAACATCAATGTCGATAGGTGCGTTGTAGCCAGCAGCAATAAACGATGCTACCGGCGAGAGATCGTTAAGAATCGCACGACGAGCGCCAAGTTTTGAGATTGCATTTCCACGTTCGTCAATTATTGTACCATCATCCTTTACCCGATAGCCGAGTGCTTGGACTTCCTCTCTATTACCACACAATTGAGCAGCGACTCCGGTCATTCCCGTCCCTGAGAATCCATCCATTACCAAATCACCAGGTTTGGTGTAATGCAGGATGTACCGCATGATTGCCCTGTGTGGCACTTTAGTATGGTAGGCATGAGCAGAATAAAGGGGGTGAGTCTTGCCCTCACTCACATCCGCTGCGAAAGGCTCACGGTGGTATTTATCTTTAGGACTAAACGATGACCCGTAGCAGCCAACGAAATCTGCCAGCCAGGGATTAGGACAGGCCGTATAATAGGGCGGGTTAGATAGTGCAAGGATGTCCTCGTCCTCACCAATGGGAAACCCATCGATTTTTCTGAACTCCGGGTCCTTCAGCTTTTCAGCAAGTTTCTCAATGAAATACTCGTGCCTGGCATTGTCGTCCGAAAATTCCATTCCAAGGCATTCAACTGGCCCTGATTGGTCGGACATAGTTGACAGGCCAATGTCTTTTTGCATGTCGCCGCCTATCTGTTTCATCTGTGGCATATATCGCTACTCCGTTCTGAAAACTTGGTCAGTGACTAACATGTACCCTGCTTGGCTGTAGGTTGGTCACTCGAAGACTGACTAAGTTCCAACTTGTACACATTGGTAGTGGACAAGTTGGCTTGGATACGCCAACTATTTGTCCGGCCGCTTTCGGTTGTCCTGAGCCCACGCATTCAGTTCCAGACCGGTCTTTGTGAGAACATATCGTTGATTTGGCGCCGTTCGGCTCTCTGGATTTGTCATCCGGATCAGCCTGGCATCGAGCATCGGCTGCAAGTATTTGGAAACAAAGTAATTTCTTGATTTTATCCCTGCCAGTTCAAGCAGTTCTTTGAGAGATCTGGGCATATCACAGAGCGCCAGAATGTCCCACTGCCTGGCAGCCAGTTCCGTCAGTGGCCTTACCTGACCACTGGGCAAGCTTTTTCCCTTTTTGCCTACTTGTTCAGTGGGCAAGTGGCCGGCATTAGCTTCTACTTGTTCACTGGGCAAGCAGGCCTGGGTGGTTTTAAACTGATCCTGTAGTTCATAGATTCCCGCCTCGCTATCAACAGCCTTAAGCAGGACCTGGAGAACCAACCGATCAAGGATGGCAGTGGCCTCGGCCGCAGTACTGGTAGTGAGCGAGCGAACGTCGGTGACAGAGAGCCGGCCCATCTTGCAGGCATAGGCGAAGGCCTCGGCCTCGGCTTCCGATAGGTGGACTCCAAGCGTGGCTTGAAGTGTTCGTTGGCGTTCGGTGAACAGCGGTTCCCGCTTTAAGATGAGTTCAAAGGTTTTTTCGGCTCGATTGTTGTCCATTTCGGGAGGAACGTTTCCGAGCGCATTCCAGTTTTTGTATATGGCACGAATCCCGGTTCCGGCCTGGTCGCTGAGCCCGATCCGACGGAATGCGTTCACGATATTCTGATTGCGGACCGCCTTGGTGCCGGTGTCGAGCAGCTGGTCCTTGGTGTAGAAGGCGTCGCCGGGATTCCAAAAGACGGTACGGTCACGAAAAATCTGAATACGAGCAAGGCGTCCATGGTCGCCATAGTCCTGGTGCATGAGCAAGTTGATTGCCGCTTCCCGAAAGGAGATATAGTCCGGCGGCTCGTCATCCCTTCGCATTGTCGTAGCGTCGATGCTAAATGGACGTTCGGAGACTTTCATGAATCGGTCGACCAAAAGCCACCATGCCCGGACCAGGTTCTCTTCCACAATAACACGGTCATTCCATCGTTTTTCAGGGGTCCATTCGTCGCTCGGGAAGTCGATACGCTGAAAATCGACGACAGGGCGGGAAAGGATTTGCCTCACATAGCGTGCCTTGCCAAAAAAGAGAATCCCAGCCCGGTTAGGGGTCAGTGCCTTCTGCTTCTCAATGATGAACCCCCAGTCCCGAAGGAATTCGACGTCGCTGAGCGCTTCATGACGTCCGGGTTCCCTTCTGTTGAAAACCCCACGATACCAGGCAACGACTTCTTCATCGAAAAACGTTTCTGCTGAAATGTCCTCTATTGGCTCGCCATCGAAAGGTTCCGATGAAGCATCACGGATAAATCGTTTGACCTCTTCCACAGTGCAGCGTTGATCGGAAGCGCCTCGACGGATGTAAGACTCCTCCCACCTGCCGTCGAGGTGTACAGGCTTTTCCTTGCGGTTGGCTTCCGGGATGAAAAAGACCAACACCGTGCCGGCATCGTCCTGGATTATGCTCTCACGCACAGGAACAATAACACTGACCTTATTACCGGACCGGATCGTATTGAGGAATGCGTTCTGAACATTATCAACGCAATCCGGAATTACGCCTACAATTTCAAAGCCGCCTTTCTTCCCTTTGACTCCGAAGACGATATGGCCGCCCTCGGTGTTGGCAAAGGCTGATACGGTGGTATAAACGTCTCTGGGCACTTCGAATTGAGCAGCTTTGAACTCGATATCCCGCCATTCGTGGCCTTTCAGGCGCTCAATCAACTCGTCTCTGGTCATGATTTACTCCAGCACAATTCTGGTTTTCCCTGCATCCTTCCCCTTGAGCAGATCCGAAATGAACCTCTCGAAACGGTCTTTGAGTTCCCCTGGCGTCGCCGCTCCATTGTCAGGGAACAATGCTGCGCGAAGGTCGCTGACCCGCACCGGGACGCTGGATAGTTCGGAAAGCGCGTCTATTAATGCTTGCAGAAAGTCGTTTCCGATCTCATCCGGAATCTCTTTAGATGCAATGAAGGCATCGATGAGCTTGCGCTGCTTGGGCTTCAGCAACTCAAAGTTCTTCTGAACAACAGGGTCCCCCAGATCCGAAAGCAAGGAGTGCGTCCATGACCGCTGCAGATTGCTAAGATCGCTGCGTAGTGCATCTATGACCGAGTTGGCAGAGGGACCGGCGGTTTCCATTCCTGGCCAAAAGTTACAGTGTGGGCACTTGGGATCTGCTTCCAGGTCACGCTCAGTCAGTCCAAAACAAGTTTTCAGCTTACCAAGCCGGTCCTGGAACTCGATCAACTGCTGCCGATTGAGCAAATCGATGGCTGTCAGCTTTTGAAGCTGGGCTACCCGGTAATCCCGTGCGATCTCACTCTTGGCTTTATCCTGGGCGTGATTGAGTCTCGCTTTTTTGTGCATCCCCATATAGGCGTTGATGTAATCCGCCTTCAATGCCTTAAGCTTCTCCC